>JAILCQ010000034.1 GCA_024679955.1 Bacillota bacterium | reverse complement strand
AGGATCGCGTCAACATCCAGAAAGCGGCCGGCGCCTTTTTTGCGCACCGGCGCAAGGATACGGTAGGTATCCCGAAGGGCGGCGATGACCTCTGCGAAGCCCTGCGGTGATACGATATAACCCATGGTCCATTTCCTCCTTCGCCGAGTATGGTCTTTTTTCTATACGGTGCGATTGCTTTTTTCCGAAGATTTCATGCCGTTTTGCCCATCCGCCCCGCTGTCTTATCCGAGAATGGCTTTCAAATCCTCTTCCGGCGTGCTGATCGGCGCGATATGGTAGTTCTCCACAAGATACCCCAGTACGTTGGGGGAAATAAAGGCCGGCAGCGAGGGGCCCAGGCGGATGTTCTGGATACCCAGATACAGAAGGGTCAGCAGGATGCATACGGCTTTCTGCTCATACCAGGAAAGGATCATGGAAAGGGGCAGATCGTTGACGCCGCAGCCAAAGGCCTCCGCCAGAGCCACCGCAACGCGTATAGCGCTGTAGGCGTCGTTGCACTGACCCATATCCATGAGGCGGGGCAGGCCGCCGATCGTACCGATATCCAGATCATTGAAGCGGTACTTGCCGCAGGCCAGGGTCAGGATGATCGTATCCGCAGGCGCCTTTTTGACAAATTCGGTGTAATAATTGCGGCCGGGCTTTGCGCCGTCGCAGCCGCCGACAAGGAAGAAGTGACGGATCGCGCCGCTTTTGACCGCGTCAATGACCTTATCCGCAACGCCGAGAACGGCGCTGTGACTGAAACCTGTGGTGACCGCCGTGCCGCCGTTGATACCGGTAAACGCCACGTCTTCCGCAAAGCCCCCCAGTTCCAGGGCTTTTTCGATGACGGGAGTGAAGTCCTTATCCTCGCCGATATGTACGATTTCCGGATAGGAAACCACCTCGGTGGTAAACACGCGATCCTTATAGCTGTCTTTCGGCGGCATCAGGCAGTTGGTGGTAAAGAGAATCGGCGCCGGAAGATTGGCGAATTCCTTTTGCTGATTCTGCCAGGCGGTGCCGAAATTCCCCTTCAGATGAGGGTATTTTTTCAGTTCCGGATAGGCGTGGGCCGGCAGCATCTCGCCATGGGTATAGATGTTTATCCCCTTATCCTTTGTTTGTTCCAGCAGTTGTTTCAAATCATAGAGGTCATGGCCGGTGATGACGATGAAGGGGCCTTTTTCCACGGTCAGCGGCACCGTGGTGGGAAGGGGATCGCCGTAGGTCTCCGTGTTCGCTTTGTCCAGCATCTCCATACACTTGAAGTTGATTTCGCCCACCTTGAGGACGATGGGCAGCAACTCGTTCATGCCCCAGTCTTCGCCGATGGCGGAAAGCGCCTCGACAAAAAAGGCGTTCACCGTATCGTCGCTGTAGCCCAGCACGCCAGCATGATAGGCGTATGCCGCCATGCCCCGGATCCCGAAGAGGATCAGAGCTTTTAGGCTGCGGATATCTTCGTCGGCATCCCAAACCCGGGCCATATCATAGTCGTCGTTTCTGCCACAGGACGACGCGCCGGCCGGGCGGTTGGTAAGGAGATGCTGCTTTTCTGCATGCACCTCTTCGATCAGCGCCTGAAGGGAGTCTTCATTGAAATTCACGTTGGTAACGGTGGTGAACAGGCCTTTGATCAGCAGGGTATAGGCGTTTTCGGTTGACTGCGTGTTGCCGTCTGCAGCGCGGGCAAGGCCGATCAAGGCCCCGGTCAGCTTGTCCTGCAGTTGCGCAACATCCGCCTTTTTGCCGCAAACCCCCGCCGCGCCGGCGCAGCCTTTGCCGCCGGCCGTCTGTTCACACTGAAAACAAAACATTTTTCTTTCCATTTTTGGCGTCCTCCTTACTCTAAAATATTTCCGTCTGTTGAAATCGTAACGACCTGCCAGGGAATGAATTTGCCGCTTGCCTGCAGCGCCTGTTTCGCCGCCTGCTCCAGCCCGCCGCAGCAGGGAACCTCCATGCGAACGATGGTCACGCTCTTAATGTTGTTGTCGCGGAGGATTGCGGTCAATTTTTCGGTATAATCGACGCTGTCAAGCTTGGGACAGCCGATGAGCGTAATGCGGTTGCGGATGAAATCCCGGTGAAAATTGCCATAGGCATAGGCGGTACAGTCCGCAGCGATCAGGAGATTTGCGTTCTCGAAATAAGGCGCTTTTGCCGGTACCAGCTTGATCTGCACCGGCCATTGCCGCAGCTGGCTGTTGTCGGAAACCGAAGCCGGGGCGGCGGCGTCGTTTGGCCGGTGAAGCGTTTTCACCTGCGTGCCGGGGCAGCCGCAGGCAAGCGGTGGTTCCGCTTTCTTTTTCTTTGCGGCAAGCACGGCGGCTTCGTCATAGGCAGGCGCTTCTCTTTCTTCAAAGGAAATGGCGTCTGCCGGGCAGGCGGGGAGACAATCGCCGAGACCGTCGCAGTAGTCTTCTCTGGTCAGCCTGGCTTTGCCGTTAATCATTTCAATAGCGCCTTCGTGGCAGGCGGCGGCGCAGGCCCCGCAGCCGTTGCATTTTTCCTCGTCGATTTTGATGATTTTCCGGATCATGTTTGGGCCCCTCCTTGGATTTCCCTTGATTCTATGATCGGATTATAGTATATTGAATCAAACAAAGCGGTTGTTTTTACAACAGAAAGGCTTTTATTATGAAAGATTATATTCCGGTATTGAAGAGGACAAAGCTTTTTTCCGGCATCGGCGGCGAGGATATCCTGACCATGCTTTCCTGCCTGGGGGCAGAGCTTCGCACCTACAAAAAGGGGGAATATGTACTGCGGCAGGGCGAACACCTCCGCGATATCGTCATTCTGGTGGAGGGCAGCCTGCATATACAGAAGGACGATTACTGGGGCAATCGCAGCATACTCCGGCATATCGGCGTGGGAGAGATTTTCGGCGAAGCCTATGTGGCCCCGGAAAGCGGCGCGCTTTTGAACGACGTGATCGCCGTAGAGAACAGCGTCACCGTTTTCTTTGATGTGAAGCGCGTCCTCACCACCTGCACCTCCGCCTGCCGTTTCCACAATACGATGGTGCAGAATCTGTTTTTCGCCATTTCGGAAAAGAACAGAAGCCTGGTGCAGAAGCTGGAGCATATCTCCCGGCGCACGATCCGGGAAAAGCTGCTCTCTTACCTGTCGGAAGAGGCGAAAAAACAGAACAGCGGCAGCATCACCATCCCCTTCAACCGGCAGCAGCTGGCGGATTACCTGTCGGTGGACAGAAGCGCCATGTCCAATGAACTCTGCAAAATGCGGGATGAAGGCCTGCTGGCGTTTGAGAAAAACCGCTTCCGGCTGTTTTAGAAAGCACGGTCCCCGGCCGGGGCCGCTTTGCCGATAACAAACGGTTTGCCGTTTGCCGCGGGGAAAACAAAAAAGCATTTGGGAACGAATCTCGCTGTTCCCAAATGCTCCGGGCCTTTCTTTACAGCCGCCGGGGTATGCGGCCCTTGCCGCGCTTTGCGATATCCTGCTTTGGCTTTTTGCGCGGGCTTTCCAACGGCGCCCTGGCTTTTTATTAATAAGCCGGACAAAACGGCCAACGCCCATGCTTTCCGGGAAGGCCGGCCGGCGTTTGCCGGTCATTTTTCCGTTTCTGCCTGCAGCGAATAGGTTTTGGGGCCGCCGTGGGCGCCGAATATCCGCCATTGCCCCGCGCCCAGGCGCTGGAGAATGGCTTGCCGCTCCAGAGCGCACAAGGCCGGGTCCGTATCCACGGCGGTCATCAGTACCGGCGCGTATCGATTATAGTCGGCCTGCTCCCGGGTCATGCCATGGATATGGATATAGATATCCCCGGTGAAGGCCACATGATGTCCATAATCCACCAGCACCGTTTCTCCCGCCAGATGTCCGCCTTTCCCCTGGTAGACCTCAAAGTACATCTCGCCGAAGCGGAAAAAGCCGGTTTGCGCCAAGGGCGCTTCCTGTTCTTCCGGGCCGCCCCATAGCCCGCATACCTTTTCCGGCTGGGGCGGCCGGTAGCGGGTCAGGGTCTTGCAAATGCTTACATATGGCTTGTGCAGGGGATTCTTTTCGCGAAAGCCGTTTCCCTCCGCGTATTCCAGGGCCAGGCATTCCCTGGTTTTTTCGCTGGCGTAGATCTCGTCGAACAAGGGCAGCAGGCCGCAATGATCCACATCGGCATGGGTGATGAAAATGCGTTTTTTCATGCCCGGCCAATCGGGCAGCAATTTTTGGAACAAGGCTTCCATTTCCCGGCGGTACAGGGCGTAACCGCAGTCGATGAACAGCGTCTCCCCGCAGCTTTCCAGGATGGCGGTATTGCTGCCGCAGGGCGGCTCGATCAAGGTCAACTGCGTGTTTTCGGCCAGTTTATGCCGGGTGATCCTGGGCGAAAAAGCCTCTCCCCGGCAGGCGGCCAGCAATTCCGCAAATTTGCTGATGCTCTCAAAGGTCTTGTAGGGGGAAGAGCCTTGCTCGTCTAAGATCTGCATGATCAGATTGGAATGGACCAGCAAACCGTCGCGGCAGTCTTCCGGCAGCCCCATGGATTGCATCAGGCCGGAAACAAAGGAACGGTAGAAGATGCTGTTGTCATAAACCTTGGCTGCATGATTGTAATTGACGGCCCGCACCGGGCAAAGCGTTTCCACTTCGGCCAAAAACGCCTGTAAGGTGGCTTCGTCTTCCACAAACAAGCCCATTTTGAACGCTTGATAATCCGTGCCGTTTTCCTGGGAACTGATATAGGAGATGTTCAGGCGAAAGGCATGGATCAGCCGCAGCACCTCGGTAACGCTGCCGGGTATGTCCCGCAGATGAAATTCCAGAAGAACGATGGCTTTTTCCGCTGTCGCCGTTTGCAGATAGCCGATCTCTGCCAGACGGTCGTCCGCGGCTTTTAGCTGTTCCTCGCTGCCCTCGGCGTCGATGAACAGGGTATGGGAATCCACAGCCTTATTGTAACTGACCCGGGTGATATTGACGCCCAGCTGGGCAAAGCATTCGCTGGCCTTGAGAAAAGCGCCGATGTGATTGGGCATGGTGGTGATGTAGGTTTTTTTCATAAAGCGTTGGCCTCCGGTTTCTATGGCAATGCTTCTGTCGCGGGGCGGTATGGCAATAGGGGACCGTTCCGTGGGTTGCCAGTATTCTATCACAGTATGGGTGGATTTGTCAGCATTTTTTGCCGCCGAAGCTTTGCCTATGATAAACGGATCGCCCTTTGTTTCCGGCTTTTCCAGCCGTTTTTTTATAATGCGGCAAAATATCGGATATTGGTATATTTTATGTGATATGGTTACAGAATTCTTCTTGCGGAACGGGTATGCTTTACCTATACTGAAGATCAGGAGGTGCAGGGACATGCTGGAAATCACGAAAGACAATTTCAAAGATCAGGTCATGGATGCGGACGCCCCCGTATTGTTGGATTTTTGGGCGGCTTGGTGCGGCCCCTGCCGCATGTTTGGGCCGATCCTGGAACAATTTGCAAAACGGCATCCGGAGATCCGGGTGGGCAAGGTGAATGTGGACGAGGAGCCGGAACTGGCCCAAAGCCATCAGATTCAGAGTATACCTTCGTTGGTTCTGTATGAAAAAGGGAAGATGATCAAAAAATCGGTAGGCGCTATGCCTTTGGACGCTTTGGAAGCATGGATGAGGTGAGGATATGGAAAACAAAAGGAAAACCGTGATTATCGGCGGCGTGGCCGGTGGGGCCAGCTGCGCCGCCCGCCTGCGCCGTTTGGACGGGGAAAGGGAGATCGTCATCCTGGAGCGGGGCCCCTATATCTCCTATGCCAACTGCGGCCTGCCCTATCATGTGGGGGATGTGATCCGCAGCCGCCGGGCGCTGCTTTTGATGACGCCGGAGCGTATGCAGGAACGGTTTCGCATCGACGTGCGGGTGAATCAGGAAGCCATTCGCATCGATCCCGCCCACAAGACCGTGACCGTGCGCCGGGGGGAGAGCGGCGAAACCTATGAGGAAAGCTATGACGATCTGGTGATCGCCACCGGCTCCTCGCCGTTGCGCCCTCGGATACCGGGGATAGATAACCCCAGGATTCATACCCTGTGGACCGTGCCGGACACGGATGAGATCCGCGGCCTGATCCAGCAAGAAAGGGTGAAAACCGCGGCGGTGATCGGCGGCGGCTTTATCGGCCTGGAAATGGCGGAAAACCTGCATCATGCGGGCCTGCAGGTTTCCCTGATCGAGGCCATGGATCAGGTCATGGCCCCGCTGGACTATGAGATGGCCCAGCTGCTGCACGAAAACATCCGGGAATGCAGCGTGGATCTGCACCTGGCTGACGGCGTGGCCGCCTTTGAAGCACAGGGGGAACAGGTGGCGGTGCGGCTGAACAGCGGCCAAACCGTCCTCGCCGATCTGGTGATCCTCTCCATCGGCGTGCGCCCCAACAGCGGGCTGGCCAAAGAGGCGGGGCTTTTGCTCAACCAGCGGGGCGGCGTGGTCGTGGACGAGCATATGCGTACCAGCGACCCGGCCATCTATGCCGTGGGCGATGTGATAGAGGTGGAAGATTTCGTTTTCAAGGACAAAACCATGACGCCTTTGGCCGGCCCCGCCAATAAGCAGGGCCGGCTGCTGGCCAATATCCTGGCCGGTATGGACGACCGCTACGCCGGCACCCAGGGCTCCGCCGTGGCCAAGGTCTTCGATCTGACCGCCGCCGCTACCGGCGCCAATGAAAAGACCCTGCAAAAACGGGGCCTGGAAAAGGGCCGGGATTACGAAAGCCTGATCATCACCGCCAATTCCCATGCCGGTTATTACCCCGGCGCGACGCCGATGACGCTGAAGCTTTTGTTCGCGCCGGAGGGCGGCAAGATCTTCGGCGCGCAAATCGTCGGCCGGGAAGGGGTGGACAAGCGCATCGACACCCTGGGCGTGGCCCTGCGGCTGGGCGCTTCCGCCTATGATCTGAAAAACCTGGAGCTGGCCTACGCGCCGCCCTATTCCTCCGCCAAGGATCCGGTGAATATGGCGGGCTATGTGGCGGAAAACATCCGCAACGGTCTGGTGCGCATCGCCGCTTACGATGAGCCGGAAAACCATGCCGAAGCCGTACTGCTGGACGTGCGGGAGGAAGCGGAAACCATGGCCTACGCCGTCCCCGGCAGCGTGCATATCCCACTGGGCGAACTAAGGGATCGCCTGGGCGAGCTGGACAAAAGCAAAGCCTATATCGTGCTCTGCGCCGTCGGCGTCCGCGCCTACAACGCCGCCCGCATCCTCAGCCAGAACGGCTTCACCCAGGTCAAGGTGTATCCGGGAGGCGTCCGCTTTTATCAGGCGAACCATCCCCAAAAAGCGCAGGAAGCGCCGGCCAAACCCGCCGCAGCAAAGGAGCGTATGCATATGGAAGAGCAAACCGTAAACAAGATCCGCCTGGATTGCTGCGGCATGCAATGCCCCGGCCCCATCATGGAGGTGTTCAAATCCATGGAGCAGATGCAGGACGGGGAATTGCTGGAGGTGACCGCCTCCGACCCCGGTTTCCATCGGGACATCGTTTCCTGGTGCCGGCGGACAGGCCATACCCTGGTGCGCAATGAAGAGAAAAACGGCGAATACGTGGCCCTCATTCGCCGGGGCGGCGGAGAAGCGACAGCGCCGCAGCGGGAAAGCGCTTCCGCCAAGGGCAAGACCATCATCGTCTTTGACGGGGATATGGACAAGGTGCTGGCCAGCTTTGTCATTGCCAACGGCGCTTTGGCCATGGGCCGGCCGGTGACCATGTTTTTCACCTTCTGGGGGCTGACCGCCCTGCGCCGGAAGGAAAAAGCGCCGGTGAAAAAGAAAATGATGGAAAAGATGTTCGGCTTTATGCTGCCTCGGGGCGCAGGCAAGCTGAAGCTTTCCAAGATGAACATGGCCGGTATGGGCACGGCCATGATGAAAGGCATCATGCAGGACAAGAACATCGACAGCCTGGAGACCATGATGAAAAAAGCCATGGAAAACGGCGTAAAGATCATCGCCTGCTCCATGAGCATGGATGTAATGGGCATTCGCCCGGAGGAGCTGATCGACGGCGTGGAGATCGGCGGCGTCGGCGCCTATCTGGGCGATGCGGAGGAATCGGATGTCAATCTCTTCATCTGAAATGCGCAGTCAACTGGCGGCGCTGCCCTTTTGGGGGCGGCTTTCTGCAGAGGAGCAAAACGCCGCCCTGGCCTGCGCGCAGATCAAAAACTATGCCAAAGGCAGCCTGATCTACGGAAACGATCAGGCCTGCCTGGGATTTATCCGCGTTTTACAAGGCGCGGTGCGGGTGTTCATGCTGTCGGAGGAAGGCCGGGAGATCTTGCTCTACCGGGTGGAAAGCGGCGACATGGACGTGCTCTCCGCCTCCTGCGTGATGAAGGCGATCACCTTCGAGACGCAGATGGTGGCGGAAAGCGATACCCGGCTGCTGATCGTCCCCGCCGCCTGCCTGGCCGGGTTCAAGCAGGACAATGTGCATGTCCGCTGTTTCATTTTTGAAAAGCTGGGGGAACGCTTTTCCGATGTGATGCGGGAAATGCAGAGTATCCTCTTCACCCGGGTGGACCGGCGCATCGCCGCCGCCCTTTTGCAAAAGCGGCAGCAGCTGCAAAGCCCCGTCCTACCCCTGACCCATGAGCAGATCGCCAGGGAGATCAATTCCTCCCGGGAGGTGGTCTCCCGCACGCTGAAAGAAATGGAAAGGCAGGGCCAAATCTCCCTGGGCCGGGGACGCATCCGCCTGCAGGACGCAGAGGCCCTGCAGGAGATGGCCGCCGGGAACTTTTCCGCCTACCGGCCCTGACCGGCTGCCAAAACCGATAGAGCAAAACCGATAGAACAAAACCGATAGAACAAAACCGATAGAACAAAACCGCCAAGCGATGGAGCTGACCGCCCGCGCCCGGCGGTTTTTTGTTGTCTGCTTCGGCTTTCCCGGCCGGAGCAGGGGAATGAAAAGGGACTACGCCAAATCACCGCAACTTTGGATTGAAAGCGCAGCGATAAAGCGGTATAATAAAATGAAGGCGTGTCTATGTCGCTAGTAGTTTATATTGAATAAACGATAACATAACGCATTGGCTGGTGTTGCGGGAGAAAGAAGAAACATAGGCAAGCTTTCATACTTTGCCGGAGGGGAGTGGAGCCGATCATGAAAGGACGATGGTTTTTGGGGCTTTTGCGGCTGATGTTGACGGCCGTTTTGCTGTGGTTGGCCGCCGGGCCGGTGCTGGCGGCGGCTCCGGCGGAGATATGGGTGGAGCCGTCGTCGGCCAACGGCCTGCCGGCCAGGATCGACCTTTTCCCGGCCCGCACCGGCGGCAGCAATCAAAATCCCGTTTATACCTATCAGCTGTATCTGCCGGGCAACGCGGATGCGTCGGAATGCTTCCTCTCCTGGGAGGGGGAGGCCCGGGCCACGGTGAACGGCGTCAGCTATGCCAGCGGCCTTTGCCCCGCGCCGCCTGTGGACAGCCCGGCGGCCTATGCCTTCCAAAGCGAGGGGGAGAGCGAAACCACGCTGCAGCTCATCGCCTATCAGGGCTCCCCGGCCGTGCCGGCGGTTTTCATCCAGATCGACGAGAGCGAGGGCAAACCCACCATCGCCCAGATGGACGGCGACCCCCAGCACAATGTGACCTGCTCCGGCAGCATACATATCGGCGGCCAATGGTATGAAATGAAAAAGATCAAGGGCCGGGGCAATGTTACCTGGGATCTGGCGAAGGACAAGCGTCCGTATAATATCACCCTGAAGGATAAGATCTCTTTCCCCGGCGTCGATTCCCAGCCCAGCAAAAAGTGGTCCTTCCTGGCGGAGATACTGGATCACAGCCTGCTTTGCAATCGTTCCGGATTCTGGCTGGCCCATCAGCTGGGCGTGGGCCAGGATACCGCCTCGGCGGATGTTTGGATGAACGGGGAATACCAGGGCTGCTACACCGTCACGCCCAAGACCGATTCTTTTGTTACCAAAAACGGCTTTATGATCGAGCAGGATAACTATCTGGAGCCTGCCGTGGCCGATGGCGGCGACCCCCAGTTCCGTCTGGAGGGTCTGAACGATGCCTCGCCGGTTTGGACTTCCGGCTATAACCGCATCACCGTAAAGAGCATCGGCGACAATCTGCTGAAGATAGACGGCGCAGTCATCGATACGCCGGAAAACATGGAGGCCGTGGCTTTGAATACCATCCGGCCCTGGCTGCAGGAGGCCTGGGACGCCATCCGCTCCGACAGCGGCAGAAATGCCCAAGGCAAGCACTACAGCGAATATATCGACGTGGAGAGCTTTGCCAAAATGTATCTTTTGCAGGAGTATGTCAAAAGCTATGATGTCTGCGCCGGCAGCATCCTCTTCCACCGGGACGGCAATACCGCCGGGGACAAGCTGATCGCCGGCCCCCTGTGGGATCTGGATAACGCCATGGGTTCCACCTATCAAAACAGCTCTCTCGGCCGGGCGGACGACCGGCGGAACGGCGACCGCAGAAGCGGCGAAGGCGCGTTCATCGCCAATATCACCGAATACAAAACTTCCATATATAAAACTCTCAGCCGGCAGGAAGGATTCATGGACGAGGTCTACCGGCAGTATAACCTGCATCGCGCGGCCTTTGACCGCCTGCAGCAGGACACGGCGGGGATGGCGGAGGATATCGCCGCCTCCGCCAGGATGGACCATATCAAGGTGCAGGATATCACCTTGCCCTACGGTTGGGGCGACGCCCATAACAATCACCGCTATGCCAGCGCCACCACCCTGGGGACGGAGCCCTACCGGCAAGACTATCTGGCCACCACAGACGCCCAAAACGATTGGGGCAACTACGCGGCGAATCTGCAGACCTATATCCGTGCCCGCTCTCTGTGGTTCAAAAACACCTATGCCCGGCCCCTGGGCGGCAACTGCGGCGCGGAGGGAGTAAATCTCACCTGGACATTGGATGAAGACGGCGTTCTTACCATCCGCGGCGCCGGCAATATGGCGGATTATGCCGAAGGCGGCGCGCCCTGGTATGCCTATCGCCACAGCATCACCGCCGCGGTGATCGAAAACGGCGTGACCGGCATCGGCGACTATGCCTTTGCCGGCTGTGATGCGCTGCGGGACGTATATTACAACGGCAGCGCGGAGGACTGGCAGGATATCGCCATCGGCAGCAACAATGCGGAATTGCTGAACGCCAATATGCATTACAACACCGGCGGCTATACCCTCACCCTGGACGATCGCACCAATGGCGCTGCTGCGGTGACCGGCGTCAGCGGCGGCGGGCAGTACGCCGGGGAGACCAGCTTCACCGTCTCCTGCGTGGAGGCCTGCGCGGTGGTCTGCAGCACCGACGGGGGCCAGACCTACACCCGGCTTACGGCCACGGCGGTGGCCGGGGGCTATCGCTTCACCATCAATATGACGGCGGATACCACCATCGTCATCGTCAAAAAGGGGGACGCCAATCTGAATGGCAGCGTCGCGAATCAGGACGCCACCATCACCAAAGCGGCCAACCTGCAAAAGCGCAGCCTCACCCCCTTGGAGCAGGTCGGGGCGGACGTCAACGGCAGCGGCTCGGTGAACAACCAGGACGTGACCAAGCTGAAAGCCGCCTTGCTGCAAAAAACCACGTTGGATTGGGATGTTTTGGAATAACTTGGCAGGAAAATGCTGGTTTGAGCGAGGATAGGCGAAATAGGATCAACGGAGTATTGGAGGACGACAACCATGAGGAGAATGATAAGCGTTGCGCTGGCCTTGGTTTTGGCTGTAGGCCTGCTGGCGGTTGTGCCTGGGACGGCGGAAGCGGCAAGCAGCGGCTCCTGCGGAACAAACCTCCGCTGGACACTTGATGATGGAGGTACGCTTACCATAACCGGCATGGGGGAGATGACAGATTATACCAGCTCTTCCAATGTGCCATGGTATTCCCAACGTAGCCAAATCCATACGGTGGAGATCGGCGACGGTGTGACCAGCATCAGCAAATTTGCGTTTTCCGGTTGCAGTCGTTTGACCCACGTAATGATACCAGATGGCGTGACCAGCATTGGAGGATCTGCGTTCGAATATTGTTGCGGTCTGATCAGTGTGGAGATTTCTGCTGGCGTGATCAACATTGGGGATTGGGCGTTCTATGATTGCACCAGCCTGACCACTATTACGGTGGAAGAAGAGAATAACGTGTATTCTTCTATGGATGGAGTACTGTTTAACAAGGCGCAGACAGAGTTGGTACAATATCCTGCCGGCAAGGGAGAGACCTATACTATCCCGGATAGTGTGGCCAGCATTAGGGAAGGTGCATTTTCTAGCTGCAGCAGCCTGACCAATGTGGAGATTCCAAACAGTGTGACCAGCATTGGAGTGGGAGCGTTCTTGAATTGCAGCAGCTTGGCCAATGTGGAGATTCCAAACAGTGTGACCAGCATTAGGAGGGGGACCTTCTATGATTGCAGCAGCCTGGCCAGCGTGAAAATCGGTAACAGCGTAACTAACATTGGTAAAGTGGCGTTTTATGGCTGCAGCAACCTAGCCAGCGTGACTATCCCGAATAGCGTGACTGCCATTGAGGATTATGCGTTTTATGATTGCAACAGCCTAAGCAGCATATGTTTTAAGGGCACAGAAGCACAGTGGAAGGCAATCGAAATCGGTATTGGAAATGCGCCTTTGGAAAATGTTACATTTCAGCCTCCGAGTGTGATTGCCAGCGGCTCCTGCGGAACAAACCTCCGCTGGACACTTGATGATGAAGGCACGCTTTCCATAACCGGCACAGGAGAGATGACGGATTATACCAGCTCTTCCAATGCACCGTGGTATTCCTGGCGCAGCCAAATCCATACGGTGGAGATCGGTGATGGTGTGACCAGCATTGGAGATTATGCGTTTGCTTATTGCAGCAGTTTGACCAGCGTGACCATCCCGGATAGCGTGAATAGCATTGGAGGTTCTGCGTTTTACGGCTGCAGCGGTTTGACCAGCGTAACGATCCCGGACAGCGTGACCAACATTGGGAGTGGTGCGTTAGCAGGCTGTAAGAATCTTACTCGGATTGAAGTTGATCCAGAAAACCCAAAGTATAAATCAGCCGACGGTATATTATTCACAAAAGACATGATGATGTTGCTTTCCTTTCCCGCCGGTCTTTCTGGTAGCTATACCGTTCCCAACAGTGTGACCGGCATTGGAAATAATGCGTTTGAAAGTTGTCGCAAACTCACCAGTGTGAATATTTCTGGTAACGTAACCAGTATTGGAATTTCTGCGTTTTATAATTGCAGTAGCCTAACCAATGCGACCATTGGCAACAGCGTGATTAGTATAGGCCAGTATGCTTTTACTTATTGCAGCAGCCTAAGCAGCGTGTTTATTGGAAACAGCGTGACAAATATTGACTCTTATGCCTTTGCCGGCTGTGATGCGCTGCGGGACGTATATTACAACGGCAGCGCGGAGGACTGGCAGGATATCGCCATCGGCAGCAACAATGCGGAATTGCTGAACGCCAATATACATTACAACGCCGAAAGCCACGCCCTCACCCTCTCCGACCGCACCAATGGCGCTGCTGCGGTGACCGGCGTCAGCAGCGGCGGGCAGTACGCCGGGGAGACCGGCTTCACCGTCTCCTGCGTGGAGGCCTGTGCGGTGGCTTACAGCACCGACGGCGGCCAGACCTACACCCGGCTTACGGCCACGGCGGTGGCCGGGGGCTATCGCTTCACCGTCGATATGACGGCGGATACCACCATCGTCATCGTCAAAAAGGGGGACGCCAATCTGAATGGCAGCGTCAATAACCAGGACGCCACCATCACCAAAGCGGCCAACCTGCAAAAGCGCAGCCTCACCCCCTTGGAGCAGGTCGGGGCGGACGTCAACGGCAACGGCTCGGTGAACAACCAGGACGTGACCAAACTGAAAGCCGCCTTGCTGCAAAAAACCACGTTGGATTGGGATGTTTTGGAATAGCTTGGCAGGAAAATGCCTTTGCATGGCAAAAATAAAACAAGATAAGAAGAAAATCCCTCCGCTTGCAGAAAGCTTTATTCAATCAGGTGTTTAAAACATTGTTTTTAAATAAAAAAGAAAACAGAAAGGATTGGCATTATGAAACAGAAGAAAACGGTAAAAAAAGCAATATTTACCCTTTTATGTCTGGCGGCGTTCCTGGTTCTGCTGCTGGGGCCCAATGCCCTGGCAGACTTTCAGACGCTGACCGTCAATGCGACGCTGTCTCCCGCCACATTAACGACAAGCAGCTCTGAGCAGCAGGTCACCCTCACCGTGACCTCCGCTCAGTCCATCACTTTG
Source organism: Bacillota bacterium (assembly GCA_024679955.1). Taxonomy (GTDB): domain Bacteria; phylum Bacillota; class Dehalobacteriia; order UBA4068; family UBA4068; genus JAILCQ01. The sequence continues at coordinate 3,555 of JAILCQ010000034.1, read as the reverse complement.
GACGGCATCGAATACCGGATCGTGCCCAGCTGGTCCGGGGCGAATATCACCAGCACCGCCGGCGTAGCGGGTACGAATTTCAGCGGCAGTGATTTTAACTGCGTAAACGGCGTTGGGATCGTAGGTTGGTCGGCTGACGGTTCGGAGAACGTCACGACCAATCAATTCGGTAAATTCACCATCACCGTGCCCGCCAACACCCCGGCCGGCACCTATACGGTACAGGTACAGGGCCTGGAAACCACCGTGAACTACGGTGAAGACGGCCACCGCGGCAGCGCCCAGGCCACGTTGACGATCAACCCCTCCATATCCACGCTTTACGACATCAGCTTGGTTAAGACTGGCCAGGGCACCGTCAACCTGAATAAATACGCGGCGGCGGCGGGGGAGACCATCCGCGTCACGACGAATCCGGCCAGCGGCTACGTGCTGGATTATATCACCTACACGCCGGAAAACGGCAGCGCGCAAAATATCACCAGCAGCAAGCTGTTCACCATGCCGGCGGCCAATGTGACGGTAAGCGTGAGTTTTAAGGCGGCCCCTGTTGCGCCCACCATCACCACCAGTTCTCTGCCGGATGGCACGGTAGGCACTGCCTATAGCGCGAATCTTTCCGCTACCGGCGATACGCCCATCACCTGGTCCGTCAGCAGCGGCAGCCTTCCGAACGGCCTGCGGCTGAACGGCAGCACCATCAGCGGCACGCCCAGAACGGCGGGCAATTCCACCTTCACGGTGAGAGCCACCAATAACGCGGGCAATGCCAGCAAGAGCCTGACCATCCGCATCAACGCGGCCCCTGTTGCGCCCACCATCACCACCAGCTCCCTGCCGGATGGTACGGTAGGCACTTCTTACAGCGCTACCCTGTCGGCTACCGGCGATACGCCCATCACCTGGTCCGTCAGCAGCGGCAGCCTTCCTTCCGGTTTGAGTCTGAACGGCAGCACCATCAGCGGCACGCCCAGAACGGCGGGCAGCTCCACCTTCACGGTGAGAGCCACCAATAACGCGGGCAATGCCAGCAAGAGCCTGACCATCCGCATCAACGCGGCCCCTGTTGCGCCCACCATCACCACCAACTCCCTGCCGGATGGCACGGTAGGCACTGCCTACAGCGCGAATCTTTCCGCTACCGGCGATACGCCCATCACCTGGTCCGTCAGCAGCGGCAGCCTTCCGAACGGCCTGCGGCTGAACGGCAGCACCATCAGCGGCACGCCCAGAACGGCGGGCAATTCCACCTTCACGGTGAGGGCTTCCAATACTGCGGGCAATGCCACCAAGAGCCTGACCATCAAAATCAACAAAGGCAATCAAACCGTCACCGCCAGCAATATGACCGTTACTTACGGCGACGCCAATGCCAGGATCAACGCCAGCACCAACGGGGACGGCGCTTTGAGCTACAGCGTCACCAGCGGCAGCGACGTGATATCCGTTGCCAATAACGGCACGCTGACCATCAGCAAGGCGGGCAGCGCCCAGGTGAAGATCAGCGCGGCTTCCACCAACAATTACAACGCGGCGGAAAAAACCATAACCGTCACCGTCAACAAGAAGCAGCTGACCATCACCCCCAAGGACAAAACAGCCAAGATCAATGACGCCGTGCCCACGCTGGGCGCGGACGATTACACGGTCAGCGGCCTGGTGGGCAATGATCAGCTGACCAAAAAGCCCACCCTGGCCTATGCCTCCACCCCGGATATGTCCAAAGCCGGCACGGTGGCCATCAAAGCCAGCGGCGCGGAAGCCGGCAGCAACTACACCATTGCCTATAAAGACGGCGTCTTGACCATCTCCGCCGGCAGCGCCCCCGGCGGCGACACGCCCGGCGGCGATACCTCCGGCGGCGGCAGCACGGCCAACCAATACACGCTGACCTACCAAACCAACGGCGGCAGCGCGGTCGTTCCTACCAAACATAACAAAGGCGCCACCGTCAGCCTCACCGCCAAACCGGTTCGCAGCGGTTACACCTTCACCGGCTGGTATGCCGACGCGGCTTTGACGGAAAAGATCACCTCCATCAAGATGGACGGCAACAAGACGGTCTATGCCGGTTGGCAGCAAAACGGCGACAGTCAGCCCGGCCAGGGCTTTACCGACGTGCCCGCCAACGCCTGGTTTGCCGGTGCGGTGGATTATGTGACGGATAAAGGCCTGATGCAGGGCGTGGGGGATAATAAATTCGCCCCCAATACCGCCACCAACCGGGCCATGATCGTCACCATCCTCTATCGCCTGGCAGGCAGCCCCGGGGTTTCCGCGGAGAATCCCTTCAGCGATATCGCTGATGGTCAGTGGTACACCGACGCGGTGATCTGGGCCAATGCCAACGGCATCGTGGAAGGCTACGGCAGCGGCAAATTCGGCCCCACGGACAATATCACTCGCGAGCAGTTCGCGGCGATCTTGTACCGCTACGCCAAGTTCAAAGGTTATGACGTCAGCGTAGGCGAGGACACCAATATCCTCTCTTACAACGACGCCTTCAGCATCAGCGACTGGGCCATGCCGGCCATGCAATGGGCCTGCGGCGCGGAACTGATGCAAGGTGACGAGCAGCACAACCTGCTGCCCGGCCAGGGCGCAACCCGGGCCCAGGCGGCAGCCATCCTCATGCGCTTTATGGAAAATGTGAAATAAGAAACAAACCCTTTATACAATACAAGCCAAGCAAAAACCCGAGGCCGTTCCCGGCCTCGGGCTTTTGTTGTATAAGGGCAGGTAGATGGCTTAGCAGCGGGGCGTAAGCCACAGTACGTTTTACCGGCGTTATTGCGGGAATAAAAAAATCTGTTTCAAAGAGTAGACTTTTTGAAACAGGCAAATCCATAAGAAAAAATGTTTAAAATAAGCAATTTTATGGCTTTTTATGCAAAAAACTAACGCAAAACTATTATTGTATATCTGTTTCAAAAAGTCTACTTTCTGAAACAAGCGTCGATGAGGGGAAAAGGCCTGCTGCCGGGGTTATAGGCAGGTGCGAAATGGGGCAAAATGACCGCCCCCGAAGGGCTGTGCAACAGGCTTTTTGAAACAGATCAAACCTGCTTTCTGAAACAGTTTTGAAACAGGGCGAGCCTGCTTTTTGAAACAGGCCTTGGGAAAGGGGAAAAGGCCTGCTGCCGGCGTCGTCGCCGGGACGAGCTGGGACAAAAGAACCGTCCCCGGTTGCAAAACAGTGCGATTGTCAAGTCAAAATGCCTACTGGATTAGATTAAACAATTTGGTGAATGTAAGGATCAGAGTTCATATTTTTTCAAAAACAATTGATACCGCTGTTTAAAATCCCCGTCTATCTGTCTGAAAATTCTCAGGTTTTCATGAGCGTTCATCGTATGTCCCACGGTGTCCAGTACACATCCGGAAATATTGGAACAATGATCCGAAACGCGTTCCAGATTCGTGAGTAAGTCTGACCAGATAAATCCTGCGTCAACCGAACAGTCGCCTTTTTGCAATCGAAGGATATGGCGGGTACGCAGTTCCTCCTTCAATGCGTCAATCACCTGTTCAAGAGGCTCCGTTTTCCTTGCGGCC
>JAILCQ010000038.1 GCA_024679955.1 Bacillota bacterium | reverse complement strand
GGCCAAGCCTTTGCCGCCGGCCCGGGGACAGCAAATCCTTTCTCCCCGGCAATGCCTGTTTTCTCCCTGGGAAACCGTACCGGCGGAACAATCTCTGGGCCGCATCTGCGCCAACGCCGCCCTGTCCTGCCCGCCGGCCATCCCCATCGCCGTTGCCGGCGAAAGGATCGAGCCGGAGGCCCTGGTCTTGTTCCGGCATTACGGCCTTTCTTACGTTAACGTCATACGCTAAACGGCCCGGCAGATGTCGGGCCGTTGCCGGTTAAACGAACATTGCGCCGCCAAAACAAAGATTCCGCCGCCATTCTTGCACAAAGTCAAAAAAAAACGTATAATGATAATCGATACATTTCGGCCGCCGGCAGAAGCCCGCAGGAAAGCGCCCGCTCCTCCGCCGTCATCCGTCGGCGAGGCAAGACGCGGCCGGACACATTCCAGGAAAGGACAACCGCCATGATACGAACGGGTTTAACCGCCGCCCAAGTCGAAGAAAGCCGCCGTCTCTACGGCGCCAATACCCTCACGCAAGTTCCTCGGGAGCCGCTATGGAAAAAATTTCTTCACGGATTCCGGGATCCCATGATCATCATCCTGTTGGTGGCTTTGGCGATACAGGTGATTCTCTATCTTGTGGGAGAATCGGACTGGTATGAACCCCTGGGCGTCCTCATCGCCATCCTCATCGCCAACGGCGTTTCCGCAGTCAGCGAAAGCAAGCAGGATGGCAAAGCCCTGGCGCTGAAAGCCGAAGAAGAGGCCAAAGAAACCTGCAAAGCCGTGCGCGAAGGCCAATTGACGGAAATCCATATCCGCCACGCGGTCAAAGGGGATATCCTCTACCTGCAGGCTGGGGATCGGATCCCGGCGGACGGCGTCATCCTCGAAGGCGTGATCCATGTGGATCAGGCGGCCCTCAACGGCGAAACGGAAGAAGCGGAAAAACGCCCCTGCCCGCCGGAAGCGTCCTACGACGTAAAGGATTTGCTCAATCCCCATTCCGTCTACCGGGGCACGGTGGTCTGCGGCGGCGAAGCCTATATGGAAGTGCAAACGGTGGGCGACAACACCCTGTTCGGGCAATTGGCCCTGGAAGTGCAGGAAAGCACCCGGGCTACCCCCATGCAGGTAAAATTGGCCCGCCTGGCCAAACACATAGCCACCTTCGGTTATATCGGCGCCACCTGTATCATCCTGGGCATCCTCATCAAAACCCTTGCCTCCGGCCATATCCCCGGCGATTTTTACCAATGGGTGCGGCTGATCCTGGACGCCATAACCGTGGCCGTGACCATCATCGTCTGCGCCGTCCCCGAAGGCCTGCCTATGCTCACCTCCATACTGCTGTCCTTCCAAAGCCTGAAAATGGCCAAAGATAACGTGTTGGTGCGGAAAATCAACGGCCTGGAAACCGCCGGCAGCCTCAGCCTGCTGTTCAGCGACAAAACCGGCACCATCACCAAAGGGCAGCTGTCCGTGGTGGAGATCGCCACCGGCGACGTACGGGTCTTCCCATCCCTGCAGGAGCTGCCCGCCGGCCTGAGAATGGACGTTATCGCCGGCGTAGGCGTCAACAACAGCGCCGTGATCAGCAACGATCAAATCATCGGCGGCAATAGCACGGACCGGGCCCTGATCTCTTTCCTGGTCAATGCCGACGCCGTGGACGCCATGGCGGAAGAAGACGTAAGAAGCTTCGACGCTTTCGATTCCAATAAAAAATGCTCCAGCGTTACCGTGTGCCGTGACGGCGGCTGCGTGACCTATATCAAAGGCGCGCCGGAAAAAATCGTGGACAAATGCGTTTCCTATCTGGACGAGCAGGGCAAGACCAAAAATCTGACGGAGAAAAACTATTTGACCGCCTATATCGATGCCCAGGCCGGCCGCTCCATGCGCCTGCTGGCCGTGGCCAAAGCCGACGGCGAACAAATCGATAACGATCTGACCCTGATCTGCCTGCTGAGCATTCGCGACAATGTGCGTCCGGAGGCGGTGGCTGCCATCCGGGAAGCGCAAAACGCCGGCATCCAGGTGGTCATGGTCACCGGCGACCGCAAAGAAACGGCGGTGGCCATCGCCAAAGAAGCCGGTCTGCTCACGGAATCCAGCCATATCGCCCTGACCTCCGCGGAGCTGGCGGATATCGGCGACCCGGAATTAAAAGAACTCCTGCCCCGGCTGCGGGTGGTGGCCCGGGCCCTGCCCAGCGATAAAAGCCGGCTGGTGCGGGTGGCCCAGGAATGCGATCTGGTGGTGGGCATGACCGGCGACGGCGTCAACGATTCGCCGGCGCTGAAAAAAGCCGACGTGGGCTTCGCCATGGGCAGCGGCACGGAGGTGGCCAAAGAGGCCGGGGATATCACCATCTTGGACGATAACTTCTCTTCCATCGAAAAAGCCATCCTCTACGGCAGAAGCATTTTCAAAAACATCCGCAAATTCCTCACCTTCCAGCTTACCGTAAACGTAGCGGCGGTGCTCACCTGCTTCATCGGCCCGCTGCTGGGGGAAAACATCATCCTCACCGTGGTGCAGTTGCTCATCATCAACCTGGCCATGGACACCCTGGCCGCCATAGCCTTCGGCGGCGAACCCGCCCTGCGGGAATATATGCGGGAAAAACCCATCCCCCGTACGGAGAGCATCATCAGCAAACCCATGCTGATACAAATCCTCACCGGCTCTTTCTACATCACCTTCATTTGCCTGAGCGTGCTGTTTTTGCCCGCCATCCGCAACCTGTTCGGCGACGCGGATATCACCTATCTAAAATCCGCCGTGTTCGCCATCTTCATGATGTCCATCACCTTCAACGGCTTCAACGCCCGCTCCATCCATATCAACCCCTTTAAAAACCTGGGCCAAAACAAAAGCTTTCTGCTGGTGATGGCCTCCATATTCCTGCTGCAATTCCTGTTGATCACCTTCTGCGGCAAATTCCTGGGCGTGACGCCGCTGGCTGCCAAAACCTGGCTGATATGCCTGCTCCTGGCCTTCCTCATCATCCCTGTCAACATGCTTTGCAAAGCGCTGCTTTGCATCGGCCGCAAAAAGCCGGCGGAAGCGGCCTAGGCCGCTTCCGTTTCACCGGCCGTTTTTCCCAACCGCAAAAAAGCGCCGCTGAAATCATTTTCAGCGGCGCTTTGCTTATGCCGTAGGATAATGGGATCGGGCTCCGCCCCGGTCAAACCGGAGCGGAGCAAAGGAAAAGCGGTTTACAGTTCCACGGTCCAACCGAATTCGTCCTTGAGTTTGCCCCATTGAATGCCGGTCAGGCTGTCATACAGTTTTTGCGAAAGCTGGCCGATGCCGCCGTCGCCCACCGTATAGCTGTGTCCGGCGATATCCAGATTGCCGATGGGGGAAATCACCGCCGCCGTACCGGTACCGAAGGCTTCTTCCAGGCTGCCATCGGCAGCGGCCCGATGCAATTCTTCCAAAGAAATCCGTCTTTCGGTAACTTTCATGCCCCAGCTTTTCAGCATATGGATGACGCTGTCCCGGGTGACGCCGGGCAAGATCGCGCCGGTCAGTTCCGGCGTGACCACTTCGCCGTTGATTTTGAACATCACGTTCATGGTGCCCACTTCATCAATGTATTGATGATGCTCGCCGTCCAGCCACAACACTTGGGAATAGCCCAAATCATGAGCTTTTTTCTGGCCGATCAGGCTGGCCGCGTAGTTGCCGCCGCATTTGGTAAAGCCGGTGCCGCCTTTTACCGCCCGGACATATTCATCTTCCACAAAAATCTTCACCGGGTTCAAGCCTTCCGGATAATACGCGCCCACCGGGGAAAGCATGATGTAAAAAAGATACGATTTGGAAATGCTGACGCCCAAATGGGGCTCGGTGGCGATCATCACCGGGCGGATATACAAAGAGGTGTCGGGCAAAGTGGGGATCCAATCCTTTTCCAGCTCCACCAGGGTTTTCAGCGCCTGCATAAAATCGGCAACAGGGAATTCCGGCATGCACAGCCGGGCGCCGGAACGGTTCATACGGTTGGCATTCATTTCCGGCCGGAACAGGCGGATCTTGCCGTCCACGCCGTAATAGGCTTTCATGCCTTCAAAAATCTCCACCGCGTAATGGAATACGCAGCTGGCCGGGTCCAAAGAGATATTCTGATAGGGTACGATGCGGGCGTCATGCCAACCGCGGCCTTCCTCATAATCCATCATGAACATATGATCGGTAAACGTGTTGCCGAATTTCAAAGTATGCCAATCCGGTTTGGCCTTGGGAGCAGTAGTTTTGGTAATAGAAATATTCATCGGTTTTCCTCCAATCCGCAACAGCGCGAAGCTGTTTTACAAATCCTGGTTTTATATAGACTTGGATAAAAGCATGTCCATAAAGATTATCATACTTTTTTTTTGCCGTTTTGTCCAGTATTTTTTATATATCCGGCCGGCAAATCCGCCGGCATTTCAGCCGCAGCGGGAAAAACCGCAACTGCGGCAGGTGACGCAGCCGCCTTCATGTTCCAATTTCGCCCCGCAATCGGGACAAACTTGTAAATCATCCATAGCTTGCCGCTTACCCTTGGGCAATTCCCCGGCATTCAAGCCGCAGGCGGGATGCCCGTTTTTGATATAGGCGTCCACCTTGGCCAGCACCTTGGCGATGGCGTCCGGGCAGGAGGTGCATTGCAGGCCCTGCTGGCGAATGGTGGAAGGACAACGTATGCCTTTCAGCTGTTCATAGATTTCCTTCACGTCCAAGCCGCTGCGCAGGGCGATACTGGCCAAACGGGCGGTGGCTTCCGATTGGCTGGGGCATCCTCCGGCCTTGCCGGTGCTGGTGAACACTTCGCAGATGCCGCTGTCGTCATAATTGACGGTGATATACAAATTGCCGCAGCCGATCTTTACCCGCTCGGTAAAGCCCTGGGTGATCACCGGCCGGGGCCGGGGCGATACTTTGGCCGGGGTTTGCGTCAGATTCTCCGCCTTGGCCGCTTCCTCCGGTTTCAGGCGGTTCAGCACCTGGGCCTCCCGGCTGCCGTCCCGGTAAATGGTCACCCCTTTGCAGCCGCTGTCATAGGCCGCCAAATACGTTTTGTGCACGTCTTCTTTGCTGGCGCTGGCCGGGAAATTCACCGTTTTCGATACGGCGTTGTCCGTATACTGCTGGAACGCCGCCTGGATCTGCACATGCTGTTCCGGCGTAACGTCATGGGCGGCCACGAACACCCGGCGGATATCTTCCGGCAATTGCGGGATATGCCGCAGACTGTCACTGGCGGCGATCTCTTTCAGCGTTTCTTCGTTGTCCAATCCCCTCTCCCGCAAAACCCGGCGCAAAACCGGATTCACTTCCAAAAACTTGGTGCCGTCCATCACATTCCGCTGATATACATAAGCGAACACCGGTTCCACCCCGGAGGATACGCCGCAAATCATGCTGATGGTGCCGGTAGGGGCGATGGTGGTGATGGTGGCGTTGCGCAAGGGCTCCTCATCCCGGTATATGCTCTGGGCAAACAGGGGAAAAGCGCCCCGGCTTTGGGCCAGCAGCCGGCTGGCCTTGCGCCCTTCGCTTTGAATAAAACCCATGATTTCCCCGGCCAGGGTCACGGCCTCCGGCGAATTGTAGGCCACGTTCAGATACAACAGCATATCGGCAAAGCCCATCACGCCCAGGCCGATTTTCCGGCCGGCTTTGGTGGTCTCTTCGATCATGGGCAAGGGATAATTGTTTACGTCGATCACATTGTCCAAAAAATGCACGGCGTCGGCCACGGTTTCCGCCAGCAAAGGATAATCGATCTCCCAGCCGCTTTCCGTTTGCCGCAGCATTTTCACCAGATTGATGGAACCCAGATTGCAGCTTTCATAGGGCAGCAAAGGCTGTTCGCCGCAGGGATTGGTGCTTTCGATCTCCCCCAAAGAAGGCAGAGGGTTGTCCCGGTTCAACCGGTCGAGAAAGATGATCCCCGGCTCGCCGTTGCGCCAGGCCGCTTCCACGATTTGCTCAAAAATGTCCTGGGCGTTTTCCCGGCCCACCGCCTGGCCGCTTTTGGGATCGATCAGCGGATACTCCGTCTGCTCCGCCAAAGCGCGCATAAAGGCGTCGGTGATGCCCACGGAAATATTGAAGTTGGTGATATCGCTATTTTGGCTTTTGCAATGGATGAATTGCCGTATATCCGGATGATCCACCCGCAAAATACCCATATTGGCCCCACGCCGGGTGCCGCCCTGCTTCACCGCCTCGGTGGCCATATTGAACACCCGCATAAAACTGACCGGGCCGGAAGCCACGCCGCCGGTGGATTTTACCATAGCGCCCTGGGGCCGCAAACGGCTGAAGGAAAAGCCGGTGCCGCCGCCGGATTTATGGATCAGCGCCGCGTACTTTACCGCGTCGAAAATCTCTTCCATACTGTCGCCCACCGGCAAAACGAAACAGGCGGACAATTGCCCCAAGGGCCGTCCCGCATTCATCAAAGTGGGCGAATTGGGCATAAAACGCAGATCCGTTATCATCTTTTCAAATTTTTCGGCCACGGCCTGCCAATCCGCAGCCCCGTCATATTTGGTATCCGCTTTGGCCACGGTCTCCGCCACCCGATGGAACATTTGCTCCACCGTTTCCATGGGCTGGCCCTGTTCATCCTTGGCCAGATAGCGTCGTTGCAAAACCTCCAGGCCGTTGGCGTTGATCTCCTGTACAGTCATATGTCCCTCCGTATACTCCCGCGCCTTCGCGATGTTTTTCTGTATTTTTGATTGATACCTACTCATCCATTATATCACTATATATAGATATTTCAAGAAAAATTTTCCCATATTTGGTATCATCGCTTTCCTTCGGCAAAGCATAAGCCAGGCCTGCTGCGGATATATATAAATATGAGCCTACGCTTTTCGGAGAACATTATGCGCTTTCCCTACTGTACCGGCATGCTGCTGCTGGCTTTGGGCGCTGCCCTGTTATGGGCTATGTGCCGCTTCTATATCGCCGACGCGGACATTTCCGGCTTTGCCGCCGCCTGGCCGCTTTTTTCTTTGGCTGTCGCCGCCTGGCTGTGCGGCGGCCTGCCGGCGGAACGCTATCTGACGGTCAGCCTGAAAACCGGGGCCGCCCTGTGGCTGAGCATCTTCGCCCTGGTTTGGTGGTTCTATCCCTGGCCGTTGCCGGCGGGCTTGACCGCCCTTTCCGCCGCCGCCGTCCTGGCCGGCTTTCCTGTGATCAGCTTCCTCTCCTTTTGCTACCGCCAGGCCAAAGGGCAGCTGCATAACCAGGAGCCGCCCCAAAACTGATCCGCCTTCCCACCCGCAGCCTGCCCTATATCCTGCCGTCCATCCCCTTCCGGCAACAGAAAAACAGGGGCCGTTCAACGGCCCCTGTGGCTGCATATCCTGTCTTTTTCCGGCGCCTTGGGCTTACTCCGCTGCAAATGGGTCAAGCCGTTTCGCCGGCCTCTGCAGGAGAGGACGCCGGCGGCATCACATAATTGCGCTCTTCGGCCACCAGGCCGAATTTGACCTTGACCCGGTTCAGCTTGGCCGTCCAAGGGTCGGCCAAAGCCCACAACACCAAAAAGGTGCAAAGCCCATGGGATAAATCAAAAAAGAAACTGGAAATATAGATGGGCAGCACCGTACCCCAGGTGATGGGGGACACATAGCCCATCACCATATACAGATTCATGATCCAGCCGTAGAGAAAACCGCAGAGCAGACCGAATATACACAGGCGCAGCGGCGCATGATCCGTCAGCTTGCGGGTAAACAGCAGCAGATCGCCGCGGTTGCTGCCCTCCGGGCAAAGCTTATCCCAGATCCCGCCGCGAAAATGCTCGCGCCGGCGGCGGGCCCGGAAAACCCCGGCATTGTGCAGCAGCCCGGTCAAAAAACCGATGCCGCCCCAGCAAAACATCTGCCAGGGCGTCCACGGCCCCTGGCCGAAAATGAAATTGCTGATAAATCCGGCCAAAGCGCCGGTTAAAAAGCCTACCTCCGGACCGAAGGACACGGCTGTGATCATGATCACCGCCGTCATCGGCTTGAAATTGGGCAAAGGCACGATGGCGAACAAAGTCCGGCCCACAACAGCCAAAGCGGCCATTACCGCAATGGGGATCATCTCCCTGGGCTGGGGTTTTTTCTTATCGAAGACCAAAAAGAAGGGGATGGCGGAAACGATCAAAAACAACAGGGCCAAAAGGATATCCGAATTGAGAATGATATAGTCCACCCAGTTTCGTTCCCCCACCACATGCACCGTAGGCCGGTGGCTGTGATAATAGCTGAAAGCGACCAGCAGCGCCGGCAGAGCGGTGAGGATCACCCAAGCGGCGGCCTTGGTGCGGCGGCTGACAAACAGCTTTGACACGCGGCGATCACCTCCCCGCAGGTTATGGCTTGCGGGAAATACTCTCCCGCGATCAACTGGGCCGCCGTGGTATAAAAACGGTTGCCGGTAAAGAACTGATGGGGTTCCCCCTCGGAAATCACCAAACCGTCAAAGATAAAAGCGCAGCGCTGCATATGCTCGGCGGCGAACTCGATATCATGGGTAACGGTCAGCAGCGACGTACCTTCCTCAGAAAGGCGCACCAGCAGCTCAGCCAGGTTTTTCTTGGCATAAGCGTCCAGGCCCTTGGTGGGCTCGTCCAGCAGCAGCACATTGGCCTGCCGCAGCAGCAGCTTGCCTACGGCGGCCCGCTGCGCCTCGCCGCCGGACAAATCATAGGGATGCCGGTCCAAAAGCCCGGTCAACCCCAACCGTTCCGCCATGGCGTCGGCCCGCTCTTGATCGCCGTCGGCGCTTTCCAGCAGCTCCCGGCCCAGGCTGTCAAAGGTGAACAGAGAACGGGGATTTTGCGGCAGCATGCACAGCTTGACGCCGGGGGCCCGGCGCACCTTGCCCCGATAAGGCTTTTTGCTTTCCGCCAGCAAGGACAAAAGCGTGGTCTTGCCCGCGCCGTTGCCGCCCAGCAGGCACAACCGTTCTCCCGGATACAACCGCAGGTCCAAGCCTCGCAGCACGTCCGGTCCTTCTTCGCCATAACGGAACCAAACCTCGTCCGCCTGCAAAACCGGCTTTTCTTTGGAAAAATCGCTTTTGCCGTTTTTGCCTTCCTTGCCGTCTTTGCGCCTGCCGCTCAGATGGCGGTGGGGCTGCATTTCCTCTTCTTTTTCCACCGGTCCCAGCATCTCTTTTACGACGGCCCGGCCGTCCCGGACGGTCAAAGGCATATCCCCGGTTGCGCCCAATTCGCTGAAAATGCGGGCCGCCGCCGGCAGGCCGAAATACAGCTGGTGCCGGTCCGCTTTATCGGTAAGCAGGCGGGCGATCTGCTGGGGACGGCCCAAAGCGGCCAAGCGCCCGCCATCCATCATCGCCACCCGGTCTGCCACCGGGAACACCTCTTCCAGCCGGTGCTCGGTCAGCAGCACCGTGACCCCCAATTCCTTATTGACCCGGCGCACCGCGTCCAGCAAAGCCCGGGCCGCCAGGGGGTCCAGCATGGCCGTGGGTTCGTCCAGGATCAGCAATTCCGGATCCATGGCCAGCACCGAGGCCAGATTCAGCAACTGTTTCTGGCCGCCGGAGATTTCCGTGGTTTTGGAGCGGAACCAGGTTTCCATGCCGAAAAAGGCGGCCATTTCCGCCACCCGCCGCCGGATGGCAGCAGTGGGCAGCCCCAGATTTTCCAAACCGAAGGCCAGCTCGTGCCAAACATAGTCGGTCACGATCTGATTGTCCGGGTTCTGCTGCACAAAACCGATCCTGGTGGCAGCGCAAAAGGGATCCAGCTCCGCCAGGGGCTGCTCCCGATACAGTACCTGCCCCTCGATGGCCCCGGCCGGAACCAGTTCCGGCTTGGCATGCCGCAGCAAAGTGGTTTTGCCGCAGCCGGAAGGGCCGGCCAGAACCAGATATTCCCCTTCCCGCAGTTCCAGATCCACTTTATCCAAGGCGCGAACCGCAGCGTTGGGATAGGCAAAGCTCAATTGGCAAAACCGTAACAGCGCCACCGTACCGCCTCCTTTGCTTCCAATATCGTAGGTAAAAAGACCAGCAGCGCGAAAGCGCCGGCCATAATAAAGCCGGGCGCGCCGGTGGTCAGCCCCACCAAACGGGGATAGAATTCCATATAGCCATGGCCAAAACAGCGGCCCAGCAGGGTCACGACGGTCAAAGCCGCCATCAGCCCCAGGGTGCGGGCGTCCCGGCTGTCAAAATGAAACAGGTGAAACGTGGAACGCCGGCGCAGGCCATAGCCTCGGGCCCGCATGGAATCCGCCGTTTCCACAGCGTTTTCCATACTCCAGGTCAGCAAGGTGGAAAGATTGCGCAAAGCCGTCCCCAGCTTTTGGAACAAACGCTGCTCTCCCTCCGCCATCAGGGCATGGGTTTCCCGGATAGAACGGCTGGTAGCCTGCATAGCGGGGATCAAACGCAAGGTCATGGTGATCAGCAGCGAGCTTCCCGGCGCGACCTGACCGAACAGGTACAGGAATTTATCGCTGGTCATCACCTCCTGATAGCAGACGAACCAGAGGATCACCGCCGCCAGCTGGCTGGCGGATACCAAGCCGTACAGGGTGGCTTCCAGAGTGATCCACTGATCGAAAGCCATAAACAGCATGGTGACGCCCCGATGATTGAACAGCGGATTGGCCAGGGCGATCAGCAGGAACATCGGGCCCACGAAATACAGGGTCTTTTTGATGGAAGCCCCGCCTTTCAGCCGCCAGGCAAAGGACAAAGCGCCGGCCAAAGACAGGGCGCTGAACGCCGGATGCATACAGAGCAAGGTAAAAATCAGCACCGCCACAAAATAGAACATGCACGCCGCCGGGTGTAGATTGATAAAGAAACGTTGCCGGGGTTTACTCATGCGTATCCTTCCATTCCTGCGCGCCCGGCATGCCGGCGTCCAGATCCAGCCCCAGATCGCAGGTATAATTCCACTGGATCACATCGCCGGCTTTCAGCTTATACGCGCCGCAGCCGTAATTGGGATACCAGCCGTTGACGCAATACATCCAGCCGCTCCAGCGGCCGCCGTCGAATTCATAGAGATTATTGATGCCTTCCACATAGGCGCCGCTGCCGTCGCCGCCGCTGTATTCCACATGCAGCTTGAATTTATCCCGGGCTTGCAGCAATACGGACAAAACCGTATCCCCTTCCTGAATCTCAAAGGTGGTGGTGGACAAGATCACCCCGGACGCGGGGACGATACCCGACCATTTGGCTTCCTTGGCCATACCGTTGGCCACCGCCGTATGGCAATTGATGCTCATGGTCACGGTGCTGGCTTTGGGCGCGGGTTCCGCAGCTTTGGCCGGCTCTTTTTGCTCCGGCTGGCTGGCGGTAGCCTGTGCCTTCTTGCTGTCCTCAGCTTTTTTGCTGTCCTCAGCTTTTTTACTGTCCTGAGCCTTCTTATCGTCCTGTGCCTTCTTGCCGTCCTCGGAGGAATCCGTATCCTGTTTTTCTTCCGCATCGGCTTTGCCGTCTTCCTCTTGCTGCTCCGCCTGCTCCTCCGCGCCCTGTTCCTCTGCGGCGTTCGGGTCTTCGTCGCCGGTCAAAGCGGCGTCCGCCTCTTGCTGCCCGTCCTGCTCCTCCACGATCGCATCCGGATCGGTCCCGTCGTTTTTGTCGCCGCAGCCCGCCATGGCCAAGGCCAAAGCCAGCGTCAGCAGCAGCAATAGGCATACCATCCCTTTATGTTTAAACCATCTTTTCATTTCCATTCCTCCCACTCTGTATTTGATCGTACCAGCGCCGGGATACCCCGGATACCGTTGGCCTGCGCCGGTTTTCCCTCAAGACAGCGGCACAGATGTTTCCCCCATAAACAGAAAACGCCGGTTTTCCCAAAGGAAAATCAGCGAGCGAATCGAGAAAAATATACCTACGGAGAAACCGCCCGCAACAGCATGGCCAAAGGCTAGCAATTCTCCTGACTCGCGCTTTGAGATAAATCTCCCGCGTCCATATCCTACCTTCTCATAGGGCGTACCCTGCAATGGCGAACTTTCGTTCCGCGGCTTGCGCCGCTTCGGTACGGACTTGCGCTCACAGTGCCGGTCGCGTGGGTTTGATTACCCGTTCCTTTTTCACCGCCGCCTGCCTCCCCCAAGACAAACTACGGCTACACGCCTTTATCGACCCATTCTCAATATGAAATTCTATTTTACGAAAACGGCGATACCCGGAAAAGCCGCAAAACGATGGGCATTTCCCAGGAAAAATCCTTTCGGTATGCTTTCGGTATGGCCTTAATATACCCTACCTCTTCCCATATTGTCAAGTTTTTTCCTTGCTTTCGCCATACCGGTTTGTTTCCCCCGGCCTTTGGATTTTGCAACGTTTTCCCCACGCCTGTTTGCCTTTTCCCCGCCGGGAGAATGGGCTTGCCGGTTTTATGGGAATATGTTAGCATAAAAGAGACGGGAGGTGGCGTTTATGAAAACGTTGCAAGTGGTGGTCATCGACGGACAAGGCGGCGGCCTGGGCCGTCAGGTAGTCGCGGCATTGAAGGACGCCGCCCTGCCGCCCCTGCATATCCTGGCGGTAGGCGCCAACAGCACCGCCACGGCGGCCATGCTCAAAGCTGGGGCGGATCAGGCCGCCACCGGCGAAAACGCCGTACTGGCGGCGGTCAGACGGGCCGACCTGGTGATCGGGCCTCTAGGTATCGTCATAGCCGACGCGCTGGTGGGCGAGATCAGCCCGGCCATGGCCGCAGCCGTGGGGCAATGCCGGGCCAAAAAGCTGCTGATCCCGGTCAACCAATGCGATACCATCGTCGTCGGCGTAGCGGATCTTTCCTATGGCAAGCTGATCGAGGCCCTGGTGGAACTGGTCAAACGGGAATGCGCCGCTGCAGACGAATAGACCGGCAAGGCTTTTGACAAATCAGCCCTTGCTGTGGTAATATATGTATACAGAGCTTCAGGAAGAAGCCCTGCCGACCGCCTGGCCGGCCCTTGCAATTTTGCGTCGCGATTCATCGATTCGGATAGCCATGAAGGCTTTCCCCGCCCAGAAGGGCGGGAAGCTTCATGGCTTTTTTGCATTGGCGGCGCGCGATCATCCCAAAGGAGGTCTTATCTATGGCATGCTTTTTAGCGCCGGTGGCCGAAGCGATCGTGGTTTCCGCCATCAAAAAAAATGTGGAACATAAAGAGGCGGCCGCCTGCCGCCAAGCGGCAGAGGACGCCCCGGCGGAAACCGCTGCGGCAACCGCCGCCATCCCCTTCAGCCGCAAGCTGGGCTGGCTGAGCAAGATGCTGTGGGGCGGCAGCTTTTTGCTGGCCATCGAACATATCTGGCACGGCGAAGTGGTTCCCTGGCCGCCTTTTTTGACGGCCATGAACAACCCGGCGGATATACAGCCCATGCTGACGGAGATCCTCGCCGTAGGCGGCGCCATGATGGTCGTGGTCACCGCCGCCTGGCTGCTGATGCTTTTAGCCGTCAAACGGCTGGAAAACAAAGCGGCGCAAACGCCCCTGGCCGCCGGTGGGGAGGGATGATATATGTGCTTGCTTCTCACCGCCTGCGCCGCCATAACCGCCACGCTGCTCTGGTACTTCCGGGACGCGGATAAAGACCTGCGTCTGGGATTTCTGGCGCTGATGTACTGGGGCGCAGCATTGATGTGGACGGTAGACGGCTTCTTCTGCGTAGCGGAAGGCGAGCCTTTCCTGGATCTCTCCGCCAACGACGCCCTGCTGGGTCTGGTGATCGTGGTTTGCGGGCTGATCGTCTGGCTGCTTTCCCTACTGATCCGCGATCCCCGTCAAAAAGTGCTGCCGGGGATACGCCGGGCCTGACGCCAATATGCCCCGCTCCCTTTCGCCCCTGTTTTCCCATTGCTGTTTTCCGTGGGAAACAGGGGCTTTTTTCCGGGACACGCGGCGCAAATCCGCAAAAGTGGAATGGTGCGGAGCCGCCGGCTGTGTTATGATATAGGCAGGAGGCGTGCATATGCATTACCGGGAAAGCATGGAGCAAGCGGCAGCTTATATGGACGCCCACTGCCGGGAAGAGATCTCGGCGGTGGATCTGGCGCAGCGATATGGCTATTCCTTTTACCACTTTTGCCATATCTTCCGCGCATGTATTGGCTTATCCCCCGGCAAATACCTGCGTCGGGCCAGACTGCAAGCCGCAGCCGCCGAATTGTCGGCCGGCAGGAGCGTTACCGAAGTCGCCCTGGACTACGGTTTCGATACACCCGGCGGCTTCGCCAAAGCTTTCCGCAAGGAGTTCAACACCAGCCCCAGCTGCTACCGGCGGGAATGCGCCCACACCTCCCCGATCTTCGAGAAAGGCAGGATCGCTATAGAACCCAGGTTTGAAAGCAAGCCGGCCTTTTGGGCAGTCGGTTGCGAAACGCGCCCGCAAAACGAAGATATCGACATTTTGGAACATGCTGCTTGCTGGCATCAACAGGATTATAGCCAGGTGGACAAGGAAGACTATGCCCGGATCGCCGCTTCCGATTTGGGCGAAGTCGGCCTGTGGACACATCCTGAAGAGACCAGCGGACAATTGGCCTATTTTTATGGGCCCATCGTCAAAAAGGAAAACGACGTACCCGCCGGCATGAACCTGCTGGCCATCCCGGCCGCCGATTATGCGGTGTTCCCTGTGGAACAGGCCGCCGCCGATTACGCAGCCGGGGATCTAGCCGCCCTGCGAGACCATATCCGCGACGCCTGGAAATATATTTATCGCGAATGGTTTGAAAAGAGCGGCAAGGAGCTGGATCAAAGCAAATTGAGCTTTGAATTCTATCACGGCCACAGAGTGGAGATTTGGACGCCTGTCAAGTCAATAATTTTTTGAAAAGCTTCATTTTAATCACTTCCTTTCTATTTTTTTAGAATCTACGGACGCGAAAAACGACCTGTCTATTGGTCGTTTTTCGCTTTTTGTATAAAGAAAACCACGCGATAGTCGCGTGGTTTTCTTTATACAAAAAGAAGAAGCCGCTTTTACGACTTCTTCTTTATGGCTCCCCGAGCTGGATTCGAACCAGCAACACCGCGGTTAACAGCCGCGTACTCTACCGTTGAGCTATCGAGGATTAAAAATTCCCGGCAGCGATCTACTCTTCCAGGGACCGGCGTCCCAAGTACCATCGACGTGGGAGAGCTTAACTACTGTGTTCGGGATGGGAACAGGTGTGGCCTCTCCGCTATAACCACCGGGAAACTTTCTATCAAATTATTGCGG
>JAILCQ010000037.1 GCA_024679955.1 Bacillota bacterium | reverse complement strand
GCCTCCCGCAAACACAGTTACGAGGGTCGTATCCCGGATTCTGACCGGATTTCCTAATCACCGCGCCTGCCTTTCGGCAGCAGCGGGGTGACACGATGAAAAGATTTCCCTGGCGTTTCGTTTTGCCTTGTTTCAAAAAGCAGGCTTCCCCCGGTGAAAATGCCGGTAGCAGGCCTTTTCTCATTTCAACGCCTGTTTCAAAAAGCCTGCTACACAGGCCTTCCCGAGGCGGTTTTTCATCCCATTTTGCCCTGATTGCAACGCCGGAAGCTGGCCTTTTCCCCTTTCCAATGCTTGTTTCAGAAAGTAGACTTTTTGAAACAAATATACTATAATGATTTCGCGTTCGTTTTAGGCAAAAAAAGGCCATGAAATCCCATGAAAGGCCCTAAAAACCTCGTAAAAACCCCTGCTTTATCCATTTTTTGCTACATATTCGCTTGTTTCAAAAAGTCTACCTTTTGAAACAAACTTTTTTATTTCCGCAATTTTGGAACAAAACGCGCTGTGGCTCCCGCCCCGCCTGCCCTTATACAGCCAAAACCCGAGGCCGGAAACGACCTCGGGTTTTTGTATTATAAATATTTTTTAAAAGATTTGTTTCTGCGGGAAACGGAAGCGCTCGCCGGGCCGCTTATATCACCTGATCGTAATGATAGGTGGGCGCGGGGCGGCCGGGCATCAGGCATTTATAGCTGACGACTTTATGTTGCACCGCATCGCCGCAGGCGGCGTCCAGCACCTGAAAAATGGCCTCTTCCAGTTCTTCGGGACTCATCTCTACCCTGGCGTTGACGATCAGCTGGGCTTCCGGGCCGGCGGCGACTTCGCCCCGGATGCGGATGGCGTCTTTGCCGGAGGTCAGGTTGGCCACGGCGAAGGTATCGCCGGCCGCGTCGGACATGAGGACTTTCAGGTGGCCGATGGCCTGATCCTTGGAAGCGAATCTTTCTGCCAAAGCGTTCACATATTTGGACAAAAGCGCGTTCCAGTCGGCATGGCCGCTGAGGGTGATATCCGCGTTGAACCAACCGAGAACGGCTTCGCCTTCCGCATAGATATCATAGTCCACTTCCGTCAGGTTTTTGCCGGAACCCGTGGAGCTGAGCACCGCATCCAGCCAGGATTCCACATTGGCGCCTTCCTGGGCGCTGACGCAGAAGACTTTGGCCTGGGGATAAGCCTTGGCCGCGGCTTCCGTCAATTTCGCGGCTTCGGCCGGGGTCAGCAGATCGCATTTGTTGATGACGATCATATCCGCTTCTTCCAATTGTTTGCGTACGATATAGGCAGAACTGGCATGCAGGCCGGAATCGCCGCCCGCCAGGATCTCCGCCAATCTTTTGGGATCCACCAAAACGCTGAAAGCAGCCAGATCGTAATCGTTTTTATACTTATCTTTAAGCGGCTGGAGAATGGTAGCGGAAAGGTCCGTGCAGCTGCCTACCGGCTCCGCGATGATGATATCCACGCCGGATTTTTCCTTCAAACTGCGCAGCGCGGCTTCAAAACCGAGGAAATTGCAGCAAAAGCAGCTGCCGCTCACTTCTTTGGTATCGCAGCCCGTTTTCGTCAGCACCGCTGTGTCCACCAGGTCTGTGGCCTGATCGTTGGAAACCAGACCGACCTTAACATCTCTATTGGCTAAAATATTCGCCAGCCGGGAAAGCATGGTGGTTTTTCCAGCGCCGAGAAAACCGCCAACCAAGATCAGCTTTGTCGCATTCGTCATATGATTACCTCCTCGTTTATCAAATCCTACCGTTTTACTTATATTTCCATATCTCTTTTTGTTTTACCTTCTTATGTATATAAAAACATAGCATTACGCTTCTTCCACCTTTTCCATAGACTTCTGAATGACCTTGGTGAAAAGAAGACCGGCCAGCAAACCGCCGATGATCGGGGCCAGCATGTATACCCAGAAGAAACCGCCGCAGTTGTCCGTCCATACCGCGCTGCCCCAACCGAAGATCAGGGCCACCATTCTCGGGGCAAAGTCTCTGGCGGGGTTAAAACCGGCCTGGGTCAAGGGGCCAAACAAGGCGATGCAGGAAGCCAGGGTAAGACCGATGAACAAAGGGACCATATTGCCGTCGGGTTTTCCTTTGTTGCAGCGTTCGGTCAGAATGAAAATCATAAGTACGAGAATGAATGTGCCCATGCCTTCCGCAAACATGGCCAAAGGCATGGAAACCGTTTGTTCCCCTACGCCCAGGTAATAATACTCGCCGAACATCTTGGCGCTGAGCCGCGATTCTATCGTGCCTCTGATAATGTTGTTTTCGGCCTCAAAGGCAACCAGTTTGGAAGCGAAGGTGCCGTAAACCGTCAAAGACGCCACAAAAGCGCCTACGAACTGACCGGCCAGATAGGGCAGTATCATGCCTTTGTTCAGACGGCCGGTGGCAGCCATGGCAAAGGTGACGGCAGGATTGAAATGGGCGTCGCACAGATGGCGCGTGGCATAAATGCCCAGCGTGACCGCGGTACCCCAGAGAATGGCGATCTGGAATATCCCGGTATACTCGCCGTATAGAACAGCCACCGCCACGGAACCTGTCCCGAAGAGCACCAATAGAAACGTGCCGATCAGCTCTCCTAAAAATGCCTTTCCTTTCATCTTTCATCCCCCTTTACGCATAAGCAGAGTTGATCTTTTGTTAGACATAGGCTAATAGAAGATTAATGCTAATATAACATTGCGGTTTTCCGTTGTCAATAGCTAAATGCTTAAAATTTTATTTTTTTTGCAATAATCGTCAAAAATCTCTTTTTGTGCGGATTATAATCATAGGACGCATTAAAAAAATATTCTAATTTTGTAAATTAAGTGTTTTACAGCCATATCAGCAGGATTCTGCAGTAACTGTCATATGTCGCAAACAATTCTTTACAGCCTGCTGTAACCGGCGCTATGACGCCGCATGGCGCTATGGCGGCATAGCCCACTAACGGTCCGCGTATCTTTTTTCATAAAAAAGCATGGTTTTCTAGAGGATTCATCCTATAAAGAGAGAACTTAAATCTACGTAAAAAATAAACGCGAAAGGAAGACGATTATGGAACAAGAAACGAAGGGCGTTTTGCATAAATCCAAAGGCTTTATCGGTGAATTCAAAGAATTCATCACCCGCGGCAACGTTATGGACATGGCGGTCGGCATCATTATCGGCGGCGCTTTTACCGCCATCGTCACCTCCCTGGTCAACGATGTGATCATGCCGCTGATCGGCTGGATATTCGGCGGTATCGATTTCACCCAGCTGAAATACGTCATCACCCCTGCGGCGGGAGACGTTCCCGAAGCTGCTCTGTATTACGGCAATTTCATCCAAAACGTTGTCAACTTCCTGTTGATCGCGCTGGTCATCTTCTGCCTCGTCAAATCCATCAACAAATTCCGCCAAAAACAGGAAGAAGCGCCGGCGGAAGACCCCAAGCCTTCGGAAGAAGCCGCTCTGCTTATGGAAATCAGAGATCTGCTGAAAAAAGCCGAATAGTTCCGGCCTTCCGGCCAGGCTTTCTCAGGCGATAAAACATAAAAAAATCCACTCCCTCCCGAAAGGATGAAGTGGATTTTTCTTTTGTCTTGCTTTTTCTTTTCTAAAACGTCCGGTTATTTGTCGCCGCCCATGAATTTGTTTTTGAGATCGTTGGCTTTGGCTTTGATCTTGTCGTCGATATCGGTTTTTTCCAAGGCGTCGTTGACTTTTTCGCCCAGTTTGTCCTTGACGTCGCCGGCGGCCGCTTTCAGTTTTTCGTCCATATCGGTTTTTTCCAAAGCGTCGTTGACCTTGTCCTTGACATTGCCTGCGGCGTTTTTCAGCTTTTCGTCGATATCGGTTTTTTGTAGAATGCTGTCCATTTTTTGTTTGATATCCATAGCGATACTCCCTTCTTACAGTTAATAATGATAACAACAACCGTTTACTTATGATTATATAGCAAAATCCCCTTTTCGTAAATATAAAAATAGGCGGTCTGCCGGCAGGCCGCCGTTACACAAAAAGCTATAAAAAAACCGCCTTCGCATGATCTGCAAAAGCGGTTTTTGGAGCGGGCAAAGGGATTTGAACCCTCGACTTCGACCTTGGCAAGGTCGCACTCTACCACTGAGTTATACCCGCAGATTGGTGCCTCGGGGCGGAATCGAACCACCGACACGGGGATTTTCAGTCCCCTGCTCTACCAACTGAGCTACCGAGGCGGAATTGGCGACGCAGAAGGGACTCGAACCCTCGACATCCAGCGTGACAGGCTGGCACTCTAACCATCTGAGCTACTGCGCCATCTTGGTGGGCGATGACAGGTTCGAACTGCCGACATCCTGCTTGTAAGGCAGGCGCTCTCCCAACTGAGCTAATCACCCGCTGGCAACGAAGAATATTATACAGTATCGTCGGCGTTTTGTCAAACCTTTTTTTCTCTATTTTGCCTTTTTGCTGGAAGCGAAAGCAAAATAAAAATATCGTCATTTCGCGGCAGCTTTTACATTATAGCCTATGATTTTGGATTCGTCAAGACTTTCCCACGTTTTTTTCTGTAATTAATTTTCGGAAAAAAACTAAGCGCCGGCAAAGCGATACCGGCGCTTCTTTCCTGTTTTGCTAAGATACTGGAGAGAAAAGCCTATGTACGGTCAGCCAAGAATAGCCTGCAAATCCTTTTCCGGCGTGGCGATTGGCTGAAGCTGATACGCGTCCGTCAGATATTGCCGAACATTGGCGGACAAAAACGCCGGCAACGTGGGGCCGAGACGGATATTCTTCACATCCAGATACAGCAAAGTCAACAGGATGCATACCGCCTTTTGCTCATACCAGGACAGAATAAAAGAAAGGGGCAGCTTGTTCACGGGGCGATGGAAATAATTGCCCAGCGTGGCGGCCAGCAGTAGGGCGCTGTATGCGTCGTTGCACTGTCCCAGATCAATCAAACGGGGTATACCCTGTATCTCGCCAAGCTGCAAGTCATGAAAGCGGAATTTTCCGCAGCCCAGGGTCAGCACCAGGGTATCCGGGGGCGTTTGCTTCACGAATTCCGTATAATAGCGGCGGCCGGCGGCGGCCCCGTCGCAGCCGCCCACCAGGAAGATATGGCGGATGGCGCCGCTTTCCATCAATTGTATGATTTTATCGGATTGTGCCAGCAATACCCCATGGCCAAAGCCTGTGTTCACGGTTTCACCGCCGTTTATGCCGGGGAAAGTGCGATCTTCCCCGTACCCCCCCAGGGACAAGGCTTTTTCGATCAACGGCGAAAAGTCTTTGTCCTCGCCGATATGTACGACGCCCGGATAATACACCGGCCCGGTGGTGAAGGCCCGGTCAGCATAGGTTTTCCCTACCGGCATCAGGCAATTGGCGGTATAGAGCACCGGCGCAGGCAAATCGGCAAATTCCTTTTGCTGGTTGTGCCAGGCGGAGCCGTAATGTCCTTTGAGATGGGAATACGCCCGCAATTTAGGGTAGGCATGCGCCGGCAGCATTTCTCCATGGGTATATACGGATATACCTTTGTCGGCGGTTTGCTGCAAAAGCAATTCCATATCCCGCAAATCATGGCCGGTGACCACGATAAAGGGGCCTTTTTCCACTTTGCGGGAAACCTGGACCGGTTCAGGATCGCCGTAAGCCTGAGTATTGCCCCGATCCAAGGCCTCCAGGCTCAGCATATTGATCTTGCCCAATTCGCTAAGCAAAGGAAGCCATTCTTCCATAGACCGGTCTTCCGTCAAGGCGCTCAACGCCTTGAGAAAAAAACGGTCCATCTTGGCATTGGTGCAACCCAGGGTTTCGGCATGACAGGCATAGGCCGCCATACCCCGCAAGCCCAGCAAAATCAAGGTTTTCAAAGAGCGGGAATCCGCATCCGCCGTCCATATGGCTTGCATGTCATAATCCGCCGTTTTCCGATCCGGGGCCAGTCTGGCCTGGGCGGCATGGATCTCGTCAATGCGGCGGCGTATTTCCGCGCCGTCGAAGTTCACATTGGTCATGGTGGCGAACAAACCCTGGGTAAGCATACGCCAGGCCTCATCCTCCCGGGGAACATGCCTGTCCATCACCTGGGCCAAACCGATGACCGCGCCGGTGAGCGCATCCTGCAAACCGGCGATTTCCGCCGTTTTGCCGCATACCCCCGCCTTACCGGTACAACCTATACTGCCTGCCGTTTGTTCACACTGAAAACAAAACACAGCATCCACCTCCCATTATGCATACACTATTACAAAATGCCCACATATATCATTCCTTAAGGCTTACTACGCTTCATGAAATGCTATGAAAGCGCGGCCGCGCTTTTATGCCTGTCGGCTTTTCCCTTGCACCCGAAAACTTCGGCTATCCTGCTGCCGCAGGGTGATTTTGCGCTGATCCAAATATTCCAGCAGCAAAAGCGCATATTTGCGGCTGACGCCCAATACGTCTCTGGCCTGGGCCAGGGTAAAGGGTTCCTCGGCAAAACGCCGGCGCAGCAAGGCTTCCCCCCGCTCCAACGCCGCAACGCTGAACCAGCAGTCGCCGCAGCGGCATAGGCGCCCCTGCTCCGCCAGCCATTGCAAATAGTCTCCGGCCTCCGCCGGAGACAGGGGTATCTTTTTTATCACCTGCTCCCAGGGTTCCGGAGACAAACCGGCCCGCTCATAGATGGCGGTCAGCCGTTTCAATATCTCTCTTTGCTGACGGGAAGGCCGGCTGTGGAAGCCAAAGACGGAGACCAAAGAACCCTTGACCTGCAAAAAAGCCCCATCCTGCCACTTTTGCAGCAGGACGCCTACGGCTTTCGGCGGATAGGCAGCCAGGAAGCGCTGCCGCAATTCCGCTGCGGGCATGCCTGCCCGCAAAGGATAACGCCGGTGATAGGCGTCCAAGGCTTGCAAAATATGCAGTTTTTGTTCCTCCGCGATCTGGGCATCCAGATAATATGTTTCTTTACCGGCAGGCAAACGCAGGGCCTTGCCGCGATCGGTCAAAAGCGCCAAAGCGGCGTCTGCCTCTTCCGGCGGCATACCGCACAGCCGGGAGACGGCTGCCGCAGGCAAAGGCTGGGCCTGCCGCCGCAGCAAATCGCCGGTCATGGCCGGGCCGTCGCCCTTTTGCTTCACCGTCAGTTCCCGCAGCACCGCCCCGTCGAAGCGTTTATGCCGGGGCGGATCCACCGCCAAAACCGCGCCGCCGCCTACGGTAGCCGCCGGCGAATGCCGCCGCAGGATCAAGCGGTCGCCCACCACCGGGCACAAAGGGGCTGCCAGCTGGATTTGGGCAAACCGGCTTTGTCCCGGCTGCAGTTCCGCGGCGTCCAGCAGGCGGATCCGCCCCATGACCCGGCCCGCGCCATGATGCACCCACAGCCGGTCCTGATCTTTCAAAGGGGCGGCGTCGGAAAGCAGGGATAAAGCCGCGTCCAGACGGCTGGCGGCGCGGAGCGTCCGAGGCTCCGCCAACCAGCTGCCCACCGGGATATCCTGCACTTCCACGCCGGCAAGATTGACCGCCACCCGGCTGCCGGCCGCCGCTTCCGCCACGGTTTTGCCGTAGGCTTGCAGGCCCCGCACCCGGGCCAGGGTTTCCCCCGGCGTTAACTGCAAAATCTGTCCCTCGCGGATGCGTCCCATCCACAGGGTGCCGGTGACCACCGTGCCGAAGCCGGTTTTGCTGAACACCCGGTCGATGGGCAAACGGCAAAAACCGGCGGCGGACTTGGCAGCCGTCTGCATGGCCACGGCAGCCAAGGCCTCTTTGACCAGAAGGATATTTTCGCCGGTATAGGCGGAAGCCTCGATCACCGGCGCGTTTTGCAGCAAAGTCCCGGCCAGGGTCTGCTCCAGCTGCCGACGGGCCGCGGCCCGTCTTTCTCCGTCCACGCCGTCGATTTTGCTGATCACCGCCACGCCTTTATCGATCCCCAGCAGCTCCAGGATATGCAGGTGTTCCAGGGTTTGGGGCATGACGCCTTCGTCCGCCGCCACCACCAGCAGAGCCATATCGATGCCGCCCACCCCGGACAGCATATTTTTGACGAAACGCTCGTGGCCCGGCACATCGATCAAGGCCAAATGCAAGCGATCGCTTACCGGCAAGGGCGCGAAGCCCGGCACGATGGTCATGCCCCGCCGTTTTTCATCCGGCAGGCGGTCGGTATCCACCCCGGTCAAGGCGGCGGTCAGCAATGTTTTGCCATGATCCACATGGCCGGCCACCCCCACCACGATATGCTTTGTCTGTTCCATGCTTGCTCCCCCCGGATACGCTGCCCGGCCGCCGGACGGCGGGGCCTTATTCCATGCTTCTTCCGGCGGCCTGTCCGGCCACATAACCGCTGCTCCAGGCGATTTGCAAATTGTAACCGCCGGTATAGCCGTCCACGTCCAATACTTCGCCGGCAAAATACAGGCCCTGGGCCAGTTTGGATTCCATGGTTTTGGGCGAAACCTGATCCACCCGCACGCCGCCCTTGGTGACAATGGCCTCGGCCAGGGGCCGGCAGCCCTGCACCGTCAGGGGTATCGCTTTCATCAGCAAAGCCAGGGTTTGCCGCTCTTCCCTGGTCAATTGATTGCAGGGTTTATGCACATCCACGCCGCTCAAGCCCAGGAATACCGGGATCAGCGAGGCGGGCAGCAAATCGTCCATGCCATTTTGCAATTGCCGGCGGCAGAACTTTTGCAGATCCCGATCCAGCCGCCGCCGCAGCTGCTCCGGACGCAAAGCCGGTTTCAAATCCAAATACAGGCGCACCCCCGCCCCGCCGGCCTCGATCACCGGCCGGGACAGGGTGAGCACGATGGGGCCGGAGATGCCGAAATGGGTGAACAGCATTTCGCCGAATTCCTCCCCCAAAAGTTTGCCCTCTTTTTCCGCTTTCAGGCGAACGTTTTTCAAACTCAGCCCCATCACCTGTTCCGGCCAGGTTTCCACCGTGGTCAAAGGAGCCAGGGAAGGCTGGGGCGGGATCACCGTATGGCCGGCGTCCTCGGCCAGACGGTAGCCGTCGCCGGTGGAACCGGTGGCGGGATAGGACGCGCCGCCGCAGGCGACGATCACCCGGGAAGCGGGGAAAAACCGGCCCTGCCCATCAACAACGCCCTGCACCGCGCCATCCTGTATGCGCAGGGACTTGGCCCGGCGCTCATAAGCCACGGTGACGCCGGCGTCGCGCAAGGCCTGGGTCATGGCGTTGACCACATCGGCGGCTTTATCGGACTGGGGGAAAACCCGCCGACCCCGCTCCACCTTTACCGGCACGCCGGCCCGGGCAAAAAAATCCATGATATCCTGGGGAGAAAAACGGGAAAAGGCCCCGTAGAGAAACGAACCGTTGCCGGGGATATGCCGCACCAATTCCTCGATCTCGCATTGATTGGTGATATTACAGCGTCCTTTACCGGTAATGGCCAGCTTGCGGCCCAGACGGGCATTGCGCTCCCACAGACATACCGCCGCCCCTTCCATGGCGGCGGCCCAGGCAGCCATCATACCGGCGGGCCCGCCGCCGATGACGATCACATCCATTGCTATCCTCCCTATGCCTGTTCCCATCAGCGCCGTTTTGGCGTTTCCTGCCGGACATAGGCCGACAAGCGCGCGACTTCTTCCGGGCTAAGCTCCCGCCACCCGCCCAAAGGCAGCCCCTCCAGGGTCAAAAAGGCCACGGATACCCGCTTCAAACGGCGCACCGGGCAGTTTATCGCTTCCATCATGCGCCGCACCTGCCGGTTGCGCCCTTCATGTATGGTCAGTTCCACCACAGCCCCGTCCGGCAGCCGTTTGACGATGCGGGCTTTGGCCGGGGCGGTTTTGCCATCGCTGAGATACACGCCCCGGCGCAATCGCTGCAGCCCTGATTCATCAGGCACGGCCTCTGTTTCCGCCCAATAGGTTTTTTCCACCTGGCGGCTGGGGTGCAGCAAAGCATGGGTCAAAGCGCCGTCGTTTGTCAGCAACAGCAGGCCGGAAGTATCGTAATCCAGGCGGCCCACCGGATACAGCCGCTGCGCCGCCGGCACCAGGTCCAGAACGGTGCGGCGGCCTTTTTCGTCCCGCACGGAGCAAATATAGCCCGTGGGTTTATGCAGCAGGATATAACGCAGCTGCGGCGGAGCGGGGGGCTCCGCGCCGTCCACCAGCACCCGGTCCCGTTCCGGGACGATCTTCACGCCCATATCGGTCACGGTTTTGCCGTTGACCTGCACGCGGCCGGCGGCGATCATCTGTTCCGCGGCCCGGCGGGAAGCCACGCCCCGTTCGGCCAAAAATTTTTGCAAACGGATGGGTTCTGCCTGATCCATTCTACGCTCCATGTTCCGCCGCCAACCGGCGGTTTTCCTTCGTTGATTCTCCTTCGCTATATCCTAAATATATCATAAACGGCCCCATAATACAAACCGGACCCCGCTCACAGGCAGCCCGGACAACGGTGCAACGCCCCATAGAAAAAAGGCTTCCGCATAGAGACGGAAGCCTTTTTCTAAAAAAATATTAACGAAAGGATGCAATCCCGGCGTCAACGCCGGTAAATGCCTGTCCCCAGCTTATGGGCGATCAATTCAAAGCCCACGCCCCGGTCGAACACATCCGGCAAATCCCGGCTGGCCGTCATGGCGTCGTAGACAAAGGCGGCGGCGCTTTCCACGCTTTGGGGCAAATCATAGCCCCGCACCAGGCCGCCTACCAAAACGCTGGTAAACACGTCGCCGGTGCCGTGCATATGGAAGGGCAATAAATCGATTTCCTTTTCAAAATAGCCGGTTTGCGCCGACAGGCCGCAATTGTATAAAACGCCGTTCCGCTGCACGCCGGTGAGCACCACGCTTTGCGCGCCCAATTCCCGGATCTCGCCGCAGATCTTTTGGCAGTCTTCCCGGGACAGTTCTTCGCCTTGATACGTCCTGCCTGTGAGGATACAGGCTTCGGTAATATTGGGAGTGGTCAGATGGGAAATACCCACCAGTTTGGCCATTTCCCGGCACATTTCCGGCGTATAGGTTTTGATAACGTTGCCGTTATCCCCCATCACCGGATCGATCACCGCGATGCCGCTATCAAATTCCTGCGCCAGCCGGGTCACCACGGCGATTTGTTTTACCGAGCCCAAAAAGCCGCTGTATACGCAATCGAATTTCAACTTCAGGCTTTGCCAATGGTCCACATATGCGTCCATATAGGGGGTGAAATCAAAAAAAGTGAAGTTCTCAAACAGCGTATTGGTGGACAGCAATGCGGTGGGCAAAGGACATACTTCCACGCCGGCGGCGGACAGTATGGGCATGGCCACGGTCAAAGCGCATTTGCCGTAACCGGAAACATCGTGTACCGCCGCTACCCGCGGCAACATATTGGTCATATACAGACATCCTCCTTGCGGCTGCGCCGGCTGGATGGAAAACCCCCGGCGGCCGGTTTTCTTTTTCCGGTAAACGTTGGACGAAACAACGAACGGACGCCGCCCCGGCAAGGGCATTTGTTTCGCCTGCGGTTTGCAGGGTTATTCTAGCATAGCCGTCAAGGGAAAACAAGTATCAGCTTGGGTCAAAGAAACAAGGCCACTTTTGCTGCAAACGGCCGGCCATCCACAGGGCCGGCCAGGACAAAGCCGTCCCCAACAAAGCGCCGGCCAATACGTCGCCGGGATAATGCAGATAAAAATACAAACGGGAAAAGGCGATGCAGGCGGCCAAAAGCGGAAAAAGGATACGGCCCCAGCGCCGCCAACCGGACAAGGCGATAGCGGCGGCAAAAGAAGCGGAAGCATGTCCCGAGGGGAAAGAATAATCCCCCGTGCGCAAAACCGGCAAAACCGCATCTTCTCCCGGAAGAAACGGCCGGGGCCGGGCCACCAGGGGCTTCAGCGCCAAATTGCAAAGCAACAGGGAAAGCAGCATGGCCAGCAAAGCGGCCACGGCATAACGGCGGCTGTCCTTCCGCCATAGCAATACGCCGCAAAGCAACAGCCAAAAAGCCGCCCCTTCCCCCATCCAGGAGAAAAGGGCCATCGCCGGCGTCAGCCAATCGCAATATATGTTTTCCCGAATCCAATCCAAAATCTGTAAATCCATAGGCCTCGCCCCTGTTTTCCCCTTCCGGCAACCGTATGCGTTTACTATATCACAAGGGGCGGCCAAAGGCAAAATCATTCCGCTTTTAAAATATCCTTTTGCAGCTTATGGATGATGCGTTTTTCCAGCCGGGAAATATAGGATTGGGAAATGCCCAGCATTTCGGCGACTTCCTTTTGGGTTTTCTCTTCTTTGCCAAAAAGGCCGAAACGGGTCTCCATAATGGTTTTTTCCCTGGCGGAAAGCTTCGCCATGGCGGCGAACAGCAGCTTGCGTTCCACATCTTCCTCGATGGATTTGTATACGGTATCGTCCTCCGTCCCCAATATATCGGAAAGCAGCAATTCATTGCCGTCCCAATCCACATTCAAAGGCTCGTCAAAGCTGACCTCCGCTTTGGTTTTGCTGTGCCGCCGCAAATACATGAGGATCTCGTTTTCGATGCAGCGGGAGGCGTAGGTGGCCAGCTTGATCTTTTTGCCGGCGTCGAAGGTGTTTACCGCCTTGATCAGGCCGATGGCGCCGATGGAAACCAAATCCTCCACGCCTACGCCGGTGTTTTCAAACTTGCGGGCGATATATACCACCAAACGCAGATTGTGTTCCACCAGGGACTGGCGGGCGTCGCTATCCCCCCGGGACCAGGCGGCCAACAGCCGGGATTCCTCCTCCGCAGGCAGCGGCGGCGGCAAAATATCGCTGCCGCCGATATAGTCCACCCGCTCCTCGCCGGCCAAACGGCATCGCCACAGCCGGTACCGCAAGACAATATTCCGCAACCAATGGTTCATGCGCCAACCTCCTTTATGTTTTCTCCGCCCTGCAGCAGTTGGGGATTGATCACCGCCCCATAGGGACGGTCTTTCAATTCCCCAAAGGACAAAGCCACCACTCCCGGAGCGGTCAGTCTGCCTTCGCTGCTTATCACCGTCAATTTATCCGGTCGAAAGCCCAATAACAAGCCATGGCTCTTGCCGATGCTGGCAAAGGGGATCAGCCGCAGTCGTTTCCACCAGCCGTCCACATCCCCATCCCGAGCCAGGCTTTGCAGGATCTGCGCCGGGTCGGCGCCGCCGTAGCGCTGCAGCAGCAAACGCAGGCGCTGAGGAAACAGGCCCTGCAGCGCGGTATAATCCGCCACCGCTACCGGCAGGCCGCTGACCGGCTCGCATAGGTTGTTGCCGGTATCGATCAGCGCCGGTACGGATAAAAGCCGGCCGGCGGCGGCGATCTCCAATACGGTCAGGAAATCCTCCTTTTGCCAGGCGCGGCGCAATAAGCGCCAGCCCCGTTGGCCCAGGCTGAAGCCGGGGATCAAAGCGAACAGCAGCGCCGCCCCCCGCACCGCCTGCCCGGCGGCCAAAGGCGCGCCCCGTTGGGCCAAAAAAGCGGCGGCGGCCAGGCCCGCGCCGGCCATAGCGAAAGCCAGCAAATAGAAAGCCGCCGCCAAGCGGCAAAACTCCGGCCAGCCCTGCCAGGGATAGGCCAGGCGCAGCAGAAGAACGGATACGGCGGCCGCAGCCGGCCAGGCGTAGAGAAAGGAACCGGCATATACCGCCACCCCCGCGCCATACGCCGCTCCCAGCAGAGCGGCGGCCGTCAGGCGCAGCCAGCGTATGCGGCGGCGCATGAATTTTCCGGCAAACCAAAGCAAAAAGAAGTCAAAGAAAAAATTCAAGGCCAACAGCACGTCGCCGTATACCACATAGCCCATGGAACCGGCCTCCTTTTCCCAGCGATGCCCTTGTCTTATGTATATGTGCAACAAGTCCATTATAAAACAGGAGCCATTGAGAAATCCGTCGCAATGGCTCCTGAACATTCTTTTTACTTTTCTTCCCTGGATATGGCGCTTTCGTTCGCTTTCGCCAAACGGCGGCGGCGGGCCAATATCCCGCCCAAGCGTCCGCTTTCTTCCGCGGACAGACCGCTCCAGCCCTGGCTGGTCAATTTATCCCACAAGCCCAATTCCTGGGCGATCTCCATTTTCATCCGATCCCATTCTTCGTCCCGCTTTTTCATTTTGCTTTTTCGCGAACGTTTTACGCCTGCAAAATCCTGGGTCATTGCCATCGCCTCCGGGATTAGCTTGTCCCGGCAGGCAAAAACCATACCTGACAAAAACCGCCAAAAAGCGAAAAAACAGGGGTCAGCTTTTGCGCCAGCGCCGCCAGGTCAGCAGCAAGCCGCATAAAGAGAAAGCCAGGGCGATCCCGTACAACACGGAAACGCTGCCTCTGCCTTCCCCGAAATAGGCGGCGATCTGCGGCCCCAGCAGCGAGCCCAGCGAATAGCCGATGTAGCAGATGCCGTAATTGATGCCGTAATGCAGCTGGCCGAAATCTTCCGCCACCAAAGCGGGCATGATGCTCATCACGCCGCCGAAGCCCAAGCCCACGCCGATCAAAGACAGGAAAAAAGTGAGGCGCGTGGGAAAAAGAGCCGCCAAAAGCAAAACGGCGGAGACGACGGCGCCGATGACGATCATCGTGGGATAACGGCCCAGCCGGTCGGAAAGGGGGCCGAAAACAAAGCGGCCGCAGCAATTGGCCAAGGAATAGGCGCTGACAAAAACGGCGGCCGCGGCGGCGGTCAGCCCAAAGAATCCCTGTCCCAGCACGGAAGCTTCGGCAATCAACATCAGTCCGGCCATGCTGCCGCAAACGAACACCGCCACCAACCAATAAAAGCGGCGGGTTTTGATCATTTGCCGCCAATTCAGGTTCACGCCCTTGCCGCCGGGCAAAGCGTCCAAACGCCGGGGCGGCCCCGGCTGCGGCGCTTCCTTTATAAACAGGGCGGCCGCCAGCACCACCGCCAAATAAATCAGGCCCAGTACGCGAAAAGCCGCCGCCACGCCGTAGCGTTCGATCAGATAATTGGCCGCCGGAGCGATGAAAACAGCCGCCGAAGCGTAGGAAGCGGCGATGATGCCGCTGGCAAAGCCTTTTCGGTCATAAAACAGCTTCAAACCGTTGCCGATCAGGCCGGAATAAGCGGCGCGCAGGCCAAAACAGCCCAAACCGCTGTACAATACATACAGCATCCAGGGCTTGGATACGCTGCCGGAAAACATGAAACAAAGGGCGAACAGCAAACCGCCGCAAATCACCACCCGGCGGGAATGGCCCTGATCCACCACCCGGCCGCCGATGATCATCGGCAGCGGCGACAGCAAGCCGTTTAAAGTGAAGGCCAAAGTGGTCTGGGAGATGCTCCAGCCGTAACAATCCGCCAGGGGTTTGACAAAAACGCCGAAAGAATAAGAGGAACCCAGGCAAAGCGCCACCGCCGCCATGGCGATCAGCACATGATTTCGATTGAGCGCAGCGGTTTTCGGTTTGCGATCCGCCATTTCCATTTTCTTATCCTTCTCCTATCCGTATGGTTGTGCCTATGGCCGCCCGTATCGGGCGATATGCTGTGTCCGCCGCCGTTTACAGAAAATCCCCGGTATAGCCCATGGCGGCGGCAATGGCCAGGGCGTTTTCCCGGCCGGAAAGCATGGCCAACAGAGAGAGAGCCGCCGGCAGGGCGGCGGCGGGATCCCGGGCGGTGATCACATGGCCGTCCCGGACCAGGGGCGCATCCACATAGCAAGCGCCGCCTTCCACCAATTGCCGCTGCCAATAGCCCTGTTCGATGGGATAAACCGTGGCCCGTTTGCCCTGCAGAACGCCCAATCGGGCCAAAACCGCCGCGCCGGTGCAAACCGCGGCGATGGGTTTGCCGGCGGCGGCGAAAGCCCGGATCAAGGCGGCGCATTCCGGCCCCAGGGCGGATTTAAAATAGCCGAAGCGACCAAAGCCGCCAGGCAAAGCCAAGGCGGCAAAGTCGGCCTCCCGGATTTGTCGCCAATCCGGGCAGCCAATGATTCTCAGGCCCTCCGCCGCCGCAAAAGAAGGGGCGCATCCCCCTGGGGCGGCGGCGGTCAAACCGTTCGTTTTATCTCCCAGCAGCATATTCCAGCCGAAAACATCCCAAAAGGCGGCGGCTTCCAGCCATTCGCAGCCCCGGGGCAGCAGCAGCAAAGTTTGGGTCATTGGGATTGGCGTGCCCAAACGGCTTCCGCAGCGGCCATGGCCGCGCCGGGCTGCAGATCATAGCCATTGGCCAGCAGAGCCATTTCCAAGGCGGCGATACCGGCGGCCAATTCCAGATCCCGCATATATCCCAAATGGGCGAAACGCAGCGTGGTGGGTTTCAATTTGCCCATGCCGCCGGCCATAGCCACTTGATAGGTCTTGTTCATGGCGGTGGTCAGGGCCTTGGGCGGGATATTATCCGGGGTATAAAAGGCGGTCACGACGCCGCCGGCGCAGGATTCATCGGCCAGCAGCTTGAGGCCCATGGCCTGCAAAGCGGCGCGCACCACATCCCGGCGACGGTAATGCCGGGCTATGGTTTGATCCACGCCTTCCTCCACAATCATTTTCACCGCTTCGTTCATGGCGTATACCAAAGAAACCCCGGGGGTAAAGGGCGTTTGTCCGTCCGCCGCGTATTTTTTGGCTTTTTTCAAATCCAAATAGAACTTGGGTATATCGCTGTTCTCCGCCGCGGCCCAGGCCTTTTGGCTGACGCCGATCAGAGACAGGCCGGGCGGCGTCATCAGCGCCTTTTGCGAGGAGGCCACTACCACATCCAGGCCCCAGGCGTCCATTTTCAGGGGGCAGGCGGCCAAACCGCTGACGGCGTCCACCATCAGCAAAGCCGGATGGTCGCCCATCGCCTTGGAGATCTCCGGCAAAGGATTGTAAACGCCGGTGGAGGTTTCATGATGCTGCACCAAAACAGCCTTGATTTCTTTATTCACGTCCGCCGCCAGCTTATCGGCGATGACTTGCGGATCCGCAGGCTCGCCCCAGGGGAAAGCCAAATAGTCCACCTGGAAGCCGTAAGCCTCCGCGATATCCCGCCAGCGGTCGCCGAAATTGCCGATGGACACCGCCAGAACTTTATCCCCGCGACGGAGGAAGTTGATCAAAGCGGCTTCCAAACAACCGGTGCCGGAGCAGGTCATAATCAAAACTTCTTCTTTTGTTTTAAAAACGCTTTTGCAATTCTGCCGCAGCTCGTTGAAAATGGCGATAAATTCGCCGCTGCGATGGCTGACCATCGGTTGCGCCCCGGCGTCCAGCACCCGATTGGGGATTTGCGTCGGCCCGGGAATCAGTAAAAATTTGTTTTCCGCCATACGATCCACTCCTTGTCGTCAAATAATGATTGTCTTTCTATTTATGTATAAAGCTTATTTCCCATGGAGAATCAGGCCCAGACGATGCAGGCCAGCAAAAAGATATGCAGCAAAAGCAGCAGGGGAACGCCTATGCGAAAGCGGATATGCTTGGTTTTGTGGCGAAAAACCCGCATGGCCGCAAAAGCGCCGGCCGCGCCGCCCAGGGCAGCCGCCAAAAGCAGCGTGGATTCCCGCACCCGCCATTTATCATGAACGGCCTGGTATTTGTCAAAGGCGTACAGGACAAAAGCCAGCAAATTGAGGGCGATCAGGCAGACGGCCAGCGCCCGTCCATGATTTTGCAAAACCATGGCGGCTTGCGCCCAAAAGGACACCGGACCCCCCTCCTTCGATGACACAAGATTGCGGCGGCGTAAATCGCCGCCTTTTTTATTGTACTATACCCCAAAGAAAAAAACAATATCCTTCCCTGCCTGGGAAAAAACTGTTGACAAAACAAGCCGGTTTGGGATAAAATATAGAAGTTTCCGGGGTGTGGCTCAGCTTGGTAGAGCGCTGCGTTCGGGACGCAGAGGCCGGAGGTTCAAATCCTCTCACCCCGACCAAAACCCAGCGGCTCCGCTGGGTTTATTTTTTTATTTTCCGCAGCCGGCCGTATGGGCCCGGGCAGCGGCGGCGAAAGGGAGCGAAGCGTATGCATATCGTTTTGGTGGAACCGGAAATCCCCAACAACACCGGGAATATTTCCCGCACCTGCGCGGTGACCGGCTCCAGTCTGCATTTGGTCAGGCCCTTGGGCTTTTCTACCGACGACAAACATCTGAAAAGGGCCGGTTTGGATTATTGGCAGTATTTGGATCTGCATTATTACGACAGTTTTGAAGAGGTGCGGCAGACCTATCCCCAGGGGCAGTTTTGGTTTGCCACCACCAAGGCCAAAAAGCATTATACCAGCGTCCGCTTTGGCCCCGACGATTTTTTGGTATTCGGCAAAGAAACCGCCGGTTTGCCCAAGCCTTTGCTGGAGGCCAATGCAGGGCATT
The DNA here is from genome assembly GCA_024679955.1 of Bacillota bacterium. Lineage (GTDB taxonomy): Bacteria > Bacillota > Dehalobacteriia > UBA4068 > UBA4068 > JAILCQ01. The sequence goes on along the minus strand of JAILCQ010000037.1, from coordinate 39,778 downwards.
GCCTGCGCATACCCATGGGCAAGGATATCCGCTCCCTCAATTTGGCCAATTCGGTGGCGATCATTCTCTACGAAGCTTTGCGCCAACAGGGTTTTCCCAATTTGATCTAGCCTTTGCCGGAAAGGGTTCGCCGGGAAGGCTTTGCCGCAGAAGAAAGTATTACAGGATCGGTATAAAACTATGTCGCGATCGTATTTCACACTAGCCACGGCCGGAGAAGCCGTCTTTGAAGAAAAAAAATCCCGCTTTATCGGCTGGGCCGCGCCGGTGGAGGACGAAAAGCAGGCCCAAGCCTATCTTAGCCAGCGCCGCGCCCTGCATCGGGAAGCCAAGCATCATGTGTATGCCTGGATGATCGGGGAGGACGACCGTTTTCAACGCTCCAGCGACGATGGGGAACCGGCGGGCACCGGCGGCCGGCCGGTGCTGGAGGCGCTGAAACAAAAGGGGCTGAAAAACGTGATGGTGGTGGTCAGCCGCTATTTCGGCGGCGTGCTTTTGGGGGCCGGGGGGCTGACCCGCGCCTACAGCCGCAGCGCCCATATGGCTTTGGCCGCCGCGCCGGCGGTGGAAAACATTCCCGGCAGTTTATGCGCCCTGCGTTTCGAGTATCCTTATTTGGGCCGGGTGGAAAGCTGGCTGAAAGCCAACGCCTTGCCGGTGCGGGACAAAAATTTCAGTCAGGACATCTGCTTTTTTTGCCTGATCCCCCAGGCGGAATTGGACGAAAGGCGGCGGCAGCTGACGGATATCAGCGACGGCTCCGCCCATTGGCAGGTGTTGGACGAAAACATTTGGCTATCCAGGCCACGGGAAAACCGCTGAAACCGCTTCGGCGGTTTTTTTATGTCAAAAAACGGCTTTTGCGATCTTTTGCCCTTCCCGGACATGATACCGGCTTTGGCCGCATATATATAGGACAAAGCCCGGCGTTTCCCTTTCCCGGCCAACGGCTGCCGGCCGCTTTTGCCGGAAGGAAGCGCGGAAGGAGGCAATGTCTGTGCTCAATTGGTTATGGTTCGGTCTGCTGGCCCTGGGGATCGCTTTCGGCGGCCTGCAAGGCGATTTTGCCGGGGTTTCCGCCGCCGCTTTGGAGGCGGCCGCCGACAGCGTGGTCTGGATCATGGAGATGACCGGTTTGCTGTGTTTATGGTTGGGCATGCTGAAAATCGCCGAGGCCTCGGGCCTGATGCAGAAAATCGCCCGCCTTTTCAGCCCCGCCGTGGCCTTTCTCTTTCCCGATGTGCCCAGGCAGCACCCGGCTTTTACCTCCATGCTGATGAATATGGCCGCCAATTTTTTGGGTCTGGGCAACGCCGCCACCCCTTTCGGCTTGAAAGCCATGGAACAATTGCAAAGCCTCAATCCCCATCCGGACCGGGCCAGCCGGCCGATGATCACCTTTTTGGCCGTGAACACCTCCGGGATCACCCTGATCCCGACCCTGGTGATCAGCCTACGGACGGCGGCCGGCTCCGCCGCGCCTACGGAAATCATCGGCGCAGCCGTTTTCGCCACCGGCTGCGGCACGGCTTTCGCCCTGATTTTCGACGCCATACTGCGCAAAAGCAAATACGGGAGGTCGTAAACATGCTATGGCTGTCCCAGGCGGCGATCCCCTTGTTATTGCTGGGCATACCCTTATACGGCTTGCTCAAAAAGCAGCCGGTATACGAGCTGTTCTGCCAGGGCGCGGCGGAGGGCGTGACCATGGCGGTACAGATACTCCCCTATTTATTGGCCATGCTGGTGGCCGTGGGGGTGCTGCGGGCCTCCGGTGCTTTTCTCGCTTTGGCCCGATGGCTGTCGCCCCTGTGCCAAACCGTGGGTTTGCCGCCGGAGGTGTTGCCCCTGGCCTTGCTGCGCCCTTTATCCGGCGGCGGCGCTTTGGCCATCACCGCGGAGCTGCTGGCGGATTACGGCCCGGACTCCTTCATCGGCCGCCTGGCCTCGGTCATGCAGGGCAGCACCGACACCACCTGCTATATCCTGGCTGTATATTTCGGCTCGGTGGGCGTAAAAAAATACCGCTATGCCCTGGCCGTGGGGCTGGCCGCGGATGCGGTGACCTTTATCAGCGCCTTTTGCATATGCCGCCTGCTGTTTCCCTGCTGAGGCCGGGAAACGGCAAGGGCTCTTCGGAGAAATTTAAGCGGCGGCGGCAGGATTCCCCTTAATAATAAGGAAATATTTAAGATTATAACGCCTTTGACGAAGGAGAAAACCAGTGAAAAAAGCTTTGCTCGCTTTGGCGGCGGCGTTTATCCTGTTGGCTTGCTGCGCCGCCAGTGCCTATGCCTTGGAATTAACGGCCAAATCCGCGATTTTGGTGGATGCGGCCAACGGAAAAGTCCTTTACAGCCAGAATCCGGACGAGCAGTTGCCGGTGGCCAGCACCACCAAAGTGCTGACCGCTTTGATCGTTTTGGAAAACGTCAGCGATTTGAAACAAACGGTGACCCTGCCGGATGATTTTGTCAACGTGGGGGAATCCGGCATTTATTTGCAGGCGGGAGAGACCCACACCTACGAAGACTTGCTCTACGCCATGCTGCTGCGCTCGGCCAACGACGCCGCCCAGGCCCTGGCCATCAGCGTGGCCGGCAGCGAAGAAGCCTTTGTGGACTTGATGAACCAGCGCAGCCGGGAACTGGGGCTGCAAAACAGCCATTGGGCCAATCCCCACGGTTTGGAGGCGGAAGGGCATTATTCCTGCGCCCGGGATCTGGCCGTCATCGCCAGGGAAGCTTTGAAAAACGAGGTTTTCAATACCATCGTCAGCACCTATTCCTGGACCATACCCTGGGAAAACAACGAATATGACCGGGTGGTATACAATCACAATCAGTTTTTGTCCTCCTATGAAGGGGCGGACGGGGTAAAAACCGGCTACACGTCCCAGGCGGGGAATTGCCTGATCTCCTCCGCCACCCGCAACGGCATGCGATTGATCGGCGTGGTGCTGAACTGTGCCGATCATTACAGCGAATCCGCGGAATTGCTGGATTACGGCTTTGAGAATTTTTCCCGATTCAAAGTGGCGGACAAAGGCGAGGTCGTAGGCTCCGTTAAGGTGAGCAAAGGCCGGCAAGGCGCGGTGGACGCGGTTGTGGGCGAAGACATATATGTGGTGATGCCCAACGGCTCCACCTATTCGCCGGAATACAAGCTGGAATTGCCCGCTAGCATCGCCGCGCCCTTTTCCACCGATCAGGCGATCGGCAAGATCGCCTACGACGATGGGGAAGGCAATTTTGCCGAGGCTGATTTATTCCCGGCGGTGGCTTTGGACAAGTATACTTTCGGCAGCGTGTGGCTCTCATTCTGGCGGCATTTGTGGGGCGTCTTTCTGTAAGAGACCGGCGGCCCGACGCCAACCCGAACACGCCGGACATCCTGCGCCGCGAAAAAGATCATGGACACAAAAGGACGCGACCCGATACATGGGTCGCGTCCTTTTTTTCTATTCTCACGCTGATACGGCGCGGATGGCCTGCCTTATAAACGGCCCCGGTTCAGATCGATGCGCACATAATCCGGCAAACCGTCTTTCATCGGCATTTGCACTTCGCCCTGGATCAAAGGACGGGCATAACGGATAAAGTCTTCGGTCACATAATTGCCTTCGGCGTTGATCCAATCCAAGGGTATCTTTTTCTCTACATTGGCCACGTTGGCCAAAGAGGTTTGTCCCATGCGGATCTGATACGGCTCGTCGGACTGCCGTTCAAAGGTCACCATCAGGCCGCTTTTGCCGGCCAAGGCGTATTCCACGGCGGTTTTCCCGGCCAGGAAGGCTTCATCGGTGTCGGTTTTGGAGGCACAATGGGCGGCGGAACGCTGGGCGGTGCCCAGGGTATTGCAGCGGGCTTTGATGGACAATTCCGCCTCGATCAAATCCTTCAGGGCCACGCCTACGCCGGAAAGCTGCGCATGGCCGAAATCGTCCCGGCCGCCGGCGGCGGCGAAGCAATATTCGCCGTTCTCATCGGTGATACCCTCGGAAACCACCACATAACAATAGCCCAATTGCTTATAGACCTTTTCCACATCCGCCAAAAACTTTTCTTTTATAAAAGGCGTTTCCGGCAAATAGATCAGATGCGGCGCTTCGTCCTCGTAGCGTTTGGCCAAAGCGGCGGCGGCAGTGAGCCAACCGGCGTTGCGGCCCATGGCCTCCAGGATGGTCACTTTGTTCTTGGTGGAAACGCTTTCCAAATCGATACCGGTTTCCCGGACGGTGGTGGCGATGTATTTGGCGGCGGAACCGAAACCGGGGCAATGGTCGGTAAAGGCCAAATCATTATCCACGGTTTTCGGTATGCCGATCACCCGCATTTCCCAATCGGCGGCCAGCGCCGCCTGCCAGGTTTTGTAGGCGGTATCCATGCTGTCATTGCCGCCGTTGTAGAAGAAGTAACGGATATTCAGCTTGCGAAAGACCTCTATCAGGCGTTCCTGCTCGGCGGCGGTCACCTTATGCCGGCAGGAAAAAATGCCTGCGCCGGGCGTATAACGCAAACCTTCGATAACGCTGCGTTTTTGTTCCGCCAAATCGATGATCTTTCCTTCCAATATGCCTTTGATCCCGCTGATGCCGCCGTAAATATTGCCCGGCGCATCCGGGTTGGACAGCCAGGTTTCCACCACCCCGGCAACGCTGCTGTTGATCACCGCGGTAGGCCCGCCGCTTTGGGCGACGATGGCATTGCCTTGCAACATAATTTTTCCCCCTTTATCTTCCTAGTTAGCCGCTAGTATTTCCGCCGCTGTTTTTTCCCGAAAACGTTTGATCCGTAAAGCGTTGCTTACTACCGAGACGGAGCTCAGGCTCATGGCGGCCGCGCCGATCATCGGATTGAGCAAGGGGCCGCCCCAAATATACAGCAAACCGGCGGCGATCGGTATGCCGGCGATATTATAGCAAAACGCCCATAGCAGATTCTGTTTGATGATGCGCATGGTATAGGCGGCCAATTGCAGCAAGGCGTTGAGCCCCGACAGATCCTGCCGCAGCAGGATGATATCCGCCGCCTCCATGGCGATATCCGCGCCGGCGCCGATGGCCACGCCGATATCCGCCTGTTTCAGGGCCGGGGCGTCGTTGATGCCGTCGCCCACCATGGCCACCACTTTTCCGGCGTCCCGGCGTTTTTGTATTTCTTTCAGCTTATCCTGGGGCAGCAATTCCGCCGCCACCTCATCCACCCCCGCCTCCCGGGCGATGGCCTTCGCCGTATGCCGGCCGTCGCCGGTCAACATGCATACTTCATAGCCTTGCCGCCGCAAAGCGGCGATCTGCTGCGGGTTGCCGGGAATGACGGCGTCGGCGATGGCAAAGGCCGCCAACAAGCGGCCGGGTTCCGCCAGATAGGCCACCGTGGCCCCCCGGCGTTGCCAAATCTGCGCTTCCCTGGCCAAAGGCCCTACGTCCACCTGCTGTTCTGCCAGCAAACGGTGATTGCCTAAAAACAGATCCCTTTCCGCCGCTTCCGCATGCAGCCCCCGGCCAGGCAATACCTGCATACGGGCCACCGGCGCCAGGGACACGTTTTCTGCTGCCGTCGCCGCTTGAAAAGCGGCGGCCAGAGGATGCTCGCTGGCGGTTTCCATGGAGGCGGCCCAGGACAAGACCTGTTGGCGGCTGACGCCGGCCCCATCGTTGAGGATCACGTCCATCAAAGCCGGCTTGCCCTGGGTGATGGTGCCGGTTTTATCCAGCATCAGCGTATTGACATGGGCCGTTTGTTCCAAAGCCGCCCCGCTTTTGATCAAAATCCCCAATTCCGCGCCTTTGCCCATGCCCACGGTGATGGCGGTAGGCGTAGCCAGGCCCAAAGCGCAGGGACAGGCGATCACCAGGACGGAAATGAACACGCTCAAACAAAAATCCAGATTTTGGCCGGAAAGCGCCCACAGCCCGGTGGAGAGCAATGCGATCAGCAGCACGATGGGCACAAATACCCCAGCCGCCTTATCCGCCAAACGGGATACCGGCGCTTTTTGGCTTTCCGCTTCTTCCAGCAAGCGGGCGATCTGCGCCAATACGGTATCGCCGCCCACTTGTTCCGCCAGAAACTTAAAATATCCCGCGCCGTTCACCGTGCCGCCTTTCACCAGGCTGCCCACGCCGATTTCCCGAGGCAGGCTTTCCCCGGTGAGGAAGCTTTCGTCCACGCTGCTTTCGCCTTCGATGACTGTGCCGTCCACCGGCAGGCGGGCGCCGGGCTTGACGATCACCACGTCGCCGGGCTGCAGCAGCTTGCTGTCTATCAGGCGCTCGCCTTGCTCCGTTTCGATAGTCGCCTGTTCCGGAGCCAGAGCCAGCAGTTTGCTCAATGCGGAATTGGCCTGCCGTTTGGCTCTTTCTTCCAAAAATTTGCCCACGACCACCAGGGTGATGATCATGGCCGCCGTTTCAAAGTACAAACGGTGCACAAAATCCGTTTTACCGGCGAAAATCATCGCCATGGCATAAAGGCTGTACAAAAAAGCGGCGGAAGTGCCCAAGGCCACCAGGCTGTCCATATTGGGCGCCCGGCGGAACAAAGCCGGATAGCCGGACAGATAAAAACGGCGGCCCAGCCATATTACCGGCAAAGTAAGAAGACATTGACAGAGGGCAAAGGCAGCCGGATGGCTATGAAAATCCAGGGCGGCGGGCAAGGGCAAGCCCAACATATGACCGCCCATGGACAGATAAGACAGCATCAGGCTGAAAACCAGGCACCACAGCAAGGTGGCGGCGGTATACAAAGGCTTGACCTGTATCTGTTCCGCTTCGTCTTCATCCGTCACGCCGAAACCGGCCTTGACGATGGCGGCGGTCATATCCGCCACAGACACCATATCCGGATCGTAGACGATGAAAGCCTTGCCGGCCAACAAATTGACATTGGCCTGCTGCACACCGGGCAAACGGCCTACCACTTTTTCCACCCGGGCGGAACAGGCGGCGCAATGCATACCCGTTACCTGGAGCAAACATCTTTCCATGGCCTTACCTCAGCATTTTTCCGGTTCTTCGATTTCGCCTTCGTCCACTAAGGTAATGCGCTTGATGATCGGCGGCAGCTTGGGCCGGTCGTTGGCGTCCACGCGGCTTTCGGCGATGGCGTCCACCACCTCCATACCGCTGAGCACCCGGCCGAAGGCCGCGTATTGGCCATCCAGGAAGAAACCGTTTTTATGCATGATGAAAAATTGGCTGCCGGCGCTGTTGGGATCGCTGGCCCGGGCCATGGAGATCACGCCCCGGGAGTGCCGCAGGGTGTTGTTGACGCCGTTGGCGGCGAATTCCCCTTTGATGCAATAACCGGGGCCGCCCATGCCGGTGCCTTCCGGGCAACCGCCTTGGATCATAAAATCTTTGATCACCCGATGGAAGGTCAATCCGTCATAGAAGCCTTTGTCCGCCAAATACAAAAAGTTTTTCACTGTATTGGGGGCGATATTGGGATACATTTCCAGTTCGATTCTTGCGCCGTCGGCCATTTCAATGATAACCATATTTCCTCCTAGACATCAATTTTTCATAAACTGTAACTGTAGAAAAACAGAGACAAAGCGATGGTATTCCACGTGGCATGGGCGATGATATTCATCGCCAGGCTGCGATAGCGGTCGTAAAGCAAAGTGAAACAAACGCCCCCCGCCCACATGGGGAAAAGCGTCCACAGGCTGCCATGGCTGACGCCGAACAAGAACGAAGCGATAAGGACCGCTTTGCTTTTGCCCACCGCCGCCTTTAGCGGCGGATAGAGAAAAGCCCGGAACAGCATTTCTTCGGATACGGGGGCCAAAACCGCCACAGACAGGATCAAACCCCAGATTTCAAAAGGATTCTGCGCATAATCAAACACCTGCAATACGTTTTGCAAGGCCATGTCCCGGCCGCATACCAGGGTAACGGCCAAGGCCACCAAAACATTGAGCAAATAAAAGGCGAGGCCGCACAATGGCGCGGCGAAATACAGCCGGGCTTTGACTTTGCGTATGCCCAGGACCGCCGGTTTCTGCTTATAACGGACGCAGGCGATATACAGGGGGCCCAGGAAAAAGCCGACGAATTGCAGCCAATAGGAAGTTAAATTGAGGCCCACCACATTATAGGGCCGGGCTGTCAGAGCCATGGGCAGCAGGGCCAATACAAAAGACGCCAAAAGCACGGCGAAAGGATGCCAGATCTGCCAGGCCGGGGCCAAGGGATCGGGCCCGCCGGCTTCGGTTTGTCGCATAGGGTTCGCATTCATAACATATTTTACTTTTGGGGCAACGGCGGACGCGTCGGTCAGATTTTCGTTTTGGCCAAAATACGCCGGGCCACCTGATCCAAAGCCACTTCCGCCCGGGGTAACGCCTGCTCGAAATCTTCGTCCAATTCCCGGAATATTTTCTGATATTCCTGATCCTGCCAAGCTTCGATCAAAGCGTCCCGTTCTTCGTCGTTTTCCGGAAAACCGCCGCCGGCAAACAAAGCGTTGCCCCGCTCGAAAACATTGGCCATCTCCTCCATACCCAGAGATTGCCAGGCGGCTATGATATCATGCACATAAAAAGCCTGGTCGCCGCAATAGAAACCGATGACGGAATTCTCTTCCACCTCGTCGATATGCCGGCGCAGCAGCAGCCATAAACGCTCGTCTTTGCTCAGGGAATGTTCCCCTTGGGCTTGTTTTTTTTGGCTCAACGATCGAAAAAGCGGCTCCCAAATCATGATATCCATGATTTTCCTCCTCAAAAGCTCTTACATATAAAAGCTCTTATCTCTATGATAAACCAGCGCCGCCTTTTTTGCAATCTCTAGTTTATTCCGCCTGCCGCCGCAGGTACAGTCTATGGGAAGTGGGCCGGACATAGAAAAACATAAGCGCAAAGAAAATTATAGACAACATATGATTCTTATGTTAAAATAATCTATGCTTAAAATATTTTTACGATAGAATATTTTATATGAAAAATATTCTATCGTAAGACGCTGGCCTTTCGATAAGGATTGTCTCTTTCCGGCGATCCTTCGTTATTACTTCTCAATGAATATAAGGATATACAAAAAGGAAGGATAAAACGCCGCTATGAAATGCATTGAAACGGAAAAAGCCGTGGGCCATATCCTCTGTCATGATATTACGCAAATCATCCCCGGCCAAACCAAGGACGCCCGTTTTCGCAAAGGGCATGTGGTGACGGAAGCGGATATACCGGTGCTGCTTTCTCTGGGCAAAGAACATCTTTATGTGTGGGAGCCTGCCCCCGGCATGGTGCACGAAAACGACGCCGCCCTGCGTTTGCAGGCCATTTGTCAAAACCGATATATGAAAGCCAGCCCGGTAAAAGAGGGAAAGATAGAGCTCTCCGCCGAAACGGCAGGCCTGTTTTTGGTGGATCGGGAACGGTTGCTGCAGATCAATATGAACGATCAGCTGATGATCGCCACCCGCCACGGCGACACGGCCGTTCATCCCGGCGATAAGTTGGCCGGCATGCGTATCATCCCGCTGATGATCGAAGAAAGCCGTCTGGTGGAGGCGGAACAAATCGGCGGCGGCCGGCCTTTGCTGCAGATCCTGCCCTGGAAGATGAAAACCGCCGGCATGATCGTTACCGGCAGCGAAATCTACAAAGGCCGCATCACCGATAAATTCGGCCCGGTGGTGGAAGAAAAGCTGAAAGCCTATGGCGTGGAAGTGGTGGACAAGGCGTTATCGGACGATAATAAAGAAATGATCTGCGAGAATATCCAACGGATGCGCCGGCAAAAGGTGGATATGATCGTTTGTACCGGCGGCATGAGCGTGGATCCCGACGACTGCACGCCGGGCGCGATCCGCGACAGCGGCGCGGACATCGTCAGTTACGGTTCGCCGGTGCTGCCCGGCGCTATGCTGCTGCTGGGCTATTTTGCCGACGGTGTGCCGATCCTGGGCTTGCCGGGCTGCGTCATGTATGCCAAAGCCACCGTTTTCGATTTGGTTTTGCCCCATATCGTGGCCGGTCATGAAGTGGATAAAGCCTTTTTGGCCGCCAAAGGGCATGGCGGGTTATGCCTGGGCTGCGCGGAATGCCATTATCCCAACTGCGCTTTCGGCAAATAAGCGGCGTAACGCAAGCGATAAAGTTTGAAACGAGGAACGACTATGCGCAATCCATTCAGCCATTTTGATGAGGCGGGGCAAGCCGTCATGGTGGACGTCAGCGCCAAGGCCTCCACCAGCCGCGTCGCCGTGGCCCAGGGGGAGATCCAGGTCTGCCCGGAAATCATGGAGGCTATACTTGCAGGCGGCAGCGCCAAAGGCGACGTTTTGGGCGTGGCCAGGATCGCCGGCATCATGGCCTGCAAACGCACCTGGGAAAGCATACCCCTATGCCATCCGCTGCCCATCAGCAAATGCAGCCTGGATTTTGAAACCCAGCGGCAAGCCGGGGTGATACGCGCCGTTTGCCAGGTGAAAACCGAGAGCAAAACCGGCGTGGAAATGGAAGCTTTGCATGGGGTGAGCGTGGCTTTGCTCACCGTCTACGATATGTGCAAAGCCATCGACAAACGCATGGTACTGCGCAATATCCACTTGATCAGCAAAAGCGGCGGCAAATCCGGCAACTTCACTTTTGAGGGCGAGGACGATGCTTGACGGATACAATAGAGAAATCCAATATTTGCGCATTTCCATCACGGATCGCTGCGATTTGCGCTGCCGCTATTGCATGCCGCCAGGCGGCGTGCCGCCCCTGCGCCATGCGGACATCCTCAGCTACGAAGAGATCATCCGCCTGGCCCGTATTTTCAGCGGCCTGGGCATTCGGAAGATACGCCTCACCGGCGGCGAGCCCCTGGTGCGTCAGGACGTTCCCCGCCTGGTACAAGGACTCAAGGCCATACCCGGCGTGGAATCGGTGTTTATGACCAGCAACGGCATATTATTGGGCGACTGCCTGCCCCAGCTGGTCCAGACCGGTTTGGACGGCGTCAACGTCAGCCTGGATGCGGTGGATCGGGAGGTTTATTATCAGATCTGCCGCCGGGACTGCCTGCAGCAAGTGCTGCGCAGCATCGACAGGGCCTTGGCCTGCAGCCTGCCGCTGAAGCTGAACTGCGTGCCCAACCGATGGAACCGGCGGCAAATCGTACCTTTGACTCGGTATGCCATGGAAAGGGATATTCCCTTGCGTTTTATCGAACTGATGCCCATCGGCGAAGGGAAAAATGCGGACGGCTTAAGCGAAGCGCAGGTAAAAGATTTGATCGCCGAAGGGATCGGCCCGCTTACACCGGCCCCGGACCATGATCCGGCCTATAAATGCCGCTATTTTCTGACGCCGGGCGGGGGCAAGATCGGTTTCATCAGCGCCTTGAGCCACAAATTCTGCCGGGGCTGCGACCGGATCCGCCTGACCGCCAACGGTTTTCTCAAAGCCTGCCTGCAATATGACGCCAGGATCGACTTGAAGCCCTTGCTGCGGGAAACGGATGAGACGATACGGCAAGCCATTGCAGAAGCCATACGAAGCAAGCCCCAGGGACATCATTTCGGTCTTTCTCCGAAGCAAGGCGACGAAAGCGGCAGGATGTCGCAAATAGGAGGTTAGAACATGGGAAAAATCATCGCCATATGCATCAGCCAGCAAAAAGGCGTAGCCAAACAGGAAGTGGCCAGCGGCCGGCTGGTGGAGGAATGGGGCTTGGAGCAGGACGCCCATGCCGGGCGTTGGCACCGGCAGGTTTCCCTGCTCTCCAAAGAAAAAATCGACGCCTTCCGGGCCAAAGGCGCCCAGGTGGAAAACGGCGCTTTCGGCGAAAACCTGATCGTGGAAGGGTTCGATCTGCCCAAGCTGCCGGTGGGAAGCAAATTCCGCATCGGCGATATCCAATTGGAGCTTACGCAAATCGGCAAGGAATGTCACAGCCATTGCGCCATATACCAAACCATGGGCGATTGCATCATGCCCAGGGAAGGGATTTTTTGCCGGGTATTGCAGGGGGGCCAAGTGTTCCCCGGCGACGAGATCATTCTGGCAGGTGATTAACGTATGTATAAGGTAGCCATTATCGTCGCTTCCGATTCCTGCGCCGCCGGAGAACGGCAGGACGAAAGCGGTATAGCCATCCGGGAAACGGTGGAAAACGCCGGTTATCAAGTGGTTTCCTATCAAATTTTACCGGACGACCGGCAAAAGCTGGCCGCCGCCATGGCGGAAATCTGCGACCGAAGGCAGGCTGAATTGATCCTGACCACCGGCGGCACCGGTTTTTCGCCCCGGGACGTTACCCCGGAGGCTACGATGGACATTGCGGAGCGGGCGGTCCCCGGCATACCGGAGGCCATGCGCCAGCTTTCCCTGTCTATAACCCCCCGGGCTATGCTTAGCCGCGGTACTGCTGCTTTGCGCAAAGGCGCACTGATCGTGAATTTGCCCGGCAGCCCCAAGGCGGTCAAAGAATGTCTAGCTTTTATCCTGCCCGCCGTAGAACACGGGCTGGATATTTTGACCGGCGCAAGTCGAAATTGCGCCCGGTAAACCCAATCACTTTTATATTAGAGGAGGAAGAGAAATGAAAAAGTTGTTTGTAGTCCTTTTGGCCCTGGCTTTGGTAGTAGCCTTCGCGGCCTGCGCGCCCCAAGGAGCCGGCCAGCCGGAAAACAATGACGCGGAACAGGCGGAGAACAATGAAAGCCAGGTTACCGAGCCTACGGAGCTGATCGTTTTCGCCGCCGCTTCCATGACCGAAACCATGGATCAGATCATCGAAGCTTACAAAGCGGTGGAACCCCATGTCCATATCACCGCCACCTATGATTCGTCCGGCACGCTGAAAACCCAAATCGAAGAAGGCGCCGATTGCGACCTCTTTATCTCCGCCGCCCAGAAACAAATGAATCAGTTGGACGCCGCCAAAGGCGACGACGTCAATCCGGATCATTTGGATTTCGTGCTGAGCGACAGCCGCATCAATTTGTTGGAAAATAAAGTGGCCCTGGTGGTACCGGAAGGCAATCCTGCCAATATCGCTTCCTTTGCGGATATCGCCGATTGCCAAATGATCGCTTTGGGCAACAGCGATGTGCCGGTAGGCAGCTATTCTTTGGAGATCCTGGAATATCTGGGTCTGAATGTGGCGGATATGGAAGCCAAGCAACAAATCACTTACGGCACCAATGTGAAAGAAGTCACCACCCAGGTCAGCGAAGGCACGGTGGATTGCGGCATCGTTTATGCCACTGACGCTTTCTCCGCCGGCTTGGAAGTGGTGGACACCGCCACCTCGGATATGTGCAGCCAGGTCATTTATCCGGCGGCCGTGCTGAAAGCCAGCGCCAATCCGGAAGCGGCGCAAAACTTCCTGGATTATCTGCAAAGCGATGAAGCCGCGGCCATTTTCCAAAGCGTAGGCTTTGTCATGGCGGAATAAAGCATCCCGCACAATTTCCTTATGGCGCTTATGTAGGGTGATTTCATCCCTACGCCGGAAATGCGTATGCAGTTGACGGCAATCCCCTCCCGGCAGCCGTTCACCGCCCGGAGGGGATTGTTCTTTTCTATTTAAAGTAAAAAGGAGACGGGCATGGATTGGTATCCTCTGTATAATTCCCTGCGCATTGCCGCCATTTCCACGGTAGTCATTTTCTTCGCCGGTATCGCCGCCGCTTACTACATCGCCAAGATCCCTCGCTTGCTGAAAGGCGTTTTGGACGTGATCCTGACTTTGCCGCTGGTTTTGCCCCCCACGGTAGTGGGATATTTATTGCTGCGGCTCTTGGGCCCCAAACGGGTGGTCGGCGCCTGGCTGTATCAGATTTTCGGTACAAAAATGGTCATGACCTGGTGGTCGGCGATTTTCGCCACGGTGGTGGTGGCCTTTCCCCTGATGTATCGCACCGCCAGAGGCGCTTTTGAGGCCTTCGACGAAACCCTGGCCTATTCCGGCCGCACCCTGGGGCTCTCCAACAGCTGGATCTTTTGGCGGATACGCCTGCCCGTATGCCGCCAGGGACTGACCGCCGGCGCGGTACTGGCCTTTGCCCGGGCCTTAGGCGAATACGGGGCCACCAGCATGATCGCCAGCTATACTCCGAGAAAAACCGCCACCATTTCCACAACGGTCTATCAATTGTGGCGTACCAATGAAGACGCGAAGGCCATGGAATGGGTATTGATCAATATCGCCATTTCCGCCGTGGTTCTGCTATGCATCAATATGCTGGAAAAACAGGAACGGCAATGGGTCCGTCAGTGAAAGGAGCGCCGGTATGCTGGAAGTACGCATAGTAAAACAGTTGCCATCTTTTACCCTGGACGTGGATTTCCGGGCCGATGATGAAATCATGGCTTTGCTGGGCTCTTCCGGCTGCGGCAAAAGCATGACCTTAAAATGCATCGCCGGCATCGTCAAGCCGGATCGAGGCCGCATCGTGCTGAACGATCGGGTGCTTTTCGACAGCGAAAAAAACGTCAATCTGCCGCCGCAGCAAAGACGGGTGGGCTATTTGTTTCAACAGTACGCCCTGTTCCCGCATTTTACGGTGGCGCAGAACATCGCCGCCGGTTACCGGGGCCGGGATAAAGCGGCCAGAAGCCGGGCTGTACAGGAAAAAATCCAGGCCATGCGTTTGCAGGGGCTGGAAAACGACCGTCCCAACCATTTGTCCGGCGGACAGCAGCAGCGTGTGGCTTTGGCCAGGATACTCATTAACGAACCGGAGCTTTTGCTTTTGGACGAGCCTTTCACCGCATTGGACAGCTATCTGAAATGGCAATTGGAGATGGAGCTGGCTGACGCTTTAAAGCGTTTCGGCCATGAAACGCTGTTCGTTTCCCACAATCGGGACGAGGTATACCGCCTGTGCGACAGCGTTTGCGTATTGGATCAAGGCAAAAGCCAGGACAAACAAAGCACCCAGGCCCTGTTCCACCATCCGCAAACCTATGCGGCCTGCCTGCTCAGCGGCTGCAAAAATTTTTCCGCCATCCGGCGGCTGGACGGTGGCCGGACGGAGCTGGCGAATTGGGGGATCGTAATGGAAGGCGGGCCTCCGATCCCCGAAGATGCCGCGTCGGTGGGCGTACGTTCCCGTTCCATCCATATCAGCCGGGAAAAAACAGGCGAACAGTCCTTCCCCTGCCGCATCGAAAGGCGGCTGGACGACATTTCCTGCACCGTTTTGATGCTGCGGCCGGTAAACGGCCGAAACGGCGCTGTTTTGCGGGTGGAGATCGACAAAGACGCGGAGCAGGCCCGGGATTGGCTTCCGGGACAAAGCGTTTACGCATGGATCGCCAACGATCAGATGATGTTCCTGCAATGATCCCCGATCCATATCTTGCCGCGGAAAGGCTTTGGCGGCGCGCCGAGCCAGGGCTTTGAGCAGCGCCGGAACAAATTTCTTGTATTCTGCTTGACAAAATCACAGCCGCTGAGTATGATTAGAATTGAATTTCATATGTGTTTAAAGTGTGTTGGAAGGCCGTTCCCTTTTCACAGATTGCCTGTGGGAAGGACGGACTTCAGGGAATCCGGTCAGAATCCGGAACGGTACCGCCACTGTGAGCGAAGAGGCTGTATACGAGACGAGAGTCGGCCATTGAGAAATCTCTTGAGAAGGCCGTATGCACGCCAAAGATGCGCGAGTCAGGAGACCTGCTTAAACACGCAAGCTTATGACCTTCGAGTTAAAGCGAATAAGCCGTTGTGTAAAATCGGTCACAGCAGTTTTTCCCTGCTGCGGCTTTTTCTTTTACGCGATACCCCATTTTACGAAAAGCGATACTTGCTTTACCCGGGCTTATACGAATACGCTTGCGCTGTCAAAAAGCAGGATCGTCCTCCTTGGGCGGAAGAGGCGTTTACCGATCCCTAGACGTTTTTCGGCTATGCGATCTTTTCCGCATACGAGGAAAAGCTTCAAATAGACAAATATTTTTTAGGAGGAATAAATAATGGAGACTCTGAAAAAATCGCTGCTTATTTTATTGGCTCTCGGTTTGCTGCTGAGCCTGACGGCCCTGGCCGGCTGCGCGCCTGCGACCACGCCGGACGACGGCTCCGCCCAGACCGACGATGAAGCCACCAGCGACGAAGGCACGGAAGACGCCGTCAAACCCGTGCTGCTGGCGGTCAGCTTTGGCACCAGCTACAACGACAGCCGGGATATTACCATCGGCGCCGTGGAAGAAGCTTTGCAGAAAGCCTATCCCGATTATGAAGTACGCCGGGCCTTCACCAGCCAAATCATCATCGACATTCTGGCCGAACGGGAAAACCTGGAAATCGATAACGTGACCGAAGCCATGGACAGACTGGTTGCCGACGGCGTGAAAGAAGTCGTGGTGCAGCCCACCCATGTCATGCCCGGTTTTGAGTACGATGACATTGTCGCAGAGGTTTCCGCTTATGCCGATCAATTTGACAGCCTGAAGATCGGTGTGCCGCTGCTG
Organism: Bacillota bacterium; assembly: GCA_024679955.1. Taxonomy (GTDB): domain Bacteria; phylum Bacillota; class Dehalobacteriia; order UBA4068; family UBA4068; genus JAILCQ01. Next base: position 23,347 of record JAILCQ010000037.1, on the reverse strand, counting down.
ACCGAAGACGCGGATTTTGACGCTTTGATCAAAGTCCTCACCGAGGAAACCGCCGAATATGCCAACGACGATACCGCCATCGTCTTCATGGGCCACGGCACGGAACATGAATCCAACGCCGTATACGCCAAGCTGCAGGAAAAAATCACCGCCGCCGGTTATGACAATTACTTCATCGGCACCGTGGAAGCTACGCCTTCCGTAGACGATGTGCTGGCTCTGGTACAAGAATCCGGCGCGACCAAAGTTGTCCTGACGCCCTTGATGATCGTGGCCGGCGACCATGCCAACAACGATATGGCAGGCGATGAAGAAGATTCCTGGAAGAGCATTTTCACCGCTGCCGGCTTTGATGTGGAATGCCTGCTGAAAGGCTTGGGCCAATATAAAGGCGTTCAAGACATGATCGTTGCGCATGCCGCTGCCACCATGGAGAAATAAATATGAAGGCCTTGAAAAAGTCTTTGCTTATTTTTCTGGCCATCGGTTTGCTATTGACTTTTGCGGCGCTGGCGGGCTGTACGCCCGCCGCGCCCACGGATGACGGCGCTGCCGCCCAAAGCGGCGGCAGCGCCGAAGCCGATGCGGCCGGGGACGGCGCGGAAGCCGCCCAGCCTTTGACGGCCTCGCAGATCGCCGACGGTTCCTATGAAATCAATACCACGTCCAGCTCCTCCATGTTTCGCATCGTCAAATGTGTGCTGAACGTGGCGGGCGATACTATGACGGCAACGATGACCTTGAGTAGCGACGGTTATGACAAACTGTATGCAGGAACCGGCGAGGAAGCTCTGGCAGACTCCGCTGGCAATTGTATTCCGGCGGTTTTGGACAGCGAAGGCGCCTATACCTTTACCCTGCCTTTGCAGGCGCTGAATACGGATACGGATTGCGCCGCCTGGAGCGTCCGCAAGCAAAAATGGTATGACCGGGTCCTGGTATTCCTATCCGACGCCATACCGGAAGACGCTTTGCAGGGAAAATAAATCTATTTCTTTTAGGGAGTGGACTTTATGAGAAAAGCCCTTATTCTTATAACCCTTTGCCTGCTGGTATGTTTTGCCTTGTGCGGCTGCGGGAAAAACGACGCCGACGGCGTCTATGCCGACGGCGTTTATACGATAGAAGTATCCCTGGCCGGCGGCACCGGCCGGGCTTCGGTGGAATCTCCCGCCCAATTGACCATAAACGGGGAAGAGAAAATCGCCACCATCGTATGGAGCAGCCCCTATTATGAATACATGCAGATCGGCGACACCCGTTACGAACCTGTGCAAAAAGAGGGCAATTCCACCTTTGAGATCCCCGTGGAATTGGATACGGATATGGAAGTCAGCGCCTGCACCATCGCCATGAGCCAACCCCATGTGATCGAATATAAACTGCACTTTGACAGCGCCACCATCAAAGGAGAATAAATGTGAAAAAGCACTATTTTTGGGTTGGCGCAGCCGTTCTTTTGCTTCTTCTTTGTCTGGGTGCTTGCCAAAAAACGGAAACCGCCGGCAACGGCTTGGGCAACGGTTGGCAGCCGGTGGATCAAATGGAATTGGACTTTGCCACGGAATTTGCCGTGGACTATTATGAAGACGGCTATAAGCTGATCACCCTGGGGGACGGCAGCCGTTTTTTGGTCGTCCCGGAAGGTCATGAGGCGCCGGCGGGCATCGCCGCCGATATCACGCCTTTGTATCAACCCATCGAAAACATATATCTGGCGGCTACCGCCAGTATGTGCCTGTTCGACGCTTTGGACAGTCTTTCTGCCATTCGCCTTTCCGGCTCCCGGGCGGACGCCTGGTATATCGAAAACGCCAAGCGGGCCATGGAGGAGGGTCGCATCCTCTTCGCGGGCAAATACAGCGAGCCGGATTATGAAATGATACTCAACAACAACTGCCATCTGGCCATCGAGTCCACCATGATCGGCCATGCTTCCGAAGTGAAAGAGAAGCTGGAAGAACTGGGACTGGCGGTTTTGGTAGATCAGTCCAGCAATGAATCCCATCCCCTGGGACGCACCGAATGGATCAAGCTGTACGCCGCGCTTTTGAACAAAGAAGATACCGCCCGGCAATTGTTCGCGGAACAAAAGGATTATATCAACGAAACCAATACGGAGAGCACGGGAAAGACCGTGGTCTTCTTCCATATCAGTTCTTCCGGTTATGTGGTGGCACGCAAAAGCGGCGACTACGTCAGCAAAATGATCGAATTGGCCGGCGGGACCTATGCCTTTGACAACCTGGGCGATCCGGAGACCAATGCCTCCACCGTAAATTTGGAAATGGAAACCTTTTTCGCCACAGCCAAAAACGCCGATGTGGTGATTTACAACAGCACCATCGGCGGGGAGATCCAGACGCTGGATGATCTTATAGACAAAAATAAGATCCTGGCGGAATTGAAAGCGGTGAAAAACGGCGACGTGTGGTGTACGAACCAAAACATGTACCAGGAAACGACGCAATTGGGAAAAATGATCGAAAGCTTCCATCTGATTTTTTCCGGCGAAGCGGATGACCTGATGGAAGTGCCTTACTTATATCGATTGCGTTAAAAAATTGCCGCTTGCAAAGCGGCAATTTTTCCATTCCCTATCCCAGCTTTACCACAAAAAGGCATCCTAACGGAAAGGCAACCTGTATGAAAAGAAAAGATACTGCTCAATCCCCGGGCAAAACGCCCTCCCTCCATTTCGGCAATACCAGCCGTTTTATCATGGTATCGTTGTTGTTTCTGGGCCTGCTGCTTCTGGGGCTGGTTTTGAACATCACGATCGGTTCCGTTTCCATATCCGCCGGCGAAGTTTTTCGCATGCTGGCACAAGGAATTCGCAGCGGAATCGCCAATCTTTTTACTAGCGGCGTCTCCGGAGAAGCGCTGCCAAGCGAAATCAACGCCACCACGGAAAGCCAGATTTTATTCAGCATCCGCATACCCCGTATGCTGCTGGCGGCTATCCTGGGCGGCGCGTTGTCTATCTCCGGTTTGCTTTTGCAAGTGTTTTTCCGCAATCCCATCGCCGGGCCTTTTGAATTGGGTATATCTTCCGGGGCCAAAATGGTGGTCGGCATTACTTTGATCTTTCTTGCCCCCTATATCGGCAACATCAGTTCTCTGACCATGATCGGGGCGGCGTTTCTCGGCTCGCTGTTGATCACCTGTGTGGTGCTGCTGTTTTCCCAAAGGGTGCAGAATATGTCCATGCTTTTGGTCATCGGCATCATGGTCGGTTATGTGTGCAGCGCCGTCACCGATTTTTGTATTACCTTTGCCGATGATCATGATATCGTCAATTTGACCAATTGGTCCATGGGTTCTTTTTCCGGCGCCAATTGGGATCATGTCAAAATATCCATCATCATCTGTTTGATCGGGCTGACCGCCGCCGCTTTATGCTCCAAATCCATCAGCGCCTATTCTTTAGGGGAAAGCTACGCCAAAAGTATGGGCATCAACGTAAAACGCTTTCGTTTGATACTGATATTGATTTCCAGCATTCTTTCCGCCTGCGTCACCGCTTTTGCCGGGCCTATCTCTTTCGTAGGCATAGCCGTGCCCCATATCACCAGAACGCTTTTGAAAACCACCAAGCCCTTGTACATGATACCGGCTACCTTTTTATGCGGCGCGGTGTTCTGCGTATTCTGCGATCTGCTGGCCCGAACCGTTTTTGCCCCCACGGAATTGAAAATCGGTACGGTAACCTCTGTTTTCGGCGCGCCCATCGTCATCTATATGATGGTCAATCGGAAAAAAATGGAGGGGGTATAACGGACCGGCTATGGAAAGATATCTGCAAATAGAAGATTTATCCGTCGGTTACGACGGAAACGCATTGATTCACGACATCAATTTACAATTGGATAAAGGCCGTATCCTCACCCTGATCGGCCCCAACGGCGCCGGCAAATCCACCATTTTGAAAACCCTGGTCCGTCACCTGCCGGCCATCGGCGGCAAGGTATACATCGACAACCAGTCCATTTTTGCCCGGTCGGCCAAACAGATGGCCCGGCAAATGGCGGTGATGCTGACGGATCGGGTCCGTCTGGAGTTGATCACCTGCGCGGAAGTGGTGGCCATGGGCCGCTATCCCTATACCAATCTTTTGGGCAAGCTGACGGTGGAAGATATCGCCGCCGTGGAAGACGCCCTGGAACAGGTGCACGGGATAGAGCTTGCCGATCGGGATTTTTCCACCCTTTCCGACGGCCAGCGGCAGCGGATCATGCTGGCCCGGGCCATTTGCCAGGAACCGGAAATCATCATTTTGGACGAACCCACCGCCTATTTGGATATCCGCCACAAAATCGAGATTTTGGAAATCCTGCGCAATATGGCGCAGAAAAAACAAATCACGGTGGTCATGTCCCTGCATGAAATCGATTTGGCGATGAAGGTTTCCGATTATCTTTTATGCGTCAAGGGGGACACCATCACCGCCTTTGGTTCTCCCGAACAGATTTTGCAAAAGTATTCGATAGAAGAGCTGTTCAACCTGGACAACGGCTCTTACAACCCGCTTTTCGGCAGCGTGGAGCTGTCCAAAACCGGCGGACCGCCCCAGCTGTTCGTGGTCGCCGGCGGCGGTTTTGGCGCGCCCTTCTATCGGGAGCTGCAAAAGCGGCGCATGCCCTTTGCCACCGGCATACTGTTTGAAAACGACGTGGACTATCAGATCGCGAAGACATTAAGCGACCATGTGGTGGCAGCCCCCGCTTTTACGCCCATGGGCGAAGAAGAGTATGACCGGGCCGCCCGGTTGCTGCTGCAATGCTCCGCCGTGCTGGATGCAGGAACGCCCCTGGGCACGCTGAACGAAACCAACGGGCGTTTGCTGGCTTTGGCAACGGAACGGCATATCCCCATATCCAAACAATTACCCTAGCGGAAGGAGCGGATACCCCACATGCAAAAAACCATACCCCGCGTGCTGTTGGCGGGCACCAATAGCAGCTGCGGTAAAACCACCGTTACCTGCGGCATTTTACAGGCGCTGATCAACCGGGGTTTGCGGGTGGGCGCTTGCAAATGCGGGCCGGATTATATCGATCCCATGTTTCACAGCCGCATCATCGGCGCCAAAAGCACGAATCTGGATCTGTTCTTTTTTAATGAAAACACGGCCCGCTATTTGCTGGCCAAAAACGGCGCCGATTGCCATGTCAGCATTATCGAAGGGGTAATGGGCTTTTACGACGGCCTGTCCGCCGCCGGTACGGAAGCCAGCTCCTATCATTTGGCGCAGGTGGCGGACGCCCCGGTGGTGCTGGTGGTCAATAGCGCCGGCGCTTCCCTGTCCGTTTTGGCGACCATACATGGTTTTTTGCATTTCTTTCCCGACAATCCCATACAGGGCGTCGTATTGAACCAATGCAGCGCCGGCGTATATCCCCGTTTGGCGGAAGCCATCCGCCAACGATTTGGGGAGCGGGTGAAGCCCTTGGGCTATTTGCCCCGGCTGAAAGACTGCCGCCTGGAAAGCCGGCATTTGGGACTGGTCACCGCGGCGGAAGTGGAAGGCTTAAAAGAAAAAATGCAGATCCTGGCGGAACAAACGGAAAAAACCGTGGATTTGGACGGCCTGCTGGCCCTGGCCGGTCAGGCCCCGCCCTTGGACTATCAGCCCGTATCGCCGCCGCCTTTCGACGAAGCGGTGCGCATCGCCGTAGCCAGAGACAGGGCCTTTTGCTTTTATTATGAAGACAGCTTGGATTTGCTGCGGGAGCTGGGCGCGGAGCTGATCCCCTTCAGCCCCCTGCACGACGGCGGGCTGCCCCAAGACATTCACGGTTTGTATCTGGGCGGCGGTTATCCGGAGCTGTATGCCCAAACCCTCAGCGAAAACGTTGCCATGCGGCAAAGCATCGGCGACGCTTTGCGCCGGGGCTTGCCCTGTATCGCCGAATGCGGCGGTTTTATGTACTTGACGGAAAAGGTGGGGGATCATCCCATGGTGGGCTATTTGCCGGGCAGCTCCTATCCCACAGGCAAATTGACCCGTTTCGGCTATGTGACCCTGCAGGCGCAAAAAGACTGCCTGCTTTGTCAGGCCGGCGAGCAGATCCCCGCTCATGAATTCCATCATTGGGACAGCGAAGATACCGGCCGGGACTTTACGGCGACCAAAACCAACGGCAACCAATGGCCTTGCGTTTTTGCTTCGCCCCATTTGTACGCCGGTTTTCCCCATTTTCATTTTTATGCCAATCCAAATTTTGCCTTGCGCTTTTATCAAAACTGTTTGGAGGAAAAACATCGCCATGATTGAAAAAGTCACCCCCGGAGAAATCGAACAACGTAGTTTTGAAATCATCAGCCAAATCCTGGGCGACAAAAAGATCGCGCCGGAAAACGAATTGGTGGTCAAACGGGTCATCCATACCACAGCGGACTTCGACTATGCCGACAATCTGGCCTTTTCTCCCCACGCGGTGGAAAAAGGCATTGCCGCGCTGCGTTCCGGCTGCGATATCATCACCGATACCCAAATGGCAAAAGCCGGTATCAATAAAAAAATTCTGGAGCAGTTGGGCGGACAGGTGCATTGCTTCATAGCCGACGCCGATGTGGCGGCGGAAGCCAAGGAAAGAAACGTCACCCGGGCCACGGTTTCCATGGAACGGGCCGCCGCTTTGGCCAAGCCCTGCATTTTCGCCATCGGCAACGCCCCCACCGCCTTGCTGAGCCTGGAACAGTTGATGCTGCAAGGCAAGCTGCAGCCGGCGCTGATCATCGGCGTGCCGGTAGGTTTCGTCAACGTGGTGGAAAGTAAGGAGCGGATCATGGCCGCCGCCGCCCCGTATATCGTGGCCAAAGGCCGCAAAGGCGGCAGCAATGTGGCCGCGGCCATTTGCAACGCCATGCTCTATCAGATCCTGCGGTAAGCCTATGGAAGAATACATCATCAAAGGCGGAAAAGCCCTGCGTTTGGGCTATACGACCGGCTCTTGCGCCGCCGCCGCCGCCAAAGCCGCCGCCTGGATGCTGCTTTCCGGGCAAATCAAAGAGCAGATCTCCCTGCAGACGCCCAAAGGCATCCTGCTGCAGCTGGACGTGGTGGATATAAAGCGGCAGGAGACAGAAGTTTCCTGCGCCATCGTCAAAGACGGCGGCGACGATCCCGACGTGACCAGCGGCGCGCATATCGTGGCCACCGTATCCTTGACGGACGGGCCCGGTATCGTCATCGACGGCGGCCCCGGCGTAGGCAGGGTGGTCAAACGGGGCCTGGATCAACCGGTAGGCGCGGCGGCCATCAATTCCGTGCCCCGAAAAATGATATACGAAAACGTGGACGAGGTTTGCCGCACACTGGATTACCGGGGCGGCCTGTCCGTGGAGATTTCCGTGCCCCTAGGCGAAAAGCTGGCCCGAAAAACCTTCAATCCCCGGCTGGGTATTATCGGCGGCATTTCCATCCTGGGCACCAGCGGCATTGTGGAGCCCATGAGCGAACAGGCGCTGGTGGATACCATTCGCGTGGAACTGAAACAGCGCCGGGCCAACGGCGCAGACTATGCCCTGCTGACCCCGGGCAATTACGGCACGGACTTTATCCGCATGGGCCTGGCCGTGAACCCCGACCTGGCTGTGCAAACCGCCAATTTCATCGGCGATTCCCTGGATATATGCCGGGAGTCCGGTTTTCGCGGGGCGCTTTTGGTGGGGCATATCGGCAAACTGGTAAAAATCGCCGGCGGCATGCTGAACACCCATTCCAAATATGGGGATTGCCGTATGGAAATACTGGCCGCCCATGCCGCCGCCTGCGGCCTGAAGGCCGCCGCCGTAGAAGAAATGCTGGATTGCGTAGCCTGCGACGACGCCCTGCGGCTTTTGCGGGAGGCCGGTTTGGAGGCCCCGGTCTTGCAGCGTATCATCCGGCGGGTAGAAGCCGGTTTGCAGCGGCGGGGCGATACCGTGGAAACGGGAGCCATCGTTTTTTCCAAAAAATACGGTATCCTGGGAAAAACCGCCAATGCCGATACATTATTACGACAGATTACGGAGGAATGATCTATGATACACTTTGTAGGCGCCGGCAGCGGCGCGATGGATTTGATCACAGTGCGGGGCGCCCGCCTGCTGCAAGAGGCGGATGTGGTGATCTATGCCGGTTCTTTGGTCAATCCGCAGCTTCTGGCCTATACCAAAAAGGATTGCCAAATCTACAACAGCGCCCAAATGACCTTGGAACAGGTCCTGACCGTGATGCGGGAAGCGGAACAAAAAGGACAAAGCCTGGTGCGGCTGCATACCGGTGACAGCAGCATTTACGGGGCCGTCAAGGAACAATTTGCCGAGCTGGATAAGCTGTCCATCCCCTACGACGTATGTCCGGGGGTCAGCGCCTTTTGCGGCGCGGCGGCCGCTTTGAAAGCGGAATATACCGCGCCGGACGTCAGCCAAACGGTGATCATCACCCGCAGCGCCGGCAAAACGCCGGTGCCGGAACGGGAATCCATTCGCTCGCTGGCGGCTCATCAGTCCACCATGGTGCTGTTTTTGAGCACCTCTTTAACGGAAGAACTCCAGGCCGACCTGCTGGCGGGAGGATATGACGCCGATACGCCGGCGGCGGTGGTTTACAAAGCCACCTGGCCGGATGAAAAGATATTCCGCTGCACCGTCGGCACCCTGCATGAAACGGTAAGCGAAAATCATTTGACCAAAACTTCCCTGATCATCGTCGGCAACTGCCTGAGCGACCATTTTGTGCGCTCCATGCTTTATCACCCCGGGTTCAGCACGGAATACCGGGAGGCTACGGAATGAAGGTAGCCGTTTTTGCCTACAGCCGGCAAGGGTGCAAAACCGCCCGGCGCATCTTTTCCTATTTTGCCGAAGATACCCTGCGGGGATATACGGTAGAGCGCTTGGCGGAGCCTGGCTTTCAGCCGGTCGGCAAACCGGAAAAAGACTTTTACGGCAACTGTTTCGCCTGGGCGGACGCCCTGATCTTCGTAGGGGCTTGCGGCATCGCCGTGCGGCAAATCGCCCCCCATATCCGGGACAAGCGTACCGATCCGGCGGTGGTGGCCATAGATGAACTGGCCCGTTTTGTCATCCCGCTGCTGGCCGGGCATATTGGCGGCGCCAATGATCTGAGCCTGGCTCTGGCGGCCCATCTGGGGGCTACGGCGGCGGTGACCACAGCCACGGATATCAACGGCCGTTTTGCTGTGGACGCCTGGGCGGCAAAACACGGATACATCATCGACCGTATGGATCGGGCCAAAGCCGTTTCCGCCGCCATATTGGAAAAGGACGTGGCCTTTTGCAGCGATTTTCCCGTGGCCACGGCCTATCCCAACGGCGTCGTTGCCGGCGACAGCGGCGAGGTGGGCATTTATTTGGGCTATCGCCGCCGGGAGCCCTTCCGGCAAACCCTGCGGCTGATCCCGCCGGTGCTGCATATCGGCATCGGCTGCCGCCGGGGAGCTTCCGCGGAAACCATCGCCCAAGCGGTGGAACAAACGCTGGAACAGCATGCCATCGATATACGGGGCGTGAGGCAAGCCGCCTCGATCGATCTGAAGGCCGGCGAACAGGGCCTGTTGGATTATTGCCGGCAAAAAGGCTGGCCCCTGACTTTCTATTCCGCGGAACAATTGCGGCAAGTGGAAGGAAGCTTTTCCTCCTCTGCTTTTGTCCAAACCGTCGCCGGTGTGGATACGGTATGCGAACGGGCGGCAATGGTGGACGCCGGCCGCCTGATCGTTCCCAAAACGGCAATGCAGGGGGTGACCGTCGCGATAGCGGCAGAAAATATGGAGGTGTACTTTGGGTAAATTATTTGTGGTGGGCATCGGCCCCGGAAACGCCGAATCTATGACCGTGCGGGCGGATCAAGTCCTGCGATCCTGCGACGTGATCGTCGGCTATCATGTTTATGTAGATCTGCTTCGCCACCGCTATGCGGATAAAACGTTTATGACCACGCCGATGACCAAAGAAAGCGAACGCTGCCAAATGGCTTTGGATGAAGCGGCGGCGGGCAAAACCGTGTCCATGGTATGTTCCGGCGACAGCGGCATTTACGGTATGGCGGCCTTGATTTATCAATTGCGGGGAGAAAGCGCTGAACCTCAGATCGAAGTGGTTCCCGGCCTGACCGCCGCCTGCAGCGGCGGCGCGCTGCTGGGCGCGCCCCTGACCCATGACTTTGCCGTCATCAGCTTGAGCGACCGCCTGACCCCTTGGGAAAAGATCGAAAAAAGGTTGGAAGCCGCCGCCCAGGCCGATCTGTCCATCGTCCTCTACAATCCGGCCAGCCATGGCCGGCCGGATCATCTGCGCAATGCCTGCGATATTTTATTGCGGCATCTCCCCGCCGGACAAGTATGCGGCGTCTGCCGCAATATCGGCAGGCCGGGAGAAAGCGCCAGGGTTTTGACCCTGGGCGAATTGCGGGATGCGGAGGTAGATATGTTCTGCACCGTGTTTATCGGCAATGCCAGCACGGTGGCGCTGGGAAATACCATGATCACGCCGAGAGGATACCGCGATGTATAATTTTTGCCTGTTCGCCGGCACCAAGGAAGGCCGGACATTAAGCGAGTTTCTGGCCGCGCAACAGGCGGCGGTCACCGTCTGCGTGGCCACGGCCTACGGCGAGGCTTCTTTGCCCCAGGGAGAAAACCTGACGGTTTTGACCGGCCCGCTGGCAGCGGCGGATATCCGGGCCTTGCTGGCGAAAAACCGCTACGATCTGGTGATCGACGCCACCCATCCCTATGCGGCACAAATCACCGCCGCTATCGTGGAGGCCTGCCGGGAGGAACATACCCCTTATCTGCGCCTGCTGCGGGACAGTGGCGACGCCCCGGAGGGCACGGTGTTCGTATCGGATATTGGGGAAGCCGCGGACTATTTGAGCCGGCGGCAGGGCAATATTCTGCTGACCACCGGCAGCAAAGACCTGCGCAGCTATACGGCTATCGACGGTTTTACCGACCGGGTTTACGCCAGGGTCTTGCCTATGGAGACGTCTTTGGCCGCCTGCCGGGAGGCTGGTTTGAAACCGGATCATATCATCGCCATGCAGGGGCCTTTTTCCGAAGAAATGAATCTGGCCATATTGCGCAGCATATCCGCCGCCTATCTGGTGACGAAAGACAGCGGCTCCCCCGGCGGCTTTGCCGAAAAGGCGGCGGCAGCGGAAAAAGCCGGGGCGCAGCTGGTGGTCATCGGCAGGCCGCCCCAACAAGAAGGCTTGACCTATGCCCAGACCATAGAAAAACTATGCGCCGATTTCCAACTGACGGTCCAACCGCAGGTGACCGTGGCCGGCATTGGGCCGGGGCATGCCAATGCCGTCACCGAAGAAGTGGCCCAGGCCATCCGGGAAGCGGATTGCCTGATCGGCGCGGCCCGTATGCTGGAAGCCAAAGCCCGGCCGGGGCAGGAGGTCTTTGCCGCCATATCCCCCCAGGCCATCGCCGGATATATACAAAGCCATCCGGCATACCGGCGTTTTACGGTGATCATGTCGGGAGACGTGGGCTTTTTCAGCGGAACCAAAAAACTGCTGCCTCTGCTGGCCGGCTGCCGGGTGCGGGTTTTGCCCGGCCTGAGTTCCCTGGTCTATTTATGCGCCCGCCTGCAAACCTCCTATGAGGATGTGCTGCCCGTCAGCGTGCATGGCCGGGATCACAATATCGTACCGGACGTGCGGGCCAATGCCCGCATATTCGCCCTGGCCGGCGGAGAAAACGGCATTGCCGGGATATGCGCCGCTTTGAGCCGGGCCGGTTTGGGCCAGGTACGCCTCAGCGTGGGCCAGCGTTTGAGTTATCCGGACGAAAAAATCGTTTGCGGTACAGCGGAAGAGCTGCAGCAGGGGACCTATGATTCTTTGAGCGTGGCTTTGATCGAAAACCCCCGGCCCGACGCCGTGGTCAGCCCCGGATTGCCGGATGCGGCCTTTCAGCGGGGGGAAGGCGAAAAAGGCAAGGTACCCATGACCAAAAGCGAAGTGCGGGCGGTGTGTTTGTCCAAACTGCGCCTGACGCCGGCGGCCGTCTGCTGGGACGTAGGCGCGGGCACCGGTTCCGTATCCATAGAAATGGCGCTGCTGGCCAAAAAGGGGCAGGTATACGCCATAGAACAAAACGAGAAGGCCGTGGAATTGCTGGAACACAACCAAAGGCTGTTTGCGGCGGATAATATCACCCTGCTGCACGGCAGCGCCCCGGAGATCTGCCGGGAGCTGCCCGCCCCCAGCCATGTGTTTATCGGCGGCAGTTCCGGCAATCTGCCGCAAATCATCGATTTGGTTTTGGCCAAAAATCCCCAGGCGCGCATCGTGGCCACCGCGGTCACTTTGGAATCCATCGCTGCCCTGAACCATTGCCTGCAGGCTTTTTCCTTTACGGAAACCGACGCGGTCTGTTTGAACGTGTCCTACGGCCGGACAGCCGGCGCTTACCATTTGATGACCGCCCACAACCCGGTGTATATCTTTACTATGCAGGGGGGCGGTCCGACCGCAGGCGGCGATATGGCCCCGTAGATCCGGAGTCCGGCCTACGCGGCCTTTGGCCTTTATACGACAAAAGCGATGGAAAGAGGAGCGACAATGGCGAAGAACATCATGATACAAGGCACCATGTCCAATGCCGGGAAAAGCCTGTTGACCGCCGGTTTGTGCCGTATTTTCAAACAGGACGGGTATCGGGTGGCGCCCTTTAAAAGCCAGAATATGGCCCTGAACTCTTTTATTACCAAGGACGGCGGCGAAATGGGCCGCGCCCAGGTGGCCCAGGCGGAAGCGGCGGGCATCGCCCCGGACGTGCGGATGAACCCCATCCTCCTGAAGCCCACCACCGATATGGGCAGCCAAGTGATCGTCAACGGCCGGGCCCGGGGCAATATGACGGCGGAAGAATACCATCGCCGCAAGCTGGACTATGTTCCGGCGATCCTGGAAGCCTATGAAAGCCTGAGCGACGCCTATGATATCATCGTCATCGAAGGCGCGGGCAGCCCGGCGGAAATCAACCTCAAAGAGGACGATATCGTCAATATGGGCCTGGCCCAATTGCTGGACGCCCCGGTTTTGCTGGTGGGCGATATCGATCGCGGCGGCGTTTTCGCCCAGCTGTACGGCACCGTGGCCTTGCTGGCGGAGGAAGAGCGCCGCCGGGTCAAAGGCCTGGTGATCAATAAATTCCGCGGCCGGCGGGAGATTTTGCAGCCCGGCCTGGACCATTTGGCGGATCTATGTCAGATCCCGGTGTTGGGGACTTTGCCCTATACCCATGTGGATATTGACGATGAAGACAGCCTCAGTGAACGGTTTGCGCAAAACAAAGCCCGCAAATTGGTGGATATTGCCATCATCCGTCTGCCCCGCATTTCCAACTTTACCGATTTCAGCCCTTTTGAACGCTATGACAATGTATCCGTGCGCTATGTGGAAAGGACGGCGGATCTGCACAATCCGGATATGATCGTCGTACCCGGCACCAAAAGCACCATCGCCGATCTGCTGTGGATGCGGCAAAACGGCCTGGAAGCGGCCATACAAAAAGCCGCCTCCGCCGGTAAGGTGATTTTTGGCGTTTGCGGCGGCTATCAGATGCTGGGGAAAACCATCGCCGATCCGGATCAGGTGGAAGCCAGCGGCTTGACGGAAGTGGCCGGTATGGGGCTTTTGGATATGGATACGGTCTTTCAGGGGCAAAAGGTGCAAAAACAGACCTTCGGCTGTTTCCAAAACATAAAAGGCGTGCTTTCCACCTTAAACGGCCTGAAATATGAAGGCTATGAAATCCATATGGGACGGAGCCAGGCCCAGCTGCCGCCGGTTTTGGGCGACAGCACGGTATATGGCAGCTATATCCACGGCGTTTTCGACGCGCCGCAGGTAGCGGATATGGTTTTGCAGGGGCTGTGCCGGCATATCGGCGTGGATGAACAAGCCTTGCATTGCTTTGATATGAAGGAGTACAAAGAAGGGCAATATGACAAACTGGCGGATATGGTGCGCCAGAGTCTGGACATGGACTATGTATATCGCATTTTGCGTCGGGAGGTGTAAACCATGAAAGGATTGGTACATATTTATTGCGGCGACGGCAAAGGTAAAACCACCGCCGCGTCAGGGCTGGCCGCCCGGGCGGCGGGGGCCGGTAAAAAAGTGATTTTTTGCCAGTTTTTCAAAACCGGCGAGTCTTCGGAAATCAAAGCGCTGCGCACCCTGCCTGCCATAGAAATGTTCCATTGCAAAACCGTACCGGGCTTTTACTACAAAATGACGCCGGAGCAAAAGCAGCAGGCGCAAAAGGACTATTCCGCTCTGTGCCAAAGGGCGCTGCAGGCCGCAGCCGGTGTGGATGTGCTGATACTGGACGAAGCCATCTCCGCCTGCAATTATGGGGTGATCGACGAGGACATGCTGCGGGAATTCATCCGCAACAAACCGGAAGGGCTGGAAATGGTTCTGACGGGACGGGATCCGTCCCCGGCCCTGCTGGAGCTAGCCGACTATGTGACGGAAATGCGCAAGATCAAGCATCCCTTCGACCAAGGGATCGCCGCCCGGCGGGGCATAGAATTTTAGATTCAGCGTCCGCCCGCGGCGAAACCACCGGATAGGCAAATGGCATAACACAGGCCCGGCGAAAGCCGGGCCTGTGTTTCCTTTTATACAACGCAAACGGTGAAACGCAAAGTATGGGACGTCCAATTCTCAGAAAACCGGCAGATACCGGCAGGGAAACTCCGGCGGCGGCAGTTTTTCGGAAGGCTGCGCCCGATAAACGGTTTTCAGCGCCGTTTGGGCAATATATGGGTAGCGCAGCCAAGGATATCCCCCAGGGCTTCGTCTATCCCCTCGCTGAAGGTGGGATGGGGATAAACGGCGGCCAAAGCCTGTTCCACGGTGAGTTGGTTGACGATGGCGGCAGTCAGGCCGAAAATCATATCCGTGGCCCGTTCGCACATCAACTGCGCACCCAGCAGACGGCCGCTGCCTGCCTCCGCCGTCACCTGCACAAAGCCTCTTTCGCCGCCGGCGATGCGGGTCTTGCCGTTGCCGCTCATCAGATATTTGCCGCTGACCGTAGCCAGTCCTTGGGCCTTGGCCTGCTCCGGCGTGAGGCCCACGGCGGCGATTTCCGGCCGGCAATAGACGCAGGAAGGAATATGCTCTAAAGCGTGGGGGGCCGGCTTGCCCGCAGTCAATCTGACCATGTTCACCGCCTCGGCGGCGGCCCCATGGGCCAATTGGCTGGAACCGAAACGCACGTCGCCGATGGCGTATATGCCGGGCAGAGAGGTTTGATAGTTTTCATCGGTAACGATCCTGCCCTGCCGCAGCTCCAGCCGCATATCCGCCGCCAGTACATCTTCCACTACCGCCCGGCGGCCTACGGCCAGCACCACGGCGTCCGCCGTGCAATCCTGGACTTGTTCCTTGGCGGTAAAACGGCAGCATATCTCTTCCGCATTGCCGGAAAATCCCTGCACTTGGGCGTCCGTATAAATGGTAACGCCCTGTTTTTTCAGGATGGCGCTGAGATTCTGGCTGATGGATTTATCAAAATTGGCTAAAATGCGCGGCAGGCTTTCCACGATGGTCACCTGTGCGCCAAAATCGCTGAAAAACGTGGCGAATTCCACGCCGATGACGCCGCCGCCGACGATGATCAGCCGGCGGGGAAAAGGCTTTTCGCCGCTTAACACGTCGTCGCTGTTCCATATCAGGGGATGATCCGCGCCGGGCAAAGGCAAAGCGGCCGGGGCGGAGCCGGTGGCGATGAGTATCTTATCCGCCGCCACTTCCCCATCCGCCACCGCCGTCAGGCCGGGAGCGGCGATGCGGGCATGGCAGGGATATACGGTCACGCCGTTGGCCTGGAGCAAAGCGCCGATCCCTTGCCGAAGTTCCTCCACCACGCTGTCTTTGCGCCGGTGTACGGCGGCAAAATCGAAGCTGGCATTGTCGCAGTGCAAGCCCAATTCACCGCAGCGGCTCATGCTTTGCAGCGCTTCGCCGGCATGCAGCAGGGCCTTGGTGGGGATGCAGCCCCGGTTCAGGCAGGTTCCGCCTAAAAAAGCTTCCTCGGCCAGAGCCGCTTTCATACCTTGCCGGGCGGCCTGTATGGCCGCCGTATAGCCGCCGGGACCGCCGCCGATCACCATCAAATCAAATTTTTCCATTTCAGCTTCCTTTCCGCCTATGCCTGCTTGCCGCATAGGCTTTTTGCGCACAGGCTTCCTTTCTGCGGCAAAGGGCCGTCCCGGAACGGACGGCCCTTTGGACAAAAGCCATTTTTCATCAATCGCCGTACTTCAAGCGGGGATTCCGGGCCGCCCCCACCTCGTCCACCCTGCCGATCACAGTGCCGCAGGGGGCATTGTGCAGGGATTCGGGGTCGCTGAAGGCCCGGCGGTAAATTTCCAGATAGGCCTGGGCTGCCTGATCCAAAGTTTCTTTGGATTCGGTTTCCGTCGGCTCCACCATCAAGGCTTCGTGCACGATCAGCGGGAAATACATGGTGGGCGGATACATATGGCAATCCAAAATCGCTTTCGCTACATCCATGGCGGAAACGCCGGTTTCCTGCTTGAGTTTTTCCAAAGACATAACGAACTCATGCATGCATAAACCGTCGCAGGCCATATCATAACTGCCGCTCAGCTGTTTCATCAAATAATTGGCGTTCAATACCGCCTGGGTAGCGGCGGCGGCCAAACCGTCCGCCCCCAAGGTCAGGATATAGGACAGGGCTTTCACCGCCACCAGGAAATTGCCGTAAAAGGCTTTGACCGCGCCGATGCATTGCACCGGCAAATGCCAGCCATAGCTGCCGCCGGGTTCTTCCGCGGCCAAAGGCCCCGGCAGGAAAGGCGCCAAAAAGCTTTTGCAGCCCACCGGGCCGGAACCGGGCCCGCCGCCGCCATGGGGCGTGGAAAAGGTTTTGTGCAGATTCAGATGCACCACATCAAAGCCCATATCGCCAGGACGCACCAGGCCCACCACGGCGTTTAAATTGGCTCCGTCGTAGTAGCATAAACCGCCGGCAGCATGGACGATTTGGGTGATCTGCAAAATATTTTTATCGAAGCGGCCCAGGGTATTGGGATTGGTCAGCATCAAAGCCGCCGTATCCTCGCCTACCGCTTCCTTCAGCGCCGCCAGATCCACATCGCCTTGCGGATCGGAAGGCACGTTGATCACGCTGAACCCGGCCATTGCGGCGGAAGCCGGATTGGTGCCATGGGCGGAATCAGGGACGATGATTTTCGTTCTGCCGTCCTGCCCCAGGCTGCGCAAATAGGCTTTGATCAAAAGCAGGCCGGTGAATTCCCCGTGGGCGCCGGCCCCCGGTTGCAGGCTGACCGCGTCCATGCCGGTGATTTCCGCCAGGTATTTTTGGGCGTCGGCCATCACCTGCAGGCAACCCTGCACGGTGTCCAGAGGCTGCAAAGGATGTATATCGCAAAAACCGGCGGAAGCCGCCATCTCTTCATTCAATTTGGGATTGTATTTCATGGTGCAGGAGCCCAGCGGATAAAAACCGTCGTTCACGCCATGGCTGCGTTTGGCCAATTCGGTATAATGACGGCTGATATCGTTTTCCGAAAGCTGGGGCAAATCCAGATCCTGCCGGCGCAGGCATTCGCCGGGAATATACTGTTCCACATCCACCGGCGTCTCCGGCAGCAGGCTCAAGCGGCGGCCCTGGCCGCTGCGTTCAAAAATCAGCATAGTCATACCGTCACCTCCCGTACCGCTTGCAGCAGGGCGTCGATTTGCGCCTGGTCGTTCATTTCCGTGGCGCACCACAGCATGCCCCCATCCTCCAGGGGCAATCCGCTCAGAATGCCCCGTTCCGCCAAACGTTCTTCCAGATACGCCGGGGTCACGGGACATTCGGTGACAAATTCATGGAAAAAGGGGCTTTTATAACGCAGAGAGAAGCCGGGAATGGCGCAAAGCCCCTCCGCCAGACGATGAGCGGCCGCCACGCTTAAGGACGCGGCCTGCCGCAGCCCTGCCGGACCCATAGCCGCCATATATACGGAGGCGGTCAAAGCGCAAAGCGCCTGATTGGAACAAATATTGGAAGAGGCTTTCTCCCGGCGGATATGCTGTTCTCTGGCTTGCAGCGTCAGCACAAAGGCCCGGTTGCCCCGGTTGTCCGTGGTTTCGCCCACGATACGGCCGGGCAATTTGCGCATCATGGCTTTGTTGGCCGCCATAAAACCCAGATAGGGTCCGCCGAAGCTCAAGGGCATGCCCAGGGGCTGGCCTTCGCCTACGGCGATATCTGCGCCTATTTCGCCGGGGGTCTGCAGCAGCGCCGCCGCCACCGGATTGACGCCCATGATCAGCTTTGTCTTATGCTCGCGGACGATCTCGGCAATGCCGGCGGCGTCCTCGATCAAACCGAAATAATTGGGCTGCTGCAAATAAAAACAGGCGGCAGGACGATCCTGCAGCAGTTGGCGAAGTGCCTTTTTATCCACCAGGCCGTTGCGCAAGGGCGCGATCGCCAGCTCCATACCGGAGCCGAAGCAATAGGTTTGACAAACCTGTATCACCTGAGGCGGCGCGGAAGCCGCCACGATGGCCAGGGGCTTTTTCTTGTCCCAGCACATGGCCAAAGCCTCGGCGGCGGCCGTGGCCCCGTCATACACGGAAGCGTTGGCGGCGTCCATGCCGGTGAGGCGGCAAATCATGGTTTGATATTCATAGATGGCCTGCAGTATGCCCTGGCTGATTTCCGCCTGATAGGGCGTGTAGGCGGTGACGAATTCTTCCTTGGCCGTCACGTTTTTGACGATGGCCGGGATATAATGGCGATAGGCGCCGGCGCCGCGGAAAACCGAGGCAAAAACTTTGTTTTTGCCCGCCATTTGCCGCATGGCCTTTTCCGTTTCCATTTCGCTTTGTCCCTGGGGAATATCCACCTGTTTCATCAGCATTTCCCGGGGCACGTCGGCAAAGAGTTCTTCTGCGGAGGATAGCCCCAGCGCCGCCAGCATTTGCCGCTGGCTGGCCGGATCCACCGGTAAATAACCGCCCATATTAAGCCTCCTCTTGCTCCTGGCAATATGCCTGGTAGGCAGCGGCGGAAAGCAATTCCGCCGTTTCGCCCAGGTTTTCCAGTTCCACGATCCAAGCGGCATAGGGATCGCTGTTCAGCAGCTCCGGCGCGTCGGCCAAGTCTTCATTGACGGCGCAAATATCGCCGCTGACCGGGCTGTAAATATCGGAAACCGCTTTTACCGATTCAAAATCGGTAAGGGTATCTTCCGCCGCTACGCTGTCGCCTACCTCCGGCAGGGTGATAAAGACGATATCCCCCATTTGATTTTGGGCAAAATCGGTGATCCCTACTTTGGCTTTGCTGCCGTCTTCGTTGAATTTGACCCATTCATGCGTTTTGGTGTATTGCAGATCCTGTGGAATTTGCATTGTCGTTTCCTCCTCGATTATTATATATATTCGTTTCCTATGGCGGCGCGGATAGGCCGCCCGGTTTGTCAAAATTCACAGGCGAAAGGATACGCCTATTTGCCGCGGCTGTACAGAGGCAGGGGCACGATTTCCGCCTCCACCCGGCGTCCCCGCACCTCCACCGTGACCGGACGGCCGGTTTCGCTGTAAGCGGCGTCCAGCAGGGCCATGGCGTATGCGCCGTTTAAATACGGCAAATGGGTGCCGGAGGTGGTGTAGCCGATATTGGTATCGCCGGCGAATACCGGCTGATGTTCCCGGACGATGCCGCGGCCGGTGACTTTCAGCCCCACCCGTTTCCGCCTAGGCGCGCCTTTGGCCAGGATGGCGTCCCGGCCGATAAAATCTTTATCCAGTTTGACGGCAAAATCCAGACCCGTTTCCAAAGGATCCACGGTTTCGTCCATTTCATGGCCATACAAGGGCATGGCCGCCTCCAGACGCAGGGTATCCCTGGCCCCCAGGCCGCAAGGCAACAAACCATATTCTTTACCGGCGGCTAACAATTCATTCCACAATTGGGGGGCATATTGGTTTTCCACATAGATTTCATAGCCTTTTTCCCCGGTATATCCGGTTTGCGAAACCAGGCAAGAGATACCGGCCACCGGCACGTTTTCCCGGAAGCTGTAATACTTCTGGGGAATATTGTCAGCGTCGGTCAATTTCCGCAAAATATCGTCGGATTTGGGGCCTTGCAGGGCGATTTGTGCAACCTGGTCGGAAATATCGGCAAATTCCACATCGCCGAATACATGCGCCTGCATCCAGGCTACGTCCTTATGCCGGTTGCCGGCGTTGACCACCACCAAAAAGGATTCCGGCCCACGGCGGTACACCAGCAAATCGTCTAAGATGCCGCCGTCTTCCCTGCACATGGGGCTGTAACGGACCCGGCCTTCCGCCAAATTGGTAAAATCGTTGGTCAAAAGATGATTCAAATTGGCCAGCGCGTCTTTGCCCGTATAAGTCACTTCGCCCATATGGGATACGTCGAACAAACCGGCGGCCTGACGCACCGCCATATGCTCGGCAATGACGCCGGCGGGATATTGCACCGGCAAAAGATAGCCGGCAAAAGGCACGATTTTTCCTTTCAATGCCGCGTGACAATCATAAAGCGGCGTTTTTGCTTCCATAAGGATGCTCACTCCCTTCGCGAAAAAAGCGCATTGTTGGCAATGCGCCTTGTGCTCAGCCATGCCTACCTGCCAATCCGTTTTCCAAAACAGGCTGAAAAGTATAGGTTTTTTTAATTATATGAGAATCTACAATCCATTGTCAATAGAAGAAATGACTTTCTGTGACCTTAGGCGGCCCGGCGCTGAACTTTTATTTTGCCGCCGGGATCGCCGGAGGCGGCGGCGCTGCCGGCCTAGAGGAACGCGGCCTTTGGCAATATGCAAATTCTTGCATGAATTTGAGGGACTATAGGTTTTATTCTCCCGTCCATTGATTTCAAGCAAAATTATGGTATACTTTAAGGTGAGGGTTTATAGTTCGATTCTTATTTTAAGCTGAGGCATTATGGATAATAAAGCACTTAACGTAGCGATTCTCATTCCCGCATATAACCCGCCCCCGGCATTGATAGATTATGTAGAACAACTGATCGCTTCCGGCGCAAAGCGCATCCTGATCGTGAACGACGGCAGCGCCCCGGAATATGAACCGACCTTCTCCCGGCTGGAGGAAAACGCGTTTTGCACCGTATTGCGGCATCCTGCCAATCAAGGAAAGGGCGCGGCTTTAAAAACCGGGTTCCGTTATTATTTGCAGCATTATTGCGACAGTTTTCGCGGCGTGGTCATGGCCGACGCCGACGGCCAGCACCGGATTGAAGATATTTTACATATCGAGTCGCTGCTGCAGGAGGACGCCGGCGAAATCATTCTCGGTTGCCGGGATTTTGATTTGCCGGAAGTGCCCTGGCGCAGCCGTTTCGGCAATGGGCTATCCGGCGCGGTATTCCGCTTTCTCTACGGCGGAAGTTTAAGGGATACGCAAACCGGTTTGCGCGGTTTGCCCAACAAGCAGTTGACCTGGATCAGCGAACTGCCGGGAAACCGTTTTGAGTATGAAATCAATATGCTCATCTATTGCCGCAAGCGCAATGTAGCCCTGCGGGAGGTGCCGATTTCCACCATCTATTTCGACAATAACGCCGGTTCTCATTTTCGTACCTTTCGTGATGTAAAACCGATCTTTCTCGCTCTGATGTCCGGCCTGTTTGAATACGCGTTTTCCGCCATATGCGGCGGCGTGGTGGATCTGGGCATATTTTTGCTGCTCAACGCCATGCTCTCCGACATGCCCAATACAGGTTTGCGCCTGGCCATATCCTTGAGCGTGGCGCGCATTTGTTCGTCCATCCCCAATTTTCTGCTCAATCACCGTCGGGTTTTCGATTCCCAGCGAAGAAAGCGCAGCTCGGCCCCGCGATATTATTGCCTGTGGCTGGCGCAGCTGACCGCGGCCTGGATACTGGTATGGCTCGGCGAAAGGACGCTGCCGCTGCATGTGGGCTGGATCAAAATCATCGTAGACTTTATTCTGATGATCATCAGCTATCAGATACAACTCCGCTGGGTTTTTGCCAAGCAGGATGTGGAACGGTCGGTGGCCTGCTCATGACGGAATACGGAAAATTTGTCAACTTTTGCCGCAAAGCGGTGCGGGTGTTCGGCCCCAAGTATCAACTCTGCCTTCCGGCGCAAGCGCCGCCGGAAGGTTCCCTATTCATTTGCCGGCATTTGAACATGCGGGGGCCTTTGGCCACCCTGGCCTGGCTGCCCTATCACCCCCGCCCCTGGATCCTTGCCGTCCTGTGCCAAAAAGAAAGCGCCTACGCCCATTATTGCGGTTATACGTTTACCCAACGCTATGGCTGGCCGCTGCCCCTGGCCAAACTGGTAGCCCGGCCTCTGGCCGCCTTTATGGGCAAAATCACCGGGGATTTGGGGGCGATACCGGTGCATCGGGATCGGGAATCCTTTAAAACCGTCAGCCAAAGCCTGAAGGCTTTAGCGGAAAAAGACAGCCTGATCCTTTATCCGGACGTGGCCTATGATCAGCAGGGTGAAACCGGCGAACTGTATCGCGGCTTTCTGCTATTGGAAAAGTTTTTTTATGCCCGCCAGGGCCGGCATGTGCCTTTCGTGCCAATACGGCTGCAGGATAATACCATCACCGTGCAGCCGCCGCTGTATTTCGACGATTGGCAGGACGAGGAACAATTCACCGCGGCCCTGGAAAAGGCTCTGCAGGAGATCCGCCGCCTGCTGTAAGCGGATCGGGCCGGAAAACACGGCAAACAGCAAAAGGATACCCGGCAAATAAGGGTATCCTTTTTTGTTGCCACATAGACGCGCTATTGACTGCACAAGCGGTCCATATCAGGCCATAGCATGGCAGATGGGATTATTCTTTATACAAAACATAATTCTTTATACGTGCTTACGTACAGAAAAATGACGGTACGCAAGCTTCCAATGCCATAAACCTCGGAAATACGTCTGATACGCCTCTTGCTTCTTCGCCACCTTACAAGAATAGTATAGCAGATGTCAAAGCGGAACCGCGAACGCAGGGCGAGGATATCGATCCTGCCGTACCGCCGCAGGAAGTCTGCAACAATCAAATTCGAAAGGATATCAGCAACAGTATTATATGAATATATGACAAAAAATAGAGCCGTCTTGGATCAGACGGCTCTAAACTTACTCCCGGCAGCGATCTACTCTTCCAGGGACCGGCGTCCCAAGTACCATCGACGTGGGAGAGCTTAACTACTGTGTTCGGGATGGGAACAGGTGTGGCCTCTCCGCTATAACCACCGGGAAACTTTCTATCAAATTATTGCGG
>JAILCQ010000035.1 GCA_024679955.1 Bacillota bacterium | reverse complement strand
AATTATGCCTTCGACCATTGGACCATAAACGGAGCAACTGCCGACGCTGCGTCGATTTCCGGAATGGATATAAGAGCGACAGTCAACGGATTTGGCATAAACTGCCTATACATTGACGTAGAACACGGCTCCGATCTGACTGATCTTGATATCGTCGCGGTCTTCAACGACGGAGCAATTAATCCAGGCACTGGTGATAAGGTGGAGCTTGGAAATCTTTATTTGCTTCGTACTTCAGACGCGATGTCAACGACAACAGGCATTGCTCCAACTGTAACAAAATCAGATTCGCTGTGGACAGGACAGAGATCAGCAATCATTCTCAGCAGACGTTTTGCTTCCAACAATTCTGATGGAGTTGTAACGTATCGGTTTTATTCCGGTGATGATGTTTCTGCAACGCCGATTGCTACATTCGAGGAAACAGGGTACTATGCAGGGAACTACATTTACCTGAGCGTTTTAGTCGACCAAATACCTGAGTTAGAAAAGATTACAGCAACGGTTCAAATTGATAATGGTGATGTCATCAGCAAAACATTTGATGTAAGTGTCCTGCCTTCTGATGTGGCTTACTTGCAGTGGCTTGAAGCACCACCCTCAACAACAGCATATCCGTCTGAATCGCGCGTGGGAATTGTCGGTCCAAATGTATATGACTCTGTAGCTTTTGCTGATGCAAAAACAGGAGCACTGAATCTGTTTGTCGCTGTAAGCGGAGGCATTATGCAGTATAGCATAAACGATTCAACAGATTTAGTTTGGATGGATGGAATGCAGTTTGACTATAACTGGAGCGAGGAAAACTCTGGATATGCAATTGCACTTGGAGGAACAGATGCTGATAGTTTGGCTGCGCTCGTCAAAGAGACCAGCGGAGATTTTTCGAGCGGACTGAATACCAGCTATTGCCTTTATGAGTACGTTGATGGTAGCTGGACAAAGATAGCAAACTCTGAACTAAATGACAGCTATTCCGCCGGCTTGATCCTGACAAAAGATAATATATGGGTCAGCGATAAGCACTGGGATGGTTCGACTTGGAAAGCCAACGACATCATTTTCAATTCCTTCTGGAGAGCAGCTAGTGACACAGCCTATGCAGGAAGCTCTGAGGGCATCTACAAGTATGCGAATGGTACTTGGTCTAAGATCTCAAATACATCTGGAACTATGTATGTTTCCAGTGGTTGCTGTACCGATAATGGGGCAGTATTGATTACCTCAGACTATTACGAAATAGAGAGAGCGTCCCAGTGGCATAACATGTGGAAGCGCAATAATGGGACAATCTGTCGAGTTGATGTTAATGAGGCTACTGCAGACGTGACTGTTTTGGATATCAGTTCTCTGATTTCGAAGAACGGAGATACTAATCATATCTATGTTGGAATAGCTTCTGACAGGACGGTATACGCCATCACCACTGGACGCGCTTATTATGTAAGTGAGTTTACAAGCTATACTGGTTCTTACATCTACCGCTATGAGAATGGCAAGTGGATATATCTCAGTGTAAGTGAATTTAACAATGAAAGGGATCAAGAAAACTTTGAGGCCGGACACGTTCTCGGCACCGCCGATTATCCCAAACAGCGTCCGGACGGCATTCGCCATATCCTGAACCCGCTCCCGGGCGTGACGATTTTTGCCGGTCAGGGCGGAGGCAACTACATTGTCTTCGGCACCGCCACCATCTCCTTCGAGTCCAACGGCGGCAGCGCAGTAAGCCCCATCACGCAGACCGTCGGCAGCGCTGTGACCCCGCCGGCCTCTCCGACCCGCGACGGCTTCACCTTCGCGGGCTGGTATCTCTCCAATATGGATATTGCCATGGGCAATGCTCCGTATAAGTGGACGGTAATGCCCGCTGCGGACATTACTCTCTATGCCAAATGGACTGAAAGCTCCGGCGGTAACGAAGACCCGCTTGAGGCCGAAAAGGAACACGCCAAAGAATCTCTGCAAGCTGTTGTTGACCGCCTGACCCAAAGCGATTATGACAGAGCAACTTGGGCGGCTATCCAGGAAGCTTGCAGTGAAGGCAAAGCGGCGATCGATGCGGCGTCGACATATGACGGCATCTACGATGCGCTGAATGCGGCAATAGACGAGATCAACGACCTGTCTAAAAATACGACGGGAACAGCCACTGTTGCGGTAACGGTTGAAAAGCTCACAGTTGACGGGAAGTACATCATTGAGCCGACTTTGGTCGAGTGCGCAAAGTATGAGCGGGCCAGCGTTGTCGTAACGGATTTGCTTAAAGAATTCTGGAAAGACAGCTACGATGGCACTCCATATACCATGACCGGCACAGAGGTCGCCGATTTCTACCTCTCCGGCGTGTGGGATGGCACAACTATGCTTTCCGAATTCGATCATGGACAGCAGTCCGGCTGGCTGTATTGCGTAAACGGCAGCTTCCCCGGTGTGGGCGCTTCGGCATACACGTTGAAAAACGGCGACGTCATGCGCTGGCAGTATAGTTGCTCCGGCCTGGGCGCGGATATCGGCAACAATAACAGCTCCTGGGGCGGCAGCTCCGGCGTAACGGTTGCCGATAAGGACGCGCTGATCTGGAAGATCGCCGAGATCAACCAGGCGGGCGAGCAGAGGCAGTATGGCGAGGCGTATGAGAATGCCATGACGGCGCTGCAGACCATCGAGGCCCCGCAGGCCACGGTGGACGCGGCCCTGGCGGCGCTGAACGCCGTGGATACTGCGGAAGAACAGGCCGCGGCGGACCAGGCGGCGGCAAAAGCCGTGGAGGATCAGATCGCTTCTATCGGCCGGGTCACCTTGAACAGCGAAAACGCCATCAATGCCGCGCGGCGGGCGTACAATGCTTTGACGCCCCAGCAGAAGGCCTTGGTAGAAAATCTGGATGTTCTGGAAGCCGCGGAAGACCGTCTGGCGGAATTGAAGGCCGCTTCCGGCGGTAACAATGGCGGCAACAGTGGCGGCAATGGCAGCCATCACAATAACAACAATAACAATAGCAATAACAGCAACAACAACGGCAACGAGGATAACAATAATAGTCAACCGACTCCCAGCCAAACCTATGCCGATGTGCCGGCCAATGCCTGGTACGCGGAGGCGGTGGACTATGTGACGGAAAAAGGCCTGATGCAGGGGGTGGGCGCGAACCTCTTCGCCCCCAATGCCGCTACCAGCCGGGCCATGATCGTCACTGTGCTCTATCGCTTGGCCGGTTCGCCTGCGGTTTCCGGCGACAATCCCTTCAGCGACGTAGCGGAAGGCGCCTGGTATGCCGATGCGGTGGCTTGGGCCAATGCCAACGGCATCGTGGAAGGCTATGGCAACGGCAAATTCGGCTCGGATGACAACATCACTCGCGAGCAACTGGCCGCGATCCTCTATCGCTACGCCAAAGCCCAGGGCTACGACGTGAGCCAGACCGCCGACCTCTCCGGCTATGGAGACGCTGGCCAGGTGGATGGCTGGGCGCAAGCGGCCATGGCCTGGGCCTGCGGCTCCGGCTTGATCCAAGGCGACGAGCAGCACAACCTGCTGCCGGGCCAGGGCGCGACCCGGGCCCAGGTGGCGGCCATCCTCATGCGCTTTGTGGAAAGCGCAAAATAACTTGCATCCTTCAATCTTTTGGTTCTTATGGTACGGGAAAGGCGCGCTTGGTCGCGCCTTTCCCATTTTTACATGCAGCCGCGATCAAAAACAGCATAGTTGGCAGCCGCAGAGGTCTACCGTCCCGCCGCGTTTTTGTATGCAGCCGCAATCAAAAAACGGCATAGCCGAAGCTAAGCCGTCTCATGGGGAAAGCGCAGTATGCCCCTTGGTGTGCGCTGCTCTTTCCCGGCGATCTTTGTATTTTTGTCTTGCTTTGCCTTTCCGGCGGCCTACTGCTCTGCCGCAGCCGCCTCCATGGCTTTTTTGATCGCGGATTTCAGGCCCACGGAGCTGGAAGTAGCGCCGGTGACCGAATCCACTTTGTAGGTCTGCTGCTCGATCACATCGTCGAACAGTTTCACCGCATCCTTTAAATAAGGTGGGTCCTCCACATTATCGCCCAGGATGATCTCGGTGATCACACCGTTTTCCACCACGATGCTCACCTCTACCGGGCCGCCGTAGCCGGTGCCCACGCCGGTAAAAGTACCGTCATGCAGTACCGCCTCGCCGCCGGCGGCGGAAGCCAGGGGGGCGTTGTTTTCCCGCGCTGCGTCAACACAGCCCAGCACGGCGAAGAGCGTCACGGCCAAGGCAATGGCGGCTCCGGCCAGGGAACAGCCGCCTTTGACCGGGCGGCTGAGCTTTTCCGACCGGCGCAATCGCAGATACAGATAGAGCGCAAACACGATGCTGTACACCGCCACAGACAAAGCGTACCCGGCCTGGCCGGTCAGGGCGTGGGGTAGCAACAGCAGCACGATATGCACGTAGATCAGGCCGTAGAACAGATAGGCCCAGCGCTGCAGCTTTTTCCATTTTTGGGCCCCCATGCGACGGCGGATCTTCTGAAAAGAAGCGATGCCCAGCGGCAGCAGGATCAGGATCATCAGTATGCTGAAAATCATGGCCCAGGTCTGCAGCCCGGACAGCCGGCCGCCTATCGCGCCGCCGGTAAACAGCCGCACCAGATAAGTCTTGCCGAAATATACGCAGTGGCACAACACCAGTATAGTGGCGATGATAGACAGAAAGCCCCGGATGGGCAGCAGCTTTTGCCGCAGGCCGGAACCTTTTTCCAAAGCGCCGGTGAACATCACCACCACGAACAGGGCGGTTCCCAGCGTGCCCCGGCGAAAGGGATCCAGCAGCCAGGCGCTGAGAAAATGCGGCGCATTGGTAAAATCGAACAAAGCAAACGCCAGACTGAGAACGGCGCTTACGGCATAAAAAGCGCCGGGACAGTTTTTGATGGGTTTGGCCAGCAGCAGCGCCAACAGCAGCGCCGCAACCAAAGATAAGGTAAAAAGCATATTCTTGTTCCTTTACCGGCTCCGGCGTATACGCCGGAGCGAATCCATCCGCAGAAAGAAAGGAATGGTCTGAGGGTGGAAAACCACCCTCAGACCCGACGATAAACTTAGTTCACGCCGCCTTCCAGGAAAATATCGATGCCGCACAACAGCTTGGTCATACGGGCGGCGGTGCCGCAGGGATCGGGGCCTTCTTCAAAGGCGGTCAGGCCGGCCTTGCTCTCATCCACCACCAGCGGGTATTCCTCTTTGTCGTCGTCGTAGGCGGTGTAGTTGGTGGCGGTATCGTCATCCATGGCCAGACCGAAGAGGAAGCAGAAGGCACGCTCATTGGGAGACAGCTTCCAAACCACGTCGGTCGTGCTGCGGGGATCTCTGGGATCGGTGTTGTATTCGAAGGATTCATACTGGATCGCCACCATGGGCTGCTCCTTCTTTTCATACAGGTTGGTGGCAGCCAGAGCCTCCCTGGCGTCCAGGCTCCAAGCGGCGCCGTCATCCGCCAGCATCTGGCCTACAGCCTCGTCGTCCCAAGGGGCGTAAACGAAGTAACGGTCCCGTTCATACAGGTCTTCATAGGTCAGCTTGTAGTTGTCGGTGTAGCGGGCTTTCATCCAGTAGGATTCCGGATTTTCCACCACCGTGCCGGTTTTGTCGCCCTTGTTGATCATGGTCGCTTCGATGCTCTCGGGCGCGTCGGTGGAGCGCATACCCAGGGACATGCCGGGGCCGAATTCCACGCCGGCGGCGGCCAGCAGATCATTGAGATACACGCCCTTGGCATGGTAGCTGTTCATGCCGTGCATGACGCAAGCGGCGGTGTAGTAATCCTCGTTGGTGCACATGGCTTCCATTTCGGCATAGGTAAAGGTCTTGGAAGACACCACGCTGCCGCTGCCGTCGATGGTACGGACCTCGAATTCGGTGGGCCGTTTGTTCTGGATGGTGAGCGCCAGATGGTAATCGTCGGCGTCGGCAGACTGAATGGTCACTTCATACTGCTTTTCATTGCCGGGATCCACGGCGAACAGGTCGGAATCCAGAATGACTTTGGTGGTGCTGACGGTATACTTGGCCGCGTCCACCAGATCCCCATCGGCCACAGGCGTGGCAGCCGGATCGGCGGGCATTTCCCGGACATAAACCGCGGTCACATTGTCCGCCCAGCCTTCATCCTGCTCTTCCTCAAAAGAGTAGGTGCACATGCCGCTGGCCTTCAGCAGGATCGAACCTTCGGCGTCAGCCTCATAGGCTGCGGCCGCTTGGCCGCCGTCATCCGCCGCAGCATCGTCCGAAGCGCCGTCCTGCGCGCAGGCCGCCATAAAAACCACCAGCATGGCGGCGAGCATGAAGCAAATCACTTTCTTCCAGAGTTTCATCTTTTTTACTGCTCCTTTCGATTTTGTTCTATTTGAATTTCCGCTCGTTTTCATGGGCCGTCCTTCCCTTGCACAGGCGAAACGGCCGGCCATGCCCATACGGAAAATCCAAACTGCATGGGGGCTGGGTTTGCCTTATTTCTTTTTGCCCCGTTTGGCAAACAACAAAGCGATGATCACAGCCGCCGCCACCACAGCCGCGATCCCTGCGATGGCGACGCCGTTCATGCCGCTGCCGGCGCCGCCGGTCGCGTCAACAGCCGTATCCGCCGCATCCCCGGCTTCCGCTGCCGGGGTAGCGTCGGTCACCGGCGGCATTTCTGCCGGGACCTCATATTCCACCACATGGCCTTCCCCGTCATTGACCACCACTTTCGCGGCCTGACCGGCGAATTCTTCATAGCTGTATACGCCTTCGCGGCTTGTTTTGTCGGTGCCCAGCGTAGCGCCGCCGGCGTCCTGGATGATGACCTTGGCGCCGTTCATGGCGGTACCGTCGCTGTAGGAAAACTGCAGGTAGGCCCCGCCCAATTCCTCGACTACACAGGCATGGGCCCAGGCTGCCGCGGACAGGCCCAGCACGAGTACGGCGGCGAGCAGCAGCACCAAGGTAAGTTGGATCGATTTTTTCATGCGTTTCCTCCTTTTTCTTTTTCTGTTTCTTGCTTTTCTATTGCGTTGCCATTGCTATCCAAACCCAGTATCTGAGGTCGAGACTTCATAATGGCGGCCACGGCAAACGCCGTCACCACCGCCTCGATGATCATCACCGGGATATGACCGATCATCAAACCGCTCACCGCCGAAAAAGGGCCGAAGCCAAAACGCATATTGCTTTCGATCAGCATCAGCGATACGAAAACCACGGTCAGCACCACGCTGACCCCGCCGCAGGCCGCGCCGGCGGCCAGATCCAGCTTGCGGCTGCGGCCCAGGTACGGTCGAACCAGGGCGCTAACCAGCATGGCCGGTATAGAGACGTCGATGATATTGGCCCCCAGACTGGTGAGACCGCCGAACTGCAAGATCAGCAGCTGCAGGATCAGGGCGATGGAAATCGCCACGGGCGTGCGCCGGCCCAGCACCAGGCCGATGATGCCGGAAAGCAACAAATGCACCGAGCTGGCGCCGATGTTCACATGTATCAGGGAGCCCACGAAAAACAGGGCGGATGTAACGGCGATCTTCGGTATATCCCGTTCCCGAACGCCCTTCAAGGACCAGCCCACCAAAGCGGCGGCCGCCACCGAGGTGACCGCCACCACCGGCGGCGATAATACTCCGTCTAAAATATGCATAGGTTTATTCTCTCCTTATATTGGGATCGATCCATTGGCGCGCCTGCTCCAGGCTATCGGGGATTTGCCCCATCCCCTGAAACAGCCGCACCAGCAAAGGCAGATCCAAACCGGCTTCCGACATCAGATCTGCATCCCGCATCAATTCCCGGCCGCCGCAGGCCTTCACCCGTCCCCGTTCCATAATGACCACATACTCCGCCCATTCGTAGGCCAAGTCCACGTCATGAGTGCTGACGATTTGGGTAACGCCGGTATCATACAAACTTGACAGCGTATGCAGAAACTGGCGCAGCGCCGCCGCGTCCAGACCGGAAAAAGGCTCGTCCAGCAGGAGTATCCGGGGCTCCATAGCCAGCACGCCGGCGATAGCGCAGCGTTTTTTCTGGCCCAGGCTGAGATTGTAGGGAGATTTTTCCGCCAGCTCCCGAAGCTCCACCGTGCGCAAGGCCTCCTCCACCCGGCGGCTGATCTCTTCCGGTTTCAGCCGCAGATTGACAGGGCCGAAACGCACGTCCGCCGCCACCGAGGGGGAAAATATCTGGGTATCCGGGTTGTCGAAAAGCAGGCCCACATTTTGCCGGATGGAATTGGCCGTTTTTTTGGTCAGTTGCCGGCCAGCGATTGTCACGGAGCCTGCCTCCGGCACGATCAGCCCGTTCAAGTGCCGAAGCAGGGTGCTTTTGCCGCAGCCGTTGGAGCCCAGGATAAACGTGCGGCTGGGCAAAGGTATGGTAAGGGAAAGACCGTCCAGAGCCAGCGTGCCGTCGGGATATCGATAGGAAAGGTTTTTGATTTCCATACACTCCGTCATATCTCACACCCCTTTCCCCAAGTAAAGGGCAGACGCCAGCAAAAGCACTGCCGCCGCCAGCTTCAGCCAATCCGCCATCTGGGGCCTTGTCATCTCATCAAAAGGGATCACCCCCGCATAACAGCGGGATCGCATGGCGTCATAAACCTGTTCGGATAAGTCATAGCCGCGAATGAACATGCCGCCTACCGCATAGCCCATGCTTTTCAAAGCGGCGGGCCGTATCGAGGGCGTATACAGCCGGGCGCGCAGGGCTTGCCTGGTCAGGCTGAATTCCCGGGTCAGCATATGGATATAACGATTGACCAGAAACAGCAAAGACAGATACACCGGCGGCAAAGGGAGCACCGCCAAGGAGCGGAGAAAATCATCCGCCGCGCTGCCGCCCAGCAAAACGATGACCAGCAGCACCGCCGCTATCACCCTCAGACAAATCAGCAAAGCGAACAGCACCGCCGTTTTCTGCAGCGGCAAACCGCCGCTGAGAGACAGGGTGATCAGCATCAGCAGGATGAAAGGGCTTACCCCCCGCAACTGGCGCAGAACCGATTGCATTTGCATACCCTGGTCGGCGGCGATCATAGCCAGCAGCAGTAGAGAGATAAGGAGTAAAAGGGGCAGCCGGTCCATAAAGAGCAAGCCGATCAGCCACAGCGTCACCGCAGCCAGCCGGAGGCGCACCTCCCAGCCGGAAAACATGCGGTTGCCGCCATCCATAGCCACGCCTCCCGCTTTCATCCCCGGACACGCTTTCTCAGCCGCAGGCCGGTCAACAGGATCAGGGCCAGCAAAAGACAGATTCCGGCGATCCACCAGACATTGGCTGTGCCAGCGCCTTCCACCGTGACCGCAATATCCACGGAGGAACCGGTAAATTCCCGCAGCCGGGCGGCCAGATTCACCGTGCAGCTGCCGGGAGCCAGCCCTTGAAAAGTGGCGATGCCATTATCACAGCTGACGCTGACGATGCGCTCGTCGATTTTTTTCACCAGCACTTCGGTATAGAAAGGAACCGGCACGGTATCCACGCAAACGCAGTTCCCCTCCCGGGACAGGCAGTTGGCTCCGCAGCCATCCGGACAATCCGCCATACCGCAGCCCTGAGTCTGCAGGGACTCGGCAGGATCTACGCTGTATGGTACCTG
This sequence comes from Bacillota bacterium, assembly GCA_024679955.1. GTDB lineage: Bacteria > Bacillota > Dehalobacteriia > UBA4068 > UBA4068 > JAILCQ01. The sequence continues at coordinate 37,833 of JAILCQ010000035.1, read as the reverse complement.
TACGGTCTGGCCCACCGCCAGAGTAAGCGCGGTGGTATCGCAGTGGATCTGCACCGTGCCCCGGTTGATATATGCGGCGGCAGGCAAACTGAATGCCGTTAAAAGCAGTAAAATCGTAATAAAGGCGAAACAAGTTTTTTTCATCCTATCTCCTTTGCAGCCTCAGATCACTCTGTTTCCAGCGTTTCCCAATGTTGGATCGCCAATTCCAGTTCTACGGAGGCGGCTCCGGTTTTGCACACGGTCACCGTATCCCTTTCCGCCGTGGCGCTATAGCCCTCCGGGAAGTTTTCGTTGAGAGCGGCGGCGATATTTTCCGCCAGCGCCGGGCCGTCCAGGTTCAGGAAATCATGGCAATGCACGGCGGCAAACGGAGCCGGCGTCTCCGACTGGGTCTCCAGCGGTTCGCCGTTTTCCAGCAGCATCACTCTGGCAATACCCCGCACCCGGGGCAAATCGCTGACCCGAACGGTCACGGAGGCGGTATCCGCATCCTGCGCCACCGTTTCCAGCTCTACGCCGGGGGAAACCACCGCCTCCACCCGGAAGGGCGCGGCCCCGCCGCCGTTATAAGTGAGCTCGATATAACCGTTTTTGATCGCGGCAACGGTCAGGGTAACGGTAAGGATGCTGCCCTGGGCGGATACGGCCAGGTTCTCGGCTGCAACCGGCTCTTCCGCCACAACGGCGCTGAAATCAGCGGCGGACAGCGGGGCGGCGTCTCCGTCAAATTCCAGTATGATATTGACATGCTGGGCGTCCATACCCTGATTGTCCGTGGTAACACGCACCGACTGGGCGGTAAGGGTATCCGGCTGTTGCGGCCCGGTTTCCGCCGGCGTCGCCGGCTCTGCGTCAGGACTGCCACAGGCAGTCACCGCCAAAAGCAAAGATATCAGTATCAGCAGTAGTATCGCTTTTTTCATATTTCGCACCTTGCTTTCTCCATGTATTTTACCGGTCAGACCGGCCGGCGCTCACGGAATATACATATCCATGCGCACACAGTCCGCGCCGGTTTCCGTTTGATAGCCGCCATAATAACCGGCGCAGTTGCCCAAAGCCGCCACAAAGGGGCCGCTGTGGTTTTTGACCGTACCCACCTCCGGCTCCAGACCCATTTCCTTCAGGGCCGTCTTCACCGTATTGCCGGAGATATAGGCCTCGCTTTCGTGCTCATGTTCCGGCAGCAAAGGCGCGCCGTTTTTGCTGTAGGCCAGCACGGGCAGGGCCAGTCCTCGGATACAAGCGCCCTGATCGGTGCATATGTAATACGCGTCTTCTTCCAGGGCAAAGTACTGCAGGTCGGCGATTTCGGCATAAAGCTCCCCTTCCCGGCTGTACAGCTCCGCCCGTCCGTTCAGCGCCAGCCCCAGTTCTTCCCGGAGCAGATAGTCCAGACGCAAGCCCTCGAAATAATCCAAAAACCCGCCGGCGCCCATGGTGGGGATGCTGTCCAGGTCGCCGATGATCCCATAATAACTGCCCCAAACCGCTTCCGGATGGGCCAGGGCCAAAGCCTCCAGGTCGGCCGTGGTATACTCCACGGTACGCACCGGGGAATCCCCCTGGTGAATACAGAAGCAAAATACCGCGTCCGCGCTTTGGTCATGGGGCGGACGGTTGTGCATTTCATAATGGGGATTTTCGCAGCAGGAGCCCACCAGCAAACGCTTGACGCCTGGAATGTATGCGCCGTCCACGACGATATCGCAGCCTTCCAGCGGCGCGCCGTCCGCGGCCAGCACCAACAGCGCCTCTGTGTCTGCATTCAGCTCCAGCTTGCTCTCCTCTTCCCAACCGGCGACGCCGATACGGTCTCCCTCGGAAAGCGCCGCGCCGCCCAACTGCAGCAGCCGCAGCAAATCCAAGCCCAGCAGGGTCTGGCCCTGCCGCTGGGCGGAAACGGTAAGTCCGGCCAGCTCCGGGGTAACGGCTCCGTATTCGGCCAGGGTATCCAAGTCCTGCCGGGAAAAAATCAGAGACATAGGCAAAGCGGTACCGGTGATTTCCAATGCGGCGTACAGCGGCGTAACATCTTCCGCCTCCGCCAAGACGTTTTTCAGCAACAACTGGGGATCGATACTGCCGGAGACCGGCTGTATTTCGGCCAACGCGATCGCCGCATCTTCCGCCGCCGCGTTATCCGCATTCTCCGGCGGTTCCGTCCCGCTGCAGGCGGCCAAAGCCGCGGCCAGCAACAGGGCAAAACTCAGGATACACAGTTTCTTTTTCATGCTTTCTCCTTTCGGCAAAAAAAAATTGAGTCTGCCTCATAGACAGACTCAAGATAAAACAAAAGAATAATTGTCTCATCGTATAGCTTGAGTGTCACCTTACCAAGAGGCTCACACAATCGTTCCAAGCAGGTTTCCTGACTCGTGACGACAATGCCTCGCCTTCTCATGTCTGGGACATAATGGCAATTGAGACATCCAAAATCACATACAGTGGCCGGACCGTTCAGGTTTCTCACCTGATTCCCTTTTACCCTCTCCCGTCCACAGGACGGGAAAGGCACTTGGTCGAAAAAAGGATTTTTATAAAGTTTTGAAGCCATTTATATTCGCTTTGATAAAAGAATAATAATACAAAAACAAGTTGGTGTCAATAAAGAATTTACGCACTTAAAAATAGTTATCAGTTTCCTAAAAATAAACATATTTATGCGAGAGTATAAACTTTGGCCGCAATATTCTAATCGATAGATAAGGCACGTCTTTCCTCTTATCCTTTGATTTCCACCGGCAAGAACGATTCCATATCTTTTCTGCCTATCGCAGGAAAGGCGGCCTGTCTGAAACATGACAGGCCGCCTTATAGAAAGCAGCTTTTCATTGGGAAACACATACATAGAGCGAAAAAGGGGAAGGGATAAAACACCGCCTACGGATCCCGTCAGTCGGCGGGTATGAAATCAATATCGCCTTGGACATAGATCTGGCCGTCCCGGTCTACCCATACCGCGCCCAGCACATCGCCGTCGGATTCCAGCAGGCGCGACCCATCTTCCTGACCCAGCAGCAGGCAGATGGTGGACAAAGCGTCGCCTCGGGCGGAACTGCGGGATACCACCGTCACGCCGATGACGCCGGTATCCGCGGGAAAACCGGTACGGGGATCCAAAACATGGTGGTACAGCACGCCGTCCCGCTCAAAGTTGCGTTCATAAATGCCGGATGTGACCAGAGACAGGCCGCCTTCTGCCTGGATCATTCCAATCAACCGGCTGCGTTGCTCAAAAGGCTGCTGCACGCCGATTTTCCAGGCCGTTCCGTCGGGCTTTTGTCCCAGGGTGACCACGTTGCCGCCCAAATCCACCACAGCGCATTTCACGCCTTTTTCCCGCAGCATGCCGATGACCCGGTCGGCAATATAGCCTTTGGCAATAGCGCCCAGATCCAGTCTGGCTTCCGGGTCGTTCAAAGTCGCCGCAGGGCCTGCCAGGGACAAATTACGGTAATCCACCGTGGCCAGAGCCGCCGGCAATTCCTCCTGACCGGGCACATGGCCGCCGCCGCCGAAATCCCATAGCTCGCTTAGCCGCCCGACCGTGATATCAAATACGCCACCGGAGAGCTCGCTGTATTCCAGTCCCAAGTCAATCAGGGCAGCCGTGTCCGGGCTCACCGTGACCGGCCTGCCCGCCGCTCGATTGATGCGCCACACGTCGCTGCCCTTCACCGTTGGCGACAGCAGGGCCTCTTCTCCGGCGATCAGCCGGAAGGCTTCTTCCAGCAATTGTGGGTCCGCCGGCTCATAAAGGGTAACCGTACACAGGGTGTCCAAAGCAAACTGACTGCGGCTGACAGGTTCCGTTCCCCTCGCCGCGCCGCAACCGCAAAGCAGGAAACATAGGGCCAGGGCGCAGAAAAGCAATAGACCGGTTTTCCCCTGGGCTTGCCGGAATTTTGATCTGGGATGCAAAAACCTTCTAATATTCCTGCTATTATTATAATAAATGCACGCAAAAGAACGAGCGTAAGCCTGCAAAACCTTCAATTCACAGCGACCTCCTCCATAAACCTGCAGCAGCGCAAAGAATACGCGGATGCGGGATCGGCATATTGTCTGCGCCTTGTTCTTTGGATCATAGCATCTGCAAACCGGCTCCGTCAACCCTGTCGTTCTTGCAATATACAGCCCTTTCCTCCGCTGCGGCCTTTGGATGCGGTAAAGCGGGGACGGGCATTGATTTTAGCCGTCATCTATTATAGAATTTATAAATAATGCATTTTGTTGCTTCATCCGTCCCTGGGATCGTATTTTTACAGAGATTTACGATACGCCTGTATCCTGCTCCCCTGCCCTTTTTGTATGGATCATGAGAATGCCAGCATGAAACAATTATTTCGTTTGCTTACCGTATATGACGTCCTCCTGGCCGTTTTCTTCCTGGCCGCTGCCGCCGCCATGCTATTGTGGTGGGTCAACGCTACCGCAACAAGCGGCGACAGGGTGGTCGTTACACGCAACGGTCAGATCATAGGCGAATATCCTTTGGCAGAGGACGCCGAAATCGAACTGGAATGGCAAGGCCACCGCAATCTGTTGGTCATCCAAGATCACCGGGCCTACATGAAAGAGGCCAACTGTCCCGACGGCTATTGCCTGCGGCAGGGGCCGGTCAGCCGCCGGCGGGAGACCATCGTCTGCCTCCCCGCCAAGCTGGCAGTGACCGTAACCGGCGACGGAAAGGGGGATATCGATGCCGTCTCCCGCTAAAAAAATAGCCTTCAACAGCGTGATGATCGCCCTGGCCGCCGTTTTTTCCCACATCGAAAACCTGTTTCCCATCTCTTTGGGCGTACCCGGCGTCAAGCTGGGTCTGGCCAATATCGTTATCCTGTTTGCCCTGTATGTTTTCGGTCTGCCCACAGCCGCGGCCATCAGCCTGATCCGGGTGCTTTTGGTTTCCTTCCTATTCGGCAATCCGGCCTCCGCCCTCTATTCCCTGGCCGGAGCCGCCGCCAGCCTGCTGTTCATGGCGGGGCTGCAAAAAACCGGCAAATTCAGCATCATCGGCGTAAGTATGGGCGGCGGCGTGATCCATCCGGCGGCCCAGCTGGCGGTGGCCATCGCCGTCAGCGGTACGCCGGCGCTGCTGGCCTATTTGCCGGTACTGATCCTGACAGGCCTGGCCGCCGGATCTCTTTCGGGCATTGCGGCTTGGCAGATCCTGACCCGGCTGCTCCCCATCTGGCGGCGGCAATACGGTCCCCTTCATTCGCCGCTTTCCGGGGAAAAAGCAGCGCCGGATACGTCTTCTCCGGAACGGCACGGTTCTTAGCGCCGGTTTATCCGCCATCCGCCACAGGCTGCCGCCCGGATAAAAGGACAAATCCGGCCATTGCGGGCAAGAATCGCGACGCTTAACAAAAAGCCGCATAAATAAATATCCACCTTCACCAAGTGAAGGTGGATATTTATTTATGACGAAGCGCCTCCGCTTTTGACGGCGGAGACGCTGAAAGACGAAGCCTAAAACACTTTTTTGCAGGCGAAATACTCCTGTACCTGATCCAAAGCCTCGCCGAAGCGTTGAAAATGGACGATCTCCCTTTGCCGCAAAAAACGCAGGGTATCCAAAAGATCCGGGTCGTCCGTCAGCTCCATCAAATGGTTATAGGTGGCTCTGGCTTTTTGTTCTGCCGCCATATTCTCCGTCAGATCGGCGATGGGATCGTCTTTGGCCTGGAAATAGGTAACGGTGAAAGGCGCGCCGTTGGCGTCGCAAAAATACAGGGCCTTGCCATGATCCACAAAATAATTGCCGAACATGCTTTCCCGCACCTCATCCAAATCCGCGTCCTTGGTCAGCTTGTATATCATCGTGGCGATCATCTCCACATGGCCCATTTCTTCCGTGCCGATATCCGTCAGCAGGCCTTTCGTATTATTGGTGGGCATGGTATAGCGTTGATTCAAATAGCGCAGGGCAGCCGCCAATTCGCCGTCCGGGCCGCCGTACATGCTGAGCAGGCGATTGGCAAAGGCCAGATCCGTATGACCGACTTTTACCGGATGCTGCAAGGTTTTTTGATATATCCACATACCGTATCCTCCTCATTCATAATCCCAGGGAAAGGCCTGCATAGCCCATAACCAATTGTTTTCGTCTTTTATATTGGGGCATGCGCCGGTCAACGGGCCGTATTGCCGGCTATACTCGCTCAGCAAATTATCCAGATCCTCCCGGGTGCTGTTAAAGCGGGAAATGGCGAATTGATCATGCAAATGAGTATCCAAATATTGCCGCAAATCATCCAAAGTCAGGCCCAATTCCTGTATGCTTTCAATCATCTCTCTTTGGATATCGGACATCGCCGTGGTCGTTGCCATAAGTAAACCTCCTTTGTCCCTGCGCTTATTCGCTGAAGTTTTCTTTGGGGCCGTATTTGCCTTTGGGGATGTGTAAATCCGGGAAAATGGTTCCCGCCTGCATGGCCGACAAATAATCGTAAAAGCGGTTTACATTTTGAACAGGCACAAAAGCGTAAGCGGCTTTCATGCTGCATTCGTCGCAAGGCATCAAAACGTCTTGACAAGATGTTGCCATAAGTCCCGCCTCCTTCGGGTTTCGTTTGCTATCATCATATGCGCGGGCCGGCTTTTGGACACAGGCAAACCGCCTGTTTTTTCCCGGCGCGATCCCCATGCATATATAACGATAGAAATCATCGTTAGCGGCAAAACAGTATCGATTTTTGCGCCGTTTTCCCATTAAGAAGCTTTACAAAGGCTTGGAGGAATATGGCGATATGCTGTAGAATGAAGGCTATCGTAAAAGTTTATTTATTTTAAGAAATATAAATAATTTATTTTATATATACATTTATTATTATTTATAATTTGTGAAAAATTTTGTTTTTGTGTAAAAAAGCGTACAAACATTCAAAAGCTCGCGATATACCTGTTCTGCCTTAATGCAGCGGCAAAACCGTTTTCTTTTGCAAAATCCGCTGCTGCTCCCGGACAACTATGCCACCTGGCAGGTAACCCGGGGAGAAAATACAGGTAGAAAAGGAGGAATACAAATGCAAAAACGGCTGGATCAGTTTCTACACCAGCTTTACTTGAAGCATGCGGCTACCTTATGGAAGCGTGCCCGCCGCATACTTGGCGACGCCCAAAAGGCCGAAGATATGGTTCATGAAGTATTCTTCCTGGCGGCAAAGAAAGCAAATCAACTCATCGTCCATCCCAACCCGGCGGCATGGCTGCATAAAACGATGAATCATCTTTTATACCATGCCTTGAGAAAGAGCGCCATGGAAGAAATATTGTTCGGCGATGATACGAAGTTGTTTTTTCCTGCAACACCGATGGAATCCATTTCCTTTAGTTTGCCGGAACATCTGTCTGATACAGATAAAGAAATTCTGCAATTGCGTTACGAACAAAATATGTCATATTCGGAGATATCCGATCATTTCGGTATATCCCTTTCTGCCGTAAAAATGCGTTTGCAAAGGGCTAAAGCACGGTGTAAAGAAAAGCTTTAAAAAAATTTTTTCTACCCTGTGACAAAATGGCCTTCTGGTGGGATATATAGAGTGAGGAGGTAATGGAATGAACCGTATGAAAAACGATAAAAACAACGATTGCGAACGTGGCTTTGCTTTTCTTCTGCAAAAAAGTCCTGCTGAGTTGCTTGATGAAATGGAAGACAAAATTATGGATATGTCAGAAGACGGCTTCGATGCCGACTTGGTGGAGGCTTATATCTCGGCTTTGGATGCAAAGGCCCCGCTTCCAGACAGCTTCGATCCAGAGCTATCCTATCAGAGGTTCTCCCGGCGATATGCAGAGCAGCTAGAACCCTTTTCCTTGAAACAAACGCATCCCGCTTGGCGAAACCGTTTTCATTGGCAAAAGTGCAGGATGGCCTGTACGGCCGCCATCATTTGTCTGTTTTTGCTTGCCGGAACCGCTATAGTCGAAGCAAGGGGCGTGCATGTTTTTGCCATGTTTGTTGAGTGGGGCGCGGAAGCATTGCAATTGAGCAGAGACGAAAAAAATGCCTCCGGTTCTTTGCTTCTGCCGGCAGACAGCGATCAGGAGTATCATTCTCTGGAAGAAGCTTTGGAAGCCCACGGCCTTTCCGCCGAAGTTTGCCCAACCTGGATACCGGCGCGGTTTCATTTGGCATTGGTGGATGTGCAGATTGTAGACGGTAGAGGGTCGTTTGTCGCCTTATATGAAGATGACGCAGAGGGCATACTCAACTTCTCGATAATGCAGGACTTGGGGTCTTCCGCTTGGCAATTTAATGTAGAAATAGACGAAGGAAGCGGCGAAACCTATGTGTTGGGAGGAACAGAATACTTTCTGGCCACAAACATGGGTGAGCCGGTAGCCAGTTGGCTGGATGAAAGCTGCTTTTACATACTGGCCGGGTCTGTCACAATGGATGAATTAAAACAAATATTGGCCTCAATGTGAGAAAGGAGAGAAGAAAACAAATGAAAAAACAAACGATTCTTATCATTATAGTAGCGGTGTTGATTTTTACCCTGACAACAAGCGTTTTGGCGGCAGCGCCGGAAGGAAAAATCTTGGAACCGAAAAGCAGCAATTATCTGCGATCTTATAATGTAATAGTTTCCGCTGAAGGCGACAACAAGGTTAAAGTGGGATTCAATATCTTAGCAACCGATATTATGAATCACGTCGGGGTTTTGGAAATCAAAATTGAAAAAAAGATCAGCGGCTCTTGGGTGCATGACCGCACGCTTTCCCATCAGTATTACAGCAACTTCCTTAGAAAAAATGTAGCGCAAAATAACGCAAACGTAATCTTTAACGGTGTGCCAGGCGTTCAATATCGAGCCACCATCACCGCCTACGCCGCCAATTCCAGCGGCTCAGATACGAAGTTTAAAACATCGTATACGGCAACGTGTTATTAACGAATACTACAATCATCCAGTTGGGCAGCATACTATAGCGAAATGTGCCAATAGAAGCGTCTCCAGGGCAAAAAAGCCATTCCCTTGATAAAAAGCTTGAAAAATTTTTTTTCGCTACCCTGTGACAAAATGCCCTTCTCATGGGATATATAGGGTAAGGAGGAAAGAAACGGGCAGCGAAAAAGATATACGCATTTTCGTTATTAGCAAAAACAGCCCTGCTGAATATTGGAAAATAAACTTAAACCCAGAAAGGAGAATAACGTCATGACTATTCGTAAACTTTTATTTGCTCTGTTATGCTTAGTATTTATGGTTTCTATTTCGATTCCTGTATTTGCAAGCAATTTAACAAAAGACGTCATAGCAACATCGGTAGTTTCCGAAAACGAAACTCTATCTAAAATTGAAAAGGTTATTGTTCAGTTCTATGAAAACAAAGATATGGGAACGTGCAATGATATTAGTGTTTTTCTGGACAAAAAGCTGGCGGCCTATCTTGCTGACAAAATCAATACGCAGAACTATGCAACGCGTCTTTATAACACAGAGAAAGAAAACTATGCAGTTCAGGTTATCTTGATTAATAAAGAAAGATGCTCCACAGAATTGCATTTCACTTTCCAAGTTATCAGCACATATAATTATGTGGGTTGTAAAGACTTCGATACCGAAGTAAGCGAAGAAGTACGAATTATTTATGATTGCGAAAACGATTGCATTACGGATTTTTATACACCGCTAAACTATTACGATGAGGCAATTAGGGAATCATACAGCGATAACCCTTTGCTTCGCATCCCTGCACAAGATATTGCCCATAACCAGACAGATTTAAAAAACGATATAGATAGAGTTCATACAGAAGAATCGACTATTTCGACTTTTGATGATTATCAAGAATCGTCTCGATACAGCAGTTTGGTTTCTGCCAATATCGTCTCGTATGCAAGAAATAATTATTATAAGTCTCAGCCAAGCAGTGGGAATGGTGTGGTTCCTTACTATGATTTTTCAAATATTCCTAACAATTGGGATTGTACAAATTTTGTATCTCATGCATTGCTTGCTGGAGGCGCTAATGTCTATGATACTGGCGGCAATGGGATAAGTAGCACTGGATGGTACTACCGAAATATTAATAACCGTAGCTCTTCTTGGAGCAGTGTAACTTTTTTATATAATTATTTAATCAACAATACGCACGCAAATGCACCTACCGGGATAAGCTCCATCTATTCTCATAATCTATCAGCTTGGGCTACAGGAGATATTTTGCAACTCAAATTCTATGGAAATTCTGATTATGGGCATTCTACAATAATAACTCAAAAAAAATACTCAAAGGATGGTAGCAGAGCCTATGCCTATGTAACAGGTCGGACGTCTGGTACCCAATATAATAACAACCAGGCAGCAGATGATATGGCTCCCGGGGGTAGCAAACGTACAATTTATGTATATAACTATTAATTGTTAACACAAGCATTATCTTTGCGGATGAAACCATAACGGTTGTACCATTCAGCGCTTGGAACACCGGCACAGCGACCTATAAAAATTTTTAACAATGAGTAAAAAAATGAACCAGAAAAGATTATATTGGCGCTCAGATATAAGTCTTTTGCAAAAAATGTTCTGTGGCCTCTCACTGGTTGGTTGCTTCCTTTTGATAATTCTTGCCATAACAGGTTTTGAGAAATATGGAAAAGGCATAGGATACTATTTAACCATTATCATGCCATTTCTATCTATTCTGGCAGGTATGGCAGCAATCGTACTCAAGAAATACTGGTGGATTGTTCTTGCTGTTATTCACATTGGTTCTTTCATCCATATGTGTTTGACTTCCGGAACCGGGATATACGGATATATACCATGGGCAATCGGCTATTTAATAATCAGCGGATTGGTTGGATATGGTTTCTGGGGTTTGACGGCGCGTGGATAAATAAAGATGCTCGTCACTCTCAGAATCTGCGAGACCATCTAAAGATTTATACAATCTCCATGTGATGTAGAATGGGACGGAATTAAGCAAACTATTGGTACGGAGCCTCCCAGGGGACTTACCAATAGCGTTAAAGAATCATGATACTGGAAAGCCCCCGAACAACCAAACAGGCTATAAAAAGGAGAGATCGGATATGGAAAAAAACAGTAGCGGCAAGACGTTTATGCTTTTCCCTTTGCTGCAGGCCGCGGTTTTGCTGGGCTTGCTGCTTTTGGATCAGGCTTTGCGGGGTCAAAGCGGGTTTTCCGTGGTCATACAGGTTTTGCTCGGTTTTTGCCTGGCTTTTCCCCATTGGCAAAGCTGGTTCAGCGAAAAAGGCAAAATGCGCCTTTCCCTGCCTTCGCTCATCGCGGCCCTGGCGCTGGCCGCAGCGGCCCTGGGCGTCGCCCTATCCTATGCAGCCATGTACGCGCCTTGGGGGGTTAGCATTTTTACCAGCCGTTTTGGCTTTTCTTTTATCTGGTTGTTCATCGGCTATTTGCTACCCTGGGCCTGGCGGCGGCAGGAAGAAACGGGCGCTGTCCCCCATGGCCGCCGGCAATGGCTGGGCCTGCCCCTTGTCCTGGCGCTGATCATCGGCTTTATGCTGATCGACCGCTACGCTTTTCCCATTGCCCGCCAGCAGCTGCAAGGGCAATTATTCGAGCAAATCCTCCCCTATTTTTCCACTTATAATGTCCTGATCCTGGCGGCCTTGGGCTTGGTTTTGGCCTTTGTCCATTGGCGGCACTGGTTTGACCGGCGGGGTCGCATACGTTTTTCCTGGGCGGGGCTGGCTGTCGTTTTGTTCCTATCCGCGCTGCTCATTTGCCTGCTGCCGACAAACGCCATCGGTTTCCTGCGCCACGGTTGGGCCTTGCTCTGGCTGCTGTGGGGCTATTTCCTCCCCGCCGTGGCGGTGCAGGACATACACGCGGCCCCTTTGAGCCATGGGGAACAAAAAATCCGCCGTCAGGCCGGCAGGCTGATCCTGCGCGGGACCATCGCTACCCTGGCCGTTCTGGCGGTGATTTATGCCGCGGCGCTGTTCGCCATCGCCCACAATCAGCGGGATATCCTTTCCCGGCAAACCGGCGGCAATGCAGAGCAAATTCTTTATGAAGAGGATTTGCGATTCACCGGTGAAAAGCGGGTAGCGGAAAAGCTGATCATAACCGATATGGGCGACGTTCGCTTTTCCTTTTATACCCCCCATTACATGCCATTGTCTTTCGGCAAAGTCTGCTATTATACCCTGGATAGCCAATACTGCCTGACGTTGGAACCGCAGGCGCAAAAGGGCTCATATCAAATCGTCGGTTACCGGGGAGAGCAGTCTGTGGACATGCTTTACCGGGATTTCGGCGAGGAAGGGGCATTCTTCACCCGCGAAGTCAGCAGCCGGCAGCAGCGGCAAATCCTTCATCTGGGCATGGCTTTCGATGAAAACGATTTGGGCTTTCTTCCCAATCTGTCTTTTCGCCATCCGCTGCAGCAGGAGGACGGTGCGACCGCCTGGCTCTTCGTGGCGCAGCCGCTGCCCTGAAGCTTGCTTCACACCGATTTTGTGCCGGGCGCAGAAAACCCGGCTGTCGACGGGAAAAGGGCAGGACAAACATGTTTTCTTTAACAAATATAGGGGAGCTGCGGCATTTACAGCGGCAGCTCCCCTTTTCCGGTCAAACGGTCAATCCTGTGGCGGCCGGCTGGTGTTTTCGTTATTGTGATCCGGGGTTTTCGCATCGTCTGCGGTATAACCATCGCTGCGCTCCCCGATATCTTCCGAAATCATTTGACATTTTGTTATTTACATATAACATCTATATGTTTTTATATATTTTCAATAAAAAACGGCTACAAAGCCGCAAAAGCGGGTTTACGGCCGGGACAAAAACATGGCCTCCTGCGCCTTCTTCAGTCCATATTCCATCCCCTCCTCGACGAAAAGGCTGAAATATGCTATACTTTACGGGTAAGGGCGGACGCAGAAAACGGAGCGACGCCGCGGCGGTCCGCCGGGTGAAAGGAGGTCGTTTATGCAACAGGAACAAATCTACCGGGCCATGGCATTATTCCAGGCGCCGTTGGAATTCTATCAGGAATTCATCCTCATGCTGACGGAAGCGGAGATCCGCCTGATTTTGGACATCGGCAACCAAGGGCCCCTCTATGAAACGGAGTTATGCCAACGCATTGTAGAAAACGGCCTGAGCCGGGATCCTTTACAATTCATCCGGCAATGCTACAACCGCTCCGTATTATGCAAAGACCGGGATGCGGAAAATCGCCTGACCTACCGTTTGGATACCTTTTACAACCGTTTGGGCGACTATGCCATCTATGAAAACGAAGACTGGGGCCGCATCCCCAAAGAAAGGCGGCAGGCTTTGGATCATTGGAAGCATCGTGCATATATGGAAGACTACCAAGAAAGCGTGGAAAAAATCATGCAGGGGGAAGACGTGCCCATGCATAACCGGGCCTTTCTTACCCTGGAAGAAACCATGGCGCTGTTCGACCGGCAGCCGGAGCCGGTGATCGTCAACCCCTGCCATTGCAAGTCCATGATCCGCGATCAAAACCGGCCGCGGCACGTTTGCCTGAGCTGGGCGGATAACCAGGACAATACGCCCTACGACCGGGGCCACGGCGAGGCCATCTCCCGGGAAGAGGCAAAGCGGCGCATCCGCCAATGGAACGCCCAGGGCCTGATGCAATGCGGCGACGAATACGGGTTTTGCAATTGCGACGGCCGCTGCTGCTACCCCCTGCGCATGGCCAAGCGGCTGGGGTCCCGGGGACTGTACCCCGCGCCCAATTGCCGTATCCAATTCCATGCGCAAAAATGCGACGGCTGCGCCCAGGAAGCGGAAGGCCCCCGCTGCGTCAAGCTATGCAATTTCGGCGCGTTTCTGCAAAAAGACGGGAAAATCGTTTACCGGCCGGAGCAATGCTGGCGCTGCGGCGTTTGCGCGGCAAATTGCCCGCAAAACGCCATATCCGCCCTGCCCCTGCAGCCTTGATCTCCCCGCCCCGGCGGATATAGAGTCTTTGCCGCTATGGCAAAGACCAGGCGGCAAAACCGCCGCCTCACAAGCGGCTCTCTAAGTCGGCTTTCTATGACTGCCCTCTGGGAAAACACTTGACAAAAGATAGAATTTTACAGATACTATATTATGCGCAAGCAAAATTATTGTTTGAGGAGCGGCAATGGCTACCATCAGAATTTTTGATACCACGCTGAGAGACGGAGAACAAACCCCCGGCGTGAATTTGAGCGTAAGGGAAAAAACAGAAATCGCCAAGGAGATCGCGGCCATCGGCGTGGACGCCATCGAGGCCGGCTTTCCCAACGCCTCCCAAGGGGATTTCAGCGCTGTTTTGTCCGTGTCAAAAGAAGTAAAAGGCGTGCAGGTGGCGGGCTTATGCCGCGCCGTCACCGGCGACGTGCAAAGAGCCTGGGAAGCGCTGCGCTTTGCGGAAGCGCCGCTGATCAATATCGTCATAGCCTCCTCCGAGCGGCATATGATGAACAAACTACGCATGACCGAACACGAAGTGGTGGAAAAAGCCGTCTCGGCCATCAAAATCGCCAAAAGCTATTGCCATGACGTAGAATTCACCGCCGAAGACGCCAGCCGCAGCGATAAAGAATTCTTATGCCGGCTGCTGCAAAAAGTCATCGCCGCCGGGGCCACCATCGTCAATATCCCCGACACCGTGGGCTACGCCACGCCCCAGGAATACGCCGCCTTGGTCCGCTACGTGTTGGAGCATGTCAGCAATATCGACAAAGCCTGCCTGTCCGTACACTGCCACAACGATTTGGGCATGGCCGCCGCCAATACCTTAAGCGGCCTGACCGCCGGCGCGCGGCAGGCGGAAGTGACGGTAAACGGCCTGGGCGAACGGGCGGGCAACGCCTCTCTGGAAGAGGTGGTCATGGCCCTCTCCACCAGGCAGGACTATTACGGCCTGGAACACCGGGTGCAAATCAACGGCCTGTACCGGCTGAGCCAGCTGATCAGCAAATATACCGGCATGGAAATCGCCCCCGGCAAGCCCATCGTCGGCGACAACGCTTTCCGCCATCAAAGCGGCATCCATCAGCATGGCGTGCTGCTGGATCGGGAAACCTACGAAATCATGTCCGCCGAAAGCATCGGCCGCTATCAGGTAGACAGTCTGGTTTTGGGCAAGCTCTCCGGCCGGCATGCCTTCAGCGAACGTTTGCATGAATTGGGCTTTCACTTAAGCCCCGAAGAAATCAACACCGCCTTTGAGCAATTCAAGGTTTTGGCCGACCGCAAAAAAGACGTCACCGTGCGGGATATCGCCGCCATTTTGGAAGGCCGGCTGCACGAAGTCAAACCCGTGGTGGAATTGGCCAGCTATCAAATCCTCAGCGCCAACAATATCGATTCCACCGCCACCATATGCCTGACCCGCGGCGGCGAGACCTTGCAATTGGCCGCCATCGCCAACGGCCCCATCGACGCCGCCTTCAAGGCCATCGACAAAATGCTGGATCTGGAGCTCAGCCTGGAATCCTATACCATCAAAGCGGTAACCGAAGGCGCGGACGCATTGGGCGAAGTCACCGTGCGCGTCAAATATAAAGACGGGGTCTACCTGGGCAAAAACGTCAGCACGGATATCATCAAATCCAGCATCATGGCCTATATCAACGCCATCAACCGCATCTACGCGGAAATGCTGTCGGCGGAGTAGCCGCCCCGGCAAATTTGCGGTTGACTTTCGCTTTTGCCCAGAATATAATTTTCATGAAAGATACATGCTAGGAGGATGCTATGACTTTCGACACGATTAAAGCCATTATCGCCGATAAATTGGATATCAATCCGGAGCAAATCACGATGGAAAGCGGCTTCGACGACATGAAAGTCGACTCGCTGTACATGGTGGAAATCATGCTCTCCATTGAGGAAGCGTTCGGCATCACCATCGACGAGGCGGAGGGCATGAACACCGTCGCCGATTTGGTGGCGTATGTTGAGAATAAGCTGCAAAAATAATAAATAATAATTGAAGGTGATAAAATGAAAAAATTTGTTTGCGCCGTCTGCGGTTATGTCTATGAAGGAAACGAGCCCCCGGAATTTTGCCCCCAATGCAAAGCCCCCAGAGAAAAATTCTCCGAACAGACCCAAATCAGCGATTTTGCCGACGAGCATAAAATCGGCGTCGCCCAGGGCTGCGATGAAAGAGTTCTGGAAGGTTTGCGCGCCAATTTCAACGGCGAATGCACGGAAGTGGGCATGTATCTGGCCATGAGCCGTCAGGCCGACCGGGAAGGCTATCCGGAGATCGCCGAGGCTTTCCGCCGCTATGCTTTTGAAGAAGCGGATCACGCCGCCCGTTTTGCCGAATTGCTGGGCGAATGCGTCTGGGCGGATACCAAAAAGAACGTAGCCCTGCGGGCGGAAGCGGAACATGGCGCTTGCAAAGGCAAAAAAGAATTGGCTACCCTGGCCAAACAGCTCAATTATGACGCCATTCACGATACCGTGCATGAAATGTGCAAGGACGAAGCCAGGCACGGCAAAGGCTTCCTCGGTTTATATGAACGGTATTTCGGCAAATAATCTACCCGGTGCCATATATGCGGGGCGTAGCGATACGCCCCGCATTTTTTTGCGCGCCCGGTCCAGAGGGACGGTTCTTTTGTCCCAATGCTGGGACAACAAGAACCGTCCCTGCTGAACCTTTGCCGTCTTCTCCGCTGAACCGTATAAAAAATAGTGACAGAAAAGGGGAATGATGCTATAATATAAAAATGCGATATTGGCTGATTTGGCATATACAAGGCAGGGATGCAAGTGGACGGCAAATTCATTGTGCTTTTTGGCAATTTCGGCAGCGGCAAAAGTGAACTGGCGCTTCATTTTGCATTATCCGCCCCTCAAACCGGCAAAACGGCATTGGTAGATTTGGATATCATCAACCCCTATTTCCGCAGCAGCGACCGAAAAGACCTTTTGCAGCAGCATGGCGTTCGTTTGATCGCCCCTATGTTTGCCCACAGCAATGTGGAAATGATCACCCTGCCGCCGGACGTATACGCGGTCTTTAACGGCTCTTACGATCTGGTGGTATTTGATTTGGGCGGCGACGCCGCCGGGGCCGTGGCGCTGGGGCAGTATCTGCCATATTTTCAACGGCTGCCTGCGGAACGGCTGGAAGTGTATTTGGTGGTGAATCCCCGCCGGCCTTTATCCGCCACGCCGGAACAGATCGTCGCCCTGCTGCGGCAGATGGAAACCGCCTGCCGACTGCAAGCCACCGGTTTGATCAACAACGGCAACCTGTCTACGGAAAGCAGCGTGGACGATTTGCTGCACGCCTATGATATCATCGCCCAGGTATCGCAGGAGACCGGGCTGCCCGTGGCCTACACCGCCGGGCTGGAGCCGGTGATCGCCGGTTTTGAGCAGGCCAGGCAGGAAAAAGGCCTGGAACAGCGATATACCGGCCAACTGTTGCCCCTGCAAATCCGCATGGCCAGGGATTGGCAGCGGATCATTGACAGCAATTATCTAAAGTTTCAATAGCCTTAAATACAAGGAAATAAGGTTTTTGGATTATATATATACAAATCACAACCGGAGAAAGGAAGGATAACAACATGGCTTTGGTTACCATCAACGGGGAAAAATGCAAAGGCTGCGGCCTGTGTGCGCGGGCATGCCCCAAAAACATCATCGCCCTATCGAAGACCAAGCTCAATTCCAAGGGGTATCAAGTAGCGGAAATTCTGGATATGGCAGCGTGCATCGCCTGCGCTTCTTGCGCCAGAACATGCCCGGACGTGGCCATTGAGATCGAAAAATAGGAGGCGGAAACTATGGCAAGACAATTATTAAAAGGCTGCGAGGCGATCGCGGAAGCCGCCATTCGGGGCGGTTGCCGCTATTTCTTTGGCTATCCCATCACCCCGCAAAACGATATTCCCGAATATATGTCGGCCCGTTTGCCCCAGGTGGGCGGCGTCTTTTTGCAAGCCGAAAGCGAAGTAGCGGCCAGCAATATGGTCTATGGCGCGGCGGGCGCCGGCGCGCGGGCGATGACGTCCTCCTCCAGCCCTGGCATCAGCCTGAAGCAGGAAGGCCTTTCCTACATAGCCGGCGCGGAACTGCCCTGCGTGGTGGTGAACATCATGCGCGGCGGTCCCGGTCTGGGCGGCATCCAGGCTTCGCAAGGGGACTATTTCCAAAGCACCAAAGGCGGCGGCCACGGCGACTATCACATGATCGTTTTCGCCCCGGATACGGTGCAGGAAGCGGTGAATATCATGTACGACGCTTTTGACGTGGCCGACAGATACCGCAACACCGTCATGCTTTTGGCCGACGGCCTGATCGGGCAAATGATGGAACCGGTTACCCTGCCGGAATTCAAAAGCGACGAGCAGATCCAAACGGCCAAACCCTGGGCCGCCACCGGCTGGCATGAAGGCTGCGGCCGGCCCCGTGCCATCATCAATTCCCTGCATATCACCGACGAGGATCTGGAGGCGCTGCATGAACGCCTGCAGGCCACCTATCGCAAAATCGAAGCCAATGAAGTGCGGGTGGAGCTGTACAACGTGGAAGACGCGGAGATCATTCTGGTCGCCTACGGCACCATGTCCCGGGTTTGCCGCTCCGTCATCAGCGAATTGGCCAAACACGGCGTAAAAGCCGGCATGGTCCGTCCCATCACCCTGTGGCCCTTCCCCAGCCAGGCCATGGCGCAAGTGGCCGCGGCGCCGTCCGTAAAAAAATTCCTGACCGTGGAAATCAGCGCCGGTCAAATGGTGGAAGATGTGCGTTTGGCGGTGAACGGCGCGAAACCGGTGGAGTTTTTCGGTTTCCCGGGCAGCCGCATCGCCACGGTGGACGAAATTGTCGCCAAAGTTTTGGAAATGAAGGAGGGATAAGCATGACCCAGGTATTTGCCAGAACAAAAGGTCTGCTAGACGTAGATTTTCATTATTGTCCGGGCTGCACCCACGGTATCGTTCACCGTTTGGTCGCCGAAGTCCTGGAAGAAATGGGGCAGCTGGACAAAGCCATCGGCGTGGCCCCGGTAGGCTGCGCGGTATTTGCCTACAACTATTTCAATTGCGATATGTATGAAGCCGCCCACGGCCGCGCGCCGGCGGTGGCCACCGGCTGCAAAAGAGTACATCCCCAAAACCTGGTATTCACCTATCAGGGCGACGGCGATCTGGCCTCCATCGGCGCGGCGGAAATCGTCCATGCCGCCCACAGAGGGGAAAAAATCACCGCCATCTTCATCAACAACGCCATTTACGGCATGACCGGCGGTCAGATGGCCCCCACCACCCTGGTGGGACAAAAGACCACCACCAGCCCTTACGGCCGGGATAAAGAGCTGTGCGGTTCGCCGATCCGCATCGCCGAGATGCTGGCTACCATCGAAGGCTCCGCCTATATCGAACGGGTGGCCTGCAACAGCAACGCCAATATCATCCGCACCAAAAAAGCCATTCGCAACGCTTTCCAATCCCAATTGGACCGCAAAGGCTTCTCTTTGGTGGAAGTATTGGCCACCTGCCCCACCAACTGGGGCAAATCCCCGGCAGAAGCCATGAAATGGCTGGAAGAGAATATGATCCCCTACTATCCCCTGGGCGTATTTAAGGAGGTGTAAGCGCATGTTGGAGAGAAATATCTTCGCCGGTTTCGGCGGACAAGGCGTTTTGCTGATGGGTCAATTGTTGGCCTACGCGGCTATGATAGAAGACAAACAGGTGACCTGGCTGCCTTCCTACGGCCCGGAGATCCGGGGCGGCACGGCCAATTGCAGCGTTACCATATCCGACCAACCGATCGCTTCGCCCATCGTCGATTATCCCAATTCCATCGTGGTGATGAACCGTCCCTCTTTGGATAAATTTGAGCCCAAGCTGATCAAAGGCGGCAAGCTGTTCATCAACAGCTCCATCGTCGACCGCAAAGCCCAGCGGGACGATATCGAGGTCTATTATGTGCCCTGCAATGAATTGGCCATGGAACTGGGGGACGCCCGGGTGGCGAACATCATCATGCTGGGCGCGTACCTGTCGGCCACCCATTGCGTGGACAAGGAAAGCCTGATCGAAGCCCTGGCTCACAAATTGGGCGAAAGAAAAGCGCATCTGATCCCCGTCAACCGCCAGGCCTTTGAAAAAGGCGCGGCCATCGTCAACCAGGGAAAATAAAACGCGCTGCCAATCGAATTATTTTTTAACCTTGAATTTTAACGCCTAATGTTATAGAATGGACTTGTGCTTGGAAAATAAAAGAACAGGAGTTGATTTCATGAAATTGGCGGATATGGACAAAAGCCAACTGCAGGCCATGAAGGCCGATCTGGAAAAACAATATGGGGAATTCAAAGCGCGTGGCCTGAAATTGAATATGGCCCGGGGCAAACCTTCTTCCGCCCAATTGGATCTTTCCATGGGTCTGCTGCACGCTCTGGATGATTGCCCGCTGAAGGACGCCGACGGCACCGACGTGCGCAATTACGGCGGTTTGAACGGTATTCCGGAAGCCAGAGCTTTGTTCGGCGAAATCTTCGGCGTACCGGCGGATCAGGTCATCATGGGCGGCAGCGCCAGCCTGAACCTGATGTACGATACCATCAGCCGTGCTTTTCTCCATGGCGTTTTGCCCGGTTCCACTCCCTGGAGCAAAGTGGAAGGCATTAAATTCCTCTGCCCCGCTCCCGGTTATGACCGGCATTTCTCCATCTGCAAATCCTTTGATATCGAAATGATCCCCGTGCCGCTGAAAGAAGACGGCCCGGATATGGATATGATCGAAAAACTGTTGGCCGCCGACGATACCATCAAAGGTATTTGGTGCGTACCCATGTACTCCAATCCCGACGGCATCACCTACAGCGACGCTGTGGTCAAACGCTTCGCCAATTTGAAACCCGCCGCCAAAGATTTCCGTATTTTCTGGGACAACGCCTATTGCCTGCATCATCTGTATCCCGACAATCCGGATCATCTGGCCAACATCTATGACGCCTGCAAAGCCGCGGGCAACGAGGACATGGTTTACATGTTTGCCTCCACTTCCAAAATCACCTTTGCCGGCAGCGGTATCAGCGCCATGGCCGCTTCTCCCGCCAACATTGAATTCACCTCCAAACAATTGAATATCCAAACCATCAGCTATGACAAAGTAAACCAACTGCGTCATTGCAAATTCTTGCCCACCAAAGCTGCCATCGAAGCCCATATGGCGAAACATGCCGATATTTTGCGGCCCAAATTCCAAATGGTGGTAGAGACCCTGGAAAAAGAAATCGCTCCCTTGGGCGTGGCCCATTGGCATAACCCCAAAGGCGGTTACTTCGTATCCTTCTATGGCATGGACGGCACGGCCAAACGTACCGTGGAACTGTGCAAAGAAGGCGGCGTGGTCCTGACCGGCGCCGGCGCCACCTATCCCTACGGCAATGATCCCCATGACAGCAATATCCGCATCGCGCCTTCTCTGCCTCCGGTGGAAGAATTGAAACAAGCGATGGAGCTGTTCTGCATCGCCGTAAAACTGGCCAGCGTGGAACAATTGTTGGCCAAATAAAACACTGCGGAAACATAATTTACGCATAAACCAAAAAACCGCCCTTATGGGCGGTTTTTTGGTTTGTCAGGAGTATTTGAAGAATTCGTCGGTAAAGATCAGGCGGCCTCCCCTACGCGCGCCACCAAAATGGTGATATCGTCTTTGATTTTACCGCAGCTGATACCCATCACCTCATTCAGCAGATATTCGGCCATTTGCTGCGGGTCGCTGTAATTGGCCTCTTCGATCACCCGGGACAACCAGGCCCCGTCGCCTTTTCTATCGGTATCCAATAATCCGTCCGAAGCCAGGATGATAAAATCGCCGGGCAAAAGATGCTCGCGGACGGTTTCCTTTTCCACATTGTACAGCATGCCCACCGGCAGGCTGTCCCCTTTTATGCTTTTCACCGTGGAACCTCTTTTGATATAACTGGGGCTGCCGCCGGTTTTTATGAACTCCGCCGTGCAATCATACAAATCGACGATGCACAAATCCATGGTCACAAAGCTTTCCTCATTGCCCCGCAGAGACAGGGCGGCGTTGACCAGATCGATGGCGGTATCCTGCATGAAACCGGCTTCCAGCAAGCGGCTGACCAGGGATAAGGCCGCGCCGCTTTCCTGGGCGGCTTTTTCGCCGATGCCCATGCCGTCGCTGACCATCAGCAAATGCCGTCCTTCTTCCAGCAGCATGCTGCCGCCGGTATCGCCGCAGACCCCCTTGCTGTCCCTGGCCAGCTGGGCCTGTCCGATCTTCAGGCGATGGGCCCCGGCGGCCAACAGACGGTAATAGCAGCGTTCCTGGCAAGCCTTGCCGCCGCAGCGGTGTTCGCAAACGAAGAAATCCTTCCCCGTCAGGCGGGCAGCTTCCTGGGCGACGGCCTCCCGGCAATACAGTTCGCCGGGACATTCCACATATTGGGCCCAAATATCTATGGTTCTCTCGTTGACCGAGATCAAACCGGCGCTTTCTATGGGCAAGCCCCTTTTGGCCACCGCCCGCTGCAATTCCCGTTCCAGCACTTCCCTTTCGTCGCCGAACTGGACGATTTCATGGGCGATTTTATCCATGACCTGGGCGGCTCCGCTCAATTGCGCCGCCAAAAGTTTGCGGCTGCTGATGCGCTGCAATTGCCAAAAGCTGTCCCGGCAATGCATATCGTACAGACAATTGAGGATGGCCACCAGCTCTTTGATATGGGGACAGCGCTTGGAAAAGTTTTCCGGCACATCCTTCACCTCCGCCAGACCATGCCGGCGGATCACGCCGAACAGGCGCAGCACCCCGTCGAAGGTATCCTGATAATCCAGTTCCCAGCAAATATCCCGCAGAGAGCATGCGCCGCACAATTGATGGGACAGCTGATCCAAGGTGGCGCGCATCATATCTTCTTCTCCCAGCAGCTCTTCGCCGCCGATATCCGCCAGGGAGGAAGACAATTCCCGATACAGCCAACCGCAATTGCGCAATTTGCGCACCGCCAAATGCAACAGGCGTTCGTTTTTTTCCTCCTGGGCGCTTTTCAGACCGGTGCTGGAAAAGGCTCGCAGCAAAAAGCCGTATGCTTTTTGCGGAATGGCGATAAAAACCACCGCCGCCGCCAAAGAGGCCAGGAGCTGGGCGCTGATCACTTCGCCGCTAAAAAAATACAAAGCCAGGATCAAATTCCCCAGCAAAAAGCCTAACGCCGTGCCCAGCTTGCCGAAGGCGGAAAACACCCCGGCCAGCATGCCCGAAAAGGCGTAGGCGGCGATCAGGGACGGGCTGACCACCGCCGACAAACTGGGGATCACGCCCAGCATGGACCCGACCGCCGCGCCGGGGCCAGCGCCGCCCAAATAGGCCGCCGTCAAGATGGCCAAACGGCTAACAACGCCCTGTATGTCGTAACCGGCGATCTGCCATCCGGATAAACCGCAAATGCCGCCGGCTGCCGCCACAAACATACATATGGTTTCGTCCGTAGAAAAACGTCTGGCTATGTCAAACCGGCGGCAAGCGTTGAAAATCACCAGGAATACCAGCGTAAGCCCGCCGGCGATAATGGCCTCGAAAATGCCGGTCAACAAAGCATAGCTGTTGAATCCGCTGATGGCGATGGCCAAACCTTTGCTGACCGCCACCGCCGAAAACACCATCCCCGGCGTCACGAACCATTGCTTTTTTCCGTCTACGCCATATAGCAAAAATACAATGGCCAGCAAAGCGACGATAGACAAATAGACAAAAAAAGCTTGGCCGCTTACAGCCGCCCCGTAGCCGCACAAAACGGGTATGGAATAAACCGCCCCTCTTTTGGGATAAACCACCATCGCCGCCCCCAAAAAAGCAGGGGCGAAAGGGTGCAATCCCCCCAAAACCTGCGCTCTTGCCATCAGAAAACCGGTCATCGAGAAAACGCAAAATCGCAAAATCCGCGTTCTGTCCAGCCTTATCGTTTTATTTTTGCCGCAAGCTTTTTCAGTTTGTTGATCGTTCAAACCGCTTTTGCGTTGAAACGGGTAAACCTGGGGCATATCCGGCATACAATCACCACCTAAATTCTTTTTCCTTCCGTTTTTTTGAAGTGATTCCATTATAGGCTCTATTCCCTGAAAAGCATGTCGAAACGATGCAAAGAACCGGCATAAGTTTGCGACAAATCATGCAAAAACCGTATATTTTCAGACAAAAACCGTCAATTTCCATAAATTGGATTTGTTATCATCATATACAACATGCTAAGATAACGTATATCGCTGCGATATAAGAAAGAAACAAAAAACAAGGGGGATGATCATGAAAAACGTCAAAATAATCATACCGGCAATTTTAGCAGCGGCTATGCTGTTTGTCTTTTCCGGCAGCGCCGCCGCCCTGGCCGGAGACAGCGCTTGCGGCGATTGCCGCGGCAACCGCTATTGCGAGGCAACCGTCACGGCCGGGGAAACCGGCCTCTGCCCGGGAGACCCGACTGCGGCAAGGGAACGGGGCCACGCCTGTCCAAGCTTCTATTGCTATAACGACTCAGAAGGCAATGACTGCCAAAACCCCGGATGGAATAAGCAGATCAATAAAAACGACCAGCTTTTTTCCCATCCGGGCCTGGGCCAATACCTATGGCAGCGGTATTTCGCCCAAGTTTTCGGCCCGCAGGGGGCAAACGCTTCTTGGCACATAGAAGACGCTTATCCCGACGCCGGTAGCGGCTCCGAAACGGCCGCGCCGCCAACGGTGGATACGCCTTCTTATCCGTCTTCTGCCGTAGAGGCATACGCGCAGCAGGTTGTAGATCTGGTCAATCAAGAGCGGGCCAAGGAAAACCTGCCGCCGCTGGGCCCGGATCAAAAGCTGGCCGCCGCCGCGCAGGTCCGCGCCGGGGAGATCATGACCCGCTTCAGCCATACCCGCCCTGACGGCCGCGACTGCTTCACCGCCTTGGCGGAGGCCGGCGCCGCCTACAACCTGGCCGGCGAAAACATAGCCATCGGCCAAAATACGCCGGCAGACGTAGTGGCGGACTGGATGGCCTCCCCGGGACACAGGGCCAATATCCTGAACCCGGGCTACAGTCGCATCGGCGTCGGCGTAAGGAAAAACGACGGCAACGCCTACGGCGGTTACGCCTGGACGCAATTCTTCGCCGATTGACAGGCAAGGTATATCTGACGTTACATAAAATAGAAAACCTTTTTGCCAAAACACCGGGCTTTCTTCCATAAAGGCCCGGTGTTTTGCGTTTTGCGGCGGCAAAACGCAAGCCTGCCTGCAGATGCTGGCATAAACCCTGTTGGCAAGGCATACTATGAAGAAAAACGCCTGGAGGAAACGGCATGGAAAAGGAAAAGTATATGACCCTGAAAGAATTGACCGAGCTGGCCCAAACCCCTTATGCCACCGTAAAAAGAGATATCGACAACGGCCTTCTGCCCGCCTATAAAGTTGGCAGAAAATACTTTATCGCCGTCAAAGACGGGGAAAAATACGCCGCGCATAAAAAAGAGATATTGTCCACAAAAGGCTATACGATCAAAGAACTGCAGGCGATTTTGCCTCTGAGCTACGCTTTTATCATCGAATTGATCAAAAGCCAAAAACTGCACGCCATAAAAAGCGGCCGGCGCTATATCATCCCCCATGCGGAATTCTGCCGTTTTTTAAAAGAAAGCTCTTTAAAATAGCCTTATCCGCGGCGGGATAAAGGAATTATCCTGTCGGACAGCCAATTATTCTTTCAGAGGTGTGCGTATATGAGAGAAGAATGGCAAAAAATGGAAGAAGAATGGCTGGCCCCCTGGGCGGCCCGGAGCCGCGAAAGCAAGGGCCGCTTGCGTCCGGAGGCGGAATGCCCGGTGCGCACATGCTATCAAAGGGATCGGGACCGGATCATCCATACCAAAGCGTTTCGCCGGCTGATGCACAAGGCGCAAGTGTTTTTGCATCCCCAAAGCGAGCATTTCCGCACCCGGCTCACCCATACCCTGGAGCTGGCGCAGATCGCCAGAACGGCGGCCAGGGCTTTGCATCTGAATGAAGATTTGACGGAAGCCATCGCCATGGGCCACGATCTGGGACATACGCCTTTCGGCCACGCCGGGGAGCGGGCCCTGGCCGAACTGTATCCCGGCTTTGCCCATAACAAACACAGTTTGCGCATCGTGGATCATTTGGAAAAAGACAACCGGGGGCTAAACTTAAGCTTTGAAGTACGGGACGGCATTTTGAATCACAGCGGAGACCAGGGCATTCCCCAAACCCTGGAAGGCAAATTGGTCCGACTCTGCGACCGCGTCGCCTATCTGAACCACGACATCGACGACGCCATC
This sequence comes from Bacillota bacterium, assembly GCA_024679955.1. Taxonomy (GTDB): domain Bacteria; phylum Bacillota; class Dehalobacteriia; order UBA4068; family UBA4068; genus JAILCQ01. Next base: position 11,531 of record JAILCQ010000035.1, on the reverse strand, counting down.
CGCGCCGGTTTGATCCGGCAGCAGGCTCTACCGCCGGCAGCCATGTTCTTCGGCGAGAGCCAAAGCGAGCGTATCAACGCCATGGTGCTGGATCTGGTGGACAACAGCCGCAACCAGCCCCTGATCCAAATGTCCCCCGCCGCCGCGGAGGCGCTGACGGAACTGCGGCGGTTCATGTTCGACGCCGTCTACCTGAATCCGCAAAAATTGGCGGAAGAGCAGCAAGCGCGGCAGATCATTCGCGATTTATATGCCTATTATCTGGAAAATCCCCATTTATTGCCGCCGGAACATACGCAATATCCTTTGCAAACCTCTGTTGTGGACTATATTGCCGGCATGACGGATAAATTCGCCATAGAACATTATTTGTCTATCTTTCCGGAGAAACGGCTGTCTTTATAAGCCGCCGGCCTTGTAAAAGGTATAGACAGTGGAAAAATGGGCCATAATAGCAGCAGTTTGGCAGGAAATGGCAGAAAAAAAAGCGAATAATTTTGAGCGCGGCAAAAGGCGGTGAAACCAGGATGAGCGGATTGATCCCTCCGGAGATTATCGAAGAAATCATCGAACGCAACGATATTGTGGAGGTAATCGGCGAATACGTGCCCTTAAAAAAACGGGGACGGAATTATTTCGGTCTTTGCCCGTTTCATCAGGAAGATACGGAAAGTTTCGCCGTAAATCAGGATAAAAGGTTTTATAATTGCTTTGGCTGCGGCAAAGGCGGCAACGTCATCGGCTTTGTCCGGGACATAGAAGGCATAACCTTTCCCGAGGCCGCCCGCAAACTGGCGGAAAGAGCCGGTATCCGCATACCGGAAAACGAGCTCTCCCCCGCCGCCCGGCAGAACCTGGAATTGCGCCGGCAAATGCTGGACGCCAACCAGGCGGCGAAAGCTTTCTATCAGCAGGCTCTGTGGGCCGGCAATCAAAACAGCGGACAAGCTTATTTGCAAAAACGGGGACTAAGCCCGGAGATATGCAAACGTTTCTCCCTGGGATACGCCGCGGAAAGCCAATGGCAAGCCCTGTACGATCATCTGAAAACAAAATTCGGCGAAAGCGTTTTGACCCAAGTAGGATTGATCAGCAAAAGCGCCAAAAACGGACGCTACTACGATAAATTCCATGGGCGTTTGATGTTTCCCATTTGCGATTATCAGGGCCGGACCATCGCCTTCGGCGGCCGGACGCTGACCGGCGACGCCGCGAAATATTTAAACTCCATGAACACGCCGCTGTTCAATAAATCCCAGGTGCTGTACGGCCTGGATATCGCGGCCCCGGCGGTACGGCAAAGCCGGCAGATATTCATCATGGAAGGCTATATGGACGTGATCGCCGCCCATCAGTTCGGCATCAGCAACGCGGTGGCCACTTTGGGCACCGCCTTTACCGAAGCCCACAGCCGCCTGCTGAAACGTTACGCCCCCGAGCCGCCCCAAAAGCTTATGGTATATCTGGCTTTTGACGGCGATCAGGCCGGCGCCAAGGCCGCAGGCGGCGGTTTGAATAAATTGCGCAATCTGGACTATATCGACGTGCGTATTTTGGTTCTGCCTCCTGGACAGGATCCGGACGACTTTATCCGCGCCCAGGGCCCGGAAGGCTGGCGGGATCTGGTGGCCCGCAGCGCTTACCCTATTTTGGATTATCTGCTGCGCCAGGCCCTGGAACACCATGATATCGAGCATGCCGGCGGCAAAAGCGGCTTGGTGGCGGAACTATTGCCGGCCATCGCCGCCACCGGCAGCGATGTGGAGCGGAACGGTTTCATCCGCCAACTGGCCCAGATCTTGCAGGTGGACGCGGAAAGCATTTACGCGGATCTGCGCCGCAGCGGCCTGCGCATCCGCATGCCACGGGAACAGGCCGTCCATCCGGCGGCCTTGAAAGAACCGGTGATACACAAAGCCGGCTATTTTCTCCTCCGTTTGGCCATCGAAAACCGCAAGGTCTTCACCGAAGCCCTTGCGGATCTGGAAGAAGGGTTTGCCAACGTCCCCGAGGGCATGCGGCTGATTTCCCTGATCAAAGAGTTGGCGGATGAATACGATTTCCAACCCGCCACATTATTCAACCATATCGACGCAAACGGTGAAGGGTTACGGAAGTTTTTGTTGAAATTATTACAAGCGGATCTTCCAGAGGGCGATCCGGAACAACTGGCCGCGGAAGCGATAAAAGGCATGAAACTTTCCTTGCTGCTGGAACAGAAAGAACGGCTCCGGCAGGAATTGAACGCCGCCCTGGCCGCCAAGGAAGACGTAAAAGATTTATTGCTGCAGCAAATGGCGCTGGATAAGCGGTTGGAGAATTTAAAGGGATAGTGCGAAAGCGAGGATTGACCATTGGAACGCACCAAGGAGGAAATCGTTAAAAAGCTCATTGACGGGGCCAAACCAAAAGGGTTTATTTCCTATACGGATATTATGGACGCCTTAAACGAGCTTGACTTAACGCCGGAACAAATCGACGAAATCTATGAACAATTGGCGCAAGCCGGTATCGAAGTCGGCTCGGCCGATATTGTCATGGAAGCGCTGACCGACCCGGACGATACGGAAGTATTGCCCGTGGTGGAACCTTTGGAAATAGACCTGTCCGTTCCGGAAGGCATCGCCATCGACGATCCGGTAAGAATGTACCTCAAAGAAATCGGCCGCGTACCTCTGCTGACCGCTGATGAAGAAGTGCTGTACGCCAAACAAATGGAAGAAGGCAGCGAAGAAGCCAAACGCCGCCTGGCCGAAGCCAATTTGCGCCTGGTGGTCAGCATCGCCAAACGCTACGTTGGCCGCGGCATGCTGTTTTTGGATTTGATCCAGGAAGGCAATTTGGGCCTGATCAAAGCCGTGGAAAAATTCGACTATCACAAAGGCTATAAATTCAGCACCTACGCCACCTGGTGGATTCGCCAGGCCATTACCAGAGCCATCGCCGATCAGGCCAGAACCATTCGTATTCCCGTGCACATGGTGGAAACCATCAATAAACTGATCCGCATCCAAAGACAACTGATACAGGAATTGGGCCGTGACCCCACGCCGGAAGAAATCGCCGCGGAGATGGAGATTTCCGTGGAGAGAGTGCGGGAGATACTGAAAATCTCCCAGGAGCCGGTTTCTCTGGAAACCCCCATCGGCGAAGAGGAAGACAGCCATCTGGGCGATTTTATCGAGGATGAGGAAGCTCTGGCCCCGGCGGAAGCCGCCTCCTTTTTCCTGCTGAGGGAACAGCTGGAAGACGTTTTGGGCACCTTGACCCCCCGGGAGAAAAAAGTGCTGCAATTGCGCTTCGGCCTGGAAGACGGACGTACCCGCACCCTGGAAGAAGTGGGACAGGTCTTCGGCGTCACCCGGGAAAGGATACGGCAGATCGAAGCCAAAGCCCTGCGCAAGCTGCGCCATCCCAGCCGCAGCAAAAAGCTGAAAGACTATCTGGACTGAACCAAAAAGCATCTTCCATATCCAATAGACACAAAAAGCAAACCGTTTCTTTCCTACGGTTTGCTTTTTTGTCATAAAGCCCCCGGACTGCGGCCGGCGGCCCAAGCGCCTCCTCCCCGGCCCGTTTTGATCAAGTTAGCGGCAAGCCCCAAGCGAACGCCGGAAAGCCGCCGATCATCCGCACCTTTTGGCAAATCCGGGCCTTTCCGGGGCATGCCGGCGCCTATGCGCCGCCCGGCGGGGACGAATTTTTTCCCTTGACCCGATAAAATAAATCAAGTATAATTACAGTTGTGGCAATAGGAAGGGCCCTTAGCTCAGTTGGTAGAGCTCCCGGCTCATAACCGGTCGGTCACTGGTTCGAATCCAGTAGGGCCCACCAAAGCCCGGCTTTTTTGCCGGGCTTTTTTCGTAAGGAGGGAACATGGGGGGGAAAATCAGCGGCATTATGCCGCATAGCATTGCCGAAGAGCTGCAATTGCAGCCCGGAGACGTTCTGCTGCAAATCAACGGTCAAACGGTAAAGGATATCATCGACTATGACTTTCTATGCGCCGAGGAATATCTGGAATTGACCGTACAATCGGCTGACGGCGAAACGGCGATTTTTGAGATCGAAAAGGACTATGACGAACCCGTGGGCTTGATTTTCGCATCCGACGTGTTCGACGGCATCCGTACCTGCGCCAATCATTGCCTGTTTTGTTTTATCGATCAATTGCAGCCCCATCCCCGTCCTTCCCTGCTGCTGAAGGACGATGACTACCGCATGTCTTTCCTGGAAGGGAATTTTATCACCGCCACCAATCTCAAAGAGGCGGATTTTCAACGCATACAAGATTTAAAACTCAGCCCGCTGTATATATCCGTGCACAGCACCGATCCTAAACTGCGGCAAGAGCTATTGGGCTTTAAGAAGGACGCCGCCATTTTGCCCATATTGCGCCGGTTGACCGGCTACGGCTGCCGCATCCATTGCCAAATCGTCCTTTGTCCGGATATCAACGACGGGCCGGCCCTGGAAAAAACCATCAACGATTTGATCGGCCTCTATCCCGGCGTGGCCTCCACAGCCGTGGTGCCGGTGGGTCTGACCAAATACCAAACCAATCCCCGCCTGCGACTTTATTCCCCGGCGGAAGCAGGTAAACTTTTGTCGCAAATCGAAACTATACAACGGCGTTGCCTCCGGGAATTGGGAGAGGCTTTCGTATATGCCGCCGACGAGCTGTATGTCAAAGCCGGTCTGCCTTTCCCCGAAGCCGCCGGTTACGGCGAATTTCCCCAGCTGGAAAACGGCGTGGGCATGGCAGCCCTGTTCCGGCAGCAATGGCGGGAGCTGTCGCATCTGCTTCCTCCAACCCTTCCCTTGGAAGAAAAAACCGCCGTGGTCACCGGCGTCAACGGCGCGGCGGTGCTGGAACCTTTGCTGCAGCCGCTGCTGACGTCCCCGGGAAACGCGGGCCTGCATCTGCACACGGTGGAAAACAGCTTTTACGGGCCGCGGACGACGGCCACCGGCCTGCTCAGCGGCTCTTGCCTGCTGCAGTCGATCCGCCCCGGTCAATACCGGCGCTTGCTGCTACCGTCCAATATGTTCAAATTTGACAGCGAACTGTTTCTGGATGATTTGACCGCCTCGCAGGTCGCCGGCCGGCTGGGCTGCAGAATCGATATCACCGAGCCCAACGCCGCCGCCCTGATCGCCGCGCTGAGCGGCAGGCAGCCGACACTTTAAATTGTGAAGGAGCGCTTATGTCTAAACCTATCGTCGCCATTGTCGGCCGGGAAAATGTCGGCAAATCCACATTGTTCAACCGCATCATCGGCGACCGCCAGGCCATCGTGGAGGATACGCCGGGCATTACCCGGGACCGTCTGTATCGGGACGGAGAATGGCTGAACCGTCCCTTCACGCTGATCGATACCGGCGGCATCAAATTCACCGACGCGGAAGGCTATATATACGGCAAAGTCAAGCAACAGGCGGAGCTGGCCATCGAAGAAGCGCAGGTGATCATTTTCGTCGTTGATTTTCAGGCGGGCGTGACCGCGGAAGACATCGACGTGGCCGATTTGCTGCGCAAAAGCGGCAAACCGGTGGTTTTGGCGGTGAACAAAACCGATCATTTCAACAGCGACGAGGATCTGCTGCCGGTTTACGACTTTTATACCCTGGGCCTGGGGGAACCGATCCCCGTTTCCGCCGGACAAGCCCTGAATATCGGCGATCTGCTGGACGAAGTGATCGCCCATTTCCCGCCTGCCGGCGACGACGAAGACGAAGGGGACGTAGTCAAAATCGCCTTTATCGGCCGTCCCAATGTGGGAAAAAGTTCCCTGGTCAACCGTTTACTGGGCCAGGAAAGGGTCATCGTTTCCGATATGCCCGGCACCACCCGGGACGCCATCGATACCAAACTGTGCAAAGATGGCAGGGAATATTTGATCATCGATACCGCCGGCATGCGGCATAAGCCCAAAATCAACGAACCGGCGGAATACTACAGTATGGCCAGGGCGCTGAACGCCCTGCGCCGGGCCGACGTGGCCATTCTGGTTCTGGATGCGGTAAGCGGCATCACCGACCAGGACAAACGCATCGCCGGCTATGCCCACGAGGAGGGCAAAGGCCTGCTGATTTTGGTAAACAAATGGGATCTGCCGGAAAAAGACGGCAAATCCATGAATAAATTTGAAAAAGACATCAAAGAACAGCTGGGTTTCGCTTCCTATGCATTGACCCTGTTCGTCTCGGCAAAAACCGGGCAACGCTGCGACCGTATCCTGCCTTTGGCGGATTTCATATCCGAACAGGCCAGCCGGCGCATCGGCACCGCCGCCTTCAACGAGCTGCTGCGGGAAGCGGTGGCCTTGAATTCGCCCCCTACCGACAAAGGCAAGCGCCTGAAAATCCTCTACGGCACCCAGGTGGGGGTGAAACCGCCGAAGCTGGTGATCTTTTTAAACGAGCCGGAAATGATGCATTTTTCCTATGCCCGCTATCTGGAAAACAAGATCCGCGAGGCCTTTGGCTTTGCCGGAACGCCCATTTCCCTGATCTGGCGCAAACGGGACAAAGACCCTCTGGCTTAAACCGGCCGCAAATCTAAGCAAAAAAGGTGATTCTCTATGTTTTGGCAATGGCTTGCGCTGCTAACCGGCGCTTATCTGCTGGGTTCCATACCCTCCGCTTATCTTTTGGTAAAGCTTTCCCGGGGCATCGATATCCGCCAATTCGGCTCCGGCAATGTGGGCAGCACCAACACGGTGCGGGCGGCGGGCAAAAAGACCGGCATATTGGTGTTTCTGATCGACTCCTTGAAAGGGGCCATCCCTACTCTGATCGGCTTAAAACTGGGCGGCGAGAATATGGCGGCGGCCGCCGGCGCTATAGCCGTGATCGGCCATATGTTTCCGGTGTGGCTCAAGTTTAAGGGGGGAAAAGGCGTGGCCACCACCATCGGCATGTCTTTTGTGCTAACGCCGCTGGGCGCGCTGATCACCTTCGCCATCTGGTTCCTAACGCTGCTCCTCACCGGCTACGTATCCCTGGGCTCCTGCGTGGGCGGGGTGGCTCTGTGGATCTGTTATCTCTGCGGCCATCACTCGTTCGTGGTGAACATCATCATCCTGGCCGTCGTTTTGCTGGTCATCTGGAAACACAGAAGCAATTTCCGCAATATCAAAAACGGCACGGAAAGCAAATCTTTTCGCAAGTAGGAACGCCGTGTTTTTACCCGTATCATTCTATTTAGGGGGAATCGTTTATGCGAATCAAAGTCTTAGGCGCAGGCAGCTGGGGCACGGCTTTAGCCCTATTGCTGTATCAAAACGGGCATAATGTCAGCGTATGGGATTGGGACGCCAATCATGTGGATGAAATGCTCCGGGACGGGGAAAACCGCATTTTTATGCCGGGGGTGCCTTTGCCCACCGATCTGCTGATCTCCAATCATATCTCCGGGGTGGCCAGCGCCGACATGGTGCTGTTCGCCGTTCCCTCCACCGCCATCCGTTCCGTAGCGGAACAGGCGCAGCCCTATATCAAACCGGAAACGGTTTTGGTAAACGCCGCCAAAGGCTTTTATCCGGAAGGGCAAAAACGTTTGTCCCAGGTGATTCAGGAAGTTTTGCCCGATCATCCCTGCGTCACCATTTCCGGCCCCAGCCATGCGGAAGAAGTGGCCCGCAAACTGCCTACCACGGTGGTGGTGGCCGGTTCAGACCCCTCTACCCTCCAATTGGTGCAGGACGTATTTATGAATTCTTTCTTCCGGGTGTATACCAATAACGATATCATCGGCGTGGAAGTGGGCGGCGCGGTGAAAAACATCATCGCCCTGGGCGCCGGTATCGTAGACGGCCTGGCTTTGGGCGATAACGCCAAAGCCGCCTTGATCACCAGAGGCCTGGCGGAGATCACCCGCCTGGGCGTGGCCATGGGCGCCAATCCGGCAACCTTCGCCGGTTTGGCAGGTATCGGCGATCTGGTGGTCACCTGCACCTCCCGTCACAGCCGCAATTACCGGGCCGGCCGGGAGATCGGCTTGGGACGGCCCTGGAACCAGGTGGTGGAAGACATGTGCATGGTGGTGGAAGGGGTATACGCCACGGAATCCACCTACAAACTGGCCAAACGCCATCAGGTAGAAATGCCCATTACGGAACAGGTATACCAATTGCTTTATCACGGCCGCAGCCCGCAAGAAGCCATGTGGGCGCTGATGACCCGGGCCCGGACCCAGGAAGGGAGCCGTCTGTAAGCGTTTCCCCTTGCCCTTTTACCCTCTTCACGATAGAACGGCGGCAAAAATATTTTTTCACAGATACATAAAAACCAATGACCAAACATAAAAAGTATGGAGCGTATCCATACTTTTTCTTTTGGCAAAACCGCGCTCGCCTTGATCTATTTCATTTAAAGGGAGGGAAAAGAGTGGAGAATTTTGATGTTCTGAAAGACGTCTCCGAAAGAACCGGGGGGGATATCTATTTAGGCGTGGTCGGACCGGTGCGTACCGGGAAATCGACCTTCATCAAGCGGTTCATGGAAACATTGGTCCTTTCCAATATAGAAGATTTCCATGAACGCAGCCGGGCTTTGGACGAAACGCCGCAAAGCGGCGCCGGCCGCACCATAATGACCAGCGAACCCAAATTTATCCCCGCCGAAGCCGTGGACGTGGCGGTCGCCGACGGGATCAGCATGCGGGTAAGGCTTGTGGATTGCGTGGGATACGGCGTGGAGGACGCCTTAGGTTTTATGGAAGAGGATGAACCGCGCATGGTGAACACGCCTTGGTTCGACGAACCGATCCCCTTCAACGAAGCCGCCGAGCTGGGTACTCGCAAGGTGATCAGCGAACACAGCACCATCGGTCTGATCATGACCGCCGACGGCAGTTTCGGCGATCTGCCCAGAGAGAACTTTGTTCCCGCGGAACAAAGAGTGGTCAGCGAACTGAAAGAATTGGGCAAACCCTTTGTGATCATCCTCAACAGCGCCCATCCGGACGAGGACGCCGCCCTGGATCTGGCCCGGGAATTGAGCGAGCAGTATCAGGTGTCGGTCATGCCCGTGGATGTACCGCATATGGATTATCAGGATATTCTGGACATCCTCAACGCCTCTTTGTATGAATTCCCGGTCAGCGAGATCCACATCACCCTGCCCCAGTGGGTGGAAGAACTGCCGGCGGAGCATGCCTTGCGGCAAAGGCTGGAACGGCAGGTGGGGCAATCCGTGGCCAATGTGAGCAAAGTGCGGGATATCAGCCAATTGCTCACGGATCTGCAGATCGAAGAAATCACCGGCGATATCGCTTTGTCCAATCTGGATCTGGGCCAGGGGGCGGCTTCCATCAAAGTGGACGCTGCCGGCGGCTTGTTTTACCAGGTGCTCAGCGAATATGCCGGCATGCCGGTGGAAGGAGAGCATACCATATTGCGGGTGATCCGCCAATTTGGCCGGGGAGCCCGGGAATGGGAAAAAATCGCCCCGGCCATGACGGAGGTTTTGGAAAACGGTTACGGCGTGGTCACCCCGCAATTGGATGAGATGTATCTGGAAGAGCCGGAACTGATCAAGCAAGGCGGGCATTTCGGCGTGAAATTGCGGGCTTCCGCCCCCAGTTATCACATCATTCGCGCTAATGTGTCGGCGGAACTGACGCCCTTGATCGGCACGGAAAAGCAATGCGAAGAACTGGTGCGCTATATCATGAACGAATTTGAGGACGACCCGCAGAAGCTGTGGAGCACCAATATTTTCGGCAAATCCCTTCACGATTTGGTTTCCGAAGAGATCAGCGGCAAATTGACCCGCATGCCGGAGCATGCCCAGGCCAAATTGGCCGAAACCCTGCAGCGGATCGTCAATGACAGCGGCGGCGGACTGATTTTCATCATCATATAGCCTTTTTCAAAAGCCATAAGCGAAAAACCTGGCCCCAAGGCCAGGTTTTGCCGTATCATCCAATTGTACTCTTTATACTCTATCGGGCATTTATCCGGCATTGGCCGCCAGGTATTCATCCATCCTTTGCAGGATGACGGCGGTCTGCGCCCGGGTGGCTGTGCCTCGGGGAGCCACCGTACCGTCGGGCATACCGGTGAGCAAACCGGACTCGGTACAAAATGCCACGCCGGGCTGGGCCCAATCGTCGATGGTTTCCGCGTCGCCGTATCTTTCCAATATGCCGGCAGCGTCTTCGCTGTAAAGCAAAACCTGCCCCCGGCTGCGATAATAATCGTCCAGGTAGGCAAAGAGTATCTTCGCCATCTGCTGCCGGTTTATGGCGTCATGGGGGCCGAATTTCCCATTGCCGTAGCCTTCCAGTATGCCTTTGGCCACGCCCCAGGACACGTACTTGGCAAAATAATCCTCTGGCCGCACATCCGTAAACAAAGCGGTCCGGCCGGTTTCTTCAATGACGCCGCCGCCGGCTTCGTACATCCTGCCCAAAACGGTAACAAACATGCCCCGGGTGACCCCTTGCTCCGGCGCGAACAGATTGGCGCCTACGCCGGCAAAATAGCCTTTTTCCGCCGCGTATTCTATGGCCTTTTCCGCCCAGTGTCCGGCCACGTCGTTAAACACGCTGGTTTGATTGCCGAACAGCAAATACGGGGTGATGCTCACCGTTACCTCGCTGCCCAGGGAAGAGCATTCGATTTTATCCTCCGCCCCATTGCCTTGCCGGAAAAAGATATAACGGCTGTTCTCGGGGATTTGGCAGAAGAAATCCCAATTGACGAATTTATTGACGGCCCCGTCGATGACGGAGGTATAGATTTGGCTGGGATCGCAGAACAGCCAGCCCGCCTGGGGCAAATAGAATTCCAGCCAGGTATGGCGTAAAGCGTTGATCTGCAGCCAATCGTTAGCCGATTCGGTATACAAATCGACGATTTGCGATTCCGGCTGAAACAGGTAACCGTTTTGCGCCCGGGCCGGTATGCCCGCCGCCCGCAGCAAAGCCACCAGCAAATTCACATAGCCCTCGCAATAGGCGCTGCGGCGGTTCAACACCGATTTGGCGTCCTGGGGCAAATCGCTTTCCTGATAATCCACATACAAATTGACGGCGGCATAAAGCATTTTGGCGATCAGATAGGGATTGGTTTCCTGGCCGATCACATTCTGTACGTATTGGCTGATTTCCCAATCGTCGCTTTGGCTGTATGCATCCGGCTGCAAATAATTGGACAAAAGGGCGATCTGATCGTAATCGTAAACCGTAGCCGTATAATCGATATGATAGCGCAAAGCGTCGGTGCTCAGCGCATATTTTTGATAAAAGGTCCGTTCTTCCCCAGGCTCCAGCCGGCTGATATTGTAGATAGCGAAGCGGCGCTCCTGTTCGTCGCTGACGATCGCATCCGGATACGGCGTCAATTGCCCCCGCAGCGGATGGAAATATACCGGCACGCTGTCATCCGTCAGCGGGATGGACAATACCACGTTTCTGGCGGCGCTGTTCCGGTCGTTGCGGACGGTGACCTGATGGATCAGCGTATAGGTCCATTGACCGTTCACCGTATAGTACATGGGCGCGTCTCCGTCTGCGCCGCCGT
>JAILCQ010000027.1 GCA_024679955.1 Bacillota bacterium | reverse complement strand
CTCTTTACGAAAAGCTCTTTGGCTCTTTACTTTTCTTACTTCTTTACCTTGAGTCCGACTACCGCCGTCCTCTCGGAATTGTAAGGACTTTTGCTTTTTTTGGCTTGTTTACTGTTCAGTTCTCAAAGACCTTTGCGCTTTAACGCTCTGCCATAACGCCTGGCGTTTCAGCGCTCTAATATTGTACTACATCCGCCTTTCTTTGTCAAGGGTTTTTCGAACCGGTTTCAAACCTTTTTTCGACCCCTTGCTTTCGCGAACTTACTTAGTATACCATCTTTGGAAAAGTTCGTCAAGGCTTTTTAAAAATTTCTTTTGGAAATTTTTCCCTCACGCAAAAGCGGAAGGTAAAGATTATGTTATCATTACCTTCCGCTTTTGTCAATACATTTGAAAATGTTTTTTATAGTTTTTTGGCCTGTCCCGCGTGGCGAGGCGTTTATGCCCGGCGGGTCTTATTTCCCTGCCAAACGTTTATAGCCGGCCAAACGCTGCTTGGCGTCGTTCTCCGTCTTGGCGAACAGCTCTTCCGCCGTGTCCGGATATTGACGGGCCAGTGCGTTGTAACGGACTTCATTGCCGATGAAATCGCGGAAGGAAGCCGTGGGTTCCTTGCTGTCCAGGATAAAGGGATTCTCGCCCTTCTCCGCCAGTTCGGGGTTGAAGCGGTACAGTTGCCAGTAACCGGCCGCCACCGCGTCTTTCATTTCCTTCATGGCATTGCTCATACCGCCTTTGATACCGTGGTTGATGCAGGAGGCGTAGGCGATGATCAGGGAAGGTCCGTCATAGGCTTCCGCTTCTTTGATCGCTTTCAAGGCCTGGTTGGGGTCGGCGCCCATGGCGATTTGCGCCACATATACGTAGCCATAGGACATGGCCATCATGCCCAGGTCTTTCTTCTTGGTCTTTTTGCCGGAAGCGGCAAATTTGGCGATAGCCGCAGCCGGGGTGGCTTTGGAGCTTTGTCCGCCGGTATTGGAATATACTTCCGTATCATATACGAAGATATTGATGTTTTCGCCGGAAGCCAAAACATGATCCAAACCGCCGTAACCGATATCGTAAGCCCAACCGTCGCCGCCGAAAGCCCAATAAGATTTCTTCACCAGATGGTCTTTGCGTTTGAGGATCTCTTTCGCCGTCACGCAGGAGCTCTTCTCCAGCAGCGGGATCAGCTTGGCGCTGGCGGCTTTGGAGCCTTCGCCGCTATTATAGGCTGCCAACCATTCTTTCAAAGCGTCCAGAACAGCCGGATCGGTGCAGCCGCCTTCGCAGCCGCAGACCGCTTTTTCGATGATCCCTTTCAGTTGTTCTCTTTGTTCTCTGGCGCCCAGGAACATACCGAAACCGAATTCGGCGTTGTCTTCAAACAGGCTGTTGCACCAGGCCGGACCTTGGCCTTTGTCATTGGTGCAGAAGGGCATGGCCGGTACGGCAGCGCCCCAGATGGAGGAGCAACCGGTGGCGTTGGACATGACCATTCTGTCGCCGAACAACTGGGTGATCAGCTTGCAATAGGGGGTCTCGCCGCAGCCGGCGCAAGCGCCGGAGAATTCCAGATACGGTTTGCGGAACTGGCTGTTTTTCACATTGGTCGGCGCGAATTGTTCCGTACGATCCGGCAGGGACATGGCATATTCCCAGTTCTCCGCGTCATATTGCTGTTCTTCGCTGGTCTTCATCACCAGGGCTTTTTCCTTGGCGGGGCAGACGGTCACGCAGGAGGCGCAGCCTTGGCAGTCCAAGGGGCTGACCTGCATGCGGAAGGACAGACCGGCCATATCTTTACCGTTGGCCTTAATGGTTTCAAAAGCGGCGGGCGCAGCGGCAGCTTGGGCTTCATCTACCAGGATGGGACGGATCGCCGCATGGGGACAAACCAGCGCGCATTGGTTGCACTGGATGCAGTTCTCTTTGATCCAGGCCGGCACGAAAGCGGAAACGCCGCGTTTTTCATAGCAGGAGCCGCCCAGCGGGAAATGACCGTCTTCCCGGCCCACAAAAGCGGAAACCGGCAATTCGTCGCCGTGGTTGGTGGTCATGGGACGCAAAATATTCTTTACGAAATCAGGCTCATCCGCATTATCGCAGCAGCATTCGTCTTTGGCGTTGGCCCAATCCGCGGGGATATCCACTTTCACAAAAGCTTTGGCGCCTTCCTGCACCGCTTCCTTGTTCATGTTGACCACTTTTTCGCCTTTTTTGCCATAGGCGTGTTCGATGGATTCATCCAAAGCTTTGATGGCCATATCCATGGGGATCACCTTGGACAAAGCGAAGAAAGCGGATTGCATGACCATATTGGTGCGGTTGCCCAGACCCAATTTCCGGGCGATATCCACGGCGTTGATAATATAGAACTGGATGTCGTTCTGGGCCAAGGTGCGTTTCATGGCCGCCGGCAATTTGTCCGCCAACTGATCGGCTTCCCATACGCAGTTCAGCAGGAAAACGCCGCCTTTCTTCAAACCGGCCAACACGTCGTAAATATGCACGTAAGACTGATTGGAGCAGGAAATGAAGTCGGCCTGGTTGATCAGATACGGGGCTTTGATCTCTTTTTCACCGAAGCGCAGGTGAGACATGGTCAAGCCGCCGGATTTCTTGGAATCGTAGGCGAAATAGGCCTGGGCGTACATATCGGTATTGCTGCCGATGATATCCACGGCCTGTTTGTTGGCGCCCACCGTACCGTCGGAGCCCAAGCCCCAGAATTTGCACTGAATGGTGCCCTGAGGCAGCAGGTCGGTGATTTCGCCCCGTTCCAGGGAAGTGCCGCTTACGTCGTCGTTGATGCTCAGGGTGAAATTATGTTTGGGCGCGTCGCTCATCAGGTTGTCAAAAGCGGCGATGATATCTGCCGGAATGGTGTCCTTGCTGCCCAAGCCATAACGGCCGCCGATGATCTTCGGCGCATTGGCCTGTCCGTAATAGGCGGAAAGCACATCCATGTACAGAGGTTCGCCGGGAGCGCCGGGGGTCTTCACCCGATCCAAAACGGCGATGCGTTTCACCGTTTGCGGCATGGCTTTCAGGAAATAGTCGATGGCGAAAGGACGGTACAGATGTACGCGGATCAAACCGACTTTTTTACCTTGCCGGTTCAAAGCGTCCACGGCCTGTTCCACGGTATCGCAAACGGAACCCATGGCTACGATCACGTTTTCCGCATCGGGCGCGCCGTAATAATTGAACAGTTTATAATCCCGGCCGGTCAGCTTGGAAATCTTGGCAAAATAATCGGCTACGATATCGGGAACCGCTTTGAAGAAGGGGGAGCAGGCTTCTCTGGCCTGGAAGAAGATATCCGGGTTTTCATTGGTGCCGCGAATCACCGGATGTTCCGGATTCAAGGCGTTGTCCCGATATTCTTGCAGCGCCTGCCGGTCCAGCAGGGCGGCCAGATCGTCATAGTCCATCACTTCGATTTTCTGCTGTTCATGGGAGGTGCGGAAACCGTCGAAGAAATGCAGGAAAGGAATGCGGGATTTGATCGCGGCCAGGTGAGCAACGCCGCCGATATCCATAACTTCCTGTACGCTGCCGGAAGCGATCATCGCGTAACCGGTTTGGGCGCAGGACATCACGTCGCTGTGATCGCCGAAAATGTTCAAGGCGTGGGTCGCCAAGGAACGGGCGGAAACATGCATAACGCCGGGCAGCAATTCGCCGGCGATCTTATACATATTGGGGATCATCAGCAGCAATCCCTGGGAAGCGGTATAGGTGGTGGTCAAAGAACCGGCCGCCAAAGAACCGTGTACCGCGCCGGCCGCACCGGCCTCGGATTGCATTTCCACTACCTTCACGGGACGGCCGAAGATATTCTTTTTCCCATGGGCAGCCCATTCATCCACATATTCCGCCATGGTGGAGGAAGGGGTGATGGGGAAAATGGCCGCGACTTCAGTAAAGGCATAAGAAACATAGGAAGCGGCTTTGTTGCCGTCCATTGTCATCATCTTTTTGCTCATAAACTGGCCTCCTTAAAGCGCTTATTAAATTATTGGTATTGATATGGATAAGTTTATTATATACCTTTAACAAACTTTTGTCTATGTTTCTGTCCGAACTCATTCACCGTATTTTTCCGAATTTTTCCGTTTTTCTCATAGCTTCCGCCAATGGTAAAAAAACGGTTCCGTCCTTGGGGGGAAAAACGGCTTTTTTACAGCAGCCCCACTTTGTTTCCCGCCGCCGCCTGCCGCCCAAAACGAAAGTTCAAAACAGGCCGCTCACCATTCCGTCCACGCCGATATCGATGCTCTCCGCCGCCGGTTTTTTCGGCAATCCGGGCATGGTCATTATATCGCCGGTCAGGGCGATGACGAAACCGGCTCCCGCCGCAGCCTTCACTTGAGATACAAAAATGCGAAATCCGCTGGGCGCGGCCAGTTTATTCTTGTCATCGCTGAAGCTGTATTGGGTTTTCGCCACGCAAATGGGCAAATGCTGGAAGCCCAAGGCATTCAAATGATCGATTTGTTTCTTGGCCTGGTCGGACAGGTCTATACCATCCGCCCCGTAAATCTTCCGGGCCAACTGGGTCAGTTTTTCTTCCAAAGGCAAGTCCAAATCATAGCAAAAACAAAAATCGTTTTTCTTTTCGCACAAGGCTGCCGCTTTTTCCGCCATTTCCAGGCCGCCTGCGCCGCCTTGGCTGCGTACGTCGCAGATGGCCGCCTCCACGCCGGCTTCTTCACAGCGGCTGCGCAGCCAATCCAATTCCTCGGGGCTGTCGCCGGCAAAACGGTTGATGGCCACCAAAGGCGACAAATGGTAAACCGTGCGCAGATTCTCGATATGCCGCAGCAAATTCGGCAAGCCTTTGGCCAAAGCCCCCCGGTTCTCCCCGGTGGATTCCGCTTTGGACAAGCCGCCATGATGTTTCAGCGCCCGCAAAGTGGCCACCAGCACCACCGCGTCCGGCCGCAGGCCGGACATGCGGCATTTGATGTCCAAAAACTTCTCCGCACCCAGATCCGCGCCGAAGCCGGCCTCCGTTACCGTATAATCCGCCAGCTTCAACGCCATCTTGGTGGCGATCACACTGTTGCAGCCATGGGCGATATTGGCAAAGGGGCCGCCGTGGATCAAAGCCGGCGTGCCTTCCAGGGTTTGCACCAGATTGGGCTTCAGCGCATCTTTCAACAGCACTGCCATGGCACCGGCCGCCTGCAGTTGTCCGGCAGTGATCGCCGCCCCGTCCCGGGTATAGCCGACGATCATCCGGCTCAGCCGTTTCTTCAAATCCGTCAAATCTTCCGCCAGGCATAACACCGCCATCACCTCGGATGCAGCGGTGATATCAAAGCCGTCCTCCCGGGGAATGCCGCCGGTCAAACCGCCCAGGCCGCAGGCAATATGCCGCAGCTGCCGGTCGTTCATGTCCACGCAGCGCCGCCAGGCGATCCGCCGCACATCCAGGCCCAAAGCGTTGCCCTGATAGATATGATTGTCCACCATGGCTGCCAATAAATTGTTGGCAGAAGCCACCCCGTGAAAATCGCCGGTAAAATGCAGGTTTATATCTTCCATGGGGACGACCTGGGCATAGCCGCCGCCGGCCGCGCCGCCTTTCACGCCAAACACAGGGCCCAGGGAAGGCTGCCGCAAAGCCACCATGCTTTTTTTGCCGGTTTTGCGCAAAGCGTCCGCCAGACCGATGCTGACGGTAGTTTTCCCTTCACCCATGGGCGTCGGGGTCATAGCGGTGACCAGGATCAGTTTGCCGGAGGGCAAATCCCGCATATCCTGCAAATAGCGATAATGGATTTTGGCTTTATAATATCCGTAGGGTTCAAAGTATTCGTCTTCCACGCCCAAACCGGCGGCGATATCTCGAATATTCGCCATCTTACATGCTTGCGCAATCTCAATATCGGTTTTCATAACATATACCTCTTTCATTTTCTCTTACCGGCTACGTACCGGCCGCTGCCGCAGTATTCATGCTTTCCCGTAAAAAACTTATACCTTATTATTATACCTCTATCCATCCCCGTTTGCCAAGTCGTTTATCCGATTCGTTTTTTGCCTGGGAAAAAACAGTTTCCTTCCTATATATAAATCCATATAAATTTCATCTATGTAAATCCCCTCACGATTACAAAGGATAATTGATTCCCATTCCCTTCCCTTTGTCTTGACAGCTATGGCCGGAGCATACTATAATATATTGTTATTTTTCACGGTCAAAATAATCCCGCACGGGAATAGGATGGAAGGTTTGCATATGCTCACAGCTACCGTAGGCATCAATTGGGGCGATGAAGGCAAAGGCCGCATGGTGGATTTGCTTTCCGAGGATTATGATATCGTCATTCGCTATCAGGGAGGGAACAATGCCGGGCATACCGTGGTCAACGCCAAAGGCAAATTTATTCTCAATCTATTGCCCTCCGGCATCCTCCGGGACAATGTGACCAATGTCATGGGCCCCGGTATGGTGATCGATCTAGAACATCTGGCCGGCGAGATCCGCCGCCTGCAGGAACAGGGTATCGTCATTTCTCCGGAACATTTAAAAATCAGTTCCCGCGCCGTCATCTGCATGCCCTATCACCGGCTTTTGGACAATCTGGAGGAGGACCGTCTGCAAGACGCCAAATTCGGCTCCACCCGCCGGGGCATCGGCCCGGTATACGGCGATAAATATATGAAGAAAACCTTGCGCATGGGCGATCTGCTGGAAATGGACGAAACCGCCCGCCGTTTGCCCGGCCTGATCGAATGGAAAAACCTGACCGTGGCCCGAGGCTACGGCCATACGCCGGTACAGCCTCAGGATATGCTGGCCTGGCTGGAACAGTACGGCGGCCCCTTACGGCCCTACATTTGCGATACCACCGCCTATCTGGAACAAGCCGTGGCAGCCGGCAAACGCCTCCTGTTTGAAGCCCAGCTAGGCGCTTTGCGGGATGTGGATTACGGCATCATCCCCTATACCTCGTCCTCGTCTACGCTGGCGGCCTACGCCCCCCTGGGCGCGGGCATACCCGGCCGCAAGCTGGATTTCACCCTGGGCATCCTCAAAGCCTACTCCAGCTGCGTCGGCGAAGGGCCTTTCACCGTGGAAATGAGCGGCGCGGAAGCGGACGCCCTGCGACAGGCCGGCGGCGAATACGGCGCGGCTACCGGACGCCCCCGCCGGGTAGGCGCTTTCGATTGCGTGGCCTCTCGCTACGGCGTGCTGCTGCAAGGCGCCGACCGCCTGGCTTTGACCAAATTGGACGTGCTTTCCTATATGGATCGAATCCCCGTTTGCGTAGCCTATGAAATCGACGGCCGCCGGGTGGAGTCCTTCCCCATGGGCGCCGCCCTGCAGCGGGCCAAACCCATTTATCAATACCTGCCCGGCTTCTGCCAGGATATCTCCCATTGCCGCCGGGCGGAAGATTTGCCCGCCGCCGCTTTGGCGTATATCCGCTTCATCGAAAAAGCCGTAAACTGCCCCATCCAATACGTATCCGTGGGAGAACACCGGGAGGATTATCTCATTTTGTCCTAAGCCTATCCCCGGCGGAACGCCTTTCCCATATACGCAACTAACGCCCGGCTGTCCATACAGACTGCCGGGCGTTTTTTATTCCGGCAGCAGACCGCAAGGCAAACGGCGCGCAACCGGGTTTACTGCCGGAACGCCGCTTTTGCAGGCAAAAAAAACGGCCATATCCAAACCGGCATATGTCAAATTTATTCATAAAAACGATATTTACCGGCATCTCATCGTTTATTTGAATTAGACTTTGTTGTTCGATACGAGTATACTCTCAAAGGAGAATAAATGCTTTGTTCAAATAACCTTTGTCAGCGTATCAAAAGGAGGCCCTATGCCCCAAAAGGAAGCCCTGCAAAATGCGGCGGAATCGCTGCAAATCGGCGGATTAACGCGGAAGCAACTCCAAAAGCTGGAAAGCAAAGAAAAGACCAAAAAGGACAAGCGGTTTGAAGCCGTTACTTTGTCGCTGCCCATCCTCTGCGGGCTGATTGCCGTGGCAGAGTATTTATACATTCCGGACAATCGTCCCAATCATGATCCCCATATGTATCTGTATGTGCTGTTCGGCTTCATCGCCGCCTATGTGATCTACTTGGTCGTGGCCCTGATCCGGCAAGCCGGCGGCGAAAGCGCCGTTTATGAAAAAGTCCACTACAAAGCGCCCCGCTACGCGGCCTTGTTTTTACTGGCAGCCCTTTACGATTATCTCACGTTAAAAACCGGCATACTCACCCAACCCTTTGTCCCCTGCATGAACTTTATCATCTGCGCCGCCGTTGGCGACCGGATGATGCTTTGGGATTGCACCATACATACGCTGCTGCTGCTGTTTTTGGGCTATTCCATCGGCGTGCTGCTGGGACTGATTACCGGTATCGCCTGCGGCTACTCCAAAAGATGCCGCTACTGGGTAGATCCCGTTATCAACTTTTTGGGGCCCATCCCCACCTCTACCTGGATCCCCATTATGATGGTGGTGGCGTCGTCCCTATTCGGCGGCGCGGTGTTCATCATCGCCCTGGGCTCCTGGTTTGCGGTGACCGTGGCTTCCATGACCGGCGTACACAATGTGGACAAGGACCTCTTCGACGCGGCCAGGACTTTGGGAGCCAAAGAGCGCCAGTTGGTCTTCCGGGTGGCCATCCCCCATGCCATGCCCTCCATTCTTCAGGGCTGCACCCAAGCCATGGGCAGTTCCTGCACCGCCATTATGATCGCGGAAATGTTGGGCGTCAAATCCGGTCTGGGCTGGTACATGACCTGGGCCAAGGCCTGGGCCAGCTACGACAAAATGTTTGCGGCGCTGTTCGTGATCTGCCTCATCTTTACGCTGGTCACCAAGAGTTTGGATTTGGTTAAGCGCCATGTGCTGCGCTGGCAGACAGGAGTTGAAAGCAATGGATAACGAAAAAGTCGTGCTGGAGCTTTCCCATGTATCCAAAAGTTTCGCAAAAATCGATACCGACGAAGTCACCCAGGCGATTTACGATATTTCCATCACCATGGAAAGCGGCGAATTCATCAGCCTGGTGGGTCCCTCCGGCTGCGGCAAATCCACCATTTTGCGGCTGGTGGCCGGCTTGATCATGCCCACCACCGGCAAAGTTACGGTAAACGGCCAGGAGGTGACCGGCACCTCTCCCGACCGGGGCATGGTCTTTCAAAAGCCCACCCTGTTTCCTTGGCTCACCGTGGAGAAGAACATCGGCTTCAGCCTGACCTTGCAGGGCAGGCAAAAGGAGAAGGCCGGCCGCATCGAGGAAATGATCAGCCTGATCGGCTTGGAAAAATTCCGCGAGGACTATCCCAATCAGCTTTCCGGCGGCATGGCCCAGCGGGTTGCTCTGGTAAGGACCCTGATCAATGAGCCGAACATCCTGCTACTGGACGAGCCCTTAGGCGCGCTGGATGCTTTTACCCGCATGAATATGCAGGACGAGATCATAAAGATGTGGGAAAAACGGCAGCACCTGGCTCTGATGGTCACCCACGATGTGGACGAGGCCATCTACATGGGCACCCGGGTGCTGGTGATGGATTCCAGCCCGGGACGGATACTGGCTGATATCCCCATCGACAAGGCGCTCACCCGAGACCGCTCTTCCGACACCTTTGTGGCCCACCGCAACGATATATTGCGCAAGCTGCACTTCAGCGGCAGCGCTGCCGGATAAAGACCGGCGGTCGGGACCGTTTTGGTCCAAAATGCCAATTTACCGCTGCATTCCTATTTGCGGCGGCTTTGGAATATAAATTATAAAAGGAGAAGAAATATGAAGACAAAGAGATTACTGGTTGTGCTGCTGTGCCTGGCGGCCATCGTCGCCCTGGCTGCCTGCGCCTCCTCCCCCAATTCGGCGGACAGCAATGAACTGTCTCCCGACGGTCAGATCGACATGGGCGTGGGCGGCGACAATGTGGAAGTCAATCTGTCGGATGTGCATATGGACGCCGCGGAAGCCGCCGCTGCCGGCAACTGGGAAGCCATGTTCACTCCCGTGCCCGCCGAAGGCCGCGCCAGCGACTATCTGGATTTTGACCTGACGCCCACCGAGGAAGAACTGGAAGCTATGAAAAACGAGCCCGCCTACGGCCAGACCATCCGCTATGAACTGCTGGAAGGCTGCAGCTCCGGCACCAGCATTGCCGAGCATTTGGGTTACTATGAAGACGCCGGCATCAATGTGGAAGGCGTCAAAGGCGAACACTATGTGGAAGCTTTGGGCACCGGCCAGGTACATATCGCCATTTGCCACATCGCCACCAGCATCGTCCCCATTACCAACGGCGTGGATATCACCTTTGTCGGCGGCGCACATCTGGCCTGCAAATCTCTGTACGTCCTGGCTGACAGCGATTACAATACCACGGAAGATCTGAAAGGCACCGCCGTGGCCGTACCCAACGGCATCGGCGCTTCCGACTATAACATCACCTCCCTGATGCTGGACGACGACGGCATCAACCCCCTGACGGACGTCACCCTCACCCAGGTCTCGGCCGACGCCTGCGTGGCCGCCATGCAGCGGGGTGAGATCTCCGCCGCCCTGCTCAGCGACGTTTACGCCTACAGCATGCTGAAAGACGGCACCCTGAAATGCATCAGCTCCATGCTGGACAGCGACTACGCCGAAGTGGGCATCTGCTGCGCGCTGGCTATGAACGGCACCTTTGTCAAGGAAAACCCCGTTCATACCAAGAAACTGGTGCAGGCCATCCAAAAAGCCCTGTGCTGGATGCGTGAAAATCCGGAAGAAGCCTCTCAGACCATGTTGGATCTGGGCCTAGCCGCCGGCGATCTGAAGATGAACACCATGACCAACAATTCCCTGCAATACGGTCTCAGCGACGATTTCACCAAGAAAGAATTGCAGGAAATCATCAACCGCTATATCCGCCTGGGCCTGATCACCTCCATGGATGATCCGCAAGCGGTTATGGATTTGGCCTGGTCGCCTGTTCTGTAATCCCGAACAATCATTGCGACATACCGGCAACGGCAGCCCGGAACCTGGACTGCCGTTGCCCTGTCTTTACGTCAAACGATAGAAGGGGAACTACCATGACAAAATGCGCGGAATGCACCCTGCACGGATGCGAACTGAACGATATGGAAAAAACCATGAAAGACTGCCCCAGCAAAGAAACGGAGCTGCAGAAACAGGCGCAGGCCTTGTATAGAGAAAAAGAAAATCTGCAAATCGCCCATACCGCCTCCGTTGTGGAAGCCGAAGGCTACGGCTCCCTGTGCCGGCTGGAAGAGATCATGCTCTTCAGCAAAAAGAACGGCTTCCAAAAACTGGGCCTGGTCTTTTGCATCGGCCTGGCCAAGGAAGCCCGGATCGTGGAAAAGATCTTGACCTACAACGGCTTTGAAGTCGTATCGGCGGCCTGCAAAAACGGGGCCGTCCCCAAAAGCCATATCGACGTTACGGATGCGGAGACCCTGTCCGGCAACTGCGGCGAAATCATGTGCAATCCCATCGGCCAGGCCCTATTGATGAACAGCGAAAAAACGCAGCTCAATATCATCCTGGGCCTGTGCGTCGGCCATGACACCCTGGCGCTGAAATACCTGGAAGCCCCAGCCACCATCCTGGCGGTAAAAGACCGGGTCACCGGCCATAACCCGCTGGCGGCGGTATATGTGGCGGAAAGCTACTATAAAAAACGCTTTTTCCCGCCGAAAGACGGCGAAAAATAAAGCCGAAAAAGAATAACCGCGTCTACCGGCAAAAAAAGAACCGTTTCCGGATGCACCCATCGGGAAACGGTTCTTTTTTGTCGCTGTATGTACGCTTACTATATGTTCAGCAGTATTTGTCCCGGCGGGCCCGCAGCTGATCCGCCAGAGGCAGGATGGCATGGTATGCCGCCCCTTGGGCGTCCAGACAAGCCTTGGCCGCCTCCGCATGCTCCGGCCGCAGCAGCAGGGACATACCGCAGGTCAGCTCCCCCTGTATGGCCCGGGGCGCCGGGGCGATGCGGTTTTCGATCCCCGCGGCGTCCAAAATGCCATGGGCGGCCAGCCCATGCTCATAATTGGCAAACAGAACATAGTAGCGGATATTTTGACTTTCTTCAGTCATCGATCATTTCGATGAAAGCGCCGATGCGGGTGCGCAGCTGTTCGGAATCCGCGTCTTCATAATCGGTCTCCAGGCTGAGGACCGGCACGCCGGCGTCTTTCAAAACGTTGGACACGCTGTATTTTTCCACATCATAGAGGCAGCAGAACTTGAGGCTGCAGTCGATCACGCCGTCTGCCTTGTATTCCTTCACCAGGCGCAGGATGTCCTCGATGCGGCCTTCGTTCGGCGTGAAGCAGGCGCAATTGTTCTTCATATAGCGCTGGGAGAGCGCCATAAACTGCTCATCCAGGGTGGTTTTGCTTTCGTCCACCAGGTTTTCAAAATAGCGGGTGCCGGTGCACATTTCTTCGCAAACCACTACGCCGCCGCTGGTTTCGATGATATTATGCAGCTTCCAGTTGGGCACGGCCAAAGGCGTGCCGGTGACCAGGATGCGTTTGGCCCCGGCCGGCGCCACGCTGACGCCGTCTTTGATCCGCTGTTCCAATTCATCCGCCAAACGGTTGCACATCTGGGCGCAGCGGGCCGGATCGTCGAAGAAAGCGATCTGCATCATCAACAAAGCGTCCCGGCCGGAAATAGGCAGGCATTCGGATTTGCGGCAATTATAAACCCGGGCCAGGGCTTTGCGTTTTTCATTGACGGTTTTGATGGCTTCCGCCAGTTTTTCCGCGGTCAGGGTATTGCCGGTGAATTCCTCCACCTTTTTGGCAAAGGCGGCGATTTCATCCTTCCATTTCAGGATGTCCTTTTCCCGTTTCATCTGGGGCACGTCCATCACATACATGGGCACGTCCTTGCCCAGGATCTCATAGGCTTTTTTCTTGGCGTCGCAGGTGGTTTCGCCCACGTACATATCGGCGATGCGGAAAAAGGGGCAGGTACGGCCCAGGCGAGCGCCTACCGAAGCCTTCACCAAAGGACAGGTGGCTTTGGGCAGCACCGCTTCGCCGCCGGGCACCCAAAACTGAGAGCCGCCGCACAGGCCGGTCACGATACCGTTGCAGGCGATGACTACCTCGTCGGGCACATATACGCAAAAGGTGCCGAATACTTTACGGCCTTCTTTTTGGGCTTCTATCAGCTCCGCGGGACGGATGCCGTGTACTTCCGCGATGACCGTATCCCAGAAATCCATGCATTTGGGCCGGTTTTCCTGGGTCAGGAACACATCGCCCACCGCCGTAGGCAGCACCTGGCACAGCAAATCATGGGATTCCAGATCCATTCCCAGATTTTTCCACATTTCAACATAATTGGACATAGAATTTCCTCCTCTATATTTATAGTGTGCGCAAATCCTCCTGCGCGAAATACCTGGTATCGCGTTTATGCTTCAACATGCTGTCCGGCGCTTGGACAAAGGCTTACCGCTTCTCCGGCCGCCCAGGGACCCGGCGGCCAAGACCGGGCTTTTTCTCATCGGGCCAATTCCGCCACGGCGGCAATGGCCGCATCTGTTTCTTCTTCGGTATTGAAATATGAAAAACTGAACCGCACGGCCCCCCGGTCGGCGGTGCCCAGGGCATAGTGCATCCTGGGGGCGCAATGCGCGCCGGGACGGGTAGCGATGCCGTACTCTTCAGCCAGGGCGTCGGAGACCGCTGCCGAATCATAATCCCGGATGTTCAGCGCCACGATAGCGGCTCGCTCCATACCGGAAAAATCGCCGTACACCGTTACGCCGTCTATGGGGCCGACGCCGCGGTAAAAGCGTTCCATCAGACGGCGTTCTTTTTCCCGGATCGCTTCCAAACCGGTGCTTTGGATAAAATCCAGCGCCGCGCCTAGCCCGGCGATGCCGTGACCGTTCAGGGTGCCGGCCTCCAGCCGGGTGGGAAAATCCAACGGGTGGCTTTTGCTGTAGGATTGGACGCCGGAACCGCCCACCTTCCAGGGTCGGATATCCAAATCCCCGCGCAGGCAAATACCGCCTGTGCCCTGAGGCCCCATCAGCCCTTTATGGCCGGTAAAGCAAAGCGCGTCTATGGACATAGCCTGCATATCGATGGGCTGGCAGCCTGCCGTTTGCGAGGCGTCCACGATGAACAGCAGGCCATGGCTGCGGGCGAAGCGGCCGATACGGGCCAGATCCAGCATATTGCCGGTAAGATTGGAAGCGTGGGTGCAAACGATGGCCCCGGTATCCGGCCGCAAATACCTTTCCAAATCCTCATAGCGGATGCGCCCCTGCCTGTCCGCGGGCAAAAAACTTACCGCCACCTGTTGCTCCACCTGCAAACGGTACAGGGGACGCAGCACGGAATTGTGCTCCAGATCGGTAGAGATCACATGGCTGCCGCCGGCGATCAAGCCATGGATGGCGATGTTCAGAGCCTCGGTGGAATTCTGCGTAAAGGCCACATGATCGGCCCTGGGGCAGCCGAATAAGGCGGCCAGCTTTCTCCGGGTCTCGAATATGGTACAGGCCGCGTTCAGGGCGTTTTCATGGGCCCCCCGGGAAGCGTTGCCCATGGAGCCCATGGCCGCCGCCACCGCGTCTATCACCTGCCGGGGCTTATGTAAAGTGGTCGCCGCATTATCCAAATATATCATGGCATTATCCTGCTCCCTGCCGGGATACCTTTGCCCGGCGCGGTATATCCGCCATCTGTACGCCGCAGCACGCTGCCGGGCTGCAGTTTTTGGCAAAAGTATTCCTGCCGGTTCCTTCCGGATCGCAGGCCGCCAGCCAGACATTCCCGCTTTTGCCATCCCTCGTCACATCAAACAGTTATTCTCTTACTAGTATTATACAACCACGAATCCGGGGTTTTCCAATCGGGAATTCTAATGAAATCATGGCATCATAGTTATTTTCGATAAATAAGCCGCCCCGCCACCGCCAGATTCCTTCCTTGAGCGAAAAACGGCTTTATGATATACTGTCCGTATATTCGGCGCACATTTTTCACAGAAAAGAGGATACCCATGTTAACCGACGCGCAACGCAATGAAAAAGCACTGTCCTATCCTTTGGCCTTGGACGTATCCATGTTCACGCCCCAAAGCGCTTTGTATCCCGCCGCCGGGCAAAAGCTGGTCATGCATATGATCGAAAGCCATTTGCAGCAAATCGAAATGGACGTGCCCCGGCTGATCAGCCGCTTCCACATGTCCTGGGTGCTGCTTTCTTTAAGCATAGAATACAAAACGCCCCTCCGCCCCAACGGCCAATACCATGGCCGAACCTGGCATACCAGCCATAGCCTGCCCATTTACCGCCGGGAATTCGCCATTTACGATCAGGCGGAACAAACGGTGGCGGTGGGGACCATGTTCACCTCCCTACTGGATCTGCAAACACGCCGCATTTGTTCGGATTTGAACGTATTGCGCCACTTTGAACTGCCCGACGGCGAAGCGCTGCTGCCCGCCAACAGCCGTTTCAAAGAAGAGCCCGATTTCGTCCGGCAGGAGGTTTTGAACGTGCGGCCCAGTTGGCTGGACGAGCTGGGCCATGTCAACAACAGCCGCTACGGCGAATTCGCCTACGATGCTTTGACCCCGGCCCAGCGGCAGAACATCAAAAACCTGCGCCGCCAGGATTGCTGGTTTATGGCGGAATTGCAAAGCGACGCCCAATTGGCCATAGAAAAAGCCGGCGATGAACAAAACACGATCATCCGCGGGCTGATCCTGCCCCAAAACAAGCCGTCCTTCGTATTCAAATTGCAATTCCAACCGTAAGCCGTCACCGGGCGACTTCCCTCTGCCGGCAAAGCCTCTCCCGGCAAAAGACCGGCGGACCAAGGCCCCGCAAGTCGTTTTCCGGCAAAAACCATAGAAAACGCTATATTAAAAATAGAAATTTCTTGACATTGCATATGGCAGCAGATATAATATATGAGCACGCTTGTTGACTTCTGCCCCGTTGGCAACAAGCGCCTAGAGAAAATTTTACGTTTCGCATTTTGCGTTTTGCATTTTAAGGAGGGAATCTTGTGGCTACTTATATGGCCAAGCCCGCTGATATAGTGAGAAGCTGGTACGTTATCGACGCCGACGGCAAACCCTTGGGCCGGATCGCCACCGAAGCTGCCCGCTTGCTCCGCGGCAAGCACAAACCGACTTTTACGCCCCATGTGGACACCGGGGATTTCGTTATTATCATCAACGCCGACAAAGCCGTGCTCACCGGCAATAAATTGGCGAACAAAAAGTATTATCATCACTCCGGTTATCCGGGCGGACTGAAAGAAGTCACCTACAAAGATATGATGGATAAAAAGCCCGAGCTGGCAATGGAAAAAGCCGTCAAAGGCATGTTGCCCCACAATCGCTTGGGCCGCGCGATGGCCAAGAAACTCAAGGTATATCGGGGAGACCAACATCCTCATCAAGCGCAAAAACCTGAAATTTGGCAATTCTAAACGGCAGAAGGAGGAATAAAACCGTGACGCAAACTATGAAATATTACGGAACCGGACGCCGCAAAAACGCAATCGCCAAAGTATGGATTCTTCCCGGCTCCGGCAACATCACCGTAAACAAACGGAACCTTGACGAATATTTCGGCAAAAAGACCCTGGTCATGATCGTCAAACAACCGATGGAACTGACCTCTACCAATGAAAAATACGACGTGATCGCCAGCGTGCACGGCGGCGGCACCACCGGCCAGGCCGGCGCCATCCGCCACGGCATCGCCCGGGCTTTGGTCCAGGCAGACGGCGAACTGCGCCCCGCTTTGAAAACCGCCGGCTTTATGACCCGCGACCCCAGAATGAAAGAACGTCGCAAATACGGCTTGAAAAAAGCCCGCAAAGCCAGCCAATTCAGCAAACGTTAATTTTGCATCCTTTGCCCCTTGCCGGTTGTCCGCCGGCAAGGGGTTTTTCTATGGCGTCTTGTCCGGCGCGGTCAAGGAAAAAAACAGTTTTGTATTCCGCCGGCATATGGTATACTATATAGGTTGCGGAAAGATCGTTTCCGCGTCTTTCGCCAATACAGGCGGCAATATCGGCCGCCTGCATCAGCTTTTGCAAAGGAGCGGCCTATGAGCATCGTTTCCCTGCGTCACGCCCTGCGGACGCAAGATAAAATCGCCCAGATATCCCGTTTGCTGGCCCCCTTAGGCGGCGTGGAAGCCTATTTCGCCCCCGGGGAAAGCGTAGCCATATTGGCGGACGGCGGCCTGCCCCTGTCGGCGGCCACCGGCGTCAACGCCCACCCGGCCTGGCTGTATGCCCTGAAGGAGATCGCCCTGTCCCAAGGGGTAAAGGAAGTAAATATCCTGCTGCATCCCGCGCCCGGCTTCGACTTTGCGCAAACCCTACAGCGCAGCGGCTACGGGGATTTGGCGGGAGAAAAAACAAATCTGATCAACCTGACCCGGCAGCCGCAGCTGGACCGTCCCGCCCCGCTCGATCTCAACCGCAGCGCCTATCCGCTATACAAACCGCTGTTGGAGGCCGACGCGCTCATCTCTTTGAGCAAATTCAAATGCGACAAAGATTTGCTTTTCGGCAGCGCAGTCATCCATTTGACCGCCGGAACGGCGGAAGAACATGACCCGGCCGCACCGCCGGACGGCCGCACGCTGACCGACGTCGCCGCCTTGCTGCCGGCGGATCTGCACATCGTGGACGGCCTGCGGGGCAGCGCCGGCTATCAGCCGCAAGACAAAGATTTTCTGGCCGCCGCCACCGATCCCTGGGCCTTGGACACCGTCCTTACCGCCATCGCCGGCATTCCCGCCGCTCAGGTTTCCTATCTCTGCCTGGGCTCTCAATACGGGCTGGGCAGCATCCATCCGGCGGATATTGTCGTGGTAGGCGACGGCTTGCCCGGCAGCAGATCCTGACGCCCCAAATTCATACAGGAGGAGAACCCACAGACCCTATGCAGCTTTACGATTATCATGTGCACAGCGATATCTCTTTTGACGGACGCCTGCCTCTGGCGGAGGTGTGCCGTCTGGCTTTGCAGGCCGGGGCCGCCGGCCTGACCTTTACCGAACATGTGGAATTCACCGGCCCCGGCCGGCCCAACCATATCCCGGATTTCCCCCTGTACGCCGCCCGCATCGAAGAAGCCCGGGAAGCTTTTCCCCAGCTTACCATCGGCATGGGCCTGGAAATCGGCCTCTACCCCGGCTACAAGAGCGAAATCGAGGAGATCGTCAACGGCAGCGACTGGGATTTTATCCTGGGTTCCCTGCACAACGTAGACGGCCTGGGCGTCTATAACGAAGATTTTATCCGCGGCAAGAACAAAACCGACGCCTATCACCGCTACTTTGAAGCCATGTACGAGCTGTTTGAAGCCTATCCCTGTTTCGACGTGGCGGGCCATCTGGACATGATCCGCCGCAACCGGGGATTTGCGGACCGCACCCTGCGCTACCAGGACTATGCCGGGGAATTGGACGCCATCCTCAAGCTGCTGATCCAACGGGGCCAGGGCCTGGAAATCAATACCGCCGGCTGGCGCTTTGGCGTGGGCGGCGCCCATCCCGATCCCGCCATCCTCCGCCGCTACAAAGAACTCGGCGGCCAACTGGTCACCTGCGGCTCCGACAGCCATGGCGAAAAGGTGCTGGATCATATCGCCCAGGGCTACGATTGGCTGCTGGATAACGGCTTCCACCGTCTCACCCTGTACCGGCAGCGCCAACCCTATTTCCTTGACATCAGCCGCTAAATTTGTCTTGACAAAGCCTGTTCCGTCGTTTATACTTATAGGCGTCGGTTCTTGGGGTTATAGCTCAGTTGGTTAGAGCGCCACGTTGACATCGTGGAGGTCATTGGTTCGAGCCCAACTAACCCCACCAAACGCCTGACTGTTTCCACAGTCAGGCGTTTTTTTTGCCGCTTTCGCGATGCCAAAATAAATCAGAAGGCTTGGCCGGAAAATCTCCCGGTCAAGCCTTTCTCTATCGCAGAAAACATATAACGCTACACCATGGCATGCGATTATATTATCAGTACTCTGCCCGGATATCATAAGAAGTCCCTTCTTCGTATCCATATAGGCCATCATAATACCCATCATAGTAGCCTATAGCATAAACATCTCGCACAAAATCGGTAGCCTCTTGATCACTGGTTTTGTGCGCTACTTCCCCATTTTTATAATACATGGCCCCTCCCTTGGCATGCATTTCAGAGGCTGACCATGTCGTATTTTCCTCATAACCGTTTATGCCATCATAGTATCCATCAGAATAACCTACGCTGTAATACTCATCTAAATCAGCCAAATACTTTTCATCATTTTCATCACAATCGTGTATAACATTTCCAGCTTCATCATAAAAGGCGTACTCGGGATATTGACTATCTTCGCTAACAGATGCATCAGAATTACCTGAAAATTCTGATGCATTGTCATATTGTTGATTATCTGCATTACTGCAAGCTCCCAAACTGATAAAAATAAAAACAATAATAAACACAGCTGTAGTTTTTTTCATGAAGAACACTCAGTCTCCCTTAAATACTATTGTATTCTGATAGAAATAATTATATACTATCTTTTCTCATTACTACACTACAATTACAAACCTCATATTTGGCCAAACCCCTCAGGCAAAATAGGCCACCGCGCCGGCGAACATTTTCACATCCTTTTGTCCCGGCACATTCTGCAAGCAATGGCGGGCCGCCCGTTCCGGATGGCCCATGCGGCCGAACACCCGTCCGTCCGGGGAAGTCAGCGCCTCCACCGCCCATAGGGAACCATTGGGATTGGCGGCAATGTCCATGGAAGGCGCGCCGTTTTCGTCCACATATTGGGCGGCGACCTGTCCGTTTTCCGCCAACTGCCGCAGCAAAGGCATGGGACATACAAAACGTCCTTCCCCATGGGAAATGGCCACGGTATAAATATCCCCCACCTGATCCAGGCTCATCCAGGGCGATTTCACCGAAGCCACCCGGCTGCGGATCAAACGGGATTGATGGCGTCCGACGGTGTTAAAGGTCAACGTGGGCGAATCCGCCTGGGCGTCGCGGATCTCGCCGAAGGGTACCAGCCCCAGCTTGATCAGGGCCTGGAAGCCGTTGCAAATGCCGCCGATCAGGCCGTCCCGCTGCTCCAGCAGCCGCTGTATGCTTTCCGCCACCGCCGGATTGCGGAAGAAGGCGGTGATGAATTTACCCGAACCATCCGGCTCGTCGCCGCCGGAAAAGCCGCCGGGCAGCATCAGGATCTGGCTTTCATCAATGGCCTTGGCCAATGCCGTCACCGATTCCGCCAGCATTTCCGGGGTCAGATTGCGGACGATCACCAAACGGGGATCGCCGCCGGCCCGCCGGAACGCCGCCGCCGTATCGTATTCGCAATTGGTGCCGGGGAATACCGGTATCGTCACCCGGGGCCTGGCCACAGCGCCGCCTTTTTTCACGAACACCTGCTTTTGTGTATAACCCAACGTAGGCGGGGTCTCTTCACGCTGGGGCGTACGCACCGGGAATACCTTGGCCAATTTGCCGTCATAGATTTTCTCGATTTCCGCCAGATCCACCGTTTCCGTTCCGTATTGCAAAACATATTGGGGAATGACCGTACCCAAAGGCTGCCCCAAACCGGGAACCTCTTCCCGCAGTTCCAGAATAAAGCTGCCGTAGCTGTAATCGAACAGCTCCGCCAGGGAAAGCTCCGGATCCAGTCGGCAGCCCAACCCGTTGCCCAGAGCCATCTTCATCAATCCGCCCGCCACGCCGCCGTAAGCCGGGGTATAGGCGGCCAACACCTGGCCGGCCTGAATCTCCTGGGCCACCTGCCGGTACACCGCCAGCAGGCTGTCTTTTTCCGGCAGGCCGTCGGCGTCGTATTCCGGCTTCAGCCAAACCAAAGGCGAACCGGCCCGCTTCCATTCCGGGGAACATACCCGGCTGCAATCCCCCATGGCCACGGCAAAGCTGATCAACGTGGGCGGCACATCGATCTCCTCAAAACTGCCGCTCATGGAATCCTTGCCGCCGATGGAGGCCAAAGACAAATCCAATTGGGCGTTCAAAGCCCCCAGCAGGGAGGCCAAAGGCATGCCCCAACGGCTGCCGTCCTTGCCCAATTTGGGGAAATATTCCTGAAAACTGAGCCAGCAGCGGCTCAGATCCGCGCCGGCGGCCGCCAATTTGCTGACGGATTCCACCACCGCCAAATAGCCGCCGCGATAGGGGTCTTTTTCGCTGATTTGCGGATTGAAGCCGTAAGCCATGAAGGAACAGCTATCGGTCTCTCCGTCCAGTACCGGCAATTTGGCGGCCATGGCCTGGATAGGCGTAGCCTGCCGTTTGCCGCCAAAGGGATAGAGCACGGTCTGCGCGCCTACGGTGCTGTCAAAACGCTCCGACAGCCCCTGCTTGGAGCAGCCGTTCAAATCCCCGGCCAAATCCGCCATCCCACGGGCCAGGGAGGAAGCGGCGGCTTTGCGGAAGGGCAAAGCGGCCTTTACCTTGGCCTGGCTATATTTCACCGCGCCGTTGCTGTCCAAAAAGCGGCGGGCGATATCCGCCACCACCTGGCCCCGCCAGGTCATGGTCAAACGGGGTTCCTCTTTCACCCAGGCCACCGGCGTGGCTTCCAGGTTTTCTTCCGCCGCCAATTGCAGGAATTGCTGCAAATCACCGGCGTCCAGCACCACAGCCATCCGTTCCTGGGATTCGCTGATGGCCAATTCGCAGCCGTCCAAACCTTCATATTTTTTGGGCACCCGATCCAAATCGATATCCAAACCGGGGGCCAATTCGCCGATGGCAACGGAAACGCCGCCTGCGCCGAAATCATTGCAGCGTTTGATCAGGGAAGCCGCCTGGGGATTGCGGAACAACCGCTGCAGCTTCCGTTCTTCCGGCGCATTACCCTTTTGCACTTCCGCGCCACAGCTGGTCAGAGAGGACACGCTATGGGATTTGGAAGAACCGGTAGCGCCGCCGATGCCGTCCCGTCCGGTACGGCCGCCCAGCAAGACCACCACGTCTCCGGGCTGGGGCCGTTCCCGGCGCACATTGACTGCGGGCGCGGCAGCGATCACCGCCCCCACTTCCATACGTTTGGCCACATAACCGGGATGATACACCTCATCCACCAAACCGGTGGGCAGGCCGATCTGATTGCCGTAGGAAGAATAGCCCGCCGCCGCCGTGGTGGTAATTTTGCGCTGGGGCAGTTTCCCCGGCAGGGTGGTGTCCAAAGGCTGGGTGGGGTCGGCCGCGCCGGTCAGGCGCATGGCCTGATACACATAGCCCCGCCCCGACAAAGGATCGCGAATGGCCCCGCCGATGCAGGTAGCCGCGCCGCCGAAAGGCTCGATCTCCGTAGGATGATTGTGGGTCTCGTTTTTAAACAGCAGCAGCCAGGGCTGTTTTTCCCCGTCCACATCCACCTCCACCTTTACGGTGCAGGCGTTGATCTCTTCCGATACGTCCAAATCCTTCAGCTTGCCCACGGCCCGCAAATAGCGGGCGCCGAAGGTAGCCAAATCCATCAAAGTCAAGGGCTTTTCCCAGCCCATTTCTTTTTTCAAACGGCAATAGCGTTGATAGCCCGCCAACACCTGCGGGTCTTCGATCTCTGGCGGGGCGATATGCGCGCCGAAGGTGGTATGCCGGCAATGATCCGACCAATAGGTATCGATCATTTTCAATTCGGCCAGGCTGGGATCCCGGCCTTCTTCCCGGAAATACTCCCGGCACATGGCCAGATCCGCTTCGTCCATGGCCAAACCCCGTTCGGCGATCAGCCTGGGCAAATCTTCCTCCGTCATATCGCGGAAGCCTGCCAGGATCTCCACCGGATCCGGCTGGGGATAGTCCTGCCGCAGCGTCATGGGCATGGCCAAATCCGCCGGGCGGCTTTCCACCGGGTTGATCAAATGCCTTCGGATTTTTTCCAGATCCCCGTCGCTCAAATCGCCGCTCAGCAAATACACCTTGGCGCTGTGCACCAAGGGCCGGCTGCCGCCTACCACGAACTGTATACATTCCGCACAGGAGTTGGCCCTTTGGTCAAACTGTCCGGGCAAATATTCCACCGCCAGCATATGCTGGGCCGGCGGCAATTCCCGATATACCGTATCCACCGGCGGTTCGGCAAACACCACCGGTATGCAGGCCGCAAACTGTTCTTCGCTCAAACCTTCCACGTCGTAGCGGTTCAACAAACGCAAGCCGGTCAAAGCCGGTATGGACAAATTGTCCCGCATATCCGCCAGCAGGCCGGCGGCTTCCACCGCATACGCCGCCTTCTTTTCCGTATATATCCGATATATCATCCGCGTATTCCTCGCTCTTATTCCCTGTCCGCTTGTTCTTCGCACAATTTGGCACAAACCATTTCCACCGCTTGCGGCAGCAATTGCCATTCGGCCTCTTCCATCACCCGTCTTTGCAGGGTTTCCGGCGTATCATCCGGCAAAACCGCCACCGCTTTCTGCAAAATGATTTTGCCGCCGTCGGGGATCTCATTCACAAAATGCACGGTAGCGCCGGTCACTTTCACGCCATAATCCAAAGCCGCCTGATGCACCCGCAGGCCGTAAAAACCTTTGCCGCAAAAAGAAGGGATCAGCGACGGATGGATATTGATCACCCGTTCCTGCCATTTCCGCAAAAAATTGGCGCTCAAAATGCACAGAAAACCGGCCAACACGATCACTTCAATGTCATATTTTTCCAAGGTGGCCTGCAATTCCCCTTCAAACTGTTCCTGCGACATTTGCCGCCGGGGAATCGCCGCCACGGCCAATCCCGCCTTTTCCCCCCGTTGCAAAGCATAGGCTTGGGGATTATCGGCGATGACCACCGTCAATTGTCCGTGGGGGATATCCCCCGCCTGCTGCCGGTCGATCAAAGCCTGCAAGTTGGTGCCCCCGCCGGAAACCAGCACCGCAATACGCCGTTTTAACATAAACGCACCTCTTTTTCGCCGGCCTGCAATTCGCCGATGATATAGGCGTCCTCGCCCTGCTCCCGCAAAAAGGCCACCGCCTGATCCGCCTGGTCGGCGGCTACGGTCAGGCACATGCCCACGCCCATATTGAAGGTGTTGAACATGTCCCGCTCGGGAATATTGCCTTCAAATTGCAGCATATCAAAAAGAATGGGGATGCGCAGGGATTTTTTGCGAATGACCGCCGTCATGCCCGCCGGCAAACTACGGGGGATATTCTCAAAAAAGCCGCCGCCGGTGATATGGGCGATGCCGCTGACCCGTATCGGTTGCTGCAGCAGAGCCAAAACCGGCTTCACATAGATGCGGGTGGGGGCCAGCAGCGCCTCACCCAGGCTTTGACTCAATTCCGGCAAATAATGACGCAGGTCCCGGCTTTCCACGTCAAAGGCCTGACGGGCCAGGGAAAAGCCATTGGAATGCAAACCAGAGCTGGGCAGGGCCACCAAGGCGTCGCCGGCCCGGCTTTGGCTGTTGTCGATGATTTTATCTTTATCCACGATACCCACGGCAAAACCGGCCAAATCATATTCGTCCTGTGGATAAAAGCCCGGCATTTCCGCGGTTTCGCCGCCGATCAGCGCGGCTCCCGCCTGCACGCAGCCTTCCGCCACCCCGGAAACGATAGCGGCGATCTTTTCCGGCCGGTTTTTGCCGCAGGCGATATAATCCAAAAAGAACAGGGGCTCTGCGCCGCAGCAAATGATGTCGTTGACGCACATAGCCACGCAATCGATACCCACCGTATCATGCTTGTCCATCAGAAAAGCCAGTTTCAACTTGGTGCCCACGCCGTCGGTGCCGCTGACCAAAACCGGCTGCCGGTAGCGGGACCAATCCGCCGCAAACAAACCGCCGAAGCCGCCTATGCCGGATAACACACCCGGCGTAGTGGTGCGTTCGATATGCTGTTTCATCATTTCCACCGCCGTATAGCCGGCGGTGATGTCCACGCCTGCCCGTTTGTAGCTTTCGCTGTAGCTCTTATTCATAGTTCCCTCTTATTTTTGAATTTTTTGTTCCTGGAACAAACGCTCTCCCGCGCCGGAAATATCCACCGGATACTGGCCGGTGAAGCAGGCGGTGCAAATGCCGCCATGATATTTATCCGCCAGCTTGGGCAAATCTTCTATGCTCAAATAGCCCAAACTGTCCACGCCGATGATCTCGGCGATCTCCTCCACCGTATGGCGGCAGGCGATCAGGCTTTCCCGGGAACGGATATCCGTACCGAAATAGCATGGGTTCAGGAAAGGCGGCGCAGATACCCGCATATGAACTTCTTTGGCCCCGGCCGCCCGCAGCAAACGAACGATACGGGCGCAGGTGGTGCCCCGCACGATGGAATCGTCGATCATGACCACCCGCTTATCGCGCACCGTTTCGCTGACCGCGTTCAGTTTGATGCGCACCCGGTCTTCCCGGTGGCTTTGTCCCGGCGCAATAAAGGTGCGGCCGATGTATTTGTTTTTGATCAAACCGATGCCGTAGGGGATGCCCGATTCCTTGGCATAGCCGATGGCGGCGGCAATGCCGGAATCCGGCACGCCGATCACCACATCGGCGTTGACCGGATGCTCCAGGGCCAACATGGCCCCGGCCCGCTGCCGGGCGATCTGCACGGAGCTGCCTTCGATTTGCGAATCCGGCCGGGCAAAATAGATATATTCAAACACGCATAAAGCTTTCTCGCCCTCATGGCAATGGCCGGTCAGGGAATTCAGGCCGTTTTCATCCACCACCACGATTTCCCCCGGCCGCACGTCCCGCACATATTGGGCGGAAATGGCGTCCAAAGCGCAGGTTTCCGAAGCCAGCACATAGCCGTCTTCGCCGATTTTACCGATGACCAAAGGCCGGAAGCCCAAAGGATCTCTGGCGCCGATCAGTTTTTGCGGCGACATCAACACCAAAGAATAGGCGCCCTGGATGATATCCATGGTCTTGCTCACCGCTTCCTCAATGGAAGAGCTGTTCAGCCGCTGCCGGGTGATCTCATAGGCGATCACTTCCGTATCGCTGGTGGTATGAAAGATCGATCCGTTCAACTCCAGCTCCCGGCGCAAGGCCGCCGCATTGGTCAAATTGCCGTTATGGGCCAAAGACATAGAGCCTTTCACATGATTGATGGTCAAAGGCTGGGCGTTGCGCCGGTTGGAAGAACCGGTGGTGCCGTAGCGCACATGACCCATGGCGATTTGCCCGTTGCCCAGGCTGCGCATCACGTCCTCGGTGAACACGTCGTTTACCAGACCCGAATCCCGGTAAGGCGTCATCACGCCGTTGTCGTTGACCACGATACCGCAGTTTTCCTGTCCCCGGTGCTGCAAAGCAAACAAGGCATAATAGCAGGCGGAAGCCACAGAAACATCTTCATCCCGGCAGTATATACCGAATACGCCGCATTCTTCATGTAAATGATTGTCCATATTTCTACTCCGTTTTTTTAAATCTACCGCTTATTCTCCCAACAAACGGCGCAAAATTTCCTTATATGCATCTTCCACTCCGCCCAGATCCTGACGGAAACGGTCTTTATCCAGCTTTTTATGGGTAACGCTGTCCCAGAAGCGGCAGGTGTCCGGCGAGATTTCATCCGCCAGCACGATCTCCCCGCCGGCGGTTTTGCCGAACTCCAGCTTAAAATCGATCAACTCGATATGCAGATCCCGCAGATAATCGCTGAGCAATTCATTGATACGCAGGGCGTATCCGGCAATGGTCTTCAATTCTTCTTCCGTGGCATATTCCATGGCCAAAATATGATAATCGTTGACCATAGGATCGCCCAGATCATCGTTTTTATAAGAATACTCCAACACCGTCCGTTTCAGCTTGGTTCCCTCCGGTATGCCCAGGCGTTTGGACAAAGAGCCGGCGGCGATGTTGCGGACAATGACTTCCAGAGGAATGATATCCACTTTTTTCACCAAAGTTTCCCGGGGCGAAAGCTCTTCCACATAATGGGTGGGGATGCCCGCCGCCGCCAAAAGCCGCATCAAATGATTGGTCACCCGGTTGTTGATCATGCCCTTATCATGGATCTCCCCTTTTTTCAAGCCGTTAAAAGCGGTGGCGCTGTCTTTATAGGAAACGATGCAATACTTGGGATCGTCCGTGGCAAATACTTTTTTCGCTTTGCCTTCGTAAAGTTGCTCTCTTTTTTCCATGCTTATTTATCCTCCCTTAATTGCTGCTGCAATGCTTCATCCTTGGCCAAAACCTCCGCCGCCATATCCTGCTTCATTTGCCGCAAACGGGCCGCCAGCGTGTCGTCGCTCAGGGCCAATATCTGCGCCGCCAGCAAAGCGGCGTTATACGCGCCGTCGATGGCCACCGTGGCCACCGGCACGCCGGAAGGCATTTGCACCGTGGCCAGCAAGGCGTCCAGACCGTCCAGGGTAGAAGATTTGACCGGTATGCCGATCACCGGCAAACAGGTGTGTCCGGCCACCACCCCGGCCAGATGCGCGGCCTTACCGGCGGCGGCGATGATCGCGCCGAAACCGGCCTGTTCCGCTTCGGCGGCAAAACGGCTGACCGCCTCCGGCGTGCGATGGGCGGAAAACACATGGGCCTCAAAGGGGATCGACAAACGCTGCAGCAAATCGATACCCGGCCGCACCGCCGGCAAATCGCTCAAACTCCCCATGATCACGGCTACTTTTTTCATTCCTTCGTCCTCCCGATAAAAAGTTCAGGGTGCAGCGTTTGCACACTACACCCTATCGCTTTTTCCTTAAAAATAGGCTGCGCCCAACGCCAGGCCTGCCGCTTTCATCCCTTTGGCAACAAGCAAGCTCAACGCGAACGCCCCTTTCGACGCCGAAAGGATGCAAGGAGATTTTTCCCGGCTTTCCCTTCGGACAAAAATCAAAAAACTATATAATATTGTAGCATGGCAACAACCAGTGTGTCAACGGAT
Source organism: Bacillota bacterium (assembly GCA_024679955.1). Taxonomy (GTDB): domain Bacteria; phylum Bacillota; class Dehalobacteriia; order UBA4068; family UBA4068; genus JAILCQ01. The sequence continues at coordinate 13,931 of JAILCQ010000027.1, read as the reverse complement.
AGAGGCCGGCCTTTCCGAAAAATGCAAATCTGTCCTCCGGCCCCGAAAACCGCGGCAAAAGCCCGGCACAATCCCGTCGCTCACAGCGCTTCCGCCGCCAAAGCCTGATAGGCGGCCAGCCAATCCGCCGCCCCCAAAACTGCGGAACCGGCCACCAGCAGATCCGCGCCGGCGGCCACGGTGGCCGCGGCGTTCTCCCGGTTGACGCCGCCGTCGATCTCCAGCAAATACTCATAGCCCCGACTGCGTCGGATTTCCGCCAGTTTGGCCAATTTATCCAAGGCGCCGGGGATAAACTTTTGCCCGCAAAAGCCCGGGTTCACGCTCATCACCAAAACCAGATCCACCATGGGCAAAACTTCCTCCACCGCGCCGATGGGCGTAGCCGGGTTCAAAGCCACCCCTGCCCGCATGCCCAAATCTTTGATCTGCTGCAAGGTGCGGTGCAGATGCCGGCAGGCGTCCGCATGGACGGTCAGGCTTTCCACCCCGGCTTTGGCAAAATCTTCCGCGAAACGGCCGGGTTCTTCCACCATCAAATGGGCGTCAAACACCATATTGGTGCGGGGACGCAGCGATTTTACAAAATCTGCGCCAAAAGAGATATTGGGCACATAAGCGCCGTCCATAATATCCAAATGCAAATAGCGGCAGCCGGCCTGTTCCAAACCGGAAATCTGTTCCGCCACCCGCCAAATATCCGCCGCCAAAAAAGACGGAGCGATCCAAGCCATTTATTTTTCCTCTCTTTCCTGCGCCTGGCGCAATATTGCCACATACCTTTGATACCGCTGTTCGTCGATATCGCCGTCCAGCGCCGCCTGCCGCACCCGGCAGCCCGGCTCCCGATCGTGACGGCAGCCCTGAAAGCGGCAGCCCGGCCAGGCGGCAAATTCCGGATAAGCCGCCTGTATCTGCGCCTGCGTTAAACCGGCGGGCAGATCCAAAAGCGAAAATCCCGGCGTATCCGCCAACATACCGCGGCCCTTCGGCAAAGGATACAAAGTCACATAGCGGGTGGTATGCTTCCCCCGCTGCAATTTGACGCTGATATCCCCTACCTGGGCCTGTATTTGCGGGCACAGCCGGTTGAGCAAACTGGATTTTCCCACCCCGGAGGGACCGGCCAAAATGGTGATCCCGTCTTCCGCCAGCATGGCGGCGGCGTCCACCCCCCAACCGTCCACAGCGGAAACCGCAGCCGCCGCAAAACCGGCTTGCCGGTAGAGGCCGCACAGCTTATCTCCCAGGGCCGGATCCAGATCGCCTTTATTAAAACAGACGAAGGGCTCTATACCCTGCTGCAAAGCCACCACGATCATTTTTTCCAACAGGAACAAATCGCAGACCGGATCCCGCAGGGCCTGTACCAATATGGCCCGGCGCACATTGGCCACTTTGGGGCGGTGCAACAGGTTCTGCCGGGGCAGGATGTTTTCCACCACGCCGCCGTCGGCCAACCGCTGCACCTCCACCCGGTCGCCTGCATAGATCGCGCCGAAACGCCGCTTCAGTTTGCCCCGGGCGGTACAGCGGAGCATGGGACCGCCCTCCAAAGCCACCTGATAGAAACCGCCGTACCCGGCGCAAACGATACCCCTTTCCATAAGCGCCTCTACTGCAGGTTTTCCGTATATACAGACTCGCCGTCCAGGAACACCGTTACCAACGCCCGGTTATAGTATTCGATCTCCAAATAAACGGTTTCGCCGAAGTCCAGCATCTGATGATACACTTCCTTGGTCTCAAAAACGTCTTGCGACGTGACGACCACTTCATGGATTTGCCCGTCGACAGGCAGCATATAGGTGAACATGGATTTTTTCAATACCGGTCCCGGCCCCTTGCTGACATAAATGGTCACATACTGGCCGGTAAAGGTTTGGCTGTCGGCGGCGATGCTTTGATCGTATACGACGTCTTCTTCATAGTCATAGTTTTCGTTATATACGACTTCCTCCACGAACAAACCGGCGTCCGTTACCAATTGCTTGGCTTTGTTGGCGGTTTTCCCCACCAGATCGGGCATGGAAACCGCCTTGACTTCCGCGCCCAGGCTGATCACCAGGTTTACCGTACCGCCTTCGGCAATTTCCGTACCTTCCTGCGGATCCTGGGCCATGACCTGCCCTTTGGAATAGTCATTGCTGTATTCCTCGCTGATTTTGGTGAACAGGCCCATATCGTTCAGCTTGGCGATGGCGTCTCTTTCCATCTGCCCCAAAACCGACGGCACTTCCACCACCGGCACCCCGGCGCTTACCGTCAAATCGATGACCTGGCCTTTGCTTACCGTTTGCCCTTCGCCGATGCTTTGGTACATCACCTGGCCCTGGGGGATCTCGGTGCTGTTCTTTTCGATGATATTTGCTTCCAAATCGCATTCTTTCAGCATGGCCACGGCTTCTTCCTGGCTGTAGCCCACCACGGCAGGCACGGTGGTGGTATCGTCCTCGCCGAAATAGCCGATCAGACGCACCGCCGCCCAGACGATGCACAGGGCCAACAAAGCCATCAGCGCCAGCAGGGCGATGCGTCCGCCCCGGCTGCCGCCGCCTCCGCTGCCGCTGCCGGAGGAACCGCTGTTTTTGCCGCCGTCTTCCCGGCGCCGGCGGAAAATGCTCTCTTCCTCCTGGTCTGCGTAATCGTCATAGTCCGGATCATAGACTTCTTTATGGGTAGAGGGCCGTTTTTCCCCGACCGTGGCCACGGCGCTGAACGGCGCTGCAGCCGTCTTGCTGCCTTTCCATACCGCGTTGACGGCGTCCGCCATTTCCCGGGCGGATTCGTAGCGGGATTCGGGGTTTTTGCGCATGGCCCGCATCACCACATAGGACAAACCCATGGGGATATTGGGATTCACCTGATGGGGCTGCGCCACTTCGCCCTGCACATGCTGCATGGCGATGGAGATCGGCGCGTCGCCGGAAAAAGGCATCTGGCCGGTGAGCATTTCATAAAACACCACGCCCACAGAATAAATATCCGATTTTTCCGTCACCGCCTGGCCCTGCACCTGTTCCGGAGAAATATAATGCACCGAGCCCAATATTTTGGATGAGGTATTATAGGTCATGGTCACATCGCTCATGCCTACGGCGATGCCGAAATCCGTCACTTTGGCCCGGCCGTCCACCCCCAGTAAGATATTATGGGGTTTGATATCCCGATGGATGATGCCGTGTTCATGGGCATATTGTATCCCATGCAATATCTGGGTAATGATATCGCAGGCTTCGTTTATTTCCAGGGCGCCTTTGCGTTTGATATACTCTTTCAGAGACTCCCCTTCCACAAACTCCATCACGATATAATGCATGTTTTCTTCATAGCCCACATCGTAAACGGAGACGATATTGCCATGAGACAAACTGGCCACCGCCTGCGCTTCCCGGCGAAAACGGCGCACAAAATCCTCATTGCTGGCATATTCTTCCCGCAGAATTTTGATCGTAACCATTCTGCCCAAAAGCGTATCCAGGCCACGATAAACGATCGCCGTGCCGCCGGAACCCAGCTTTTCCTTGATTTCGTAGCGGTTATTGAACAATTTACCGATCACGTATCGTACCTCCTGCTTAATCGTGGGCGATCAACACCAGGGAAATGTTGTCGTATCCGCCCCGATTATACGCCTGCTCCGCCATAAACTGAACGGCCGTGCGCAAATTGGCGGCGCGGATGGTGATCTCTTTCATTTCCTCCGGCTCTAATAAATTATGCAGCCCATCGGTACATAGAAGCAAATAATCGCCGCTTTGCCAATCAAATTCTCCTTCGTCGGGAGCCACCAACGTTTCCAGTCCCAGAGAACGGGTGATCACATGCTTTTGCGGATGATTGGCCGCTTCTTCCGGGCTGATCCGTCCGTCCCGCAGCAAAGCCTCCACCAAAGTATGATCCTCGGTCAGCTTGCGGACTTCATGACGGTTGAACCAATAGGCCCGGCTGTCTCCCACATGCACCCAGTATATCTTTTGCTCGTTGGCGTAGGCGGCGGTCATGGTCGTACCCATACCGGGATACCCTTTGCGCTTCCCCAGCTGATGCAACGTATCGTTGGCCTGATAAAAAACTTCCCGCATCACTTCTTTCGGATCTCCGCCGGGGAAACAGCCGCTTTTTTCAGCCAAAACCTGCACGGCGGCAGCGGAAGCCAATTCTCCGTAACGCCGGCCGCCGATCCCGTCCGCCACGGCAAAAAGACCGCGGATCGCGTCGCAATATACCGCGTCCTCATTGTTTTTCCGTACCGCGCCTACATGGGAGAGGAATTCCGCACGCAAGCCAACACCTCCTTATCCCCGGGCCTTGACGGAAGCGGATCGGTCTTTCCCGCCTATTCGCCAAAAGCCGGGTCAACGGCGAACGCGTCGCCGCATATCTGATTTCTTTTACGCAACTGGCCGCAGGCCCCGTCAATGTCCTGTCCCCGGGATTCCCGCAATTGGAAATGGATGCCCAAACGGCGGCAGGCGGCAGTAAAATTCTCGATCGTTTTAGCGGAAGGCGCCGTAAAGGCGCTGCCCTCCACCGGATTTGCAGGTATTATATTAACAAGAATATCTTCGCCTGTCAACAAAGCGGCCAATTGGGCCGCCGCTGACGGGCTGTCGTTCACCCCTTTGAACAGCGCGTACTCAAAGGTCAAGCGCCGTCCGGTGCGCCGCCGGTATGCCCGGCAGGCCTCCATCAACTGCGCCAAACTCCAGCGTCCCGCCCCCGGCATCAGCTGCCGGCGCAGCGCTTCGTCGGCGCTGTGCAAGGACACCGCCAATTCCACCGGCTGTTCCCACTCACTCAAACGGTAGATTTGCGGCACCACGCCGCAGGTGGAAACGGTGACGCGCCGGTGGCTCAAGGCCAAGCCCAAAGGATGCTCCAAAGCGGCCAAAGCCGCCGCCACATGATTCAAATTGTACAAAGGCTCGCCCATACCCATGAACACCACATTGCTCAAACCGGCGAAACCTTTTTCCCGGGCTGCCCGGCAGGCCCAATAGCATTGACCCAGGATCTCCCCGGCGGTCAAATTGCGAAAACGGCGGTATTGGCCGGTAGCGCAAAAGGCGCAGCCCATGGCGCAGCCGCTTTGGCTGCTGACGCAGCAGGTGGCCCGATCCCGGCTGTCCTTGCGGCGGTACAGCATCAGCACCGTTTCGATCTGTTCACCGTCCGCCAATTCCAGCAGCAGCTTTACCGTATCCCCTGCCGCCGATTCCTGCCGCCGCAGCAATTTCAAGGGCTGAAAATCCGTTTCTTCCGCCAGCCTGCGCCGCAAAGCTTTGGGCAGATCGCTCATTTCCGCCAGATCCCCGGCGTTTTTCTGATGCAGCCAGCCGAAAAGCTGCCTGGCCCGATAAGCCGGCTCCCCCCAGGCGGCCAACAAATCGGTAAGCCCCGGCAAATCCATGGACAAAAGCTCCGGCCTAGGCATGGTCGTTCCTTTGCAGCAGGGCGATAAAAAAGCCGTCGGTATGATGCTTATGGGGCAGCAATTGTATGTATCCCTGTTCCAAGCTGCGCAAGTCCTGGGGATCATGAAACATGCGCCGCAAACCCCATATGGGGGTCAAACGGAAATCCTCCCGCCGGGCCAAAAACTTTCTTACATTCTCTATATTTTCTTCATCCGTGACCGTGCAGGTGGAAAAACACAGCCGGCCCCCGGGACGGACCTGATCCGCCACGGAAAACAGCATAGCCAGCCCCTGCTCCGCCAAACGGGGGATATCTTCCTCCCGTTTGCGCCAGCGGGCGTCGGCCCGGGCGGCCAAAACCCCCAAACCGCTGCAGGGCGCATCCAGCAAAGCCCCGTCCGCCATGCCCAGCACCCGGCCGTCGATGCGCAAAGCGTCCGCCAAAACCGGCTGCACGATGGTAATGCCCAGCAAAGCCGCGGCGTCCTCGATCAATTTCAGTTTATGGGGCCGTATATCGCAGGCGCATATCCGTCCCCGGTTTTGCATCAAGGCCGCCATATGGGTGGATTTGCCGCCGGGGGCGGCGCACATATCCAAAACCTGCATTTGCGGCCGGGGGGCCAAAGCATGGGCAACCAGGGCGGAGGCTTCCCCCTGCACGGCAAACAGCCCCTCCTGCCGCAGGCTTTGCAAAGCGGCGGCGGAGCCGTCCCGGATCACCACGCTTTCCGGCGCATAGGGGCTGGCTTCCCCTTCTATGCCCGCTTCCTGCAAACGCCGGAACAGCTCCTCCCGGCTGATGCGCAGCGTATTGCAGCGGATGGCCACCTGATGATTGGCGTTATCGCAGCGGCAAAAGGCCTCCGCTTCCTCCGCCGGCCACAGGCGGGTCAAGCGTTGGACCAGCCAGCGGGGATGGGAAAGGGTCACGGTAAGATATTCGACAAAATCCTCCTCCCGCCGGGGCAGCAAAGCCAGTCCGCCCTGGCGCTGGGCTTGCCGCAATACCGCGTTGACCAGATTGCCGATTTTCTGCCCGCCGTATTTTTTGGCCAAAGTCACGCCTTCGTTCACCGCCGCCGACGGCGGTATTTTATCCAGATACAGCAACTGATAGAGACTCAAACGCAAAACCGGCAAAATATAATCCGGCAATTGCTCCAAAGGCTTGCTCAGAAATCGCTGCAAAATATAGTCCAGAGCATTTTGCATGCGGATCGCCCCATAGGCGATCTGCGCCGCCAAACGCGCGTCCTGCGGAGACAAAACGTTTTCCCGCAGGGTCTGATTCAGGGCGATATTGGCATAGGCCCCTTCCCGTTCCACTTTGCGCATGACCAACAAAGCCGCTTGCCGGGCGTTCACCGGCTTAGCGGATCTTGGCCTGTTTCCTGTTTCACGGCTGCTTCCTTTTCCCAAAACGCAAACTCCTTACTCTCTTCGTCCGCCGAAAATCACGATCAAACGCAGCAATTGCAGCAAGCCGGTCAAAGCCGCCGCCACATAGGTCAGGGCAGCCGCCCGCAGCACTTGCGCCGTCTGATCCGTTTCCTCCCGGGTAAGGAAACCGCCGCCTTCCAAAGCGGCTAAAGCCCGGGAACTGGCATTGAATTCCACCGGCAGGGTCACCAATTGAAAGGCCACCGCCGCGGTGAAAAAGAGGATGCCCAAACCCACCAGATTCATGGCGTTGAGCAAAATACCGATCAAAATCAGTATCCAGGACGCGGAAGAACCTACCTGCGCTACCGGCGCCATCAAAGAACGCAGCTTCAAGGGCCCGTAGTTTTCACCGTGCTGCATGGCATGGCCAGCCTCATGGGCGGCCACGCCCAAAGCCGCCACCGAGCGGCTGGAATATGTGGTCTGCGATAAGCGCAAAACCCGGCTGCGAGGATCGTAATGATCGGTCAGGCTTCCCGCCACCATTTCCACGGGCACATCTTCCAAACCGTTATAGTCCAAAAGCTGGCGGGCCATATCGTTGGCGGCGATGCCGCTGGCGGCCTGCACTTCCGCATATTTCTTATAGGTAGAAGTGACTTTGAACTGCGCGTAAAGACTCAAAGCCAAAGCCGGCAACAGCAGCAACCAAGTGGCGTCATAATAATAGGGCATCTTCAAACCTCCGTTTCCTATATGGAATTTACAACAGACAGTCGCCGGGCCGCAAGGCATAGCCCCGGGCAAAAGCGCCGGCGCTCATCACGCCTTTGCCTTCCGGCTGCACCGCCTGGAGGATAACCGTTCCGGAACCGGCAGCCACCCGCACGGTTTCCCCATCCAAAGACAGGATCTCTCCCGGCCTGTGGGGCAAAGCCGCCTCCCCGGCGCAGGCGGCTTTTTTGATCTTCAAACGTTTCCCGTTATAAAAAGCGTATACGCCGGGAAAAGGATTCATGCCCCGGATGCGGTTATGCAAAGCCGCCGCCGGCTGCGTCCAATCCAGCTTTTCGTCATCCTTGGTCAACATCGGCGCGAAAGTCGCCTTTTCATCGTCCTGGGGAACGGCGTGAGCCTCCCCCCGCTCCAGCAGATCCAAAGCCTCCACCAGCATTTCCGCCCCCAAGCGGCTCAGGCGGTCGTGCAGGGAAGCGGCGTCCTCCTCCGGGCCGATGGGGATAGCCCGGCGCAGCAGCATATCGCCGCAATCCAGGCCCTCTTCGATAAACATGATGGTCACGCCGGTTTCCCTTTCCCCGTTGATAATGGCCCGCTGTATCGGCGCCGCGCCCCGATAGGCCGGCAGCAGGGAAGCGTGCACATTGATAATGCCCATAGGCGGCAATTCCAATACGGGACGGCGCAAGATCTGGCCGTAGGCCGCCACCACCAACAGGTCGGGACGCAAATCCCGCAAGATCTCCACCGCCTCCGGACTGTTGACGGATTGGGGCTGATACACCGGCAAACCGGCGGCCAAAGCGGCTGCTTTCACCGGCGTAGGCGCGATTTTTTTACCCCGCCCCTTGGCCCGGTCGGGCTTGCTGAATACCGCCAGCGGCGGCTGTCCGCAGTCGATCATCTTTTGCAAAGGCAAAACCGCAAAATCCGGCGTGCCCATATATACGCTGCGCATTATGCCTCATCCTTTACTTCTTCCGTCATAATGTCCACAAACAACCGGCCGAATAAATGGTCGATCTCATGCTGCAACACCCGGGCGAAAAAATCTTCCGCCTCCAGGTCGTGCTTTTCGCCGAACCGGTCCTGATAGGTCAAGCCGATCTTGGCAGCCCGCTTGACCAGGCCGCCGCAGCGGGGCACCGAAAGGCAATATTCCACGTCCTCTTCTTCGCCCTGCCGGAAGGTCACCAAAGGATTCACCAATTCCAAAAAACCGTTTTCCCGGTCGTCGACCACGATGGCCCGTTTGCTGATGCCGACTTGCGGCGCGGCCAAGCCTACGCCCCCGGCGTCATACATAGTATATTTCATATCGTCCAACAATTTATGCAAAACCGGATTAAAACGACGCACCTCCGCCGCCTGACGCCGCAAAACGGGGTCGCCTTCCAAAACGATTTGCCGCACCTGTGCCATAAGTCCCGTTCCCGCCTTTCTTTGAATGATTTGTCATCTATCGCGATCCGGCATGGTCCGGTAGTTCGCTTATCTGTATAGTATACCATATCCGCCGGCTTTTTACTATAGCAAAGAAAAAGGATCCACATCGATGACCAACCGCACCGGCTCCCGGCGCAAGGCCGCCGCCAAAGCCTGCAAACGGCAGCGCAGCTGGGAAAAATCCTGGTATTTCAACAAAACCTGCCAACGGTACCAATCGTTGATCTTGCCGAAAGGCGCTTCCGAAGGCCCCACGGTTTGCCAATCCCCCGGCGGCTGCCGCAGCGTTTCCGCCGCCTGCCGGGCAAAAGCCTGGGCGACCGCCGGCGTCTTGGCCAAAAACAGCAGGCGAGTCAAACGGCAAAAGGGCGGATAATTCCGCTCCCGCCGGTCGGCCAGTTCCGCCCGGTAAAACCTCTGATAATCATGGGCCGCGGCCGCCGCCACCGGCAAAGCCGCGGGGCTATAGGTTTGAATGATGGCCCGCCCCTGCACCCGGCGGCGTCCGGCCCGGCCGCACAATTGACTGATCAACTGAAAGGCCCGCTCTCCCGCCCGCCAATCCGGCAGATTGAGCATGGCGTCGGCGGCCATCACCGCCGCCAGGGTGACGCCGGGAAAATCCAACCCCTTGGCCAGCATTTGCGTGCCCACCAGGATATCCGCCTCGCCCCGGCGCATAGCCCGGCACACCCGTTCGTAGGCCTGGCGGTCTTCCGCCATATCGCTGTCCAGCCGCAGCACCCGGGCCTGGGGCAATAAACGCTTCACTTCCTCCTCCACTCTTTGCACCCCTGCGCCGAAACGGCGGATATGAGGCGAACCGCAGCGGGGGCACAAAGCCGGGGCCTCCATGGTCTGGCCGCAATAATGACATTTCAGCGTCCCCTGCCGCCGGTCGCCGTGATAGGCCATGGCCACGGCGCAATGGGGACAGGTCACGGTATGGCCGCAATCCCGGCAAAAGAAAAAATGATAATACCCCCGGCGGTTCAAAAACAGTACGCTTTGCCCGCCTTGGGCAAAGTTTTCCTGCAAAGCCTGGCCCAGAGCCTGGCTGAACATGGTGGCATTGCCCCGCCGCAATTCCCGGCGCATATCCGCCACGGTCACCGCCGGCGGCGGCGAAGCATAATACTGCCCAGTCAAGGTAGCCATGGCATACGTCCCCTGCTCCGCCAGATAATAGCTTTCCACGGAAGGGGTGGCGCTGCCCAAAACCAAAGCCGCCCCGGTGAAGCGGGCCCGCATCCGGGCCGCCGTCACCCCGTGGAACCGGGGCTGGTTATCCTGCTTATAGCTGCTTTCCTGCTCCTCGTCTACCACGATCAAGCGCAAAGCGGCAAAAGGCGCGAACAAAGCGCTGCGGGGCCCCACCGCCACCTGATATTTTCCGGCGGCAATGTCCTGCCACAGCAATCTCCTTTCGCTGCCGCTCAAGGCGCTGTGCAGCAACGCCACCGGCATGGCGAAACGCCTTTGCAGCATTTCCGCCATTTGTCCCGCCAAAGCGATCTCCGGCGTCAATACGATGGCCTGCCCGCCCTGATCGACTGTGCGCTGCACCAGCTTGCAATAGATCTCCGTTTTGCCGCTGCCCGCCTGCCCATGCAGCAGGACGGGCCGGTTCTCGCCCTGTATCTCTTCCAGTATCTGCCGGTAAACCGCCTCCTGGGCCGGGGACAGCACGGCGTCTTGGGTCAAACGGGCCGCTTCCGGGCTATAGCGCCGCTTTTGCCGCCGGGTCAACATGCCCGCCTGCAGGCAGCGGCGCAAGAATCCGGCGTCGAAACCGGCCTCCGCCAACTGCCGGACGCTGCATTCTCCCTGGGCCTGCAAATAGGCGGCCAGGGCCCGGCGCTTTTCCGTAAGCCGCAGTCCCTCCGGTACCTCCGCCAAACGGTAACAGGTCTGCAAACTGTTTTGCGGCGGCCGTCCGCTCAATGTCAATCCCGCCGGCAGCATGGCCTGCACAGCCGCCGTCCAGGGGCATAGATAATAGCGGGACATCCATTGCGCCAGACGCAACAGATCCGGCGTCAGCAAGGGCGGCCCCGGATTCACCGCCGTCAGGGGACGGATTTGCTCCGGCGCTACCTCAGCCGGCGCTTCCGCCGTAACGGTCACCGCCACCCCTTCCAGCGTTTCCCGGCGCAAAGGCACGGATACCGCCATGCCCGGACGGACTATGTCCCGCCATTGGGCCGGGATTTCATAGGTCAGCAGCTTATCCCCGTCGCCTATTTTTCGATTCAACGCTACCTGCACATACATGCCGTTTTCGCCCTTCGTTCGTTTCCGGCGGCACAGCCCGGGGCCGTCCGCCGTAAAAAAGTATCGTATTATAATTATAGTATGTTTTTCCGTCTTTGGCCGAATTTCCTGCTTGACTTCCCTTTCCCGTATCTTTACAGAGGGGAACTTTGCGATTATAATAGTATTCATCGTCGTTTTATGGGGTTTGGGCATAAAACGGCGGCGCGGCCGGCAACGGCGTTTGCCATACGCCACGGCCGCAAAAGTGCTTATGTTCAGGAGGCGATCCGGTCAGAACATGGATTCCTTTTCTCCCATCCGCTCGCAAAAAACCGAACAGGCGGAAAAACAAACCATTCTCGGCCACAAGGGGCTGATCGTATTTCTCATTCTCAGCAATACCTTTGTTCCCTTGTCCACCGATATGTATTTGCCGGCCCTGCCCAATATGAGCCGTTTTTTTTCGGCCACCACCGCCGTTACCAATTTGACCCTCACCGTGTTTTTCCTGTTTTACGGCGTCGCCACCATCTTTTGGGGCCCCTTTTGCGATAAATACGGCCGCCGCCCCTGCATCATCGCCGGCGCCGTCTGCTATGCGGCGGCCAGCCTGGCCTGCGCCGCATCTGTTTCCATACAAATGCTGATCGCCGCCAGGATATTCCAGGCCATCGGCGCGGGGGCCATCATCACCATATCCATGGCCATCGTCAAAGATTGCTTTATCGGCTCGGCGCGGGAGAGGATTTTGGCCTTTATTTATACCATGGGAGGCCTGGCGCCCATGCTGGCCCCGGTGCTGGGCGGACAGATTCTGCGTTTTTTCAACTGGCGCTACGTGTTCCTGACCTTGGCGCTGTTGGGAATGATTTGCCTGTCCTTGGCTTTATGCTTTAAGGAAACCCAACCGGAGGCGGAACGGTGCCGGGGTAAGCTGGCGGATTCCTTTCACCGCTTTCATATTTTGCTGAAGGAAAAATCATTTATCATACCGGTTGTGCTCTTTGCCTTGCCGATGATCCCTTTTATGGGCTATATCGCCCTCTCCTCCTATATTTATGAAGGCTTTTTTGGTCTCAGCGAACAGGCATACAGCTTCTTTTTCGCCGCAAACGCCTTTATCTGTATGCTCAGCCCCTCTTTTTATCTGCGCTTTGTGGCGGATAAGCCCAAAGCCCTCATCGGCGCGCTGATTTTCCTGACCGACAGCGTTCTGGGCCTGCTGATGATTTGCATCGGCTCCATCGCCCCCTGGACGTTTTGGCTCAGCTTCGTGGGCTTCGGCTTCGTGCACGGCGCTTGCCGTACCTTTTCCGTAAATCTGATCCTGGATCAGCATCAGGGGGACAGCGGCAGCGCCGCCTCTTTGATCGCTTCTTCCGGCATTCTTTTCGGCAGCGTGGGCACGGTTTTGGCCTCCTCCGCCCTGGGCGTCTTCCCCATCGTTCCCACCCTGGGCGCTTTGATGTTCCTCTTCTGCTTCTTGCCTTTGCTGGGCTGGCGTTTGTTTCTGAAATCTTCCATTCCCTGCGCCGGCGTGAAATAAAGCTTACCCTTCCATAATACCCTATCCTGTCCCGGTAAAACGTCCAGTCTGTAAACCATAAATTTTTCAATGGTTGACAGGCTGGCAAAACCGTGGTATAGTGAGGACGGTTTTGAATTCGTTGGCAAGGAGGTTTGCCCATAATGGCACAAATCGGCAAATGGAGCCCCTTGGATATGGCCTATATCGCCTTGGCCACCGTGATCATGATGGTATGCGCCTGGATTTCCATCCCTACCATGATCCCCTTTACCCTGCAAACTCTGGGCATATTTTTATGCGCCGGCCTGCTGGGGCCCGCCCGGGGTACCGCGGCCATATTGATTTATCTCGGTCTGGGCATGGCCGGTTTGCCGGTGTTTTCCGGTTTTCGCGGCGGCCTGGGGATCGTTTTGGGGCCTACCGGCGGCTATTTGCTGGGCTTTCTGCTGGCTGTGCCGCTCAGCGGCTGGCTGATGCAGCGCTGCGGCGGCAAATCCATCCCCTCCCTGTTGGGCATGGGTCTGGGCTTGCTGCTGGTCTATCTGTGCGGCACCCTGTGGAACGTCTGCGTCTATGCGCCGGAAACCGGCGCCTCCGGCTTCCTGGCCGCCCTCAGCGTATACGTTTTGCCCTTCATCCTGCCGGATATCGGCAAGCTGGTTTTGGCCTGGTTTCTCTGCCGCCGGCTCCAGCCTTATGTCAAAAGCTCGCGGCAGCGGGCCGATTGAATCTGTTTTTTGCATCTGCGCACAAAAGCCGTTTTACCCGGTTTCCACCCGGTAAAACGGCTTTTTTCTTTATGGCTGTAAGACTGGCGGCTAACGCCGGTATGCCCGGCCTCGCTTGCTCAAAGGCGGCGACAGGATCTCGCTGACGATGATGCCGTTGATCCATTCCTGCCGGTTCAAACCGTTGGCAAATAAATCCTCGGCATAGCTTTGCCCAACGACGGCTATAGCTGGTGCTGGCGTAGCCAAAGCGACGGCGGCGCTTTCTTCCCGCACCGGTTTTTCCTGTGCCGCCGGCTGGGGCCGGCTTGGCTCGGAAGAAACGGCGGCCGTCCGTCTTTGGCCGGTGCTTGCCGCCGGCTGGGCGGCAGGCCGCTTTTGGCTTGGGGCCGCCGGTTGGGCGGCGGGCCGCCTGGGGCCGGCGTTGGA
>JAILCQ010000026.1 GCA_024679955.1 Bacillota bacterium | reverse complement strand
CTCTTTACGAAAAGCTCTTTGGCTCTTTACTTTTCTTACTTCTTTACCTTGAGTCCGACTACCGCCGTCCTCTCGGAATTGTAAGGACTTTTGCTTTTTTTGGCTTGTTTACTGTTCAGTTCTCAAAGACCTTTGCGCTTTTGCGTTGGCGCTATCTCCAACGCGCTTTGCTATTGTACCATCGGCCGCCCGGGAAGTCAATACTTTTTTCGATTTTTTTAAAGTTTTTTTCTCAGGGCAAAAACGGCAAAGGGCCGCCCGGCGGCAGCCCTTTGATTATAGCGAACAGTCCCAGAGAAAGCAAGGTTTTTCTTATTTTTTCGTAATATATTCCAAACCGTTCATATAGGGGATCAGCGCTTCCGGCACCTTGACGCTGCCGTCCGCCTGCTGGTAGTTTTCCAAAATGGCGGCCACGGTGCGTCCCACGGCCAGGCCGGAACCGTTCAGCGTATGCAGCAGCTCCGGTTTGCCCCCTTCCCGGCGGAAGCGGATATTGGCCCGGCGGGCCTGGAAATCCTCAAAATTGGAACAGGAGGATATCTCCCGATAACCGCCGAAGCCGGGCAGCCAAACTTCCAGATCATAAGTCTTGGCGGAGGAAAAGCCCAGATCGCCGGTGGACAGGGTCACTACCCGATAGGGCAATCCCAACAGCTGCAGCATTTCTTCCGCGTCATGGGTCAGTTTTTCCAGCTCGTCATAGCTGTCTTCCGGTTTGCTGAACTTTACCAATTCCACTTTGTTGAACTGGTGCTGGCGGATCAAGCCCCGGGTATCCCGGCCGGCCGCGCCGGCTTCCGCCCGGAAGCAAGCGGTATAAGCGGTATAGTAGATGGGTAAATCCTTTTCATTGATGATTTCCCCGGCCAGCAGATTGGTCACCGGCACTTCGGCGGTGGGCACCAGATAATAATCCGTGCCCTCCACATGGAACATATCTTCTTTAAACTTGGGCAGCTGCCCGGTGCCCTTCATGGCGTTGGAATTGACCATAAACGGCGGGAAAATTTCGGTATAACCCTGGTTTTCCGTATGCTGGTCCAGGAAGAAATTCACCACCGCCCGTTCCAGTCTGGCGCCGGCGCCTTTGTAAACGGTAAAACGGGCGCCGGAAATTTTGCCGGCCCGTTCAAAATCCAAAATATCCAGGGCCAAACCGATATCCCAATGGTTCAGCGGCTGAAAATCGAATTGCGGCGGCTGGCCCCAGCGGCGTTTTTCCTCGTTGTCGCTGTCGTCCGCGCCTACCGGCACGCTTTCGTGGGGGATATTGGGGATACTCATCAGGCTGGCAGTCAATTCTTCTTCGATTTGTTTGACCTTTTCATCCAAAGCGGAGATTTCGTCGCCCAATTGGCGCATTTCCGCCATGATGGCAGAGGCGTCCTGCCCGGATTTTTTCATGACGCCGATCTCTTTGGATACCGTATTGCGGCGGGATTTCATTTCTTCCACCTTGGCCAGCAGGCTGCGTCTTTCCCCATCCAGGCTCAAAAACCCGTCCAGGGAAATTTTGCCTCCTCTTTTTTCCAGAGCGGCTATTACCAAATCGGGATTGTTTCTGACAAATTTTAAATCCAGCATATTCACGCCTCCTATGGCTTCTGCAAAATCACTTTCTTTTTTTCAGATGGATCCATCCTGCTATATACTTTCGATACAATATCAAGTATAATATACCTATAGGATGAATTCAATACCCCCAAAGGGATATTCCATACAATTCTTATATCGTCGGGTCCGCTTCTCTTTTCTCGCCGTCATTGCGCGACAAGACGACCAAAAGGAGGGATTGTTATGCCCATTAACGACAGCGACTTCGGAATGCTGCGGCAAACCTATATCCGAGATATGCCGGTGGAAGCCTTTTTCTCGCAAATCCGCTCCGTGGAAAATGCCAATGACAGATTGCAAAATTTTGTCGCGGCCCAGCATTTATACAATTCGGCCATCAAAGAGATCACCACCAAGCTGGAAATCCTCAACGAAGAGTTTCAGATCCGCTACGATCATAATCCCATCCATCATCTGGAAAGCCGCCTCAAATCCCCGAAAAGCATCGTCGAAAAGCTGGTACGCCTGGGGCATCCCGTCAGCACGGAAGCGGCCCGGGAACATATTTTTGATATTGCCGGCATCCGGGTCATCTGCCATTATACAGACGATATCTACACCATTGCCCAGTCTTTGATCCGCCAGGACGACATCGATTTGATCACCATCAAGGATTATATCAAAAACCCCAAGCCCAACGGCTACCGCAGCCTGCATTTGCTGGTAAAAGTGCCGATCTTCCTCAAAGAGACCACGGAGATCATCCCGGCGGAAATACAGATCCGCACCATTGCCATGGACTTTTGGGCCTCTTTGGAGCATCAGCTGCGCTACAAATCTTCCAGAAGCCAAAGCAGCGAATTGGAAGCGGTGCTGAAAGAATGCGCGGAAGAAAGCTCCCGTTTGGATTCAAAGATGCAGGAAATCTTTCGCAAGATCCAGGACGACGCCCAAAACGGCGAGAAATAACGCTTGACGGCGACGGTCAAGAATCAAACCCCGGCCGGGAAAATACCGAACCGGGGCTTGGCAACGCAACAGTAACAACGGCAAAAAAGGGGACGCCTGGCAAGGCGTCCCCTTTCTGTTATGCATAGCGCTTATTTTTTCAGCCGTTCTTCCATGGCGTCCAATTCATTGCGCAATTCTTTCGGCACGGTTTCGCCGATCTTGGCATAGAATTCGCGGATGTTGGCTACGTCTTCCAGCCAGTATTTGTTTTCGATGGTCAGGATATCATGCAAATCGTCTTTGCCGAATTTGTGACCTTCGCTGATGGTATAATCCAGACCGGTGAGGTTGATGTCGTCTTCAAACGGCACATAACCGATGGGCGTTTCTTTGGCGTCCACTTTGTTTTCGCAGCGTTTGAGTATCCATTCCAAAACGCGGAAGTTTTCGCCGTAGCCGGGCCAAATGAAGTTGCCGTCGTCATCCAGACGGAACCAGTTGACGTGGAAGATCTTCGGCAGTTTGTCCGCATCGGTGGTTTTGCCCATATCCAGCCAATGTTGGAAGTAATCGCCCATATCATAGCCGCAGAAAGGCAGCATGGCCATGGGATCGCGACGGACCACGCCCACAGCGCCGGAAGCGGCGGCGGTGGTTTCAGAAGCCATGATGGAGCCTACGAACACGCCGTGTTGCCAATCCCGGGATTGATAAACCAAGGGAGCGGTTTTGGCGCGGCGGCCGCCGAAGATGATGGCGGACAGGGGAACGCCTTCCGGATTTTCCCATTCCGGCGAAATGCAGGGGCAGTTGCGGGCGGGAGCGGTGAAGCGGGAATTGGGATGCGCGCCTTTTTCGCCGCTGGCCGGATCCCAGGGTTCGCCTTTCCAGTTGCAAACGCCTTTGGGCGGGTTGTTATCCAGTTTTTCCCACCATACAGTGCCGTCGTCTTTCAGCACCACATTGGTGAAGATCGTGCCTTCTCTGGTGGAAGCCAAAGCATTAGGATTGGATTTGGCATTGGTGCCGGGGGCTACGCCAAAGAAACCGGCTTCCGGATTCTGGGCATAGAAACGGCCGTCTTTACCCTTTCTGATCCAGGCGATATCGTCGCCCACGGTCCAGACTTTGTAGCCTTTTTTACGATATTCTTCGGCGGGGATCATCATGGACAGATTGGTTTTGCCGCAGGCGGAGGGGAAAGCGGCGGCGATGTATTTGGTTTCGCCCTGGGGATTTTCAATGCCCAAAATCAGCATATGCTCCGCCATCCAGCCTTGTTTCCAACCTTGATAAGAAGCGATGCGCAAAGCAAAGCATTTTTTACCCAGCAAAACGTTGCCGCCGTAACCGGAGTTGCAGGAACGGATGGTGTTGTCTTCCGGGAATTGCAGGATGTAGCGTTTTTCTTCATCGATATCGCATTTGGCATGCAGGCCGCGGACGAAATCATCGCTGTCGCCCAAGGCGTCCAATACCTTTTCGCCCACTCTGGTCATAATGGCCATATTCAAAACAACATATATGGAATCGGTGATTTCAATACCGATTTTGGAGAAAGGAGAACCGACCACGCCCATGGAGAAAGGAATCACATACATGGTACGGCCTTTCATGCCGCCGCGAATGATATCGTCGGTCAGTTTGTAAGCTTCTTTGGGATCCATCCAGTTGTTGGTAGCGCCCGCGTTTCTTTTCTCTCTGGAACAGATGAAGGTACGTCCCTCAACCCTGGCCACATCGTTCACTTTCGTGCGATGATAGTAGCAATTGGGTAATTTTTCCTGGTTCAGCTTGATCATTTCCCCGGTAGCTACCGCTTGCCGGCGTAATTCTTCCAGCTGTTCTTCGCTTCCGTCAATCCAAACCACCTGGTCCGGTTGGGCTAAAGCTTCCGATTCAGCCACAAAACGACAAACTCCTTCATTTTTGCAAATCATGACGTTACCTCCATATTATTATTTACAGCAAAAAAAAACCATACCCCAATGGTTCTGCCAAGATAAGCATATCACAGGCGTTTGCGAAATACAATCCAATGATTATATTTTATAATATTCTCACAATTTTAAAAAATTTTTATCCCGCTAACAATGCTTTCTTTTAAACAGACTGTAGATCAGGAAGCGGACCGGCTTCTCTGCACGCCGTTGCAATCGATATAATAATCCCCCTGCAGCAGCAGTTCCCCCACCGGCACGATGCGCAAGCCCCGGGACAAGGCGTATTCCACGATCACCGGCAACGCTTCGGCGGTATGCAAACCGTTGTTATGAAACAGAACGATATCGCCGGCGCTGAGCTTTTCCGTCAC
>JAILCQ010000019.1 GCA_024679955.1 Bacillota bacterium | reverse complement strand
CATCCGTCAGCGGGATGGACAATACCACGTTTCTGGCGGCGCTGTTCCGGTCGTTGCGGACGGTGACCTGATGGATCAGCGTATAGGTCCATTGACCGTTCACCGTATAGTACATGGGCGCGTCTCCGTCTGCGCCGCCGTTCACAGTCACACCGTCGTTCAGCGTTACAACGTTGTTCACGATTCCGCTTCCGTCCACGGCTTGGCCTTCGTCCACGGTCGCGCCGTCGTTCACAGGCAGGCCATCCTCATCTACCGCCAATGCCGCAAGGGAAAAACTGAAAAGAAAAAGCAAACAACAACACAGACAAAGAAAACGTATTGCGAATCTTTTCATCATGCACCTCTTTATTTTACTGGCACAAGTTTTTTCGCACAAAACCCTTGTTTCGTATAACTTTTCTTTCGCGCCTGCCCTTTTCTGCCATTATTTTTGACACGATGCAGGAAAAGACAAAGCTTCGACACAAAAAAGACCTGCTCCGGCAGGCAAAAGTTCCCTAGCCGTGATATTTTCTTTGCAAAGCCTTGGAAACGCAGGGCGGCACCAGATCGTCCACATTGGCGCCTAACATGGCCGATTTGCGGATGATGCTGGAACTGATAAACAAATATCGGGAACCGCTCATCAAAAACACGGTGTCAATGCCTTGTTTCAGGCTGCGGTTCAGCAAAGCCATTTGGAATTCCTGATCGAAGTCGGAAATCGCCCGCAAGCCGCGAATAATGGAGCACGCGTTTTGCGAGGCGCAGTAGTCCACCAGCAAACCGGAAAACGCGTCTACCACCACGTTGTCCCCGCAGTTTTTTTCCACGATCGCCGTGCGGATCAAATCGCAGCGTTCTTCGATGCTGAACAGCGGCTGCTTATAATTGTCTTCCGCCACGGCGATGATCACTTTATCAAACAAGCTGGCCGCACGTTTGGCAATATCCAAATGTCCATTGGTAATGGGGTCGAACGTACCGGCATACACGCCTATCCTCATAGCTGCTATCTCCTCATATCATTTCGTTTTGTATGTAGCGAACCAAGGTTTGCATATCTTCTTCATAGGCCCGGCGCAAGCCGGGGTTATACATCACCGCCGCCGGATGATACAACGGGAATATCCGGTAGGGACCGGCGGCAAAAGGTTTGCCGTGGCATTGTCCCATCTGCGGCTTGTCCGGCATGAAACAAGACGACGGCACCGCGCCCAGGGTGACGATCAATTTGGGGCGCACCAAGGCCAGCTCCGCCTGTAAATGGCGGCGGCAGGCCGCGATCTCGGCGGGCCGCGGCGGACGGTTGCGCCAGGCGCCGGGCCTTTTCCCCGGCTTTACCGGGCGGCATTTCACCGCATTGCCGATATAGAGCCGTTCCGCGGGGATTTGGCTTTCCGCCAGGAACTGCTGCAACAGCTTACCGGCAGCGCCGGCAAAAGGGCGTCCAAAGCGGTCTTCCGCCGCGCCGGGGGCCTCGCCCAGCAGCATGATATCCCCCTGATAACAGCGATTGCCGCAAACCGCCTGGGTGCGGGTGAGGGCCAGCGGACAATCCCGGCAGCTTTGCACCTGCGCCTCATAGGCGGCGATTTGCGAGGCGGTTTTGGAAAAACCGGCATTTTCTTCATAATAATTCATTTTTTTATTATACAATATTTTATCTGTTCCGTCAAACAGAACCCCCCGCCGGATCATACCGGGGCGGGGGGTGGATAAAGCAACTTGTATTCCGTTTATTTGTTTTTGGCCTGCATATGAGCCCGGACTTTCAGGGGCAGACCGAAGAGATTGATGAAACCGGCGGAATCCTTTTGATCGTATACTTCGTCTTCGCCGAAGGTGGCCAGATCTTCGTCGTATAAAGAATAGGGGCTCTTCATACCTACGACCACGGCGGAACCTTTGTACAGTTTCACCCGCACCACGCCGCTGACGGTTTTTTGGGTCTCATCCACAAAAGCGGACAGGGCTTCCCGCAGCGGCGAGAACCACATGCCATCGTATACCAGTTCGGCAAAACGCAAAGCCAGCATGTCTTTATAATGGGCGGTGGCCCGATCCAAAGTCAGTTCTTCCAAGGATTTATGGGCAGCATATAAGATGGTGCCGCCGGGGGTCTCATATACGCCCCGGGATTTCATGCCCACCAGACGGTTTTCCACCAAGTCGGCGATGCCTACGCCGTTGGCCGCGCCCAGGCGGTTCAGCTCGCTGACGACGGTGGCCGGCGACATTTCTTTGCCGTCGATTTTCACCGGTTCGCCTTGGGCAAATTCGATCTCCACATAGGTGGGTTTATCGGGAGCCGCTTCCGGCGTTTGGCAGATTTTCAGCATTTCCGCCTGGGGCTCATTCCAGGGGTCTTCCAAATCCATGCCTTCATGGGACAAATGCCAGATGTTCCGGTCCATGCTGTAATTGTCTTTCTTGGTGACCGGTACGGGGATGCCATGGGCTTCCGCATAATCGATTTCTTCTTCCCTGGATTTCAGATCCCATTCCCGCCAAGGGGCGATGATTTGCATTTCCGGCGCCAAAGCTTTGATGGACAATTCAAAACGGACCTGGTCGTTGCCTTTGCCGGTGCAGCCGTGACAAATGGCGTCGCAGCCTTCCGCTTTGGCGATGCCCACCAGATAGCGGGCGATGATGGGCCGGGCATGGGAGGTGCCCAGCAAATATTTGCCTTCATATACGGCCCCGGCTTTTAAAGTGGGGAAAATAAAATCCTTCACGTATTCTTCCGTCAAATCGCCCACAAAAACCTTGGAAGCGCCGCTTTTCAAGGCTTTCTCGCGAACGGGATCCACTTCCTTGCCCTGGCCCACGTCGCCGCAAATGGCGATCACTTCGCAACCGTAGTTTTCTTTCAGCCAAGGTATAATAATGGACGTGTCCAAACCGCCGCTATAGGCCAAAGCCACTTTCTTAAAGGTTTTTTTCATGCATATATTCCTCCTTTTACAGATTACCGATCGATTTCGCCGCCTAAGGCGGCGGCATTCCTCATAAAATAATAATACGCCAATTTGCATAATAATGCAATGCCTATTGAAAAATTTTTTGGCATATTTCACAAATCCCGGCATAGTCTGTAGCGGCGACCATAGCTTGGGAGGGAATAGCCATGCGTATTTTCATCGCCCGTTTCCGGCCTCCCCGGCGGGCATTCTGGGTATTGCCGGTATTATGTCTGACCTTTTTCCTGGCCGTTCAGGAAAGCCGGACGGAGCCGGCCCTTTCCCCTGCCCTTTTCGGCAAAACCGTGGTGATCGATCCGGGACATGGCGATTGGGACCCCGGCGTGGTGGGGGTTGACGGCGTGCAGGAAAAAGATGTGAATTTGGCTGTCAGCAAAAACCTATGTCAACTCTTGCGCAACAGCGGGGCCGTGGTGCTGTGCACCCGGGAAAACGACCGACTGGCCTATGACAACAAACAGGAAGATATGCAGGCCCGGGCGGCATTGGCCAAGGAAGCGGATCTGTTTGTCAGCATACATGCCAACAGCTTTCCCGCCGCGCCCGATACCTGCGGGGCGCAAATCTTTTACGGCGCCGGCAATGAAGAAGGGAAAAAACTGGCCCAGGCCATACAGGAACAATGCGGCTTGCTGCTGCATTCCCGGCGGACCGCCCTGGCCCATCCGGACGCCTATCTGCTAAAGCATACCGCCGCGCCGGCCGTCATTGCCGAAATGGGCTTTTTGTCCAATCCCCAGGAGGCGCAGGCCTTGGCCGGCGGCGATTATCAGCGGCAGGCGGCCTGGGCCCTGTATGTGGGGATCGTCAACTATTTCAGCGAATCCGGCGGCTGAAGCCGAAGGCCACGCGTTGCCGCCATCCTGCAGGCAAACAGCGGAAAAGCGATAAAACAGCGCAAAGAACACCGCAAACAGAAGCGGCCGTTCTTTGCGCTTGAAACGCTGCACATCCTTTGGCGGCCGGCCGCCCCCACTTGTGGAAGCCGACCTGACCGGTCAGGCCAGACGCAGAATATCCGTTACCGTATCGCGCATTTTGTCTTTGGCGCAGAAGCGGTTATGCCGTACCGGCAAAGAAGCGATTTGCCGTAAACTCTCGGGGATCGGCACCCCGGTATGATCTTCCAGCAGCTGCGGCATATCCGTTTCCCTGACATTTTCCACATGCAGGCCCAATGCCTCCAGCACCGCCTGGGAGAATTTATAGGGATTGGCGGTGGAGGCCAACAGCACCGGATATTCCCGGCCATGGCTGCGCCAATATTCCTCCACCACGGTATAGCCCACGGCGGTATGGGGATCCAGCAAATAGCCGTATTCGTCGTATACTTTTTTGATGGTAGCGGCAGCCTGGGCGCTGTCCGCCTTGCCGCCGTAAACGGCTTCCTGCATGGCAGCAAGGATAGGCGGCTCTACCGTGAACCGGCCGGATTCCCGCAGATCCCGGAACCATTGGGCCGTCATCTCGGCGTTGTTGCCGCTGAGGTCAAAGAGAAAGCGCTCGAAATTGCTGGAAACCAAAATATCCATGGAAGGACTGGTGGTTTTCAGCAAAGGACGGCGGCTGTTGTATACGCCCGTTGTCAAAACCTCGGTCAAAACGTCGTTTTCATTGGAGGCGCAAAGCAAACGATGCACCGGCAAGCCCATTTTTTTGGCGTACCAGGCGGCCAGGATATTGCCGAAATTGCCGGTGGGCACAGCGATATCGATGGGCGCGCCCAATTCCACCCGGCCGGCGCGGCACATTTGGCTGTAGCCATAGTAGTAATAGACGATTTGCGGCAGCAAGCGTCCCCAATTGATGGAATTGGCCGAGGTGAACTGCTTGCCGTTTTCGGCCAACTGCCGGTTGAGTCCGGCGTCGGCAAACAAGGCCTTTACGCCGGTTTGGCAATCGTCAAAATTGCCTTCCACGCCGATCACATAAGTATTGCTGCCGCCGGTGGTGCGCATTTGCAGCTCCTGGGTGGCGCTGACCCCGTCTTTGGGATAGAAGACGATGATCTTCACCCCGGGCACGTCTTTGAAGCCTTCCAGGGCCGCCTTGCCGGTATCGCCGGAGGTGGCGGTCAATACCACCAGCTCCCTGTCGTTGCCGCAACGGGAGCCGGCCAATTTCATCAGCCGCGGCAGCACCTGCAAAGCCATGTCTTTAAAAGCGGCGGTGGGGCCGTGCCACAATTCCAAAACGCCGGTATCGCCCAGACCGACGCAAGGCGCGACAGCTTTGGGGAAATTCGGCAAATAGGCGTTGACGGCGGCCTCCGCGATCTGTTCCGGCGAAAACTCCCGCAGGTACAAAGAAAAGATACCGGCGGCCATTTCCACATAGCTTTTGTCGCAAATTTCCTCTATCGAATAGGCCGGGAAACGCGCCGGCACATACAGGCCGCCGTCCGGCGCCAAACCTTCCTGGATCGCCAGGGAGGCGCTGACCTTTTCACCGCCTCTGGTACTGAAATACTCCATGTCAACCTCCTTCACCCGGACTGGCGGCCAAATAGAAAATCGGCTGACCGCGTTTGCGGTAGCGGCTTTCATATTCGGTAACGATAGCCGATTCCGCCAGGGGCAAATCGTTAGATATATGCTGGATATGCCAATTTCCGGCAAGAAAATTTTCTTTAGACCATTCAAACAAGGGCAGATTATCCGTTTTGAAGCACAATTGGCCTTGTTCTTGCAGAATGTGTTGATAAACAGATAAAAAAGAAGGCGCGGTTAAACGCCGTTTTTGATGACGGTTTTTCGGCCAGGGGTCGGGAAAATTCAGATAGATCGTACTGACCTCGCCCGGCGCGAAGATATCCGCCAGCCTGGCGGCGTCGCACCACAGCAAGCGCAAATTGCCGGGCTGGCCGGCGTCCTCTTCACCGGCAAAGCGCTGCAAAGCCTGGAGAACCATTTCCGGCCGCACCTCTAAAGCGATAAAAAAGCCGGCTGCGTCGGCCTGGGCGGCGGAAAAGATAAAACGGCCCCGGCCCATACCGATTTCCAAATGCAGCGGGCGTCCGCCGCTGAAGCGCAGCCATTGCCCTTTATGCGAAACGGCTTCTTCTTCCGTAAGCACAAGCGGGTTTTGGCAAACTGCGGCGGCAGCGCCCGGAATATGCCGTAAACGCATCCCCTGCTCCTATTCCCAAAGAGATTCTGTTCGTTTCTGCACTTCGTCTTCGCTCAAGCCTTCGATTTTGGTCAGGCGTCTGGCGATCGCTTCGTCCCAAAAAACGGATTTTTCGGCCATTTTTTGGAATTTCTTGCGGTTTTCATTTTTTACCAGAGCGCGGGTTTTGGCATTGGCGCCCATAATGGAAAGAATGCCTTTGGCTTTCAGCAAATCATCCACCGTCATATCCTGATATTCTTTTTGCAAATAGGCCATGACCGAAGTGTAATACGCTTGAAAATCCGCAAAGGGCAGCTCCTCTTCCATTTTGATGAATTCGCCCATCTGATCAAACAACGCTTCCATTTTCTTCCTCCATCTCTATAAATCTGCCGAGCAAGCCTATAAGCCGGGTTCTGTCTTGGATGAACATCTATCTAATCATGCCGTTGCCGGCATGCTTTAGCGACCGCAATGAAAAGCGGACGGGCCGCCCTGCGCTTTTCTGTGAACCGGAAGGTTCAAGGGTCTTGCTCCGAATGGGGTTTACCTAGCCGCCCGGTCTCCCGGGCGCTGGTACGCTCTTACCGCACCGTTCCACCCTTACCGGCAAATGCCGGCGGTTTGTTTCTGTGGCACTATCCTTAAGGTCGCCCTCACCGGCCGTTAGCCGGCATTCCGCCCTATGGAGCCCGGACTTTCCTCAGGCGCGCCCTTGCGGGCTGCGCTTGCGTCCATCCGGCTTACTCGGCAATTTTTATGGCAGCAAAATATATTCCGGCAAAAGGCTTATTCCCCGTCGGTAAACAGCGCCCTGCCGCATTTTTCGCAAAAGGTCCGCTGGCCGGATACCGTTCTTTTATACAAAACCGGCGTAACGATGGTATGGCAGCCGTCGCAAACATGCTCCGGAGACAAATAGGCCACCGGCGAGCCGCCGAATCTCTGCCGGTTGGCCTCAAACCAGGCCAATTCCTCTTTATCGATGGCAGGCAGCAATTCGTCTATTTGCGCCGCCACTTCCGCCTCTTTCTGCGCGTATTCCTGGCATATGCCTTTATAATCCACTTTCAGCTTTTCAAAAGACTGACATTCTTCTTCGATTTTTCGTTTTAATTCTGCTGTTTCTTCCTCGATTTGTTGCAAATGCTGAACGGCTTCTTCATCCTGGGCTTTCAGACTTTCCATTTTTTCCGTCAGAGCGTTCATTTGCGCCTCCCGGGCGGATAAAACCTTTACCGTGGAGGTGGAGCCGTCGTACATGGCGTCCTGCTCTTTTTGCAATTTGTCGCCGGTTTCCGTCAAGGCTTCCGCGTATTCTTTGCGGTTTTGCAACAATTCGCCGCGCATAGCGGCCAGTTCTTGCCAGCGGCATTTATCGGCGTCGTATTCCGCTTTGATCTGCGTCATTTGGCAATAGGTTTCGCTGTGAAGCTTCTCCTGTTCCAAATGTTTTTGCGCGTTTTGCAATTTTTGCAATTGATGTAGCTGCTTCAACATAATATTCTCCCTGTTTTTATCTTTCACAACGGCGTAAAATCCTGTCGATTTGCGCGATGGCGCTCTGCAATTGCCGCAAACGCTGCGCGGCGTTTGCGCCGGTCATGGCCGAAACCTGCTCTGTCAAAGACGACAGATCCTTACGTTTCAGCTGCAAAAAGTCCGCCAGCAAAGGATGCGGTTCCGCCAGCAAACAGGGGCCGAAGGTCAATTCGTCCTCGTCCAGCGACATTTCGCCGTGTTCCGCCGCAATAATCTCATAGTAGAAACCGTTATCCAAAGCCAATTGCTCCGCCACGATGCGCCAGCCGTTATCCATCAGCCAGCGGCGTACCGCGGCACTGTTTTTCTGCGGCTGCAGCACCAACCTCTCGGTTTGCGCCACCACCGCAGGCTGGCAGGATAGGATATCCTGAATTAAAAAACCGCCCATACCGGCGATGGTGACCGTGGCCGCTTCTCCCGGCTGCAAGGGAGCCAAACCGTCGCCGAAACGGACGTCGATCTGCCGGGATAGCGACAGCAAATCCACCAATTGGCAGGCGTTTTCATAGGGGCCGGTGGCTCGTTCCACGGCGACCACATAAGGGCATATGCCGTTGATGATCAGGTAAACAGGCAAATAATTATGATCCGCTCCAATATCCGCCGCCGTTTTGCCCGGCAGGACAAAACCGGCCACTGCATGCAAACGGTTATTGAGTTTCACTTGCATATTTCGTTCACCTCCAGTGATCGGATGGCATAAACCTATTCTTTTCTTGTTTAAATAACAAATACTTTAACGCAAAACAAAAAGTTTTGGCTTATGCCGTTATTATACCATATTGGCAATGGTTTCGCCACAAAAAATTTCTTTTGCTTTCTTTTTGGCGGGGCCCGGCGGCAGGGTTCGCCAAGCGGGCTTGCCGCGGCAAGGCCTGCTTCTCCTGGCGGCGGAGGATGCGCCTTGACCATCCCCTGTTTTCCAAGGCGGACACCGCTTTCATCCGCCCGGGCCGGGACCGTCCAGGCAAAAGGAAAACCGCCGGCTAAGCCACGGCCAAACCGGCGGTTTGCCTGCTATTGACGTTTGCCTCGGGAAAACGACGCCGCCTTCACAGGGCGGACAACGCCGCGCTGTAATACTAAGCTATCTTTCCTCCCGGAAATAATTGAAGCCGCAATGCTTGGGGATGTTATGATCCTTGCTCTGGCGTACGCTGGTAACGATCAACACGAGAATGGTGGCCAAATAGGGCAGCAGGTCATATATTTCAATGGGTATGCCCAAAGGGACATACATGCGGAGGATGGACAAGCCGCCGAAAACCAAAGCGCCGAAAATGGCCCGGCTGGGGGACCAGGTGGCAAAAATGACCAGGGCTACGGCGATCCATCCCCGGCCGCCCACGCAGCCGTGGACCCACACGCCGTAGGCGGTCACCATGCTGATATACATGCCGCCCACGCCACAAATGCCGCCGCCGATGACGGTGGCCAAATATTTGTAGCGGTTCACCGGGATGCCGGCGGCGTCCGCCGCCGCAGGGTCTTCCCCTACCGCCCGCAGATTCAAACCCGCACGGGTCTTGTTCAAAAACCAGGCCATGACCAAAGCCACGGCAATGCCCAGATAAACCAGCAGATTATAAGAAAAAAGCAGCTTGTTGATCCAGTATATCCAGCGGTGTTCCCCAGCCAACGCCGCCAAACCGGGGATCAGGGGACTGTTGGCAAAGGCCGCTTTGGCCCCGGTGGAAATGGTCATAAATTTGCTGGGGGAAGCGGAAGCGATGATCTCGCCGAAGAAATTGGCAAAGCCGATACCGAATATGGTCAGCGTCAGGCCGGTCACGTTTTGATTGGCCCGCAGGGTAATGGTGAGGAAGCCGTAGATCAAAGCGCCGAAAGCGCCGCATAAAAACGAGGCGAGGATGGCGATCAGCATGCAGATGATTCCCGTCATTTCTCCAAACCACATCTCGGCGAAATATACCCCCGCCAGGCCGGAAATGGCGCCCATGAACATCATGCCTTCCACGCCCAGATTCAGGTTGCCGGATTTTTCGGTAAGGATCTCGCCCAATGTGCCGAACAGCAAGGGCGTACCGGCCAAAACAGCCGCGTATAGCAAATTCACCAAATTATCCACGAGCCTTCCCCCCTTTGCGCAGAATCAAGCGATAATGGATAAAGAACTCGCAGCCCAACATGAAGAATAGAATAATGCCGATCAACACGTCGGATGCGGAAGCCGGTATGCCGTAGGTAGTTTGGATGCGTCCCGCGCCTTTTTCCAAAACGGCGATAAAAACGGCCACCGCCATCATGGCCAGGGGATGCAATTGGGCCAGCCAGGCTACGGTGATCGCCGTAAAGCCCACGCCGCCGGCGGTATTTTCCGTCAAGGTATAATCCGCCCCGGACACCTGGATAAAGCCGACGATACCGGCCAAAGCGCCGGCGAAGATCATAGTACGCACCAAGACCCGTCCCACATGCATTCCCGCGTACCGGGCGGTATTGGGGCTTTGCCCCACCACCGCCGTTTCAAAACCGTGCTTGGAACGGCTTAAGAAAACCGAGACCACCGCCACCAAAACGATGGCGATTATCCAGCCGATATGCACGTCGAATATTTTGGGCAGACGGGCGGCGTCGTCAAACATGGCGATCTGCGGGTGGCCGCCAGGTTTTTGCCAGGGCCCGGCCTGCAGATATTTGATCAAACCCAAAGCCACATAATTGAGCATCAGGGTAAACAAGGTTTCGTTGGTATTCCATTTGGCTTTGCACAAAGCCGGGATCGCGCCCCACAAGGCCCCTGCGGCAGCGGCTGCCGCGCACATCAGCAAGAACAGGATCAGAGCGGGCATGGCGCCGGCCCAATACAAAGCAAAATAGGAAGCGGCTATGCCGCCGGCCAGGATCTGCCCTTCCGCGCCGATATTCCAAAACTGCATTTTAAACGACAAGGCCACGGATAAGGCGGCGATCAGCAAGGGGATGGCGATTTTTATGGTGGAAACCAAGCTGATTTTGGAGCCCACCGCCCCTTTGATCATTTCCGAATATACGGCAAAAGGCGAATGGCCCAAAAGCAAAATCAGCAAAGCGCCGCAGAGGATGGCCGCAATAAACGCCGCCGCCCGGATGGCCCAGGCTTTGCGCCGGGAGATCACCGGCCGATTGACGATGCGCAGCCAGGGTTCATGCTGTTTGACTGCCGCCGCCGCTTGTTCAGTCATTTCCGTTATCCTCCTTCGCCGCATTTTCGCCCCCCACATGGGTCATCATCAAACCGATCTGCTCCTTGGAGGCGGTTTTGGCGTCCACGACGCCGCTGAGCTTGCCGCCGCACAATACCATGATCCGGTCGCTGATCTGCAGCAGCACATCCAGATCCTCGCCCACGAACAAAACGGCCACGCCCTTTTTCTTTTCCTCGTTCAGCAACGAATATACGGTGTAGGAGGAATTGATATCCAATCCCCGCACCGGATAGGCGACGATCAGCACCTGTGGCCGGGAAGCGATCTCTCTGCCCAAAAGCACTTTCTGCACATTGCCGCCGGAAAGCAGCCGCACCGGCACGTTTACCCCCGGCGTGACGATCTCCAGCCGCTCGACCAAATCCTGGGCCAATTTTCGCGGAGCCTGGCGGTCGACGAAGGGGCCTTTGTTCCGGTAATAGCTGCGCAGCATCACATTATCCGTCATATCCATGGCGGCCACCAGACCCATGCCCAAACGGTCTTCCGGCACAAAGCTCATGGCTATGCCCCGCTTGATCCTGTCCATCGGCGGCCGCCCGGCGATATCTTCCGCTTTGGGGTTGCCCTGGGCGTCCTGGCCGTGGAATACGATAGAACCGGCGGTCAAAGGCTGCAAACCAGCGATGGCTTCACACAATTCTTTTTGGCCGCTGCCGGCGATACCGGCGACGCCCAAAATCTCCCCACCGTACAATTGCACATCCACCCCCTCCAGGGTGGTCACGCCTTCCTCATTGACGCAGGTCAAACCATGGGCGTCAATTTTCAGTTTTTTATCCGCCACTTCCGGCCGGTCGATGGACAAGGAGATGGCCCGTCCCACCATTTTTTCCGTCAGTTCCTGCACGCTGGTTTGTTTGGTATCCACGGTACCGACATAGCGGCCTTTGCGCAGGATATGTACCCGGTCGGACACTTCCATCACTTCGTTCAGCTTATGGGTGATGATCACCACGGTTTTATTGTCTTCCTTCATACGCCGCAGCACCGCAAACAGTTTGGTGGTTTCCTGGGGCGTCAGCACCGCCGTCGGCTCGTCCAAAATCAGGATATCCGCGCCCCGGTACAATACCTTGACGATTTCCACCGTTTGTTTTTCTGATACGGACATATTGTATATTTTCTTTTCCGGCGACAAATCGAAACCGTATTTGGCGGCGATATCC
The DNA here is from genome assembly GCA_024679955.1 of Bacillota bacterium. Lineage (GTDB taxonomy): Bacteria > Bacillota > Dehalobacteriia > UBA4068 > UBA4068 > JAILCQ01. Next base: position 9,233 of record JAILCQ010000019.1, on the reverse strand, counting down.
CGGATCTGTCCGTATAAAGTTTTGCGGTCGATGGTAACGCCGCCGGGCAAGCCCAAAATAATATTCTCGGCGGCCGTAAGCACGTCGATCAGCTTAAAATGCTGATGCACCATGCCGATGCCCAAGGCAAAAGCGTCCCGGGGACTGCGAATGGAGGCTTTCTTGCCGTTGACAAAAATTTCGCCGTGATCCGGGAAATAAATCCCGGAAAGCATATTGACCAAAGTGGTTTTGCCGCTGCCGTTTTCGCCCAGCAAAGCCAAAATTTCTCCCCGGCGAATGTCCAGGCTAATCTTATCGTTGGCTATGGTTTTCCCGTAGAATATTTTACTGACTTCTTTCATTTGGATGGCAATTTCATTTTGCGCGCTCATGATACCACCCTCCCGTTCAGACGATTGCCGATACCGGCGCTACGCACTTCATTATAATATGCGCCTGTGTATATTGTCCAGATTTTTTCTTTTGACGAAGAAAAAGGAGAAAAAAGAACCGGGGTTGGCCGGCGGCTTCGCCCCCAGACAGGCCCAGTAAAGGCGGAAAGGACAAAGATAGCGTGCGCCGGCAAAAACCGCTTTCGCCGGCGGCACGCTATGCAATACCCCTATGCGGCGAAACGCCACGTCGGCAAGGGCGGCGTTTCGCAAAAACACGGTTATTTTCTGGCCAACACCATTTTGGCCCGCATGGCGATGGCTTCCGGCGTCAGGCCGTAATGTTTCAGCAGCGCCGCCGGACTGCCGCTTTGGCCGAATTGATCGGCAATGCCCAGGCGGGACATGGGCGTGGGGCAATGCTCTGCCAGGGCTTCCGCGACCGCCGAGCCCAAACCGCCGATAATGCTGTGTTCCTCCACGGTCAAAGCCGCGCCGGTATGCATGGCCTGATCGACGATAAAATCCTCATCCAGCGGTTTGATGGTATGGATATTGGCCACCGCCGCTTTTATGCCTTCCGTGCGCAGCAATTCGGCGGCTTCCATGGCCTGATCCACCATCATGCCGCAGGCAAAAATCACAATATCCGATCCGGGCAGCAACAGTTCGCCGGACAGGGGCTTGAAAGAGCGGTTTTCCGCCGGCAATTGGGGCACGGCCAAACGGCCCAGGCGCAAATATACCGGGCCCTCGTATTCGGCGGCCCAGCGGACCATTTGTTCCGTTTCCCAGGCGTCCGCCGGTACCAAAACCGTCATATTGGGCAGGCTGCGCATCAGCGAAACATCTTCCACGGCCTGATGGGAACCGCCGTCTTCCCCTACGGTGATACCGGCATGGGTGGCGGCGATTTTCACGTTGAGACTGGGATAGGCCACGCTGTTGCGGATCTGCTCAAAGGCCCGGCCGGTGGCGAACACCGCGAAAGAGCTGACGAAAGGAGTTTTGCCGCAGGCCGCCAAACCGGCGGCCACGCCGATCATATTCTGTTCGGCGATGCCGCAATTGATGAACCGTTCCGGCGCGGTTTGTTTGCTTTCCGCCGTTTTGGTGGATTTGGACAGATCCGCGTCCAAAACCACGATATCGCCGTTCTCTTTGGCCAGGGCAGCCAGGGTCTTGCCGTAGGCTTCCCGGGTCGCAATTTTGATCTCACTCATATTAACATCCTCCCAATTGCGCCAAAGCCTGCTCCGCCTGCTCCTGATTGGGGGCGGATCCATGCCAGCCAACCTGATTTTCCATAAAATCCACGCCTTTGCCTTTTACCGTATCGGCAATGATCACCGAAGGACGGTCTTTTTCCGCTTTCGCCCAATTGATGGCGGCCCGGATGGCCTGGCAGTCATGGCCGTCGATCCGCTGCACTTGCCAGCCGAAAGCCTGCCATTTGGCTTCCAGGGGTTCCGGCGACATCACGTCCTCGATATTGCCGTCGATCTGCAAACGGTTGTGATCCACAAAAGCGATGATCTTGCTCAGATGATAATGAGAAGCGAACATAGCTGCTTCCCAAACCTGGCCTTCTTCCGTTTCCCCGTCGCCTAAAATCGCGTAGACGTTATAGTCTTCCCCATCGATCCGCCCGGCCATGGCCATGCCGCAGGCGGCGGATAAACCTTGGCCCAGGGAGCCGGTGGTCATATCCACGCCGGGGGTTTTGTGCATATCCGGGTGCCCCTGCAGCTTGCTGCCTAATTTGCGCAATCCGGCCAAATCCTCCATCGGGAAATAGCCTTTTAAAGCCAATGCCGCGTACAAAGCCGGCGCGGCGTGGCCTTTGCACAACACCAGCCGGTCCCGCTGGGGCCAATCCGGTCTTTGGGGATCGATTTGCATCTGATCAAAATACAATGTGGCCAAAATATCCGTGGCGGAAAGGGAGCCGCCGGGATGACCGCTTTTGGCCGCCGCTAACATCAGGATGATCTGACGGCGCATTTGCCTGGCCAATTCTTCGGAAGAGTGAAACTCCATAATACAGCCTCCTATTACTTTTTTTGTTGGCAGTCCGGCAAACCGGCCGGACTTTTCTATTATCCTACCAGGGGTTTTTATACTTTGGGAGCAAATTTCTGCAAATAGGCGGCGATGAATCCATCCAGATCGCCATCCATGACCGCGTCGGTGTTGCCTGCTTCATAGCCGGTGCGATGGTCTTTGACCAAACGGTATGGCTGGAAAACATAGGACCGGATCTGGCTGCCCCAGCCGATCTCCTGCTGTTCCCCGCGCAATTCGTTCATCTGCGCTTCCCTTTCCCGCAATTTCAGATCCAATAATTTGGCGGCCAACAGCTGCATGGCCCGATCCTTATTGGCAAACTGGGAGCGTTCGTCCTGGCATTGCACCACGATGCCGGTGGGGAAATGGGTGATGCGCACCGCCGAATCGGTTTTGTTCAAATGCTGCCCGCCTTTACCGGAAGAGCGGTAGGTATCGATGCGCAGGTCGTCGGGGTTGATCTCCACCTCGTTGTCATCGTTGACCTGGGGCAAGACGTCCACCGAAGCAAAGGAAGTGTGCCGCCGTCCGGCGGCGTCATAGGGAGAGATGCGCACCAAACGGTGGACTCCCCGTTCCGATTTCAGATAGCCGTAGGCATTGGCCCCGGTCACGGCAATGGTGACGCTTTTGTATCCGCCTTCGTCCGCCGGCAGGCTGTCGATGATCTCCACCTTATAGCGGTGGTTTTCGCAATAGCGGGTATACATGCGCAGCAGCATTTCCGTCCAATCCTGGGCTTCCAAACCGCCGGCCCCGGCATGCAGGGAAAGGATGGCGTTATGGCTGTCGTATTCCCCGGAAAGCAGCAGGGACAATTCCATGGCCGCCATTTCTTTGTTGACGGCAGTCAATTCCGCGGCCGCTTCCTTGGCCAGGCTTTCGTCGTTTTCTTCCTCGGCCAGCTCATACAAAGTGGCGGCGTCGCTGAAATGACGCTGCAAACGGCCGTAGTCCTCGATCACATCCTTGAGGCGGTTGATGCGGCCCAACAAAGCCTGGGCCGACTGGCGGTCATCCCAAAATCCTGGCTCCAGGGTTTGTTTTTCCAACAACTCTACCGCTTCTGCTTTCTGATCCAGGTCAAAGAGACCTCCTTAATTGATCCAAACGGTTTTCTCCTTCTTCCAATAAGGGTTTCAATTCTTCCAACATGCTATTCCTCCCTTACTCTGCAAAGCTGATGCTACGGCAAATCGGATGCGGCGGTTTCCGGCCGGTAGACCGGCCGCCGCCTCAATAAAACGGACTTTTTCAAACGGCTCCATGCCGGCAGCCGCTAATTCCTGCCGCAGCAATTCTTATATTTCTTGCCGCTGCCGCAGGGGCAGGGGTCGTTGCGGCCGATTTTCTTTTCCGCCCGTACCGGCTGCTTCTTGGCTGGTTGGCCGTCGCTGCGGTTTTCATAGGTTTCCCGCCTTTCCTGGGGCGCTTCCACCAAATTGGCCAACATCACCAAACGGGTAACGCCGGACTGAATGTCTTCGATCATGCCCTCAAACATATCGTAGGCTTCCCGTTTGTATTCCACCAAAGGATCCCGCTGGCCGTAAGCCCGCAGGCCGATACCCTGCCGCAGCTGATCCATGGCGTCCAAATGATCCATCCATTTGGCATCGGCGGTTTGCAAAACAGCCAGCTTTTCCAATTTGCGCATGGTTTCGCTGCCCATTTGTTCTTCCCGCTCCTGATAGTAGCTATGGAAGCGTTCTTGAAAGAAGGGCGCGACTTCGTCATGAGCCAGAGCTTTCAATTCTTCTTCCTCCGGCAAATGCTTGGGCAAATACTCGGCCATATCCCGCAGCAAAGCGGATAGTTCCCATTCTTCCGTATAATTGCTGGCCCCGGCGTAGCGGGCTACGATCCGCTCCACGGTAGCGTCGATCATCGCCAAAACGCTTTCGGAAATGTCGTCCTCGGTCAAGGCCCGGCGGCGTTCAGCGTAAATCACTTCCCTTTGCTGATTCATCACGTCGTCATAATCCAAAACGTGTTTCCGCATATCGAAATGGCGTTCTTCCACCCGCTTTTGCGCCGTTTCGATGGAACGGGAAACAATGGCCATATCGATAGGCGTGCTGTCGTCCATGCCCACCCGGTCTATGATGCCGGTGAGATTGTCCCCGCCGAAGCGGCGCATCAAATCGTCTTCCATGGAGATGAAAAAGCGGGTGCTGCCCGGATCGCCCTGCCGGCCGGCACGGCCTCGCAGCTGATTGTCGATACGGCGGCTTTCATGCCGTTCCGTGCCGATGATATGCAGGCCCCCCAGTGCCACCACTTCTTCATGTTCCGCTTTGGTCTGCCGCTGGTATCCGGCGATCAAAGCGTTTCTTTGCTCGTTGCTGTACTCCACGTCCTCATGGGCGTTCATTTCCGCTTCCGCCATGAACTGGGCGTTGCCGCCCAAAACGATATCGGTACCGCGGCCCGCCATATTGGTGGCGATGGTGATGGCCCCTTTGCGTCCGGCCTGAGCCACGATCTCCGCTTCTTTTTCATGGAATTTGGCGTTCAATACCTGATGGGCCAGGCCCCGTTGGCTCAACATCTTGCTGAGCCGTTCTGATTTTTCGATGCTGACCGTACCCACCAGCACGGGACGGCCCTTGGCATGTTCCGCGGCGATCTCATCCGCCACCGCGTCGAATTTGCCGTTTTCCGTGCGGTAGACGATATCCGGATTGTCCACCCGTATCATCGGCAAATTGGTGGGGATCTCCACCACGTCGAAATGATAGATCTTACGGAACTCTTCTTCTTCCGTTTTCGCCGTACCGGTCATACCGGCCAGCAAATCATACATGCGGAAATAATTCTGGAACGTGATGGTGGCCAAGGTCTGGCTTTCCCTTTCGATCTTCACTTTTTCTTTGGCCTCGATGGCCTGATGCAAGCCTTCGCTGTAGCGGCGGCCGAACATCAAACGGCCGGTGAACTCGTCGACGATGATCACCTGTCCGTCCTTCACCACATAATCCCGATCCCGTTTGTACAAGACCTGGGCCCGCAAAGCCTGATTGATATGATGGGCCAGTTCGGTATTGGCGTCGTCATAGAGGTTTTCCACGGCCAAAGCCTTTTCCACTTTGGCCACGCCCTGTTCCGTCAAGGCCACCTGGCGGGTTTTGATATCCACGGTATAGTCCTGCTCCTCGCCTTCCCGCAGCCGGGGCACGATGGCCGCGGCCTGGTAATAGCGCTCGGAGGATTTGGCGGAAGGCCCGGAAATGATCAACGGCGTGCGGGCTTCATCGATCAAAATGCTGTCCACCTCGTCCACGATGGCATAATGCAAAGGCCGCTGCACCATGGCCTGCAGGGAAAAAGCCATATTGTCCCGCAGGTAATCGAAGCCGAATTCATTGTTGGTGCCATAGGTGATATCCGCCGCATAGGCCTGGCGTTTTTGTTCCGGATTCAAGCCGTGGACCACCAAACCCACGGACATGCCTAAAAATTTATAGACCCGGCCCATCCATTCGCTGTCGCGGCCGGCCAAATAATCGTTGACCGTGATCACGTGCACGCCCTTGCCGCTCAAAGCATGCAAATAGGCGGGGGCGGTGGCCACCAGGGTTTTGCCTTCGCCGGTTTTCATTTCGGCGATACGTCCGTCGGAAAGCACCATGCCGCCGATCATCTGTACGTCGAAATGGCGCATACCCAGGGTGCGAAAGGCGGCCTCCCGCACCACGGCGAAAGCCTCCTGCAGCAAGGAAGGAAGCTCGGCGCCGTTTTCCAGGCGGCGTTTGAACTCGCCGGTTTTCGCCGTCAGTTCCTGGTCGGAAAGGGCGTGGATTTCCGGTTCCAAAGCGTTGATACCGTTCAGTATTTTCGTATATTTTTTGATATCTTTGGCGTTATCGTCAAACAGTTTTGCTAAGAACCCCATATAACACCTTCCTTAGTCGTCGTTATACCGTTAAAAGAAACCGGCTTTTTCACCGGTTTGCAGCTATCCTTTATAATTCTAGGTCGGGGCTTTATTTCCTTTATAATAGATCCCTTTGGGCGATGGCCGGGGTCTGGACAATTTTCATCCCAGGGTGGATAATAAAAGCACGGCCGGCCCGCCGCCCCTGAATGAAGAAAAGCGGCGGCGCATAGCCGAAGCGGCTTTCGGCTACCATAAATCCGCGGCCTGCCGGCAGGCCGCAGCCAAAAGGAGCGCTCTATGATACACGAAATCGCACCCCATGTTCTATATACCGATTTTCATACCTACACAGCCGCCCCAGACGACGTGGCTTTGGTCTTCCGCGGCGGCGATATCCTGTTGCGCCGGGGAGATAAAGGCGGCAGCCTGCCCCGTTTCGCCGATCTGCCCTACGGGGAGATACCGGCGGAAGCGGAATATCTGTTCCGTCTGGACGGACAACGGTTTTTCCTGGCCCCGCCGCCGCCTGTCCTGACGGAAGACGCCTACTATGCCGACGCCAATGTCAGCCTGCGTATGCTGGCCCCATCCCAGGACGCTTTCGCCGCCGTCACCGGTTTGCAGCTGTACCGTTGGCGGGACAGCCGGCGCTTTTGCGGCCGCTGCGCCGCGCCCATGCAAAAAGGGCAAAGGGAGCGTTCCGCCGTTTGTCCCTATTGCGGGCTTGTGGAATATCCGAAAATCGCACCGGCCGTCATCGTCGCCATAACCGACGGCAAGCGCCTGCTGATGGCCAAAAACCGGCGCAGCGCCTACAAACGCTACGCTTTGATCGCCGGGTATTGTGAGATCGGCGAGACCTTTGAGCAAACGGTGCGCCGGGAGATCCAGGAAGAGGTGGGTCTGCAGGTAAAAAATATCCAATATTATGCCAGTCAGCCCTGGGCTTTTTCCGATTCCGTCATGGTAGGTTTTTTCGCGGAATTGGACGGAGACGACCGCATCGTCCTGCAGGAAGAAGAATTGAGCGACGCCCGCTGGTTCCCTTTCGCGGAGATACCGGAAAACGGCAGCCGTCTCAGCATTTCCCAGGAACTGATCGAAGCGGTGCGCCGGGGCGAGCATCTCCGCTATTTAAGCCGCCGCTGAACCGGGGCGGTCAAGGGACGCCGCTGCCGGGCGCGGATTCTCGTTCATCTCATTAATCCAGATAAAAGTCGCAGGATACCCGGGAATCGCGGACGCTGCCGATAAACGCCGACACTTTTTTATGCTCGGGATGATCGGTATAATAGGCCAATTCCTCCGGGCCGGCGAAATCGATTTCCAAGGCCATATCATAGGAACCGGCTTTGCCCGTAACGTCCCGGCCGATATGCATGGATAAGATTTGCGGGATGATCCCCTGCAAAGCCTGAAGCATTTCCGCCGCCCGGCTCATGTTTTCTTCTTTGCTCGCGCCTTGGGCCTGGTCTTTGAATTGCCACATCACAATATGCCTTAACATGATCCTTCCCCTTTTCTCTATCGTTTCTGTTATTATACTTTGCCCGTCCCCCATATGTAAAGACGGATATTTATTGAAAACGGGCGCTCTTGCGAGTATAATATAAGCATTGAATCCGCTTCTTATGTTAAAACGCCTGAAGAAGCCAGGCAAACTGTATTGTGTTTTATTTTATAATGAACTGGAGGTAAAAACATGGATTTAGTCACCCAAATCAGGGAAAAAGCCAGAGCGCAACATAAACACATCGTGTTGCCGGAAGGTACGGAAAAACGGACGGTAGCGGCGGCGGCGGTGCTGACCAAAGAGGCCATCGCCCAGGTAACGCTGTTGGGTTCCCCGGAAAAAATCAACGCCGTGGCCGCGGCGGAGCATGTGGATCTAAGCGGCGTCGCCATTATCGACCCGGAAAAGGACGAACACTATACCGCCTTCGCCGAAGAATTCTGCCAGATGCGGGCCAAAAAAGGCATGACCATGGACAAAGCCCTGGAAACCATGAAGAATCCTTTGTATTTCGGCGTAATGATGGTATATAAAGATATTTGCGACGGCATGGTGGCCGGCGCGGAAAACGCCACCGGCGACGTGCTGCGCCCGGCTTTGCAGATCATCAAAACCAGACCCGGCATCACCACCGTTTCCGGCGCCTTTATCATGGTGACCCAGGACGCCCATTTCGGCAAAGACGGCATCATGATCTTTGCCGACTGCGCCGTCAATCCCACTTTGACCGACGAGCAAATGGCGGAGGTGGCCTACTGCAGCGCCCAGACCGCCCAAAAAGTGGTGGGTATGGAGAATCCCAAGGTGGCCATGCTGTCCTTCTCCACCAAAGGCAGCGCCAAACATGAATTGGTAGACAAAGTGGCCTCCGCCACCGCCATCGCCAAGGAACGCTATCCGGAACTGCTGGTAGACGGCGAAATGCAATTGGACGCCGCGGTGGTGCCCTCGGTAGGCGAATTCAAAGCCCCCGGCAGCCCGGTGGCCGGCCATGCCGACGTATTGATCTTCCCCGATTTGCAGGCGGGCAACGCTTGCTACAAAGCGGTACAGCGCTTCGGACACGCCAATGCCGTGGGCCCCGTCCTGCAGGGTATGGCAAAACCGGTCAACGACTTATCCAGAGGCTGCAGCGTGGAAGATATCGTCAACACCGTAGCCCTGGTAAGCTGCCAGGCCTAAGGCCCTTTCCGGCCCGGCATAACCTGTGAACGTCCCTGTAAACATCCGATAGACGGCAAAACCGGTTTCCTCCGTTGTGATATGTACCCTCTTTACTGGACAACCAGTAAGGAGGGTATATTATTATGCGTTATAGTTACGAGTACAAGCGGAAATGTATCGAAATGTACAGGGAAGGGAAGTGGCCAGAGACTCCGGAAGGAATAAAGTATCCAGA
>JAILCQ010000017.1 GCA_024679955.1 Bacillota bacterium | reverse complement strand
TCTGGATACTTTATTCCTTCCGGAGTCTCTGGCCACTTCCCTTCCCTGTACATTTCGATACATTTCCGCTTGTACTCGTAACTATAACGCATAATAATATACCCTCCTTACTGGTTGTCCAGTAAAGAGGGTACATATCAGTGTCCGCCCCCGGTTTGGGAAAGGTTTTTCAGTCCACGCTGATGAACACGGCGTCTTCGCCGGCTTGCTCCACATCGTCCTGCCACATGATCTCATTGGCGCTGTTCAGGGTAAACGTGCCGGTCCCGTTTTCGTAGCGCACTTCGTCGGTGTATTCGGTTTCGGAGGAATAGGTGCGGATCACCATCGTAGCGTCGTCATAGGCCAGCTGGTTGCCGTTCTCCGTGGCTTTGACCGTCATCGTCCAGTTGGCGCTTTCAAAGGCGCTGCCGGCCCAGTGGATATTCACCTGGTATTCGCCGTCGTTTTCGCCTTTTGTGATCTCGATCTGGCCCCGGCCGGCGATTTTTTCCGCCCAGTTGCCCAAAAAGTCGTCGGCGGTATAGCCCATGCCGGCGCTGTTTTGTTCCGCCAGCGCATGATACCAATCGTTCACCAGCTGGCTGGCTTTGGTTTGGCCGTCGGCAAAGGCGGCTTTGTAGAGCATTTCATTCTGGCCGTTGTTCCAGGTCTGGCGGATATAGTTTTCTTTGCCTTCCAGGAAGAAGAAATCAAAGCGGATATCGTCCTCGGGGAATTCGATCACCGCATATTCGCCGTCCGGTGTCTCGCTGATACCGGCGTCTTCATAGGTCACGCCGTCCAGCAGTTTTTCCACATATGCCGTGGCGTCGAAGCCGTTGGCTTCCATGGGGCCGTATTCCAGGGTGGAGACGGTGTAGTGGGTATCGGGCATATAGGCGATGCGGTTGAGATAGATTTCCAAATCGCTGTTGCCGCGGGTGTAGGCGGTAAGCGCGTCGTTCTCGTTGACGAAGCTTTCCCGTACGGAATCGGCCCATTCATTGAGCCGGCTCCACTGTTCTGCGGCTTCGTTCATTTCCTCGGCGGTCTCCCGCACCAGCCGCACATCCGTGGGATGGCAGAATACATAATAGTTGCCGTCGGCGTCGCAGGCCATCACTTCCCGGCCGGACATGTCGTTGCACAGCATCTCATGCAGTTCGCCGGCGCTGACCCGGGCAATATCGAACAGCCAACCGGCGCCAATATCCTCCTGGCCCAGGGCCTGGGCCGCCTCCACGGAAGCCTTTTCCGCAACGGTGAAGAGCACGCCTTCGTTGACGTCTTCGGGCGCTTCGGCGATCAGCAAACCGGCATATTCGGCGGGAACGGTCAGCTGCAGGCCGCCGTTTTCCAGCACGCCGGCGGCGGCATTATCATTGGCGCTGCAGGCTGCCAGGGAAAGCAGCATCAGCGCCGCCAAAACCAGGCACAGCAAATGCTTTTTCTTCATGTGGTTTTTCCTTCTTTCTCAAAGTCTATCGAATCATGCAATCCGTAAGTATTATATTAGCACAGTTCCGCGAGACTTGGCAACGGTTTCCGCAATGGGTTTGTACTGCGGTTTGCGGCTTTTTCCGCTGTCATTCCGTGATGCGCGACAGCAAAGCGGCGATCTCCCCGTCGCGCATGCCGCCCTCTTTCAGGTAGGCGGCGGCGTCTTCCCGGTAACCGGCGGTTTGCAGCACGGCGACGTCGCCGGTACCGTGGAGGTATTCCATGAAGGGCACGAAGTACAGATCGACGATGGCGGCATATTTTTCCGGCGTTTCCCCCTGGGACACATGGAAATAGTTTTCGTATGTGCGCATATAGTCTTTTTCCATTTCGTCGTAGGACGCGCCGGCCAGGGCTTCCAAAAGGACGCAGACAAAGCCGGTGCGGTCTTTGCCCTCTATGCAGTGGATATAGAGCGGCCCTTCCGCGGATAAGGCGGCGCGCAGCCCCTGCACGGCTTTTTCCTTATAGGCGGCGCTGGTATAGGCGGAGCCCATATCCAGAAGCGCAACGGAACCGTTTTCGTACAGGTTTTTTACATACGCGGATCGAAAATCCGGCGCGGCGATGTAGGTTTCCATATCCGCCTGGGAATCCGCCAGATCGATGACGAAGCCCACACCGTTTTGCTCCAGCAGCCGGTCCGCATAGGCGGCCCGGCCCCGGCTGTTGTCCACCGGAGAAGCGCCGCGATAGAGGAAGTTTTCTTTGATATCGCCGGCGGAAACCGCTCTGAAATTGGCAAAAACCGCGTCGCTGGGGTAGTCCGCCCGGTCAAAGGAATAGATTTGTCCCAGGGCTTCCTGGATGGGCAGATATTTCCCCGCTTCCGTCAAGGTAATGGTCACCTTGTCGCCTTCCCGCAATCCGGCCTCGTCCCAGATGCCCATATTGTTCAGGGTGATGCGCACAAACGGGTCTCCGGGATAGGCGACGATGACCGGCGCGCCGTTTTTTACATAATAGCCGTTATAGTACGGCACGTCGGCAAGGGCATAGCCGTTTTGGAACTGAACGGAGCAGCCGTCGCCCAGGCAAAAGCCCAGTTTTTCAAATTCCTCCTGGTTCAGGCTGAGCAGCGCTGCGCCGAATTTTTCGTCATGGGAGACCACGTCTTCGTCGGAAGAAACCGAAAGATTTACGGTCAACAGTTTTGCCGGTTGGGCGTCCGCCGAAGCGTCGCTTTGGCCCAGGGCCCCGCTGTATCCTACCGCCGTTTCCGGGGCCGGCCGCTCTCCGCAGGCGGTAAAAAAGAGCAAGGGTAAGAGAACAAGCACGGTTCCGAGTATCCTCTTCATGCAAACACCTTCTTTTTTGATACGATCCCTTTCCGATACCATCAGTTTAGCCGATCATCATCGCCGCGTCAAGCGGCAGGCCCCGGCGCCTTTCACAAAACCGCGACGCTTTCGATTTGAAACCGGTGGGGAAACGTGATATGATAATGTTATAAACTTCGCGTTGTCTTTCACTCCGGCGGCGTCTTTGCGGCTCCGTTTTACGGAGAAACAAAAATCAGGAGGTATGACCGATGGGCAGTAAACCGAACAAGTATTCCGGCACGCAGACAGAGAAAAATCTGCAGGAGGCCTTTGCAGGCGAATCCCAGGCGAGAAACAAGTATACGTATTTTGCGCAGATCGCGGAAAAAGAGGGCATGGATCAGATCGCGGAGATGTTTTTAAAGTCTGCGGAAAATGAAAAGGTCCACGCCAAGATCTGGCTCCGCGAATTGGGCGGTATCAACGGCACCGTGGAGAATCTCAACGACGCTGCCGACGGCGAGAATATGGAATGGACAGACATGTACGAACGCTTTGCCAAAACGGCGGAGGAAGAAGGCTTTCCGGCGCTGGCGGCCAGGTTCAGAAGCGTGGGGCAGATCGAAAAGCGTCATGAGGAACGCTATCGCGCCCTGCTGCGCAATATTGAAAAGAACGAAGTCTTTGAAAAGAGCGAAATCAAAATGTGGGAATGCCGGTATTGCGGCCATGTGCACATCGGCACGGCGGCGCCCAAAATCTGCCCGGTTTGCGGCGCGGCCCAAGCTTCCTTTGAGATCAGCCAAGCCAATTATTAATGGTTTTCTTTTGGCTTAGGGTGGCTTCAGCTTTGCTTCTGCCAGAGGAAAAGATCATAAAAAAACAGCGAGTGGGATGTTCTCACTCGCTGTTTTTGTGCTGGCATGGTTTTGCCGGAGGTTTATTCAGCGGCGCTGAGATCCAGCGCTTTTTCGTAGATGGTGGCGTCGGTTTCGTCGGTGATGCGCAGATTGATCCCCAGATCGATGTCCGGATAGACCGAAGACAGCAGCTTGTAGACGGATTGGAAGGATTCTTCCATGGCGCCGTCGCTGAACATTTCTTCATAATTGGCTTTCACCGCGTCGTACTGAGCGGGGTCTATCTTCTGGGCCAGCTTGTAAACGATCACCACCGTGTCGCCGTTTTCCGCAAGGGCGCTGATGGAAACGTTATCCGTGCTGCCGGAGGCGATGGAGGACTGGAAATCCTCGCTGTTGACAAAGTCTTCCAGGGTGTCGGTGGCTTCTTTTTCCGTGGCGGTATAGTTTTCGTCCACCACTTCTTCGTGGATGGTTTCGCCGTCCTTATTGAGGACGCGCACGACCAGCCTGACGATATCGCTGCCGGTGCGCTGTTTCAGCCGTTCATAGAGCTGCACATAGGTATCGCTGTTGCCGAAAGAATCGGACATGCTCTCCCCATCTACATCGAACAGGTATTTGGCCAAAAAGACCAGGTCGGTGCCTTCCGTCTCCAGGGCGTATTCCACAGAATCCGCAAACTGGGTGTTGAGCTCATCTATGGTGCTTTGGTTGTCGGCGATAAATTCGTCGATCTTTCCGGCGATTTGTGCGGGGTCGTCGCCGGCGCTGCCGCCTGCGCAGGCGCACAGGCCGAGGCAGAGAAAGAGGACCAGCAGGGCGGTGAGTATTTTTTTCATAGTCATGGGAGCGCTCCTTATGTTTATTTTTATCTCAACGGCGGCGCCGCTTTGATCCGCATCGGGGCGTGGGCCGGTTTGTTGGCTTGTATAGGGGATAAGCCGCATTTTATATTTGCAAGTATAGCATAAAAGGAGCAGCAAGTCTATACGCTGGTTTGGGAAAAATGCGGCCGCTTTACCTGGGCAAGGGCGGCGGGCAAAACGATGTTCGTATTTTCTATGAAAACAGAAAAACCTCTTTTGTCCCAGTAGGCGAAAGAGGAAAAATCAAAATGCAAGAATTTATACAAGTAGAAATTAAAAGGAATCTTTAGAGCCATAACGGAAGCTGTAGAAATTGAATATCTACACAAGTAGAAATTAAAAGGAATCTTTAGAGTGTAGCAATGAATCCTATTACCAATATATCTACACAAGTAGAAATTAAAAGGAATCTTTAGAGCTTTTTGCCCTGTCAATATCATCAGCGAATCTACACAAGTAGAAATTAAAAGGAATCTTTAGAGCGACGCCGGGGCTGCCGTAGATAATCATGATCTACACAAGTAGAAATTAAAAGGAATCTTTAGAGGTGGGAAGAAAGCATCGTAAATCCTCTATCTACACAAGTAGAAATTAAAAGGAATCTTTAGAGTTTCGTATTTTACCTACACAGCAAACATCTACACAAGTAGAAATTAAAAGGAATCTTTAGAGCTGTAAGTGATAATAATTATAATGTAATCTACACAAGTAGAAATTAAAAGGAATCTTTAGAGAATAAGACGCCGTTATGCGCCTGATCGCGTCCACGGTTTCATGAGCTTTTGTTCCGTCCAACTGTGCTTTATTCTGATATACGGTTTTATCCATGCCGTCGTACAACATATGGAAATAAATCGATAGGGGACAAAAGATAAAGTCATTCAACGCCGAAATGCTGATCGGATACTCCCCGTTCATTCAAGATAGTCCTTTCTTTGCGCAAAGCGGAGCCAGTTCAAGGTCTGCTTCCCTTTGGGATCTTTTTGCACCCTGCCGTCCTTGATGCGTTCCCTGGCCAGCCGCAACCCCTGCAGGGCAATATGATATGCGCCGTTGGCGTCGCCGTCCTGCGGTTCGTCTTTTTTCGCTTGGCGGCTGTCAAAGAAACGGCCATCTTTTTCAATGGGGGAGAGGATGAAATCCTGTTCGCTGTCTTCATATCGAAGCTGAACCGTTACCTTGAACAGCCAGAGCAGTTCGGAGAAAAAATCTTTTTTATCCGCCGCGTCGATCGCGCCGCGCAGATCCGCCGCATAGGGATCGAGGCCAAAGCGTTGGAACAATTCTTTCATTCGCTCGGTAACGTCGATTTCCTCGAAGGTATGCCGGCCGTTTTTCACGGTATGGGCGATACGGCCTTTGCCTGCGGTAAATACGGTCCAGGAATCCCGATGATCCTGTTGGTACAGGTCATAGTCGCTGTAGCGGAAAGCAAAGCGGTAGCAATCCCGCTGGGCGTCATAGCCGATCTCCCGCATGGTACCGAAAAAGGCTTTTGCCGCGCTGACGCTGGTATAAGTTAATTGCCGGGAACCGAAGAGATTGACAAAGCCGGTTTTCGGATCGATCTTGGAGGTATAGTTCGCCGGGACATAGAAAATCACGCCGGACTGTTTGCCAAGCTTCTGGAAGCTCTGGAACGACTCGGTCAACTGGTAAGCATGGCGTATGCCGCCTGCCGCATCCGCGGCTTTGTCTTTCTGCATCCAGAAGCCGAGCTTTTCGATCAACATCTTTTCAAACTTTTGATAGACCTGCTTTTCCACGCGGAACCGGCCCCGTTTGAAGCCGAAGTTTAGATCTTCCATAATGAGAATGCAGGGATATTGCAACATCAGTTCCGTGATTTCGTGGATCGCCATGGAAAGATAGCCTTCCTTCAATTCCTTGATGGCGGTAATGGCGCGCCAGTTTTTCCGGGCCTCCTGCCGTTGCCGTTCCAGAGCGTCCAGCTTGGCCTGATAATCCACCCGGTTCTTGCCCACGACATTCAGCGAACGCTGCTCCACGATGCGGCCGTTCCGGTCAATGACGCTGATATAGAGCAAATGCCGTTCGCCGCGGTCGATACCCATGATGTAATATTCCCCGTCGCTTTGCAGCTTTTCACAAACCGCCATATTCAGCTTAAACCCGGCATTGTTGTCGTTATTCAAGGTCAACGGGACATGAAAGGCAAAGCTTTCTTTGGTATAGCGCTTGTCCTTGACGATTTCCCGGTCGGCGACTTTGAAGATAAGCTCGGGATAGGAGGCGCGAAGCGCCTGGACCGGCATACCGTTGGCGGCGTCCGTGGCCGCCGCGCGATAGCGGTCTTCCGGCACGGTGCGGCCTGCCGCGTCCGTTTTGTTGATCAAGACGTCTCCTTTTTGATGGCGGAAGGGATTGGCAATGCTGGGATGGCGGTAGAATATCTCCGCCTCGCCATTGAGCTTGACCAGCGGGTTTTGCAAGTTTTCTGCGGAGAACAGTTCGCGCCAGTAGAGGGTATGCAGATTCGGCGCGCCGTGGGAATATGGGGAAAAGTCTTTGTTATAAATCTGGAACAGATACAATTGACCGGCCTCAACCGCAGCGTTGATCTGCTGTTCGGAAACCTTTGTGAAGAACACCTTATAACTCTGGGCGGCGATTTCGTTATAAAAGTCTGCCATTGTTTGATATGTGTCTGTAGCGGAAAAACGGAATCTGAATGTCGCCCAGTCTTCATATTCCGAGATGCAAGCCTTATAATAATCGATCAATTTATGCATGAAAGCTTTGTCAAAGCTCTGTCCGACCTTATGCAGACCCTTTTCGTATCCGTCGCGGATATCGTCGTCCAATCCATGGGCAGCGATCCATTTTTGGGATTTATTGAACACCTTGGGCAGCATTTTGTTCGGCTCCGGCAGATATTTATATACCATTTTTTCGTAGGAAGCGCCTTCGATTTCAGCTTCTTCATCCAGCAACGGTTTATTCTTTGCATTCAATATACCCAGATAATAGAGTCCGTCCTTGCGGAACAGCATGCAGCAGTTGTCGCGTTCTTTGTTTTTATCCCAGCCGTTCAGCAATGTCGGCGCGAAGAAAGTCAGCCTGAACTTGTCCTCGGCGTAGGGCTTGCCGGTGGCATAGTTGCGCACCCGGTCATACAGGCGAACGCCTTGCCGCAGCGCATCATTCAGTATATCCGCAACGCCGTAGAAAACCGGGTCTTTTTCCGCGTCATCCTCCGCTTCAAAGACTTTCAGAATATGCTGCGCAGCGATGACAGCGTCCAGGTATTCTTTGATGATGGCATAATCGTCTTCCGTCAGGGTTTGCTTTTCAAGAACCGGCAGAAGCGCCTCCCCGGCTTCATCTATAGAATCCAAAGAAAAGTTCAGCTCGCGGCGAACGTCTTCCAGAATGTCTTTTCCGGCGGCCTGCAGCAATTCGGAAAGCGTGTAAACATCTTTTGCTTCCACCGCAGTCCGAAACGTGCTCCACTCATTAAAGCAAAGCATCGACAGGCTTGCCAACTGGGATTTTCTTATATATACATGACCGGCGTCGCAATAGCCGGTGCTCATATTTTCATCAAGCAAACAGTGTTGCGAGGCCATTAAGTTGGAAAGGCTTTGCCGGTAATCGGCGATCGACTCCAGCATTTCTTCCACAGACTTAAATTTCTCCGGCAGGAACGACGCCTTCTCCCGGTCGGAAAGGATTTGTTTGTAGAGCGGGACAAAGACCACCTTTTTCGGCAAATTCCCCTGCTGGAACTCAAGATTGCACAGCTCGTTCAAGCCCTGAAGCTTTACGCCGCTTTCTTCCTTCTTTCCGCCCAGCAGCGTGTTGTACCGTTCAATCCCGGCCTGCGCCAGAACGACGTTGAAATAGTCGACGTCGAACATCGTTTCCAGAGAAGCGCCGTCAAGCAGCTCTGACAAATCATGCTCAAATTTCTGCCGCAGAGATTCGGGAAGCCGCCGGAATGTATGAACGTTGCTCATGAACTTCGGGAAGTTTTCATGGACGATACGGTGGGCGACGGAAGTAGAGCCTTCGCTGGCGTAAATGTTTTCCCGCGTCTTCTTGTAGTCCTCGAAGTATCCGGCAAATCGGTTAAACTGTTCCACTTCTTTAATATTTTGGCCAAATTCCGGAATCAGATATTGCGGCGGCCGGTTTCCTTTTTCGGCGTCCTTTTTTTCTTTGACCGTCTGTTTGATCATATCTGCGGGGTCTAACATCTCTAGGAGGCTGCCGCCGTCGCCGTCCGCAGGGAATAAATATTGGTTTTTCCCCGTTCCTTTGCCGGAAAGAAGATTGGATATCTCTTTTCGGTATGTCTCTTGCATTTTGTTCAAGGCATCGGCGTCAGGGGCCGATTGCCGTTCGTCGAGGGCGTTTGCCAATTCGGACCAATCACCCTGTATTCTGCACAGATGCTGATCGATGTAGGCTTTGTGATATGCGTCGAATACATTCTTTAAAACCAGATAATCCTGCATCCTTTTTTCGTCCTGGGGAATGATATTGGCAGAACGGATGTTCTCTCTTGTTTTTCCGACCGGGCTCAGGGAAAAACGAAGCGTTTTGGAAACGGATCTGAGATTTGTAAAAGATGAATAGAAATTGGTCATATTATGAATCCCCTTTCTAAAAAATCCAGCCTTCTTTTAGACGGCAAAATGGCATTTTTATGTATCGCTTTAGAAAAGTATTTGTTGTTTTTTATTATATAGGCAACCCGCTCTTTGCGCAAGTGCGCGGGTAGTTTTATTATATAAAGTATAATACTTTCCGCCAATTCTTTGTTTTTTTACGCTTTTGCAGGATAATCGCGTTGATATATCCAATATCCGTTTTTATGCGGGCGGGTTCTGGTGATTTCGAGTCGCTGTTCCTCCCCATGTTCGTTTTCAGCGAAACCGGGCAGGCCGTGGCGGATCAGGCCCGGCGGGGCCTGGGGAGGCGCATGCCTTCGCCGCCTTTTGTATAGATCCGCAGAGTTGAGCAAATCCGATAAAACTTTGCTTGAGAACAGGAGGAAAAACCATGCAATTCAAAATGATACACGAAAATTTCAACATTACCGATCTGGATCGCTCCCTGGCCTTTTACGATAAGGCGCTGGGCCTCCGTGAGCAGCGGCGCAAAACGGCGCCGGACGGTTCGTTCGTGATTTGCTACATCGGCAATGAAGAGACGGATTTCCAGCTGGAGCTGACCTGGCTGCAGGAGCATCCGCAAAAGTATGACCTGGGCGAGGAGGAATTCCATCTGGCCTTCCGGACGGACGACTTTGCAGCGGCCCATGCCCTGCATGAAGCCATGGGCTGCATCTGCTTTGAAAATCCCGATATGGGCATTTACTTCATCCAGGATCCGGACGGCTACTGGCTGGAGATCCTCCCTCAGGAATAACGGTAGGGAACCGGCATAAAAAGGCCCTGCTCCAATGTGTTCGGAGCAGGGCTTTTCGGCATTGGCGTCCTTCTTTTTTCATACCGTCATGGCGGTAGGCGCGGTCTTTATAAAAAACAGACCCCGGAGTCTGTCGCCGCCTCCACCTTTTTCCCGTAGCGGTAAATCATCGCAAACAAGGCAAATATAAAGACGACGGTGAACGTGATATTGACCATCATATTGTTGCGAAGCAGCAGCATCAGCAGGACAAAAATCAAGCCCAGCAATGCCGCCCGCAGGCAGAAGGAAGGGTACCTTATGCATTTGGTTTTGGCGTGCAGGTTCCCCAGGACAAAAAGAAAGCCGAAGAACAGGAGAAAGGAGCCTGTCAGGAAAAGGATTTTCGGCAGCAGGGCGATCTCTTCCTCCCGCATAAATTCCAGGCCGTTGGTGATGTTATTCATGGCAAAGATGATAAAAATGTGCAGCAACATATAGCTCAGTCCGTTGGTGGGCTTGTCCCGGTCGATGATATGATCGTAAAATACGCCGTAGCTGAGAAAAAGGCCCGCCACGATCAGAAAAGCCATCAGGGCGAAATAGGTGCTGCGAAGGGAAAAGGCCCCGTCAAAATAAGAAGCGATGGCAATGATCATTTCGCCGAAGGTGAATACCACATACAGCATGGCCCGTTCGGAAAGATGGGGAAAATCCACAAATTTTTCCCGGCTTTTTTGCCCGGACAGCAGCACCGCGCCGATACCGAACAGGATGGCGGCAAAGGACAGCCAGGTGGTGCTGGTGCTGCGGTATACGAGAATATTGGCCAGAACCATCAGCGCCTCCGTAAAAAGGATGAACACCATGCGGAAAATCTGTTGCCGGTTCTCTTCCCGATCCCGTTGATTCCTCAGCTCCAGCAGATACTGGACGCCGGTGTTGACCAGGATCAGCGCCCAAGCCAGGTGGTACTGGGCATGAAAGCCATGCCAATCCGCTGTGGTGCCTTCGCCGATGAAGTACAGCAGGAACATGTTGATAAACAGGAAAACATGCTCCCGAACGCTGTGCCGGCCGTAGATGTTGATATAGTAAGTGGTATAGCTCCAGATCTGTATCACGGCCAGGGTGGCCATGATATATCCCAGAAAAGCCGGCCAGGCCACAAAGCCGTTTTCAAAGATGTGCAAAAGCGCATTGTTCCGCCCGATGATATATACGAAGATCAAATCGTAGATCAGCTCGATGTATTCGACCTTTTTTTCTTTGGCCTGCGGCAACTGGGGGATCATAGGATATGCCTCTTTTCCGATGCGATGCGTTTCCCTGCGGCATTCTGAAAAGCAGGCGCAATGCCTGCCGCTGATCCGGCAGGGGAATAAAATGAGTATATCATAGAACAGGTATGGAATCCAGAATAAATACAGCAAAGCGCAGGCATGCGCGGCGGTTGCCCCTTGCTGGTATGGTCGATGATTATAGGCTTGCTTTTTGTCAAAACAGGCTGCCGGCCGCTTGTTCTATCCAGCCCGCTTGCGCCAGGGGCTCAACCGCCGCCTGTATTTGACCGTTGATGTTTGCGGTATTTTCCTTTATAATAAAAAAAACTTACTGCCAACAAGAGTCTGACGGTAACCCTACATATTATTGCTTGCCGGCAGATCATGACGTTTGCGGCGGTCAAAGCGGAAAGAGAGGATCACGATGAAACGGATTTTTGTATGTCTGATGGCCCTTGCCACGGTATTGGCAATGTCCGCCTGTAGCGCTGGAAAAATGGAATCCCCTTCGTCTGCTACCCCATTCCCCTCCGGGGCGTCGGATTCCAGTGCCGGCATGCTGAATCTATGGACAAATGCGGCCACCGCGCAGGAGGCGGCGGATGGCGCAGGCGTAGTTCATTTTCAATTGCCGGAGGAAGGGACGGATACCGGCGACGGAGCGGTGACTTGGCGCGAATTCCGATACATGAGCGGGCTTGCCGAGGCCAGAGGCGGGATCGGCACAGCGACGCTGACCGTGCGGAAGGGGCAGCAAAACGCGGATGTGTCCGGCGATTATTCCGTCTATAGCTATAAATGGATACAGGAAGTGGAAGGCCGGCAGGTCACCTGTTCCGGGAATGAGGAGGGCCGGGCCATGAAGGCGATCTGGATTGCGGACTTCTCCAGTTACAGCATGTTGGTTCGGGGCGAGGGCGACGCCTATAGCACCTACGGGGTGGATGCGGAGACGCTGGAAACCCTTGTAAAGGCAATCCAATAAATGAAAAAGCTGACAAAAAACCGGCAGGCGGCGTCCGGAACTTTCACCGGAATGCCGCCTGCCGGTTTATGTGGAATGCATATTTTTTTACTGTGATCCGGCGGCGTTTTCCAGCGCCAGCCATTTCTCCGTGCCGTTTGCCGTATGCGTATAGGTATGGCTGTTGCCGGCTTCCTGCACGTCCAGATAGAACCATTTGCCGGTATCCCGGTTGTCCGGCCAGCGCAGCATACCGTCCAGCAAATCCTCGGGAGAGGCTGGGTTCCGGTGGAGCATGCGGTTGACAAAGGCCATGGCTTCCGCCCGGGTTATTCTCCGGTCAGGCCGGAAGGTCCCGTCCGGATAGCCGTTGATCCAGCCGTTGGCGGCGGCTTTGGCGATTTCCGCAGCGGCCCAGTGGGTCGCCGTATCCGGGAAATCCGCCGCCGGCCCGCCGGTTTTTCCGTCAAAGCGGGCGGCAATGGCGGTGAACTCCGCCCTGGTAATGGCCGCGTCCGGCCGGAAAGTCCCGTCCGGGTATCCTGTGATGAGCCCCATAGCGGCCAGGGTGGATACCGCCCGGTTGAACCATTGATCCGGGTTTACGTCCCGGAAGCCGTTGGCGTCGGTATCGTTTGCCCGCCGCGCGTCATCCTGCAGAAGCCGGTAGAAAACCGTCGCCACTTCCGCCCGGGTGATGTCGGCCTGGGGGCGCACCGATCCGTCCGGATAGCCGCAGATATAGGCAATATGTTTGTCGGCATCAAGATCCGGCGGTACAGGGGCGGGCTGGGGACCGGCCGGGGAATGAGAATGGGCGGAGGAAGACTCGACGACGATCAGCCGGCCGACGTCCTCGGTAATGGTATAGTTTTGCGCTTTTGCCGTACCGTTCCAGATGATCCGGTAGGTGTTGTCGCTTTTGCCCACATCGGTCTGAGAGCCGGTCACGATGAAGGTGGCGGTCTCTGCCATGCCGTCCACGGAAACGAAACCTTCGATGGCGCCCGGCGCGGTCAGGGGCAAGCCGGTATAGCGCTGTTTTGCGCTTTTGGTGGTCACCGTCAGAGTGGCCGGGGTGATGTGCAACACCACGTCGGCGGAAGCGCTGGCCGTCTGGATGACATAGCCCTGGGCCGAGCCGCTGAGAGCGGCGGTGACGGTTGCCGTGTATACGCCTACATCCTTGCCGCAGGCGGCCACGGTCCCGGCTTCTTCGCCGTCCTGCACGGCGCTGTAAGAAAGCGTGATCCCCTGGGGAAGGCTGCCAGTATCTGCCGCTTCGCCGCCGATGGTGCAGGTCACGGCGTAATCGCTGTTGCTTTGCACCGTTCCGTTATAGACCCGGCTGGCTGTGGAACCGGAAATGGCCACGGTGATCTCGGCTGCCCATTGGGCATAGAGCACCACCGGCCCCGGGCCGGCGGGAGAAAGAGAGACTTCTTCCCCGTCGGCATAGGCCGTGCCGCTGCCGTCCGCTTTGGTGTTCCAGCCGGCGAATTGGTAATGTGCCCGGGTAAAGGTGTTGGCCGAAAGAGCCGTGGGCACGCCGCCGGTTATGGTTTGCGGCTCCATCTCGCCTTCGCCGCCGTTTTTATCAAAAGACACGGTCAGGTTGGAGCCGTGGGCGGCCTTCAAAACGATGGTTTCCGTGAAGTCGCCCGGTTCGATGAGAGTCATGTTCTCTTCCGAGTAACGGATGGGCTTGCCGTCTTCCCCGTCGTTGTTTCCGTCGTCATACCAGCCGTCGATGGGTTTTTCGTCCGCCGTCAGAACCAGGCCGGAACCTACCGCGCCCAGATGCATCGTTCCTTTCCACAGCAGGATATCGTCGCCGGCAGCGTCGGCGGTGTTGTTATGGATCTTGGCGCCGTCGGCTATGGTCAGCGCCCCGCCGTTCTGGTCGCCGGCTTCCTGGAAAAACATGACGCCGCCGCCGTAAGAAGTGGCGCGGTTTCCGGTGATTTCCGCGTCTTTGCCAATGGACACCCTGGCGTTGCCTTTTTGGAATACGCCCAGGCCGCCGCCGGTTTCTTTGGCGCTGCAGCCGCTGATGGCCCCACCGTTCATGGTAAATACAGGGGACAGAAGGTCTGCATCCGTATAGAAGTTCATCAGAAACACGCCGCCGCCGCTGGCTTGTTGACTTTGACAGTTGCGGATCACGCCGCCGTTCATGGTCATGACGCCGTTGCCGGTAACCGTGACCCCGCCGCCGCCGCCGGTGCAGTTGCCGTAATCAAAATAGTATTCCGGATTAAAGGGTATGCCGTAGCAGGAGCAGTTTTCGATCACGCCGGCGTCCATGGTGAAGACGGAATTCTCGGAAACCCAAACGCCGCCGGCAATGGGCTGGCTCTTCAGATTGCGCAGCGTGCCGCCGTACATATGGAGGGCGGCATTGCCCAGCAGCTCTATCCCGGCCGGCGTAGCGGCAGAGCGGGATTCGCATATCACCGCGCCGGCATAGATATTGAGCCGGGCGTTTTTGTTTAGGGTGATGATGGCTTCCGTCAGGTTGTTGTTGATGCTGCCGTTGCTCAAGGTAAGGGTATCCGATTGATCCGGCAGGCAAAGATTCAGCACCGCATTGTCGGTAAGATGGATGCCCCGGGAATGCTGGTTATCCATATAAAGGGTGTAGCCCTGGCCTACCAGCGTGGTATTGCCGGCGGTGAATTTCAGCTCGTAGTTGTTGAGCGTTATGTCGGCGGAAAGAGTGACCGTCGCCGTATAGTTGTTGGCGTTGATCTGCGCCGCGGCCTGATAAAGCTCCGCCGCCGTGCCCACCGTGTAGGCGGGATCGGCCGCCAGGGCCAGGGACGGCGTCAGCCCGAAAAGCAAAAACAACGCCAAAAGAACGCAAAACAGTTTTCTTGAAACAACAGATTTTTTCAATTGGATCGCCTTCCTGTGTTTAGAATGATTGTCTATAAGAAACATTATGTTCCGTTGCGCCGGCACGTCCCAGTACATAAGTGTGAAACGAATATGCCGCATGCTTTTGATGATCAACAGCACGATATACCTATTATTATATACGACTTACCGGTTTTTTCAAGATTATTATACTTTCATAGTGATGTTTTTTGTTTTTTTAATAATAAGATGCGCACAAAAAGAAAACGACTGTTTTCAGCAAGCGCCGTTTGCCCGTTGCTTTATCGATTCCCTCCGGCAAAGCGGAGGGAGGAAGGCTCTGCCTACGCTTCTCTTACAGCGCAAAAAAGCAGGATGATTTTATGCAAATCATCCTGCTTTTGGGGAATCGTGCCAAAGTCGAAAGCCAGAAAAATGAGGTATGGGGGCTAGGCCTGTTTTTTAAAGGATTTTTTGGCGGTTTTGACGGCGTCTTCGGAGCAGACCAGCCGGCACAAATGGCAGCCGACGCATTTGTTCCGCAGCAGACGGGGTTTGCGGGCGGCAGCGTCGAATTCTATGGCCTGATGTCCTCCGTCCATGCAGGAAATATAGCATCTGCCGCAGCCGTTGCAGCGGTTGTAGTCGATCACCGGCAGAAGAATGGTATCCCTTTCGATGCTTTGATGGTCTACCACGGTATGGGCCGCGCCGCCGATCAATTCCGGCAAAGCGGCGATGCCTTTGCATTTCATGTATTCGGTCAGGCCTTCCAGCAAGTCGTCGATGATCCGGTAGCCGTACTGCATCACGGCGGTGGTGATCTGGACGCTGCCGGCGCCGAGAAGCATGAACTCCAGAGCGTCGCACCAAGTCTCTATGCCGCCCATACCGCTCAGATGCATGTCGCGGAGCTGGCTGCAGCGGGAAATATCCGAAATGAAGCGCAGGGCGATGGGTTTTACGGCTGCGCCCGAGTAGCCGCCGATGATGGATTTGCCGTGGACGGAAGGCTGCGCCACCAGCGTGTCGATATCCACCCCGGTGATGGAGTTGATGGTGTTGATCGCCGCCACGCCGTTCGCGCCGCCCCGCTTCGCCGCCATGGCCATAGGCGCCATATCGGCGACATTGGGGGTGAGCTTGGCCAGCACCGGCAGGCCGGCGCCTCTTTTGGCCGCCCGGGTAAATTTTTCGATCAATGCCGGGGATTGGCCGATGGTCACGCCCAGGGCGTCGGATTCCATATTGGGACAGGAAAAATTGCATTCGATCACCGATGCCCCGGCCTTCTCGCATTTTCCGCCCAGTTCGCTCCACTCGTTTTCGTTTTTTCCCATGATCGAAGCGACGATGACCTTGGTGGGGAATTCCTTTCTCAGCTTTTGAAAGATCTCCATGTTTTCCTCGATGCTGTGGTCGGACAGTTGCTCGATATTTTTGAAGCCGCAAAAGGCGTTGGCGTGATGCCGCAGGGCGGAAAACCTTGGGGAGGTCTCATGCTGCGGAAAACTGCATATGGTTTTAAAGGCCGCGCCGGCCCATCCGGCCGCAAAGGCGCGCCGGCACATATCATAGGAGCTGGCCACCACCGAAGAGGACAGCAGGAAGGGGTTTTCCAGCTCCACGCCGCAGATATCCGCGGACAGATCCACTTCCTCGATTTTGTGGCGGGGCAGAGACGGGGCTTCCCGCCCCACACGGATCAGCAGTTCCCGGATGGCCACAGGCTGCTTTTTTCCCCCCAGCACGCATGCTTTTTCGCAGGGCCCGTCGCAATGGACGCAGTCGCAAGTCAGTTTTTTCACCGCGCCCAGCGGATTCCGGAAATACAGCGATCGGATGATTTCGCCGACTTCCGCCTTTTGCGGACAGGCTTCCGTGCATTTTGCTTCATGACATAACAGGCATTTGCTGACTTCGGAGCGATCATAATCAAAGCTGAATTCTTGCATTGCGGCTCCCATTTTTGTTCCCCTCTCTTTCGGATAAATCCGGTTCCGCTGGGGCCGGCTGCCCTTTTGTTTGCAGGCAAGGCCGCCAATAAGCGGCGACTGGGTTTGCGATGTGTAAGCGTGTGTTTTATAAGAGTACAAATGCGTTACGCATATTCTAGCATCCCTGCCCCGAAGATACAATGCTTTGGCGAAATCCTTTTCCGGCCGGCGGGCCGCCTATCGTGCCGGAACCGTCCGGAAGGAAAAAATGTCCCGACAATCTATTGCTTTTGCCGGGACATGATCGTATATGTTTTGCGGGGTAAGGCTCAGCGATACAAGGCTTCGGCTATGGCCAGAAGATCGAAACCATCCAGATCGTCAGCAATGACGCTGAGAGAATAAGAGGTGCCGGGGTCTCCCGTAAACCAGGTGCAAAGATCCACATAGCCATCGTCGCCGATGGAACGGTAGCTTTTGCAGGGGAGCTCTTCCCGGCCGGCTTTCAGCGTTTCTTCTATCTCCGCGGTCCATTCATAGTGCAAACCGGAGATATCGGCGGCTTCATCGCCGGTCACCTGTTCTCTGGCCGTAAAGCTGAGACCGTCCAGATCGAAAGCCAGCTGTACCAGCGGGCCGGGAACGCCGGAAGCATCCGCTTCCGCGTCCATAACGCTCCATTGCACGTTTTCTGCGCCTTCCGGCACATTGAACGATTCCACGCAGATTTCTTTTGCTTCCGCCTCCGTAATAGCATGCCAGGGATTGGCCGGCTCCGTCTCGCCGCTTTGGGAAGGACCGGCAGCCGGTTCATCCTTGGTACAGGCCGCGAAGGTCAACATCAGTACCGCCAGGATCATTACGATTGCTTTTTTCATTGTTCTACACTCCTTCGGCCGCCGGCCTATCGTCCGGCGGTTTTTCTTTTTTTCGGGGTATTGGCAACCCAAAAGAGAGGCAAGCGCTTTTGCTCTGTTCAATCCACTTGCCCGGTTCGGATCAAATGTCCTTCCTGCACGGCGGCAAATGTCGCTGCCGTGCAGACGAGGATCGCCGGATACTTCAGTTCGGCAAAGCAAAGCGCCAGCGGCAGAATAAACAGCAAAACGCCGGCGGCTTTGTTCATAGCCATATGTATGGCCACGAATTTCTTCCGGCAAATAAAGCCGGAGATAAGATTGATCGTTTTGATTGCGGCGATAATGCCCGTCCATACATACAGCCATATCGGGATATGCATCGCCGGGAGCAGCTTGATCAGGCATACGGCAACGAAAACAAAATCCGCTGCGGTATCCAGTCTGGAGCCAAAGGCGCTGGCGGTGTTTGTCTTTCGCGCCACTGCGCCGTCGATCATATCGGATAAACCGGCAGCCAGATAAACCGCGAAAAAGGACGGGGAGAACGCCGGGCAAAACAGCAGCGCAACGCTGAGCGGGATGCGGAGTCCGGTTATGAGATTTGCCATCTGATCAGAACAAATAGTCCCACACGTTCAGGCTTTCTTCCGTCCGCTGTTCCGCAGATGTTATGCCGGGAACAAACTCTGTTACATAGGTATTTCCCGAAATCGGGTCGATATGATACCGGTTCAGCGACCCTGTATAGGAGCGGAACACGACCACGATCTCATTCTCGTCGCTGGCTTCGATATCCCAATACACCGGTTGCTCTCCGTCGCCGGCGATGTTCTGCAGATCCGGATTTTGGATCGTACAATAGTTTTTGACGGCAGAAACAGCCTGTTCGTCCGAGATCCTATTTTCTCCCTGGCAGGCAATGACGGAAAAGGTATCCATGAAATAGTGGAAGCGCCTGCCAAAGCCCTCGGCGGCCTCAATGGCGTAGTGGGCTGTGGCGACGCGGCAGCCGTCGGCTGCCGGGATGATATACACCATCTGCAGCAGATCAGGCATCCAGCCGCCGCCTTTGACTTCGGATGCGTCGATCCGTATGCAGCTACCCACCCGGTCCAGCTGGAACGAATCGTTCCTGCTGATTTCATACGTTTGGGAAAGGGCTTCGCTGACGGCAGCGGCCACGGCAGCGGCGTCCTGCGGGTTGTATCGCACTTCCAGATAGTTTTCGGGATCGCCGGGATCGTCATAGCTGGAGACAAAGCGTTCGCCATCCGCCTGGCTGTGCCGTTCAAACAGCTCATAATCGTAGTCCATCTCGAAGCCGATGGCATCGTTCCGGACATGCTCGTAGTGGACGGTCTCTTCCATGCCTTCGAGGATGATGACGTCTTCAAAGCGTTCTCCATCCTGCCTTTGGGGAATGCCCTCAGCTTCGGAGGAACCGGCAGGCTCGGAGGAACCGGCAGGTTCGTTATCCGATGCTGGCTCGCCCGCATCCGGCGTAACATCGTGCTTGGCGCAGCCAGCGGAAAGCAGCAGCAACGCCAACAGGAGCGCTACGGAAAACAGGGTGAAAAGTTTTTTTCTCATTTATATCCTTCCTTCTTTCCATTAGGATTCCATAAGCAGTTCTATGGCGGCGTGGTATTTTTCTATGCGTTTCCTTGCCGCTTCATCGATTTCATCCAACCGGGTAAGATCGCTGTTGTGCCGGAGATCCGCCAGCTTGACCGTACGGGCGATCTCGTTTTCTTTGATTTTGGCCACATAATCCGGATAAGGCGTCTTATGGTCGTAGGCCAGCAGGGTCAGGGCTTCCAAAACGTCTTCGTCAAAGCCCATGCCGCGGAGATCTTCCAGCGTATAGGCAGTATCCTCAATCACGTCATGAAGCAGGGCGGCGATGGTGGTCTTCTCATCGGGCATCTGCTCCGCCACATGAAAAGGATGAAAGACATAGGGCAGGCCGGATTTATCCGTCTGCTCCTTATGCGCGTCGAAGCAAAGCCGCAGGGCTTTTTTGGTTTCGGGCGTATAGATCGTTTTTATCACCTCGCCAAAGGGGAATAGAGGCATTGGTTTTCCTCAATCTCCGGGACTCCACAGAATTGAGTATACCATACCGGCGTGGGGTTTTCCAGCCTGTGGTTTCAAGCATGCCGCTACCTGCCCAGGATCAGTCCCCGCAGGTCCAGTAAGATTTCCCGCGTTATGTTTGCGCCGTAATAGAGGGGCTCCGACGGGGCGGGAAGCCGCATGATATGGGTGAAACCGGCGGCCCGGGCCATTTTGACGGCCCGATCCATATGGTAGTTGCTGCTGACGATGACCACGGGGGCGTCCGTATCGAGGATTTCCGCCGCATGCAGGAAATTTTCCCTGGTAGACGGCGCCTGGTCTTCCAGGATCAGGCAATCCGGGGGCACGCCATGGGAAAGCAGCAGCGCCTGCATCACCGCGGCTTCCGTGACGCCGGTTTTATCCGGGTTGCCGCCGCTGAGGATCAGTTTGGCTTGGGGATGGGCTTCCAGGTATTGCCGGGCTGTATTCAGCCGCAGCAGCAGGTCGGCGGTGGGCTGCCCCTTTTCCAGCGCCATGCCCAGTACGATCACGTTTTCCGCTTCTTCGGCATTGTGGATCAGACCGCCGGTCACCGCCCTGCCGCAGAAGAAAAGAAGCAGCAGCGCAAAGGCCATGCCGGCCAGCCGCAATATCCACCCGGCGATATGCGGCAGACGGGCCCGGGATTTCGTCAGGAAAGCGAAGCGCAGATCCAGGGCCAGCAAAAGCAGGCCGCCGCAGAGGATGAGCTGGTAATAAAAAATTTTCCGGTAGGCGTCCTGCAGGACGACGGCATGTATCCGAGGCGGCATGACGGCGCACAGATACGCCGCAAACAAAAGGATCAGCAGAATCAAAACGTCGCCAGTGATCCGGCGGGCCGTAGTTCTTTTGTGTTTTTCCTGCGCCGGGTTTTCTTCGCGGATCAAAGTTTTTCCTCCCATCAAGAGCTTTGTTTTTGAAAGCGATTGGAACAATAGCGGCGGTTTTTTATTCTATGCCGGTTTCTCATTTCAACATCTCCATCCGGGGTATTTACCGCATAGATTATTTCATACCCCCAGACGACGGCAAATCCGAAAACCTCTTCTGCCGTGGCGGCAAAAGAGGTTCCTTTGGTTGCGGGGGAATAACGGACCTGGGGCAGGAGATGACCATGAGCAGCTCCGCTGGCGGAGAGCGCCTGCGTTTCCTTTTGATGGTTTGATGCATATGGACAGTGCTTATTGAGGCTTCATCTCAATGACAGCCAGGCATAAGCCATTATGGATCCGACAGCTTGACGCCCATTCCATTTAGGTCAGGCGCTTTTCAAATTTGTGCCGATCCATTTCCCCGCTTCATGTTCGGGCTAACGGAAATTCTTTTCGGCTTCAAGGCTCTCGATCTCTGGGACAGCTCGTCCGGACGCCATCCGCGATGGATCCATAGATGACTGCAGTTGTTCAGCTTCGTGAACAGGTCTGCAAATGCGTCAAATTGTTCTTGGCTTAGGGAAACGCCAAAGTCCTCGTCCATGATCCTCGCAACCATGATGAGAAAACCGGATGTGGATTCCCTTCGAACAAATTCGCCGGTCTGAAGATGGATGAAAAAGCGGTACAGAATCTTATCCAGCGCCGTCTGCCTGTATTCCTGCCGCAGCAGTTCCTTTTTGGATTCGCGTTTGAAGTATTGGATGTCATGTTGCTCGTTTTGCGTATAAAAGACGAACTCGGGCAGACGTTTTCCGGCAACCGGGTTCCCGTCAATATCCAGAATTTCCCCGCGGGGTTTACCGTCTAAGCCCTTGTACTGCCCATCTGTTGTCAAACAGGACAAAAAACGAACCATATTTTTTCCGTCCAAAGAGAGATAAAACGGATCCTCAACATAGGACAGCAGCGTTTTCTTTTCTGCGGGCAAATAGTATTTTTTACCGCATTGCAGTTTTTCGGTATCATGCAGCAGCGCGTATTTTCCGTAGCCAAAGCGAATCAGCTTGTTGTTCACGATAAGCCGGGCAAGAGGATCGACCGAGGTCTCGCCGCTATGGACCTCTTCCAGTTCCAGGATCGAGAAGGGATGTCCCGGCTCTCTCTGCACAATGCCGGAAAAGGCCACGAAGTCCTCTTTGCCAACAGCGTCTACGCCTTCGTAATGTCTGAATACATCCCATGCATCGCGGATGGAGATCACGCCGTACAGATTGGAAAAACTGCGAAAGTATACATGCAGCAAATCGGTTTTCTCTTTGGGAAGTCCAAGCACGGCATATTTCCTTGCCAGTGTTTTCGGAGATAACGGCTCCATCGTTTGTTCACTCCCGTCTGTATGTATTCCATCATCAAAGCATCTAAAACGCCGGTCCGGCTTTCATAAATCCATCAGATGGTTTTGCCGCAGGGCAGGACGCCGGTGATCCGCCGGATGATATCAGCAGCACGGTAAAAGCCGCGTTTTCTTTTCAGATGGTTCTCTCATGGAAAGAGTTCCACGATAGGCCGCCGGAAGATTGGCTGCTTCGAGAATACCCTTTTTCATAGAAAAAATCAAGTTATGGAGTCAGGCCTTTTAAGAATATAAAAAATTGATTTGATAACAGTTTGTTTTCAAAAGAATCCTTTATGATAATGCTTTGGAGGTCGCGCTGCCTTCGATTAGGGCTTGGGTATATGCCCGCCAATTTCCAGAAGGAAGTCACCGTAGCTTGAGAAAGCGGAATCCCGCCGGGGCAAGAAAAACCCTCTTTTGTCGTGGTAGACAAAAGAGGGTTTTTAGATGGTCAAGCGGTGAATAACGCACTTGAGCAAGCACAATTCAAAAACGTTGCAAAACCTATGTTAAGGAATGTCTCGTTAAAGGTGGCAAGAAAAGCGGAAAAGGCCGCTACGAAGGCCACGAGCCCCGGTCTCACCGTCCGGGTCTGCTTGGTTACGTCTGACATAATTTCCTCCTTTTTCGCGCAAAAAAACATGCGGAAAACGAGCACCCCGTAATCAGATTTACGAGCGAGCACGCTCCACATGTTTCGTTTGCTTAGCAATTTTTATTCAGTTGACGGATGCATTATAGCGGGTTTTTCCGGGAAAAGTCAAGGGCTTTTTAAATTTGAGTTACCGCATTTTTCAGGCAGTCACTAGAATCAACGGATTGTGAGCCAAAAGCCTAAACGTTCAGATAACGGAAGTAAAACCGCCGGGTACAAGGAAGGATACAGGTGTGCATCGCCGATTTTTGCGGAAACTCAAGCCATATAATTGTTGTACAACTCTGCGCTGTCCCAATGCTTCATCAAAAATGACGGTGCTATCTCCATAGGAGAGTCAGTGAGGCGCATAGAGAAACGCTGTAGATTCTTTTCGATTTTTCAAAATCTGCACATGAAATTCTCTGAAAAATGTGATATAATTATTATATAGTGAAAGCTATCATGAGAGTGCGTTCAGCCGATACAATGACGGCAGCCGTGTGTCCTGTTTTTGAAACGCTCGACCACCTCTCTGTATGACTGACACCATATTCTGCCGTAACGTATGGTGTCGGAAGGAGGTGTTATCATGAAGCGTGTAAAAGCAGCGTGCATTTTTCAGACACTTGTTTTTTCGCAAAAGACTGAGATGGATTATAGAAGAGAACAGGTTCTGAAGATCAATCACGATGAATTCGAGCGCTATAAGGCTACTCTTGTGCGGTCAGGAGTCAGATATCAGATTGATGATACGGCTGAGCAAGAAGACGGTTCTCTCGTTGTACATGTCAGAAAACAGTACAACGACAAAGCCGATGTTTCTGAATACTTTAAGTAATGCCAAAGGCCGCTCGAATCGCTTCGGGCGGCCTTGTTGTATACAGGGGGCCTAAAAATGAATGCTTTGGACGAAATCAAACGCAAGATTCAAATATTGTATCAAACAAATTCTAACATCCATGTTGATGTCAATATGAGCAAACCCAAGGTTAGTATTATCAATCAGGAAGCAAGAATTAAAGGAGTATATTCGCACATTTTTCAGATTGAATCAAATGGCGAATGCTATTCTTTGCGTTATTCTGAATTATTGACACCAGCTATAAGAATAAATGAGCTTGAAAATGAAAACAACCTTCGGATATTACAGCAATAAAATGAAGTCGGAAGATCAACAGTTGTTGAACATTAGGATTAGACTCCATTATAAGCTGAATCGGAGGGGATACCGACAGAGCAAAGAAGGAACAGGGCCGAGAGCGCGGCCGCAAAGCAGTAGGAAAGATGAGAAACAGTGTCCCCAATTGCGGCACTGACAATGCCCATCAGCACGGGAGAGAGGAATTGTGCAAGGTACAGGGCTGCGGATAAAAGCGGGATTACCGTGGTGGCGGCGGACCGTCCTGCTCTGACTGACGCCTGCGAGATCAGGAACGGGATGCCGACCCCGTTGGCAAAGCCCACGCAGACCGAGCCGATCAGGATGCCCGGCCAACCTCCTACTAAAGCCAGAAGCAGATACCCTGCCAAGAAGAGAGACGGAGCAAGCAAGCGCATCTTTCCTCCCAGCAGGACCTTGCATCGCACAAAGAGCAGACCGCCCAGGAAGGCGACAAAATCCATCATAGCCATGATTACAGCAATAAGCTGCTGCGGAATGAATCCCTCAGCGGTGGTTTCCAGCGCGAAGTTTGCCGGATAGAGGAAGAAGCTCGACATCAGCAGGAACATCGCCAGAATATAGCGGAAGTATACCCAAAAGATTCCCTTGTCCCTCTCTCCGCCAGAGGGAGCAATGGAATCGTTCGGCAGGAAAACCAGGCAGAGAACAATGCTGATAAGCCCCATCAGATAGACCAGAAAGCTGGCGCGCCAGCTGAGATTGGCAAGAAGGCCGGCCAGAAGTGTTGCAACAACACCGCCCATCTGGTTCATGGCGGAGGACAGCCCCATAAGCCCGTCTAGCCGTTCGGGAGGGTAATAGAAGGAGAGCAATCCGGTGGATAACGGCATAATGATCCCGACGCCGAACCCCACCAGAGCCCGCATCAGGAGCACCAGCCAAATGTTGGAGAACGCTCCGGCCGCGCAGCCGCCGATGGTGTAGAGGAACAGACCGATCAGAACCAGACTTCTGGCCCGAAAACGGCTGCACAGGGCGGGAAAGTAGGCATTGGTCAGAACGATAAAGATTGCCGGGATACTGATTACCATTTGGATCAGAACGGGACTGGCATCGGAAAAGTATGCCCGGATGACGCCCAGAGCCGGCGCGACAGCAGCACCGGCCATAACGGTTAGTAGCGAAAGGGAAAGAATGGATGTGGTCAGAGCCTTTCCCGGTTGGAAACGGTCCATGAGAGATTCCTCCATAAATTAGACTGAATTGTCGCAAACAAAAAAGCGGAATGCGTAAAACCGATACTTGGTCTTACGCATTCCGCTGCACAGCAATAGTATTTTATCAGAAAACAGATAGAAAAGTCAAGGGATTATTATTACCCCAATTGGGGAATACTACAGGATTTTTTGCTCCTGCGCCGTTAACTGTGATCACAGTTAACTCGTAGTTAGGCTTTCTGCCCCACCCTGAAGAACAGACATACGCAAAACGCGCCTCCTGATGAATAATCTGTATTGGGAGGTGCGTTGCATAAAAGATAAAAATACCCTTGACAAATCGCGTCTCACATCCGAATACTCTTGCGCCAGCGATTCTATGATATCACGCAGCTTGATAATGTTAGCGTCGATAATCGAATGTCCTTTTTCGATACAGTCCAGTAACGTAATCACTGAAACAATCTGCGGAGTGAATGGGATGTCGATTCTGGTCAGTTGATATTTCCCGATTGTTTTGATTCGCGTGCTAAGTTTATTCGTGTATATCTCAATGAACTCGTTTTGATAGCTGGTTATCTCAAGATCATTGAACATCGTGTATTCGGAGTACATCCCATGTCCGTTTGAAATGAAACGATCAATAATCGCGTCATCAAGGTCTCTGCCTTCTTCGTTAATCAAATACACGCCTTTTGCGACGCAGGAGATGACGTCTTCCTCTTCGAGCCGGTTCAATATCTTCAGCAGCGTCTTATAGGGAATCATCTCAAAATACGCGTCCTTCATGAAAGACACATCAAATATATCGCCTTTATTCTGCAAACAGAATTCCCGGATTGTTTTTGTATAGTTCATTTATAGAACCTCCAAAAGTATAATATCATTTTTGTCGACTGAGATGAAAAAAGCGGAACCCCCTGTAATTAAAGGGTTTCCGCAGATAGAAAAAGCCGGCATCTTGTATTTATGGATACAAAATGTCGACTTTTTTCATATGGTTGCGGGGGGAGGATTTGAACCTCCGACCTCCGGGTTATGAGCCCGACGAGCTGCCAGCTGCTCTACCCCGCGTTAGTTGGTGGAGAGGGGTGGATTCGAACCACCGAAGGCGGTGCCAACAGATTTACAGTCTGCTCCCTTTGGCCACTCGGGAACCTCTCCATATTTATCACAAATATACGTCTGGTAAACCGATATTGCTGATCTTTTGGGTTGGAGCCGACGATGGGACTCGAACCCGCAACCTACTGATTACAAATCAGTTGCTCTGCCAATTGAGCTACGTCGGCAAAACTGACAAAGCTTATTATATCAGCGTTCCTGCTAAATGTCAATATTTTTTTATCGTATGCACGGGTTTGCCTACGGCCGGTTTCCTTCATTATACGGGGATGATTCTGTTTATCTCCAAAGCCGTTTGCCTGGATTGCGCCAAACGCTTTTCTGCGGTTTGCAGAAAAGCGTTTGGCGTTGGGGAATAAAGCAAAATGGAGTATGCGCAAAAAATGCTTTTACTCTTGATACGGCGGCAAATATTCCCTGGAGGTTTGCAATTCCAGCTCCACTTCTTCGCCGGGGGCGAAGCGCCTGCCGCCGGGGATAGGCAGGATGGCGTTGGCGATGAAAGCCGGCCGGTTTTTGTTGCCATGTCCGTGGGGCTGCGCCACATAAACGCCGTCCGCTCTGCGATAGGCGGTGACCGGCAAATAGAATTCAAAAGGCACATGCGCTTTGGCTTCGTCCAGCAAGATCGCCCGGATCGTGCCCGGCTTAGCCAGCGGCTTGCCCAAATATTGGCAAATCAAAGGCGCCAGATACCAACCGGCGGTCAAAGCGGCTCCGCCCGGCGGCCCTGCCAGGCCCAAAATAGGCTTGCCATCCGGAGACAGGGCGAAAGAGGCATGTTTGCCGGGGCCGCAGCCGGTTTCGTATACGTACACTTCGCCGACGCTGTTCATGGCGTCTGTGGCAAAATCCTTGCGGCCTTTGGAAGAACCGGCGTTCAGCACCACAATATCGCAGCAGGACAAGGCGCGGCGCAGGGCCTGGCTCAATAAGTCCAAATCGTCGGGGACGATGGGAAATATATAAGGCTCTCCGCCCCAACGGCGTATCCATTCGCCGATGACCAGACTGTTGCTTTCCACAGTTTTTCCCTTGGGCAGCAGGGCATGGCGGGGAATCAATTCGTCCCCGGTAGGGATAAAGGCCACCACCGGTTTTTTGCGTACCGCTATGCGGGCAAAGCCGCCCTCCGCCAGCAAGCCCAGATGTGCCGGTTCCAAAACCTGGCCCCGGCGCAGCAGTATGTCGCCGGTCTGCATGCGGCTGCCTGCGGGGGAGATGTTTTGTCCTGTCCCCTGCGGCGGGGCGGTGATGCGCAAAGCGCCGGCGGCGTCGAATTGGCAATCCTCGATCAGGGTGACGCAATCATAGTCCGGCGGAATGGCCACGCCGGTATTGCTGAACACATAGTCCCGGCCTTCCTGCCATTGGCTGCAATCGCCGCCGCAGCGTTGATAATCGGCGAAACGGTAGGCTATGCCGTCCAGGCGGCTTACCGCCGCATTGGGCAATTCGTTTAAGGAATAAGCGTCCTGGGCCAAAACCCGGCCCGTCCCTTGCTCCAGCGGTATGATCTCCTGTTCCGGCGTGAATTTGCTCAAACGGCATATCATGGCTGCGAATGCATCCCGCCCCGGCTGCGGGGCTTGTTCCCGCCGCATTTACTTCTGGGGGCCGGAGCTGCCGGCCAGCATGGAGGCATACTCTTCGTCGCTTAAATCAAAATCGTACCATTGAGAATAAAAATCCCGTACATGCTGTTCCACATCGATATCGGCCAGCAATTGCGGATAAACCTGTTTGGTGAACCACACGATTTGAATGGCGATTTCCGGACCGAATTTTTCCCATTTCATCACGCCCTGGGGATTGGCGATGACATGGCCTTCCTGCACGGCGCGGAGGCCTTGCCAGGCCGCGTCTTGCTGAATGGTTGCCAAAGCCGCTTCCTGGCTGGAACCGCCCACCAGAATATAATCGGGGTCTGCGGCGACGATTTCTTCCATGGCGATTTCCACATCTCCGCCTTCCACCAAATCCACGGCCACATTATCCACGCCGCAAATATCCATCCAGGTTTTGGTGATGTAGTTTGCGCCGCAAGTCAGTAAGGGGCTGTCTCCATGCTGTGCGGAATTATAATAGAGGGATACTCTTTCTTCCGGGGTCAAAGCCGAGGTGGCTTGGCTGACGGTTTCCACCAAACCGTCCAGGTATTGGCAATAGCTTTCCGCTTTGGCTATGGTGTCGCCGCCCAGCAATTCCGCCATTTTCATGCAGAATTCTTCCAGGGCGGGTATGGATTCCTGATCGCCCAGCATGCAGACGCAGGGTACGCCGGCCTGCCGCAAGCTTTCGGCGGTGTCGGCGTTGGGGGTGATCACCACGTCGGGATTCAGGGCCAGCAGGGTTTCCGCCGTGGCGTCTCCGGTGAAGCCTTCCACTTCCAGCAGATGCGGGCAAGCGGCGCACAGCCAGCCCCAACCTTTTTGCACGCCGGACAAAGTGCCGGTGATGGTATCACCCGCGCCCAGGAATACCTGCATGGCCGTGCTGGCCGGCCACAAATGAATCACCGAATGGATATCTTCCGGCAATTCCACTTCCGCGCCGCTTAAATCGGTAAAGATGCGGACGCCGTCGCTGCTTTGCGCCTGTTCCTTTTGTTCATCGCCGGAAGACGACGGGTTTTGATCCGCCGGTGTGCAGGCAGCGAATACCAGGATCACCGACAGCAGGATCAATGACAGAAGCAAACTCTTTTTACTGAATCCTCTCATCTTATTGTCTCCTTTATAATTGATTATTTATGGAAACCGTTTTCCGGTTTTCCCCAGAATTGGCCTGCGGCTGCAGGCAAAAACAGGCTTTGCGGCCGATCTCCGGGATATCCAGCACTTTACCTTGTATGCCGTATATCTTTTCCAGTGTTTGACCGGTCAGCATTTCTGACGATGGGCCGAACAGGAACTGCCCGCCGGCGAAAATGCCCACGAAACCGCCGGTAAGCAAAGGGGCGTCCGGCATATGAGTGGTAGCGATCAGGGTATAGCCTTGCGCCGCCAAGGAGGTCATCAGCCCCAGGATACGGTGTTGATTGCCGTAATCCAGATGATTGGCCGGTTCGTCCAGGAGGATCAGCGGGCTTTGTTGGGTCAGGGCCCGGGCGATCTGCACCTGCTGCCTTTCACCGCCGCTCAGCTGATCCATGGTTTTTTCCGCCAGATGGCTTAAACGCAGATCCGCCAGATATCGCCGGGCCAAGCCGTAATCCGCTTCCCCCGGCGAAGCCAGTGCTTTCAGATGGGGCGTGCGGCCCATTACCGTATAGTCGATCACCTTAAAGCGGCAGAGGCTGGCGGACAGTTGGGGCACATAGGCCATTTTTTGCGCCAATTCCAGGCGGCTGATTTGGCGCAGGTCCCGGCCAAACAGGCGGATGACGCCGCTTTTGGGGTGTAATTGCCGGGCGAGGCAATTGAGCAGGGTGGTTTTCCCCGCGCCATTGGCGCCGAGGATTTGCAAAATTTGCCCTTTTTCCAACTGGAAATGCAGATTTTTAAACAAATAGTTGCCTTTTTCATAGGCGAAAGAAAGGTTTTCTACGGACAGAGCCGGGGAAAGGGTGGAGTCGTTGATAGAATCTATATTCATTCTTGGATTTTCCTTTTTTGCGCCAATAAGAGGATAATAAACGCCGGCGCGCCCACCAGGCCGGTGAGGATGCTCAATGGGATTTCCGCGCCGGTGAGATTGCGGGCCAGCCAGTCTGTGGCGGCGGTCAGGATGGCGCCGATCAGTACGGAAGCCGGCAACAGACTGCGGGCGTCTTCTCCGGTCAGCAACCGGGCAAAATGCGGGGTGATCAGCCCGATCCAGCCGATGGCGCCGCTGAGACAGACGGCGCAGGCGGTAAGGGCGGTGGCGCAAAGGATGCACAAACCCCGGGTCAAACCCACGTTTATGCCCAGAGAGGCGGCTTCCCGTTCTCCCAAGGACAGCACATTGATGCGCCAGCGCAACAAAAACAGCACAGCCAGGGCCGCCAACATACCCGGCGCCAGGGCCTGCAAGATCGGTTGCTTGATATTGGCGAAACTGCCCATGGTCCAGTAGACGATGGAGGCCAGTTCCTGTTCCGGGTCGGCCACATATTTGAGAATGCCGAACAGGGCGTTCATGAAGCCGCCCACCACCACGCCGGCCAAAACCAGCATCAAAGAGCTTTGGTTGCGGAAAAACCGGGGTATCAAATTGGTGAGACCCACCGCCGCCAGGCCGCAAACCAGGGCCAGCATTTGCACCATGAACGTACCGGCATGGAGAACAATGGCCAAAGCCGCGCCGGTGCAGGCCCCGGCGGAAACGCCCAGCAAATCCGGGGATACCAGCGGATTGCGGAAAATGCTTTGATAGGTGGCGCCGGAGGCCGCCAAAGCCGCGCCCACCAAAACGCCGCCCAATAATCGGGGCAAACGCACGTTCAATACCACATTGGCCATATCTTCGTTCCAAGCGGCAGATAGGGGCCGGATTTTATGCAGCAAAATGGACAGGGTTTGATCAAAAGGCACGGGATATCTTCCCAAAGAAAGGGAAAGGATACAGCAGCCCAACAGTAAAAGAGAAAGTGAAATAAAGATGATGCGGTTCTTTTTTTTCGCGGTCATGGTTTTTACCGGCTCCGGCAGGCTTCTTGCGGCAGGGATTTCAGGAAACGGGAATCGTGCGTGAACATATATTCTTATAAGAGTATAAGTTTACGAGAGTATAATGTCAAGCTTTTATTTGTTTGAGAGGATAAATAGAAGTTGCCAAAAGGAGGGACTGGGGTGGGTTTCCGTCTGCAGTCACTTGCAAAGCGCATCGGATTATAGTATACTTATACTCAGCCTCGGTATATAGGAATGCCGGATCGATTAAAACAAAAGGGGGATATAAAAAATGAAACTCAGTAAAGTGCTTGCTGTCGCCTTTTGCGTTTTGATGCTGGTAGCCGTCTTCTCCAGCGCCGCTTTGGCTGACAATCAGGAAATCGCCATCCAATTGGATGGTCAGAATATTCAGGTGGGCGAAGTTGCGCCGATCATTGTCGACGGACGTACCTTTGTACCCTTCCGCGCGCTGTTTGAAGCCATGGGTGCGGAGGTGGATTTTGACGACGCCACCCGCACCGTTCTGGCGGAACGGGACGGCCTGAACATTTCCTTCGTGATCGGTGAAAAAGCCGTGACCATCGCCGAAGGCGAAAACAAAACCACGGTGCAAATCGACGCCGCTACGTTTATCCGCGAAGGCCGCACCTTGATCCCGGTCCGTTTCGCCGCGCAGGCTTTGGGCGCTTCGGTAGGCTGGGACGCTGCCAAACGTACCGTACTGATCATTGATACCGACAAATTGGCGGCCAAATACGCCGAAAACTTCACCCTGATGAATCTGATCTTGGCCGACAACGCCAAATATTATGACAAAACATACGCTTTTACCGGCAACATGGATATGAAAATGAAAGTCGCCGCCGATGAAAGCACCACCTATCCCATGGACGCCAATGTCACCTTCGACGGTTTGGTGGACGGCGTATCCGCTATGGATATGAACATGACCATGAGTCTGGCTATGGAACAGTTGCTGAGCGAATTGACTGCCGAAGCGGATGAAGCGGAGCAAGCGGAAATCAACGAGCTGATCAACGGTCTGAAGAACATGAAAGTCCATGTTCTGATGGATATGAACAGCGGCAAATATTATATGCAGAGCGCCTTCCTCAACCAAATGCTGGAACAAAAAGAGGACGCCTGGCTGCTGTTTGATTTCATGGAATTGCTGAGCGACATGGACATGGATATGGGCTTTGATATGTCTATGCTGCAATCCGTTTCCAAAGTGGATAGCATGGAGGATGCGCTGCGCCTGCTGGTGGCCATGAGCGGCCCCACCGATGTCAACAGCTATGCGGAACTGGTAAAAGAGCTGAATGCCGTGGAAACGGTGGTCGGCGATAAAGCCTTCGTCAAAGCCGGCGACGTTTACACCGCCAAAACCAGCGTCAAAGACATGGAAGGCGTGGATGTAGAAATGACTTTGGTCATAAAAACCGCCAACGACGCTTTTGCTTCCTACGATTTGGACGCCAAACTGAGCGCGGAAGGCATGACCATGACCGTTGATTGCGATATGAACGCAGCCGGCAAACAGAACTTCAAAGTCGCCATGGATGCGGCCTCTCTGCTGAATATGGAAATCAGCGGCAGCATGGCCTATAGCGATACCGACAAAAAAGTGCCCGCCATGCCCACCCAGAATGTTGTGGACATTATGGATTTGCTGATGGGCGCTATCATTGGTGAAGGGGAATAATAATGGCTTTTCCGTCTGCTATGTCTGGCGGCAGCCGCCGCCACGGCAGAGCATGAGAGCATAGGAAAACAGACGAAAAAAGGGCTTGCCGCTTCTTAGGAGGCGGCAGGCCCTTTGTTGTTTTTATCGCTGCTGTGCAGTCCATGCCCCGCGGCGAAGGGTAGGCGTCAGCGTTGTTCGCCGTTGAGTCCGTTTTGCAAAGAGGCGGCGGCGGTCAGCACATATACCGCCTTGGCCCCCTGACGCAGCAATGCGCCGGCGCAGCCCCGGGCGGTGGCGCCGGTGGTAAAAATGTCGTCCACCAGCAGGATCACTGTACCGGCAAGCGGCTGGGGACAGGCGAAAGCCCCTGCCAGCAGCGCCGATCTTTGTCTGGCGTTGTGGGGCGCCAAAGGCGGCGTATCTTTGATCCGCAGCAGCAGATCTTGCCGGTAGGGTATGCCCAGGATGCGCGACAGTTCCTTGGCCAAAAGGGCGCTTTGATTGTAGCCGCGGCTGGCCAGACGCTGGGACGATAATGGCGTGGGCAGTATATAGTCAAAAGCGATCCCGGCATAATGCCGCTGAAAGCATTGGCTCATGATCGCCGCCAAAGGCCGGCGTTTGGCCAATTGCTTTTGGTACTTGAAGGCCAACAGGGCTTGGCGCAGGTTTCCCTGATAGGGCGCGGCGGCCCGGGCCAGGGTATAAGGGGGATCGCCCTGGC
Source organism: Bacillota bacterium (assembly GCA_024679955.1). Lineage (GTDB taxonomy): Bacteria > Bacillota > Dehalobacteriia > UBA4068 > UBA4068 > JAILCQ01. The sequence continues at coordinate 63,671 of JAILCQ010000017.1, read as the reverse complement.
AGCCGGCGCAAAGGCCGTTGCTGCCAAGTGGCGGCAGAAAGCAAGCGCCCCAGGGACAATTGCCATAGGCGAAGGCTTTATCCCGGCAGTCGTCGCACCACCCCGGACGGGCCACGGCCCGGCCGCAGATCACGCAGGCGCTTTGGGGATAGAATAGATCCGCGAAAGCGTTGCGCCAATCTTCCAGCATGATCCGTCCCTCCTTATAGCGGTGAAGCTTGCGGCTGATAGAAGATACAGGATAAAAGATACGGCTTAGCCGCAGGCGGCTAAGCCGTAGGAAAACCGAAAAAAGCCGATTAATACAACGGATATTTGTCGGTCAAGGCCTTGCTGATTTCCCGGGCTTTGGCTTCGCCGGCGTCTCCGTCGTGGAGGCAATAGTAAATGGCGTCCGCCACCAGGGCCATATCTTCTTCTTTGAAGCCCCGGGTGGTGGCGGCGGCGCTGCCCAGACGGATGCCGCTGGTTACCGCCGGTTTTTGCGGGTCGAAGGGGATGGCGTTTTTATTGCAGGTGATGCCCACCTGATCCAGACGGGTTTCCGCTTCTACGCCGGTAACGTCGATGGGCCGCAGGTCCACCAGCATCAGATGGTTGTCCGTGCCGCCGGAGACCAGACGCAGGCCGTGGTCGATCAAGCCTTTGGCCAGGGCCTGGGCGTTTTTCTTGACCTGCCGTTGATATTCTTTGAAGGAAGGCTGCAGGGCTTCGCCGAAGGCAACGCCTTTGGCGGCGATGACATGCATCAGGGGGCCGCCCTGCATGCCGGGGAAGACGCATTTATCCAGGGTTTTGGCAAATTCTTCTTTGCAGATGACAAAGCCGCCTCTGGGCCCCCGCAGGGTCTTGTGGGTGGTGGAGGTGACGAAATCGCTGTAGGGGACCGGAGAAGGATGCTCTCCCGCCGCTACCAGACCGGCGATATGGGCCATATCCACCATCAGATACGCGCCGCAGGCTTTGGCGATATCGGCAAAGGCGGCGAAATCCAGCAGACGGGGATAGGCGGAAGCGCCGGCCACGATCAGTTTGGGCTTGATTTCCATGGCCATTTGTTTTACCTGGTCGTAATCAATGACTTCGCTTTTTTCATCCACGCCGTAGCCGAAGAATTGATACAGCTTGCCGGAGAAATTGTAGGGGCTGCCATGGGTAAGATGGCCGCCATGGGCCAGGCTCATGCCCAGGACTTTGTCGCCGGGCTGCAGGACGGTGAAATATACCGACATATTGGCCTGGGCGCCGCTGTGGGGCTGCACGTTGACATGGTCGCCGCCGAATACTTTCAGGGCCCGCTCTTTGGCCAGGTTTTCCGCCTGGTCCACATATTCGCAACCGCCGTAATAGCGTTTGCCCGGATAGCCTTCCGCATATTTATTGGTCAAAACCGATCCTTGGGCGGCCATGACCGCTTGGGAAGTGAAGTTTTCCGAGGCGATCAATTCGATTTTATGTTGTTGCCGCTGCAATTCCCGTTCTACCACGCCTGCCATTTCCGGATCGGCAGTTTGTAAATAAGAAAAGTCAAACATCCTTTCATCCTCCATTGCTTCGTTATGCACATTTCTATAGAGTTGTATATCAGATACCCTTTAGCATACCATATTCGCAGTAATTTGGCAATACAAATGCATGCCGTTGAAAAAAAATGTTGCCCTACGGCCAGCGGCAGGGCAATTCTGTGCCGGAACGGCCCAGGCGCCTTCCGGAAAAGGGCAGGACAGCGGGGGATTGGGGCTTATGGGGTAGGCAGGTCTAAAAAAGCCCGGGATTTGGGATGGCATTCCAGATGATAATCCAAATAGGCGGCCAGGGCTTCGCCCATTTCCCGGCCCGTATCCCGGCTCCATTCCAGCGAGGCCAGGCGCTGGGCCGGCAAGGCGGCCAATCTGGCCAGGGTCAGTACCGCGCCCCGGCTCAAAGCGGGGCCGTCCCCTTCGGCGCAGTCCGGGCACAGCAGGCCCCCAGCCGCCGGGGAAAGCACGGCGGCAAAGGGCGTTGCTTTGCCGCAGCCCCGGCAAAGGGTAAGATCGGGAAAAGCGCCGATTTCCCGCAGGATCTGCAACTCATAATAGCGGACGGCGGCCTCCGGCCTTTCGCCCAGCTTGATCCAGGACAGGGCGATCAGCAGCTGGCGATACAGCTCCGGCGAGGGCTGTCCTTCCTCCAGGGCCAGATCGCTGAGCTCCGCCACATAGGAGGCGTAGGCGATCTGCCGGAATCCCCCCTGGGGCGGCAAAAAGCTTTGCTCCTGGCAGGCCTGGGTGACGATGGGCAGGGAAGAGCGGCTGCGGGCCAGCAAATAGCTGCCCTGGGCCAAAAGCTGCACCGCCCCCCGCAGGCTGGCCGTGGGTTTGCGCGCCCCTTTGGCCAGGGCGGTGATCTTGCCCTGTTCCAGGCTGAATATGGTGATGATTTTGTCTCCGTCCTTATAATCCCGGGAGCGTATGGCTACGCCGGTGAGACGGAAGGTGTTTTCCTTCATGCTGTATTCTCCTGTATACGCCGGCCAAGGGGCCTTGGGGCGCGGCGGCAGGCGGCGGTTAATCGTCTTCGCTCATACGTATGCCGGCGATCTCGCTGACCGGCAGGCTGAAAACGATGGCATGGGCTTTGGTTTGTACGCCGGCCTCGGCTACGATGGCTTTGATGATGCTGTTGCGGGCGGCGGCGGTGGTGACGATCAGCACCATATCTTTTTCCCGGGCGATGGATATGCCGAAAAACTTTTCCGCTTCCTCCCGGCCGGTGCCCAAGGCGTGGATCACCGTGCCGCCCCGGGCCTGTGCGGCGCGGGCGGCGTTCATCACCTGGTCGGTGTAGCCGCGGTTCATGATGGCGACGATCAATTCATAAGCGTTGTCCTGGTTCACGGCGGTTGCTTCCTCCTGTTCCCCGTTTTTTTGGTCGATGGCGAAATCGGCGGTCAGCCATTTGAGGGCGGTGATACCGGCGAAGCTGCGCAGGGGAATGGTATAGGCGATGCCGTTGCCCGGTATATACAGCTTCAGGCGGCGGTTCAGCAGGGCGGTGATCTCCTTGGCCCGCCCGGCGGTAAGCACGGAAAAAAGGATTTGTTTTTCGCTTTCCCCCAGCCCCAAATAGTCCAGGGTATCGCTGGTGGCCGTACCCTGTCCCAGGGCGCTCAAAACCAGGGGGACTTTTTCCTCTTCAAAAAAGCGCAGGGTTTTTTCTCCATGACTGCGGTTGATCACCACGGTCAAAAAAGACGCGGTCTCCATGCCGTCACCTCCATTCCACGATATCGATATCTTGGGTATAGGCGATGATCTCGCCTTCCGGGATCATGCTGGCCTGTTCCAGCTTGCGCATCTGTTGCTGTTTCCATTGGTAATACAGACCCAAAGCCTGTATGGTCAAGAGGGGCGTCATGGCCACCATGGACACCACGCCGAAGGCCTGGGTGATCACATCCCTGCCCAGTGCCGTACAGGCGCCGATGGCAAAGGGCATGACGAAAGTGGCGGTCATCGGGCCGGAGGCTACGCCGCCGGAGTCGAAAGCGATGGAGGTGAAGATCTGCGGACAGAAAAAGGTGGCGGCCAGGGCCAGAAAATAGCCGGGGATGAGAAACCACCACAGGGAAAGGCCGGAAAGCAGACGGATCATGGACAGGGCAAGGGACAGAGCTACGCCTATGGATAAGGAAGTTTTCATCGCTTTGGCGGTGATGGCGCCGTCGGTGATCTCCACCACCTGTTTGGTCAGCACATGCACCGCCGGTTCCGCTGCCACGATAAAATAGCCCAATATCATACTGATGGGGATCAGCAGCCAGGGATGGCTTTGCCCGGCGATTTCCCCGCCCAGATAATGGCCGGCGGCCATAAAACCCATATTGACCCCGGTGAGGAACAGCACCAGGCCGAAAAAGGTATAGCCCAAGCCTACCCCCAGCTTGATGATTTGCCGCCGGGGCAATTTTAAGGAAAAGATCTGATACAAAGCGAAAAAGAGGAGGATCGGGCTTAGGGCCAGGGCTACTTCCTTGAAATAGATGGGGAAGCCGGAGACAAAATTCTGCCATACCTGCCGGGAATCCGCATAATCCGGTATCGGCGGCGGCGTATACTCTCCCTGGGCCGCGCCGAAGATCAGCCCCAACAGCATCACCGCCAAAACCGGCCCTACGGAACCCAGGGCTACCAGGCCGAAGCTGTCGTCCTGGGCCCCTTTGTCGGAGCGGATGGCGGCGGCGCCCACGCCCAAGGCCATGATAAAAGGTACGGTCATGGGGCCGGTGGTGACGCCGCCGGAATCGAAAGCCACCGCCAGAAAGCTTTCCGGGGTAACGGCGGCCAGGGCGAATACGGCGGCATAGCAGATCAGCAGCAGGCGGCTGAGTTTGATTTGCAAGAGGATGCGCAGCATGGCCAAAATCAAAAAAATGCCCACGCCCAGCGCCACGGCGATGATCAGGGTGAATTTGGGGATGCCCGGCACCTGCTCCGCCAATACCTGCAGATCCGGTTCGGATACGGTGATGACCGTGCCGATGAGAAAGCTGCCGCCGATGATCAGCGGCAGTTTGCGGCTTTTGGTGACGCCGGAGCCCACGTATATGCCGATGGGCGTCATGGCCACATCCACCCCCAGGGTGAACAAACCCATGCCCAAGGTCAGCAACACCGCCCCCAGGATAAAGGCTACCAATACGCCGTTTGGCACCGGGGCGACGGAAAAGCATAAAACCAGTACGATCAGGGTGATCGGCATTACGGAGCCTAAGCATTCTTTGATTTTTTCCAGCAATTGGCCATAGGTTTGGCTGCCGATAGGTATCCCCTCCTTGAAAAACCCGGGCCTTCAGTCTTTGGCTTCCAGTACCGCGATAAAGGCGGCCTGGGGAATTTCCACGCTGCCTACCTGTTTCATGCGTTTTTTGCCTTCTTTTTGCTTTTCCAAAAGTTTGCGTTTGCGGCTGATATCCCCGCCATAGCATTTGGAAATAACATCCTTGCGCAGGGCTTTTACCGATTCTCTGGCGATGACTTTGCTGCCGATGGCCGCCTGCACCGGGATCTCGAACAGTTGGCGGGGGATGAGGCTGCGCAGTTTCACCACCAGGGCCCGGCCCCGGTTGTAGGCTTTATCTTTGTGGACGATGATCGATAAGGCGTCCACCGGCTGGTCGTTCACCAGAATATCCAGCTTGACCAAATCGGATTTTTTGTATTCGCCCAATTCATAATCCAGGGAGGCATAGCCCCGGGTGCGGGATTTCAGCTGGTCGAAAAAGTCGTAGATGATCTCCGCCAGAGGCAGATCGTAAAGAAGGATCACCCGGGTGGGGTTGAGATATTCCATGTTGAGGAATTGTCCCCGTCTTTCCCGCACCAATTCCATGATGGCCCCGATATAGTCGCTGGGGGACATGATGGTGGCTTTCACATAGGGCTCTTCGATATACAGCAATTCATTGGCCGGCGGCAATTTGGTGGGATTGTCGATATACAGCACTTCGCCGTTGGTACGGGTGGCCCGGTAATTGACGGAAGGGGCGGTGATCAATAGATCCAGATTGTATTCCCGCTCCAGCCTTTCCCGGACGATCTCCATATGCAGCAGGCCCAAAAAACCGCAGCGGAAGCCGTAGCCCAAGGCCGCCGAGGTTTCCGGTTCATAATGCAGGGCGGCGTCGTTCAGCACCAGCTTGGACAAGGCGTCCTTTAAATTGTCAAATTCATTGTTTTCCACCGGATAGAGGCCGCAATATACCATAGAGGTGGCGGGCCGGTAGCCGGGCAGGGGGAACGGCGTGGGATCGGCGGCGTCGGTGATGGTATCTCCCACCTGGGTGTCGGCCACGTTTTTGATGCTGGCGGCCAGATAGCCCACTTCGCCGGCGCTCAAAGCCTCCACCGGCTTGGCCGCCGGGGTGAATACGCCTACCTCCACCACTTCCATTTCCTTGCCGGTATTGAACATCCTCACCCGCATGCCCTTGCGGATCTGCCCGTCCATGATGCGGAAATAGGGCACCACTCCTTTGTAGCTGTCAAAGCGGGAATCGAAGATCAAGGCGCTGAGCGGGGCCTGGGGATCGCCCTTGGGAGTAGGGATGCGGTGGACGATGGCTTCCAGTATCTCTTCCGTGCCCACGCCGGTTTTGGCCGAGGCCAAAATGGCCTCCTGGGCGTCTATGCCCACCACTTCCTCGATTTCCCGCCGCACTTCCTCCGGCTGGGCGCCGGGCAGGTCGATCTTATTGATGACGGGGATGATCTCCAAATCGTGTTCCAGGGCCAAATAGACATTGGCCAGGGTTTGGGCCTCGATGCCCTGAGAGGCGTCCACCACCAGCAGGGCCCCTTCGCAGGCGGCCAAAGAACGGGACACTTCGTAATTGAAGTCCACATGTCCCGGGGTGTCGATCAGGTTCAGCACATAATCCTCCCCGTTTTGGGCCCGGTAGGGGATGCGCACGGCCTGCAGCTTGATGGTGATGCCCCGTTCCTGTTCCAGATCCATGGAGTCCAGGATCTGCTTGGTCATGTCCCGGCTGGCCACGGCCCCGGTATATTCCAGGATGCGGTCGGCCAGGGTGCTTTTGCCATGATCGATATGGGCGATGATGCAGAAATTGCGGATATTTTTCATGGTAGCCTTTCCTTATTTGTTTTAAGAGTACAAGTGCCTATTGGTATTTCCTGTATCGTGTACGGCGGCTTTACAAAAGCAAAGTGATGATGCGTTTGCTTTCGTTTACGGTATACAGCAAGTCCTGCTGGGATATGCCGGCTTGTTTCAGCAGATCGAAAGCGCCGCCGTCCTGCAGCAAATCGTTTTGGGCCCGGTCAAAACCGGCGTCGTCGGCCAGGCGGAAGGTGAACAAAGGCGCGTTCTTTTCCAGGCAGCTTTGCAGCAGGGGCAGCAGCGCCTGCCGGGAATAGTTTTCCAGATACAGCCCTTCGGCCCGGTAATAATTGGCTTTTTCCGCTGTGCAGTGCGGCAGGGGCAGATCGCTTTTCGCTTCATGGGTCTGGGCCATTTCCGCACTGTTTAAGCCGAACCAGGCATAATCGATGCAGGCTTCCGCCGGCAGCTGCACCCCCTCCTGAGTCAGGGGGTCGCCCAGGGTAGGATCGGCAAAATAGTATTCCCCGTCCAGGCGCATCAGCACCCAGGCATGGCTTTCGCCGCCGTCCAGCAGGCGGCCGCTGATATAGGCGGCCTGTATGCCCAGGTTTTGCAGCAGGTATTGCATGGTTTTGGCATAACCGCCGCATACCGAAACGCCGTTTAACAGGACGCTGCACAGGTTTTGATTATCCGGCGCGCCGGTTTGATACTGGGTGCGGAGGATCACCTGGCGGTATATGGCCAGCGCCTGTTCATATTCGCTATCCAGCCCCTGGGCGCAGGCGAGAAAATCCGCCGTGGCCTGTTTCAGCGCCGGGGCCCGGGCGGCGATCTGCTCCGTATCGTAGAGATATTCCGGGCTGTAGCAGCTGGTGGGGAAAAGGAAGGGATGCCGCACGCTCAAATTGCCGCCGCCGTTGAACCAATACAGGTCCGGACGGTCCGCCGTAAGCCGCTCTATCGCCTGTTTCAGGGTTTGCTGATCCAAAAGATAGGGGAAGCTTATGCTGGAGGCGGAAGCGGATACCCCTGCCGCCAGCCGTTGATATACGTCCAGCTCCCTGTCGTTGAGCAGGCTTTGATAATAGAGCTCCGCCGCCGGGGATAGATGGGGGTTTTCCGGCGGCAGCACCGGGGCGCAAGCCCAAAGGGGCAGCGCCGCCAAGATCAAAAGAAATATGATTTTATGCCGCATAGGACTCCTATTCGATAAGCGTCAGCGGGAACCGCGGGCCAAATAACCGGCTATACTTTCCACAAAGCCGTCCACCGCCGGCATACCCTGTTCTGCTTCCAGGCCGACGGAGAGCTTTTGGCAAAGATCCGCCAGCAGGTATTTGAAGCTTTGATTGCGCACATGCAGTTTGCGGGGGCGGCCTTTTTCCAGGATATACTGGCCCAGCATGGCGACGATGACGGCATGGACGTCTTCATCTTTGCTGAACAGATGCTGTTCCTCTATGCGCAGGCCGTCCCGATCCGCCAAAAGACAGGCCAACGGATAAACCGCGCCTTGGCCTGCCGGATTAAGGCAGGGCAAGGGCAAATACAATACGTCCAATTCCAATACGGCGGCGGTGATTTTATTCTTTTTCAGCCGGGCGATAAACAATTCGTCCACGATGGAGATGGTTTTGGCCTCCAAAGGGATCAACGGGGCCGCCGCGGCCCGGCAATCCCAGACCTGTTCCTCTTCGCGGTAAAAGCATTCCGCCAACTGATCCTGCTCTTTAGCCAATACCAGTTTGCCCTGGCTCAGCGCCAGCAAGGCCGGGGGCAAAGCGGTCAGTATTTGTATGGTCAATTCCGCCTGTGGGGCAGACAGGGGCCGGGGCGTTTGCCCCGCCCGGCAGCAGAGGAAACGGCCTTGCCGCTGTTCTTCCGTTTCGGATGGCGGCGATTCGCCGGCGGCTGGGATCGACGGTTTCCGGCCGGGAAAACGGCAGAGAAAGCCGTTGAACCGGCCCAGGCTGACCAGGGGAGATTCCCGGTCGCCGCCGTTAAAGGACGGGCTGCCGGCATAGGACTGATAGCCGGGATAAATGGCCAGGTTCCAACCGGGCGTTGTTTCTTTTTGCCGCAGCAGGGATACGAAAACCGGTTCCGAACGTTGGGGCAAACGGACCAGCAGGGGGCCGGCGCTTTTCAGCAGGCGACCGGCCTGGCAATGGGCGGCTTTTTCCGCCGCCTGGTACAATCGCAGCCACTGTTCCGTTTCCGGCGGGCAATAGGGCGCGGGGGCCCAAAGCTCCGGAAAGGCTGCTTCGCCGGAGAAAGCCGGCGGCCGTTGAGAAGGATCGTTCATATGCGCTATACCTCAAGAATGGAAGACCGGCCCGGCGGCGGAGGCCGCAGCCCGGCGGATTTCCTGCATACAGATACAAATATTTTATCATAAGCGGCAGAGAAAAAAAAGAGGCAAGCAAAGCTTGCCCTTGACTGGCCATCCGGGGATAAAAAACCGGCGGACGTCAGATAACGTCCGCCGGAAGGGGCAGGGCTCAGGCTTTGGTTTCGCCGCTGATCGTCAATTGGCCGTTGACCAGATCCACCTGCAGCGTGGCGTCGGGTTCGGGGTCTTGGGCGATGATGTAACGGGCAGCCAAGGTTTCCACCTGGGATTGGATCAGCCGTTTCAAGGGCCGCGCGCCATACATGGGATTGTAGCCTTCGGCGATGAGATGGGCTTTGGCGGCGGGGCTGACGTTCAGGTGCAGCCGCCGGCCGGCCAGTCGCCGCTGCAAATCGTTGATCTGCAAGTCCAGAATGGCTTCGATATTGTCTTTGCTCAAGGGTTTGTAGAATACCGTTTCGTCCAGACGGTTCAGGAATTCCGGGCGGAAGCTGCGCCGCAGCAATTGACTGACGCCGTCCCGGGCCTGCTGGGAAATATTGCCTTCGGCGTCGATGCCGTCTAAGATCAGATCCGAACCCAGGTTGGAGGTAAGGATGATGATGGTATTTTTGAAATCCACGGTACGGCCGTGGCTGTCGGTGATGCGGCCGTCGTCCAGCACCTGCAGCAGTACGTTGAAGACGTCGGGATGGGCTTTTTCCACCTCGTCGAAGAGGATGACCGCATAGGGATGGCGGCGTACCGCTTCCGTAAGCTGTCCCCCTTCTTCATAGCCCACATAGCCGGGAGGCGAACCGATGAGCCGGGATACGGCATATTTTTCCATGTATTCGCTCATGTCGATGCGGATCATATTGTGTTCGTCGTCGAACAGGGCTTGGGCCACGGCCTTGGCCAATTCGGTTTTGCCCACGCCGGTGGGGCCCAGGAATAGAAAACTGCCGATGGGCTTGCCTGGGTCTTTGATGCCGGCCCGGGAGCGGAGGATGGCGTCGCAGACTTTGTTGACCGCTTCGTCCTGGCCGATGACTCTTTGGTGCAGGATGCCGTCCAAATGCAGCAGCTTTTCTTTTTCCCCTTCCATCAGCCGGGCCACGGGGATGCCGGTCCAGCGGCCGACGATGCGGGCGATTTCTTCTTCGGTGACTTCATTGCGCAGCAGACGGTCTTTTTGTTCCGCATCGGCCGCCTGTTCCTGGGCTTCCAGGTCTTTTTGCAGTTGCGGCAAGACGCCGTAGCGCAATTCCGCCGCTTTGTTCAGGTCGTATTGCCGTTCCGCCTGTTCGATTTGGGCATTGGTTTGCTCGATTTGCTGCCGCAGGTTTTGCAGTTTGGCGATGCCGGCCTTTTCGTTTTCCCACTTGGCTTTCATGGCCGTAAAGCGTTCCCGCAATTCCGCCAATTCGTTTTGGATTTTTTGCAATTGTTCGGCGGAAAGTTTGTCTTTTTCATTCCGCAGCGCGGTTTCTTCGATTTCCAATTGCATGATGCGCCGGCTGATCTCATCCATTTCCGTAGGCATGGAATCGATTTCCGTTTTGATCAGGGCGCAGGCTTCGTCCACCAGGTCGATGGCCTTATCGGGCAAAAAGCGGTCGGCGATATAGCGATGGGAGAGGGTGGCGGCGGCGATCAAGGCCCGATCCTGGATCTTGACGCCGTGGTATACTTCATAGCGCTCCTTCAGCCCCCGCAGAATGGAGATGGTGTCCTCCACCGTGGGCTCTTCCACCAGAACCGGCTGGAAGCGCCGTTCCAGGGCCGGGTCTTTTTCGATATATTGCCGGTATTCGTTCAGGGTGGTGGCGCCGATGCAATGCAATTCGCCACGGGCCAGCAAGGGTTTCAGCAGATTGCCGGCGTCCATGGCGCCGTCGCCTTTGCCCGCGCCGACGATGTTGTGCAATTCGTCGATGAAGAGGATGATTTTGCCTTCCGCCTGTTTCACTTCGTTGAGCACGGCCTTCAGCCTTTCCTCAAATTCGCCCCGGAATTTGGCGCCGGCGATCAGCGCGCCCATATCCAAAGAAAACAGGCTGCGGTTTTTCAAATTGTCCGGCACGTCTCCCCGGACGATACGCAGGGCCAGCCCTTCGGCGATGGCGGTTTTGCCTACGCCGGGTTCGCCGATGAGGCAGGGATTGTTTTTGGTCTTGCGGGAGAGGATGCGGATGACGTTGCGGATCTCCTCATCCCGGCCGATCACCGGGTCCAGCTTTTGCTGCCGGGCCAGCTCCACCAGATCCTGACCGTATTTGTTCAGAGAATCGTAGGTGGCTTCCGGATTGTCGCTGGAGGCTTTTTGCCCGCCCCGCAGGCTGCGCAAGGCTTGGCGGCAGGCGGCTTCTTCCGCGCCGGCCTGCTGCAGGGCCCGGCTGACGGCGTCGCCGCCTTTGGCGAACAAGCCCAGCAACAGATGCTCCACGGAGATATAGTCGTCGCCCATGGCGGCCGCTTCCTGCTCCGCCGCGTTCAGCGATTGGTTCAGTTCCGGGGACATATAGGTATCGCCGTTGCTGACCTGGGGCAAGCGGTTTAGGGCGTTTTGCAGATTTTCGCTTAGGGCCTCTTTATCCGCTCCCGCTTTGGTGAGCAATTGGGGGATCAGGCCGCCCTGCTGCTGCAGCAGAGCCAGCAGCAAATGCTCCGGCCGCAATTGCTGATGATGGCGCTCCTGGGCCATGGTTTGGACGGATTGTAATGCTTCTATGCTTTTTTGGGTGTATTTTTGTAAGTTCATATTCTCAACCCCTTTCCGATAGGATTCGACAGAGTATAGATAGAGTTCAGATGAAAAGAGGGCGCCGCTTTACAAAATCAGCGGCTTGCCGGCCACATAGCGGCGATAGATGTTTTCCACCTGGCTGATGGCCTGGGCAGGTTGGTCCAGGTTGTAGAAGAAGGCTTTCAGCGCCCCGTCGAATACGGAAATGTATTCCACGATGCCCCGGCTCAATTCTTCTTCGCTGATCTCCCGGCCGCCGGGCTCTATGGCCAGCCATTTGGTAAAGCGTCCGTCGCTGATCTGACAATCGCCGCTGCCGCATACCGACGCGCTTAGTTTGCCCCAAAGTTTGTAAAACTGGCTGAGGTACAGCAGCAGATTATGATTTTGGCTGCGCAGGCTGACCCGCAATTCTCCCGCCACCGGCGTCAGCGTGGGGTATAATTCTACATTGTAGCGAATGGTGGGATTGTATTTGAAAGTCAGCGGGGAGCGCAGGCTCATCATCGATTCGGAGCTGCGCAGCATCACCTGTAGCGCGCTGTTGCCGCCCAATAAGGCTTCCATCTGGTCGAACATTTCCCGCATACGCTGTTCCGGCGTGCGATAGGATACATATTCCGCCAGGATCGAGTTGATCATTTGGGAGCGATTGGCGCCGGCCAGCCGGGCCAGGGCGTCGATGGCAGCCACCACATCTTCGGCTAGCATCAAAGAATACATGTTTTTTTTCATCGGCCTCCCGCCTCCTTATTTCCAGTAATTTCTATCTGCAGTAAAAATTATAACAAAGTTTATATAACTTGTAAAGCATTTTATATAAATTTTTTAACGAATTTTGGTTTTTTCTTTGGCGGCCCGGAAACCGGCCGGGGCGTAAAAAATGCCCCTGGATGATCCTAGGCGGCGGCTTGAGAATTTTCTGCCATTTTAAGGCTTTTTTCGATGGAAAATGACAAAATAGCAAAAAACCCGGACCGTTATTGGAGGGATTTTGTCGTTTTTATGTGGATATTGTCGCTATTTTTGGTTTGTCAGCGGCGTTGGTATCGTGTATGATGAAATCGTTCCCGGAAACAACAGCGCAGGGCAGGGAGGCGGCTTGGATGAACCGGCAAGTCAAACAGTTGATATATGATATTTACCGGCAGGCCGCCTGCCTGAATCTTTTGGCGGCAAACCGGCGACTGGGCCCGGAACAATTGCGGGAAAAGAGCCGTTCTTTGCTGAGCCTGTGCCGGCAGTTGGCCCGGGAAACGGAATCCGATTGAACAAAAGCCCATAACGCAGGCCGGCAGCCTCCCTATATCCTGGGGAGGCTGCCGGTTTTTTGTTTGTTATACGCCGGCGCTGGCAAAGGGCAAAGCAAAACCCCCGGCGGGCCGGGGGTCAATCCTCCAATGGTTCCAGGGCGATCACGGTGAGCCGGCCGTCCCGCACCCGAAATTTTACCTGCCAGCCGGCGAAATCCATGCCGTATACCCGCAGGGGGTCCTGATGATAGGCGGGACGGGGATCCTGAGCCAGCAGGCCCAACAGAGCCTTTTGCTGCCTGGTATCCAGGGAAGCCGCCAGCTCTTCCGGCAGATCCACCTGCAGGCGGCGGCCGGCGTTTTCCTGGGCGAAGCCGCCTTTGGCCTGGGGATGGCTTTCCAAATGGGGCAAATAGGGCTTGATGTCGTAGATGGGCGTGCCGTCCGCCAGATCGCCGCCGGCCACGGTCAACACCGGGCCCAGCTTGGGGCAGAGGCGGATATCGATCAGTTCCACGCAGGAGAGGCCCAGGGGATTGGGACGGAAGGGGGAACGGCTGGCGAAGACCCCCTGCCGCCGGTTGCCGCCCAGCCGGGGCGGGCGCACCGTCGGCGACCAGACGCCGGCCGGCGTTTGGTGGAAGCCCCAAATCAGCCAGATGTGGGAAAAGCCTTCCAGTCCCCGGACGCAACCGGCTTGGCGGTAGGCCGGTTCAAAGACGATTTCGCTGTGCAATTCGTTGACCAGGCCGCTTTGCCGCGGTATGCCGAATTTGCCGGGGAACTCGCTGTGGATGCGGGCGATGATATTCAGGGAAAGACGCTCCTCCCCGCCGGGAGCGCGGGGCGTTTCGGACATAGTATTCACCCTTTGGCTAAGTATTTACGGACAGATAAGCGCGGCCCCGGTTTCTGCCCCGGGCCGCGCCTATGATCACGGAGAGCAAGCTTTTTTAGGAAAGGGCGGCGGACCGGCTTTTCCGTTTCCAGAAATGCCAATCCTCCAGGCCCTGATAATGCAAGCGGGCGTAAAGCAAAACCAAAGCGAAGTAAAAACCGGAAGTGACGGAGAACAGCACATGGCCGGCAATGATCAGATAGGCCACGGTGGAGCCCAGGGAAACGAAGCAGGCGACGCCCACGATATCGCCGGCGCTGCGGAAGAAGGCTTTGAGGAAATCCACGCCTACCCGCAAATAGGTCCACAGCATGGTGACGGCGCCGGTCAGCCCGTAATAGAAGACCACTTCAAACAAGTCCATTTCGATCAGTTTTTTCTGGCCGCCCCGGCCGATGCCGAACAGCCAGGCAAAGGGGCCGCCTTCTTTGAACTGATCGACCACGTCATGCAGAATATCCTGGCGTCCGGAAAACAGCAAACCGTCCAGACCGGTGGATTCCTGGATGCGCCGCAGCTTGCCCAGGGAGAAACCGATATCGAAGAACAGAGCAGCCTGGGAAGCCAAACTGATCAAAATGAATATGCCGGCGAAGGTGAGGACCACCATGCCGAAACGGCGCAGCAGGCGATAGTCTTTGGCCTTGCGTCCTTGAAACCAGGTGTAAAAGAAGAAGGTCAGCAGGACGATGCCCACGGCGATGAAAGAGGTTTTGGTGCTGATGATCAGCAGGGCGGCGATGGTGACCGCCGGCGGCAGCAGCCAAAACAGGCGGATCTTGGCGGCGGGTTTGCCTTCCAGCCGTAAATAAGCCGTTAAGGCCAGAGGCAAAAGCAGCATCAATACCGCGGTGATATCATTGCCGGAGTAGAAAAAGCCCCGGGAACCGCTGACGCCGAAACGATCGCCGTAAGTGGCGTAGCCCAAGCCGAACACATAGGAAAGCAAAATGGAGCCGGCCAGGATCAGCAGGGTGACGCCCACATACCAATCGGCTTTGTCCAGCAATTGTTTGGGCGTCAGGCCGGAATGCTGGCAGAACCGCCAGTAGACCAACAGCACGGCCACGTTGTAGACGAATTTGGCGATGTACTGGATATCGGCAAAGAGGGAGAATTCCTCCAGGAAAAGAAACTCACCGATCAGGGAAAGCAGCCAGGCTACGCCGATGGGCAAAATGGTGAAGATGATTTTTTTGTCCATGGTTCGCAGGGCATAGAAGGCGAAAAGCAATAAAACCATCATGCGCAGGGCCAATACGGGCGTGATCATATCATACAAGGGCTCCCTGGCCAACAGCGTGCTGACCCGCAGGTATATCCCGCCGACCAAGTCCAAAAACGGGTTCAGCAGCAAATAGAACAAGAAAAAGTTTTCCAGCTTTTGCCTGGTATTGAGCATAAGAACCTCCTATGGGCCGGTTTTGCTTTTGTGAAAGACGGTTTAAAAGAAGGCCGCTGTTATATAGTGGTTTGCGGCGGCGTTTTTGTTCGCGAAAAGGGAAATTTTTTTATCGCCGGCCGGCCATGACAGGCGTTATGCGCCGCGGCCGCCTCTCCGGGACGGTTTGGCAGCCGGCCCGCTTATCCCTTCTATTTTACCTTGTCCGCAAAACAAATGCAAATCTTTTATCCTTGGCCGCCGCCGGGGAGGAGACCGGTCCGGCGGTAGACGTTAAAAACCGCCCGATGGGGCGGTTTTGGACGGTTTTATGTGCGGTATCCCGTAAGAAAATATAAGTGCAGATCCGGCAAGCGCTGCCGCAAGGTTTTTATCGGAAAGCCGTCTTTCTGCCGGCGCTGGCGCCGTTTGCCTGCCGCTTTTGGGGAAAGGCGAACAGGGTGGGAAACGTGATTTGGAAACGGCTGCCTTGATCGGGACGGCTGAAGACTTCGATTTGCCCATGATGGCTTTCGACGATTTGGCGGAGGATGGTCAGTCCCAGGCCGCTGCCCTTGGCTTTGGTGGTGTAAAAGGGATCGAATATCTGTTGCAGCTGCTGTTCGTCCATGCCCACGCCGCTGTCGGCCACGCTGAGGATCAGGGCGTCTGGCCCGTCCTGCAGGGCGATGCGGATCTTGCCGCCGCAGCCGCAGGCCTGTTGGGCGTTGACGATCAAGTTTACCAGCACCTGTTTCAGCTTTTGTTCGTCGCCGAACAGGAGCCGGGGACCGGCCGGCGCTTGCCATTCCAGGGCGACGCCTTTGCTCAGGCACAGGCTTTGCAAGAGGTTCACCGTTTGATTGATCAGATCTACCATTTCCACCTGTTGCCATTTGGGCGCCCGGGGCGTGGACAAAAGCAAAAACTCATTGATCAATTGGCTCATGCGCTGGATCTCCGAAAAGATCAGATCAAAGCGTTCCTGCAATAAAACGTCTTCGCTGCGGCCGCCCAGGGACAATCGTTTTTCCAACAATTGCAATTGCGCCTGTATCCCTGCCAGGGGGCTTTTCAGTTCATGAATGATCGCCGCGGCGTTTTCCCCCAGGGTGCGCAATAAATCGTCCCGGTATTGTTCTTCGGAAAGCGGCGCGCTGTTTTCTTCGTTTGCCCTGTCGTTCTGCATTGTGGTACATCCTTCCATGGTGCTCTTTTCGCCTCCATAAAAAAACCGGATGGGGCAAATAGGAAAAACATCCGGCTCATTTTGGAATCATGTGGATAGATTTCGCTTTTTATCCGTGATAACCTTTGTTTTATCCACATAAATTTACGTCAAAATCCCCCGTTTTTGTCAAAAATTCGTTGCGATCGCGGCTATTTCGCCATTCTTCGTTTTTATTCGTTGGAGAATTGCGGAAAGATACACAGAAAAACAATTTTGTCAAGTATGTGGCAAAAAGTATGGCGAGGGGAAACAAACCAGTATTAGACAGTTATTAACATAGTTATCCACAATATCCACATTCTTATTCCACAAGAAAATTTTGCTTGTGGAAATGCCTGCACCGTTACGGATAGGGGATAAAAGACCAGTAAAAGCCAGGTGGCATTTGCCGGCTTCAGGCCTTGACAGAGGCGGCGGTCTTGGCCGCGGCCTGCAAGGGGAAAGGCTTGCGGGGATCGGCGTTCAAAGAAAGCGAGGCAAAATGGCCCAAGCGATATTCCCCGTAGGCGGCGGCGCCGATCATGGCGGCGTTGTCCGTGCAATAGATGGGGCTGGGCCAGACGGTTTCAATGCCCGCCGCCGTAGCCCGCTGCTGCAGCAGCGCCCGCAGGCGGCTGTTGGCGGCTACGCCGCCGGCCAGAGCGATCAGCGGCAGTTTTTCCCTTTGGGCGGCGGCTACCGCTTTGGCGGAGAGCACATCGCAAATGGCTTCTTGGGCCGAAGCCGCCAAGTCGTTGATTTCTGCCGGGGAAAAATCTTCCCCTTTCATCCGCCGCTGGTTGAGATAATTGAGCACGGCGGATTTCAAGCCGCTGAAGCTGAAGTCGTCGGTGCCTTCCAGCCAGGCCCGGGGAAAAGCCACCGCGTCGGCCCGGCCGTTTTTCGCCGCTTTGTCGATTTCCGGGCCGCCGGGGTAGGGCAGGTACAAAGCCCGGGCGATTTTGTCGAAGGCTTCGCCCGCCGCGTCGTCATGGCTCATGCCCAAGGGGAACAAGCCCTGGGCGTTGATTTTCAACAGGCCGCTGTGGCTGCCGGATACCACCAGCGCCAAATATTCCCGGGGCATTTGCCTTTCCAACTGCAGGGCGGCGATATGACCCTGCCAATGATGCACGCCGATCAGCGGTTTTCCCCAGGCGAAGGCCAGAGCCTTGGCGAAGGAGACCCCCACCAGCAAAGAGCCGACCAAGCCGGGGCCGGCGGTGACGGCAACGGCGGACAATTGTTCGACGGTAAGGCCGCTTTCCTCCAGGGCCTGTTGGGTCACGGGCCAAATGGCCTGCAGATGGCGGCGAGAGGCCACCTCCGGCACCACGCCGCCGAAACGGCGATGTATGGGGATTTGCGAATCGATGATATTGCTCAGCACCCGCACGCCGTTTTCCACCACGGCGGCGGCGGTTTCGTCGCAACTGCTTTCAATGGCTAAGATACGGACCGGTTCCCCGCCGGCCTGCGAAGCCTGCATGCGTTCTTCTGTCATTTTTCCGCCAGTTCCACCCACATGATGAGGGCGTCCTCCCTGTTGTCGTTATAATAGCCGGGACGGTAGCCTGCGCCCACGAAGCCCAGCTTTTCATAAAGGCGTATGGCGCCGCTGTTGCCCCGCCGCACTTCCAGCGTCATTCTTTTGCCGCCGTTGCTTTGGCAGTCGGTCATCAAATAGCGGGTCAGGGTCTCGCCCAGGCCGGCCCGGCGGTATTTCTCCGCCACGGCGATATTGGCGATATGGCCTTCGTCCATGATTTGCCAATAGCCGCCGTAGGCCAGCAGCGTATCGTCTACGAACAGGCCGTAGAAATGGCCGATGGGGTTTTCCGTGAATTCGTGCTCATAAGCGCCCCGGCTCCAATATTGGCTGAAGGTGCTTTCTTCGATTTCCATCACCGCGTTCAGGTCTTCGGCGGTGAGACGCCGGATATGCAAATTGGCCATTTTTGAAAAACTATCCTGCATATGTTTTTTCCTCCTAAAAGCGAATTTGTAGCCCGGCCACTAAGTTCTGGCTAAGCGTATTTTGGTCATGATCTGTTCCTGCAGGGCAAACATTTCTTTTTCCGCCTCTTCGCCCCGTTCATGGTCATAGCCCAGCAGATGCAAAAGCCCGTGGACGAACAAAAAGACGGTTTCCCGCCGCAGGGAGTGGCCGTACAAAGCGGCCTGTTCCCCGGCTTTTTCCTGAGAGATGATGATGTCCCCCAAAAGAACGGGCCCGCCGGGGGGCGGGATCTCGTCTTCCCATTGGGGAAAGGATAAAACGTCGGTAGCGGCGTCTTTGTTTCGGTAGTTGCGATTGAGTTCCCGTATGCCCCGGTCGTCGGTGAACATCAGGCTGATCTCCGCGCTTTTCAGCGGCGGCCAGGCCCGGGGCGCGGCCAGCTCAATCCCGGTTTTCGCCGCCTGCTTCAGCTTGCGGCAGAGGGACAGGCTGAGCGTCGTTTCCCGCTCCAGGCTGATGGATAAGCGTATCCGCATGATTTTTCTCCTCTTTGTCCAAGGTGGGGTAGGCGATGCGTTGATGGTACATGCCCCCCAATACGGTGAGAAAACTTTGGGAAACCAATTGCAGATCCCGGAAGGTCAGGGGGCATTGCTGCAATTGGCCGTCGTCGATTTTGCCTTTGATGATATCTTCCACCACCTGGGCCATTTGTTCCCGGCTGGGCACGCCTTCCAGGGATTGCACCGCGGCTTGCACGCTGTCGGCCAGCAATACCAGACCGGCTTCCCGGGTTTGCGGCTTGGGGCCTTGGTAGCGGAAGTCGTCTTTTTTGATATTTTCTTTATTCTCGGCCTGTTCCAAAGCTTTGTGATAGAAAAAGCCGAGAAAACCGGTGCCGTGATGCTGTTCCACCAGATCGATGATTTCCTGGGGGAATTTTTCCTGCCGCAGCATTTGGCTGCCTTCGGTCACATGGGAGGTGATGATCATCGCCGACACGGCGGGCTGCAATTTGTCGTGGGGGTTTTCGCCCGGATGCTGGTTTTCGATGAAGAAATAGGGGCGGCGCAGCTTGCCGATATCATGATAATAGGAGGCCACCCGTACCAGCAGCGGATCCGCTTCGATGGCGTCGGCGGCGGCTTCCGCCAGGTTGCCCACCAGGATGCTGTGATTGTAGGTGCCGGGGGCTTCCATCATCAGCCGCTTCAGCAGGGGATTATTGGAATTGGACAATTCCAGCAAACGCAGGGAGGTGGTGACGCCGAAGCCGCTTTCCAAAAAGGGCAGCACGCCCATGGCCAAAATGGTGCAAAGCAAGCTGTTGGCCAGGCCGAATATCATGCCCAGGCCGATATAGGGCAGGTCGTAGTTTTGGATGAGGCCGTAGCTTAGAATCACGGCGGCATTGGCCGCGACGATATAGACGTTGGCCACGACGAATTGGCTGCGCTG
The DNA here is from genome assembly GCA_024679955.1 of Bacillota bacterium. Taxonomy (GTDB): domain Bacteria; phylum Bacillota; class Dehalobacteriia; order UBA4068; family UBA4068; genus JAILCQ01. The sequence goes on along the minus strand of JAILCQ010000017.1, from coordinate 43,824 downwards.
GTTCATGCGGCTGGTGCAATAGGCCGCGGTCAGACCGGAGGCGACGGTCACCAGCACGCAGGAAAAATTGCCGTTGGTGATGACGCCGGTGAAAACGGCGAACAGCACCGTGGTGAAAATGGCCGCGTCCCGGGACAGCAGCACGGAAACCAGCATGGTGGCGGCTCCGGCCGGCAGCATATAGCCGATCAGCTGCCGGAAGTCGCTGCCGCTTTCCACGGTGATCAGGGAAATGATCTTGCACAGCAATAAGGTGGTGGCCAATACCACCGCGAACAGGGTGATCCGTTTGGGGTCGCGGAAAATCTGCGGCTGGAACAGCTTGAGATAGTAATACAGCAGGATGCAGCAGACCACGGATAGCAGCAGTATCCCTGCATAGGGGCTGGGCAGGGAGGATTCCCGGTACAGTCCCAAAGCCTGCAAAGCTTCCACCTGGTCGTCGGTGACCATGGAGCCGCGGCTGACCAGTTTTTCCCCGGGCTGCACCGTTACCTGTACGGCGCTGATCTCATCCATCGCCTCTTCTACGGCTTGGGCGGTGGCCAGGGCGTCGTATTCTTTATTGGCCGGCAAGTCCAGGCCTTCCGCCAGGGATTTGAGGAACAGTTCCTTTTGGCCGGTCACGGTAGAACTGGCGATGGCGGCGGCGATCTTCTCCCGGGCCTGGGGGATCTCTTCTTCGGTTATGCCCTGATCGTATACGTCCCGGAGTACGCCTTGCAGCAGATCCTCCATGGCGGTGAGGTCTTTCGCCGGCAGCAGCAGGATGGCCTGCAAAGTCCCATCTTCATAGGAGCCGGGCAGGGCGGCGGCCAAACGGCTGAGGCCGTCTTCCTCGGTTTGGGCGTTTTGGATATCCTGGAAGTATTGATCGACCGTATCGGATAAATCGTTGGCCGCCTGCGGATCCACGTTAAAGATCTGCTCCACTTTGGCGGCGGCGATGGTCCGGGCTTCTTCGGTTCGGATCTCGCTGGTATAGGTGGCCACGGCCCCTTGGTAATAGACGTCTTCGCCGGCGATCTCTCCCACGTTCAGGGAGACGGCGTTGCCGCCGGCCAGCCGGATGGAGAGAATCAAAGCCACGGCCAGGGCCAAAGCCGCAAACGTCAACAGACGGCGGTATTGGGGCCAGGAGGAAGATTTTTTCTTGGGACGGGCGGGCTTTGCCTTGCCTTCACCGGCGGCGGGCCGCCGTTCCCGTTTGGGCCGGTCCGCGCTTTGGGAAAACCGTTTGCCGGTCGCCGGCGTTTTGAAATTCATCCGCATAAAGCTTGATCCTTTCCGCCTTTGAGGCTGGGATTATCCCCGGTAGGCCGCGATGATTTTTTGCACCAGGGGATGGCGCACCACGTCTACCTCGCTTAAATAGCAAAAAGCGATTTCCGGGATATCCTTCAGTTTTTGTTCCGCTTCGATCAGGCCGGAAGCTTGTCCCGGCGGCAGATCCGCCTGGGTGATATCCCCGGTGATCACCGCCTTGGAACCGGCGCCCATACGCGTAAGGAACATTTTCATCTGTTGACAGGTGGTGTTCTGGGCCTCGTCCAGAATGATAAAGGCGTCGTCCAGGGTGCGGCCCCGCATATAGGCCAAAGGCGCTACTTCGATCACGCCTTTTTCCACATATTTGCGGGCGCTTTCCACCCCCAGGGCTTCGTCCAGGGCGTCGTATACCGGCCGCAGGTAGGGGTTGACTTTTTCCTGCAGATCTCCGGGCAGGAAGCCCAGTTTTTCCCCGGCTTCCACGGCGGGGCGGGTGAGGATGATCTTGCTTTTATCCTTTTGCTTCAGGGCTTCCACCGCCTTCAGCACGGCCAAAAAGGTTTTGCCGGTGCCGGCGGGGCCGATGGCGAAGACCAAATCTTTTTTTTCTATGGCCTGCAAATATTGCCATTGGCCGAAGCTTTTGGCTTTTACCGGCCGGCCTCGGCCGGTGATGAAAAAGGTCTTGGTCAACAAAGCCGCCTGGCTCAAATCCATTTTTTCCCGGCAGGCCAAGGCGTAATTCACGGTCATGCCGGTGATTTCCACGCCGGCTTCTTCCAGGATGCGCAGATGGGCCAAGGCCATCTCCGCCTGTTTGACATTGTCGTCCTCGCCGCTGACGGTCAGCTGGCAGCCCCGGGGCAATATTTTTACCCCGGTCTGCTCTTCGATCCTGCGCAGCCAGGCATCCTGCCGCCCGGAAATGGCGGCGGCCTGTTGATTGTTGGCAAATTCGATAAATTGCGACTTCAAATGATCGCCCTTTCTTTGCAAGAGGTTGGCGCTTTTCCGTCCCGGCGGCCGGGGAGACGGTCAGTCGTTTTCCTCGCCGGCTTGGCTTGGCGCCGCCGCTTCGTCCACACCCGGGCGGAAAACGCCGATATCGCAGGCGGCGGATAAGCGGACATGGGCCCGGGCCAGATCGCCGTCGCCGGGCAAAACCCGGTTTTGCCAATCCTCTACCGCCGCCTGGGGCGGTAAAAGGAAAAAAGCGGCGTTCCAGGCGGCGCAGGCCGCCCGCTCCTGGGCCTGTTGAGACGTGAATACCAGCGCTTTTTCATTTTGCTCAAAGTATTCCTTCCTAGTTAATTCTATGGGCAAAGTCATTTTCCTCCATAGGCGCAAAGGCCGCTTTTCTTCCCGAGTCTGCCAGATGGCAAAGGGCGGGGCTTCTTTTCCCCACAGGGTTAGGGAAGGGCCGTGCCCCAAGCGAAGGGACAGGCGGCGGCTGACCCGGCCGCTGTTTTCCCGCACTTTTGCAGACAGGGGGTATTCCCCGTAGCCGTCCCGCCAGATCTCCGCCACGATCATGCCGGCTGCCGCCACCTGGCTGTTTCCCACCTGGCCGGAGATCAGCACCTGGCCTTGGCGCACCGCCTGGCCGGCGCTGACCGCGGCCGTGCCCTTTTGCACCAGGATGCTGCGGATCACCCCGCCGGCGGCGGCCACGATATCTCCGGGGGGCCGGGTCTCTTCTCCCGCCGCCACATTCACCCGGTATACCACGTTGATCCGCAAATGGCTGCCCCGTTCTTCGATTTCCGCAAACAGCAGATCGGGCTCGTTGCTTAAAATGTGGGATTCCGCCTCTTCCAGATCGATGAAACAGCGGGAGATATAGGGCTTGACCCCGGCTTCCGCCGCCAGCTGCAGTATCCTTTGCTTTTGTGACGTTTCCAGCGGATAGGGGGAAGTCACCTCCAGGCTCAATATTAAAGAAGAAAGCCACAGCAGGGCGGCCAGGGAAAGAAAAACGGCGGCAAGCAGCGCAGGCCTTTTCCCCCATAGGGCCAGGAGGAAAGGCCGGCCCCGGCGGCGCAGGATCTGAAAGCGGCAATGGGAAAGGCGGCACAGCTCCGGCAATCGGGCGGCGTCCGGCAGCTCCAGCCACAGACGCAGCCGCCCCTGGCCGTCCCAGGCCACGCCGGTCACCGTAAGCCCCCGGGACAGGGCCAAATTGAGAAAGCGCTCCGGCTGCGGGCCGCTGACCGCCACTTGCAGTTGTCCTTTCCACCATCGTTCCGGCGAAAAGCTCATGGATTTTCCCCCCTTTCCATCCAGGTGAGCCCGGCGATGCTGCCGGTTATTGTCAGTTCTTCCGGGGCCAGATAGCCCAGACGCAGATCCCGGCCGGCGATCTCCAGCGGCCCCAGGCAGGTGGCGCATACCACCCGGTTGGGCCCGTAGACGACAATGCCCTGATGGTTTTCCACCGTCAGCCGCTCTTGCCCCAGCAAGGTCAAACGCGGCAGGGCCAAAGCCGCTTCTTCCGGCAATTCCAAAGCGGCGGCCAAGGCGGCGGCGATTTTGTTTTTGCCCATAAAAAAATCCCCCCTGGGGGATATATATGCGGGTGGAAGGGGATTTTTCCTGAAAGCGGCGGCAGGGCGGATTTCCTTTTGCAGCCTGGCCGCCGTTGTCAGAAGATATGGGTAAGCAAAGAGAAGAACGCATATAATATGGGCTGATGCAGCACATAAACCAACAAAGCGTGGCGGCCTACCAGGCAGAGGGCTTTTTGCCAGCCGCGGCCGCCGCCTTTGGGAAAACGGCTGCGCCGGTTTTGGTACAGCCTTTGGCCCAGGGCCGCGCCGGCCAGCAAATAGCCGCACCAGGGCAACAGGGGGAAATAGTCGGCGGAATAAAAGGAGGCGGGGCTGACCCCTAAAATGCCGCCGATCATCCAACTGCCCGGCAGGGGGTGATAATGGAAATACAGGCCCATGGCGATCATCAGCATGCCGATGGCCAAAACGATATGCCGGTGGAAACGGTGCACCAGATGATAGGCCAGGATGGAGATGGCCAGCATATGCAAAACGCCGAAACGAATGGTCATATAGTCCCGCACGCCCAGGAAACGGTCGGCCAGCCAGGTGACCAGGCTCAAAAGCAGGGCCACCACCAGCAAACGCATGCCCCGCCACAGATTGGAGCGGGAAAAGGAACAGGAAATGCCGCATAAGGCGATGAAGGAAGCCAGCACCAAAGCCCGCACCAGCATCCTGGGCCAGGAATACCAATAGACGCTGCAGGCGAAATCGCCCACGGCCGCCAAGCCCTGGAGCAGCGGATGGGCCTGCCAAATATCCCCGAACAAAAAGCCTATGTCGTACAGGGTATGATCCAGTATCATCAGGCATACGCACAGGCCGCGCCAGGCGTCCAATTCCCAAATTCGCGCGGCGGCGGGTTTTTCCAGCGCCGCCGGGGCATTGCATCGCTTCATACATTCTCCTTTGCTGTTATCAAAACCGCAGTTTATTATTTTAAAGTATGCCATAACTTTGGTCAAAAACAAAGTGGAAAAATAAAAAAACTATGGTATAATTTTAAGATAGGTTGGCCTGTGACCGGCGGCTGGAACGCTTCGACGCCGGCGGCCCCGGAAGGGCCGTTTCTATTGACTTATGCCAATCAAGATGGGGGGATATTGTTTGAGCAAAACCGACCAGAGTTTTATTATCCGCACCGCCGGGTTTTTGATGGTGGTCAACGTTTTGTCCCGGGTCCTGGGCTATGTCCGGGATGTGGTGATGATGAATATTTTCGGCCAAAGCATGGTCACCGACGCCTATAACGCCGCTTTTTCCATACCGGATACTTTGTATCAGATCCTGATCGGCGGCGCTATGAGCTCCGCGTTCATTCCGGTTTTCGCTTCCTATCTGGCCAATAAAAAAGAAGAGCAGGCCTGGCGGGTATCCAGCGTTTTTACCAGTTGGATCCTTTTGCTGATGGTGATCGGCATCGGTATCTCGTTTGTATTCACCCGTCCCTTGATGAGCCTGCTTACCGATTTTGATACGGCCCAAGGCATGGCCCTGACCGTCACCCTGACCCGCATGATGCTGATCCAGGCCTTGCTTATGGCCATGTCCGCCATTGCCATGGCCATCCTCCATGCCAATCAGCACTTTTTCTGGCCGGCCATCGGCTCTTTCCTCTACAATGTGATCATCGTGGTGTTCGGCGCGGCTTTGGCCGGCCCCATAGAAAGCCGCTGGCCGGGCTATGGCATCGCCGGCTTTTCCCTGGGCGTATTGGTGGGCGCGGCCCTGTTCTTCCTAGTGCAGGTGCCCGCTTTGAAAAAAGTGGGGTTCCGTTTTTCTTTCTCCCTGGATACCCACAACCCGGGCCTCCACCGTATGGTGGCCCTGATGATCCCGGCTCTGATCGGTTTGTCCGTAAGCCAGATCAATCTTTTGGTCACCCAAAAGCTGGCCACCGGCTTGACCGACGGGGTGTATACGGCTTTGCGTATGGCCAACCGTTTTATGCAATTGCCTATCGGCGTGTTCGCCGTGGCCATCGCGGTTTCCTTTTTCCCCACCCTGACCCGTTTGGCGGCCGTGAAGGAAATGGGCGAATACAAACGCAGCCTGTCTTTGGCCATCCGCTCGGTGGCCTTTATCCTGCTGCCTTCCGCCGTGGGTCTGGCGGTGCTGCGGGAGCCGATCATCCGTTTGCTGTTCGAATACAGCCAGTCCTTTTCCGCGGCGAATACCACGCTGACCGGCCAGGCCCTGCTGTTTTACTGCATCGGCCTGGTGGGCTACGGCATCGTTCAGGTGATCTTGCGGGGCTTTTACGCCATCCAAAACACCGTCACCCCGGTGATGATCAGCGTATCCTGCATTGCCTTGAATATCCTCTTTTCCATATTGCTGATCGGCCATTGGCAGCATATCGGTTTGGCTTTCGCCAATTCCCTGGCGGGCTTGATCCAGGCGGCGCTGCTGTTCCTGTTCCTGCGGCTGAAGATCGGCCCCATGGATATGCGCCGGATCTGTCTTTCCTTTTTGAAGACCGGCGCGGCCTGCGTGCTGATGGGTTTGGCCGCCTGGCAAACCAGCCGTTTGCTGGAGGGCCTGATGGGCACGGCGGGCAAAATGCAGCAGGCCCTCAGCCTGGGCGGTTCCATTGCGGTGGCCATGGCGGTGTTTTTCGTGGCCGCTTCTCTGATGAAGATGGAAGAATGCGCTTTGGTGCTGAATCTGCTCAAAGGCAAATTGAAAAGAAAGAAGCTGAGTTGATGTGCGCGCGGATCAAGCCTATATCTGGCTGAAAGAAGCTTTGACCCAGGCCGGCATGACGCCGGAGGAGGCCCACAGCGAAGCCAGATTGCTGCTGGCGGCGGCTTTGGACGTGCCTTTGAGCCATTTGCCTTTGCATCGCCGGGAAACGGTGGAAGAGGCCTGGCTGCTGCCGCGATTGCAGCGGCGGCGGCAGGGAGAACCGCTGCAATACATTTTGGGCGAAACGGAATTCATGGGCCTTACCCTGCGGGCTTTGCCCCAGGCTTTGATCCCCCGGGGCGACAGCGAAGTGGTGGTGGAAAGGGCGGTGGCTCTGGCCCGGCAATTGGCGGACCGGCAGCATCTGCCGCCGTTGGCCGGGGATATCTGCACCGGCAGCGGCGCTTTTGCCGTGGCTTTGGCCTGCTTTTTGCCGGATTTTACCGTGTATGCGGTGGATATTTCTCCCGGCGCCCTGACGGTGGCCAGGGAAAACTGCCAACTGAACCATACGGAAGACCGGGTGCGGCTGCTGGAAGGGGATTTGCTTTTGCCCCTGCAGGCCCAGGGCCTGCGTCTGTCTTTGCTGATTGCCAATCCGCCCTATATCCCAAGCCAGGAGATCGCCGCTTTGGATCGGGAGCTGCAGTACGAACCCTGGGCCGCTTTGGACGGCGGACCGGACGGGCTTTCCTTTTACCGCCGCCTGGCTGTTCAGGCCGGTCAGGTGTTGTATCCCGGCGGGCGGCTGATCCTGGAGCATGGCGCCGGTCAAAGGGCCGGGGTATGCGCCATTTTGCGGGAAGCCGGTTGGACGGTATGGGAAACCGGCGACGATTACGGCGGCCGGGACCGCTTTGTGGTGGCCGGTTTGGCCGGGGATTGATCTTAGGGAAAGCCGGGGCAAAGGCCCCGGCGGAAACAAATACGCTTGAAGGACCGTCTGTTACTATGAACGGATTCGATACTCAAATCGTGAATATAGAAAACCCGGAAACTGCCCAGGCGGCATTTGCCCAGGCGGGGGAATGGCTGCGCCGCGGGGAATTGGTGGCCTTTCCCACGGAGACCGTATATGGCTTGGGCGCGGACGCCTGGCAGCCGGCGGCGGTGGCCAAGATTTTTGCCGCCAAGGGCAGGCCGGCGGATAATCCGTTGATTTCCCATGTGGCCGATATGGAAACGGCGGAGCGCCTGGTGAAGTTTACCCCTTTGGGCCGGAAGCTGGCGGAGCGGTTTTGGCCGGGGCCTTTGACTTTGGTCTTGCCCCGGCGGCCGCAGGTGCCGGATGTGGTCACCGCCGGTTTGCCTACGGCGGCGGTGCGCTTTCCGCTGCATGCAGGGGCCGCGGCCATGCTGCGGGCGGCGAAAGTGCCGGTGGCCGCGCCTTCGGCCAATTCTTCCGGCAAACCCAGCCCCACCCTGGCCCGGCATGTATACGACGATTTGCAGGGCAAGCTGCCGCTGATCTTGGACGGCGGCCCGGTGGATATCGGTTTGGAATCCACGGTGGTCAACGCCTGCGGCGACGTGCCGGTGCTGCTGCGGCCGGGACGGATCACCGCCGAGGCATTGCGGGCGCTTTGCGGCGATGTGGCGCTGCCCCGGCCGGAAGACAAAGAAAGGCCGGCGGCGCCGGGTATGAAATACCGGCATTACGCCCCGGAAGGCCAGGTGTTGCTGATGGAAGACGGCGCCAGCCTGGACAAAACCCGGCGGGAACTGCTGGCCCAGGGCTTGCCGGAGCCGTTGTGCATCGTTTTTGAAGATACCGCCGCCGCCTATCCCCGGCAGGATAATTTTATTATCGCCCGCCGGGGGGATCTGCAGGCCTTCGCCCGGAACATGTTTGCCGCTTTGCGTTTGGCGGATGCGGAGAAAAGGCAATATATTTTGGTGGAGACCGTTCCGGAACAGGGTTTGGGGGCGGCGATCATGAACAGGTTGAAAAAATCCGCCGCAAAAAAATAAAATCTGCAAATTTTATGCAGTTTTGGTGAAGAGAAATGGAGAATATTGGAAGAATCTTCCTGTTTTGCCGAAGCCGATCCGGCATTTCTCCCGTATGGCCGGGCTGTTTTCCTAAACTTTGCTTGACTTCGACAAAAATGATAAAGTATACTTAAAGAAGAGAAGCGTTTTTTCGGGGAGGTGAGAATAATAAGTTTGCGGAAGGATAATCATGATGATAATTTTAACCGGCGGCTGTCCGACGGTGATGGGGATTTTCTGGAAGAGATGGATACGATATCCGACTTGAACGATTTGTCCGGCGACTTATCTACTCTCGAGCCCCCCGGCGAGGATTTTCTGGAAACGGCGCTGGATGAGGACGATTTGTCCACCGCCTATGACGATCTGGAGCATGCCGTGGCCGGTATTGACAATCGCCAGGAGGATTTTTGCCTGCTCAGCGATGAGGAAGCGGTGGCTTTGGCCGGACAGGGCAATGTGGACGCCCAGGAATATCTGATCACCAAATACAAGAATTTTGTTCGGGCCAAAGCCCGTTCCTATTTTTTGATCGGCGCGGACAAAGAGGACATCATTCAGGAAGGGATGATCGGCCTGTATAAGGCCATCCGGGATTTCCGTCCGGACAAGCTTTCTTCCTTCCGGGCCTTTGCCGAGCTGTGCATCACCAGGCAGATCATCACCGCCATCAAAACCGCCACCCGGCAAAAACATATCCCTTTGAATTCCTATGTTTCTTTGAACAAACCCATTTACGATGAGGACAGCGACCGCACCCTGCTGGATGTGATTTCCGGCACCCGCATCACCGACCCGGAAGAGCTGATCATCAGCCGGGAAGAATTCGACGATATCGAGTCGAAAATGGGGGAGATCTTGTCCTCTCTGGAATGGAAAGTGCTGATGTTCTATCTGGAAGGGAAAAGCTATCAGGAAATCGCCTGCGATTTGAACCGGCATGTGAAATCCATCGACAACGCCCTGCAGCGGGTGAAACGGAAATTGGAAAGATATTTGGAAAACCGGGAGCAAGACAGATAAGCGTTTCCGGCGTCCGGAAAAACGGTAAGCCGCGAACGGCCAGGTTTCGCGGCGTTTTTCATTTGCAGGGGCCGCCTCATCGCCTATATTTGCCAACGATTGATTTTCCGATCTATATATGATACGATCAATACTGTTGTGATCTGTAACGTTCCTATTAAAATATAGAGTAAAAATAGCAGCTTTGAAACAGAAAACCGTTCCGGGCTTATGCTGGGGGCTGCCGGGACGTATGCCCCTTTGTTTTGTCAGGTTTTATGGGAAAAGGACTATCGACTATGACCATATATGCGGCCGGTTTGGATATCGGTTCTACCACTGTTAAAATTGCCATATTGGATGAAAACGATCGACTGGTTTTTGCCGATTACCGCCGGCATTTGGCGGATATCGGCAAGTGTTTGCAGGATCTGCTGACGGACGTCTGCAGCCGCTTCCGGGACGACGGCTTTTTGCTTACGGTGACCGGCTCGGCGGGCATCGCCGTGGCGGAGCGTTTGGGCTTGCCCTTTGTGCAGGAGGTGGCGGCGGGTTTGGCTGCCTTGCGCCGTTTTGTGCCTGACGCCGACGTGGCCATCGAGCTGGGGGGCGAGGACGCCAAAATCACCTATTTGAAGAACGGCGTGGAGCAGCGGATGAACGGCTCCTGCGCCGGCGGCACCGGCGCGTTTTTGGATCAGATGGCTTCTTTGCTGGATACCGATACCGCCGGATTGGATGTATTGGCGGCGGACGCCACGGCCTTGTATCCCATCGCTTCCCGCTGCGGCGTTTTTGCCAAAAGCGATATCCAGCCCTTGATCAACGACGGGGCTTCTCCGGCCAATCTGGCCGCTTCTATTTTTCAATCGGTGGTGAATCAAACCATTTCCGGCCTGGCCTGCGGCAAGCCGATCCGGGGCAAGGTGGCTTTTTTGGGCGGGCCTTTGCATTTTTTGCCCCAGCTGCGCCGCCGCTTTCAGGAAACCTTGCATCTTGCGGATGAAGAAATGCTGGTTCCGGAAAACAGCCAGGTGTTCATCGCCATGGGCGCGGCTTTGCAGCGCCAGGGCGAGCCGGTTGCCGCAGCGGACATCCCCGGCAAATTGGCGCTTTTGGCGGAAGACCGGCTGTCCCAGGAGGAGATTTTGCCGCCTTTGTTTGCCAATGAAGAGGAATTGCAGGCTTTCCGGGAGCGGCACAGTCGCAGTTTTATTCCCGAAAGTCCTTTGGCGCAGGCCCAAGGCCCCTGCTTTTTGGGGATCGACGCCGGCAGCACCACCAGCAAATGCGTATTGATCGACGAACAGGAGCAGATGCTGTTCAGTTCTTACGGCAACAACAACGGCCGGCCCCTGGAATGCGTCATAGAAACCCTGCGCCAGTTGTACCGGCAAATGCCCGCCGGGGCCTATATAGCCGGCGCTTGTGTCACCGGCTACGGGGAGGCTTTGATCAAAACTGCTTTGAAAGCGGATCTGGGCCAGGTGGAGACCGTGGCCCATTACCGGGCGGCCGAGCGTTTGCTGCCCGGCGTGGAATTTATCATGGACATCGGCGGCCAGGATATGAAATGCATGCATATCGAAAACGGGGCCATCGACCGCATTTTATTGAACGAAGCCTGTTCTTCCGGCTGCGGTTCCTTTATCGAAACCTTTGCCCGGGCCTTGGGCTTGACCCCGGCCCAGTTCTCCCAGCAGGCTTTGCTGGCGGACAAGCCGGTGGATCTGGGCTCCCGCTGCACTGTGTTTATGAATTCCCGGGTGAAGCAGGCGCAAAAGCAAGGGGCTACGGTGGGAGATATTTCCGCCGGATTGAGCTATTCCGTGATCAAAAACGCGTTGTTTAAAGTGGTGAAGCTGCATGATCCCTCGGAATTGGGTAAAAAGGTGATCGTCCAGGGCGGTTCTTTCCTCAACGAGGCCGTGCTGCGGGCATTTGAGCTGATCGTGGGCATCGAGGCCGTCCGGCCTTTGCAGGCCGGTCTTACCGGGGCCTACGGGGCGGCGCTGCTCAGCCGGGATCAGTGGCAGGGCGGCCCCTCCACCCTGTTGGGGCCGGAGCAGTTGGCGGCCTTTACCGTGGAAAAAACCACCGAACGCTGCGGCCGCTGCGGCAACAATTGCCTGCTGACCGTCAGCCGTTTTGCCGACGGCAGCCGCCATGTTTCCAATAACCGCTGCGAAAAAGGAGCGGAACAATATCAGGACAAAGCGGCGGTTCGCGGCGAAAACCTGTTCGATTACAAATACCGCCGCCTGTTTTCCTATAAGCCGTTACCGGCGGATCAGGCCCCCCGGGGGGAAATCGGCATACCCAGGGTGCTGAATCTGTATGAGAATTATCCGTTCTGGTTTACTTTTTTTACCGCTTTGGGTTTTCGGGTGATCCTTTCGCCCCGTTCTTCCCGGGCTTTGTTCGATTCCGGCATCGAAAGCATGCCTTCGGAATCCGTTTGCTATCCGGCCCGTTTGGCCCACGGACATATACAGGCCCTGCTGAACAAAGGGGTCAAAACCATTTTCTATCCCTGCCTGCCCTATGAAAAGGATGAAGGGCTGGGCGGTTCCAATCATTACAATTGTCCCATCGTGGCCACCTATCCGGAAGTGATACGCAACAATGTGCCGGGTTTGAAGGAGCCGGGCGTCCGTTACCTGAGCCCATTTTTGCCCTATGACGACAAAGGCCGCCTGCGCCAGCGTCTGTATGAAGAGCTGGCCCCCCTGGGTATCACCCAGGCGGAGGTGGACCGGGCGGCGGCGGAAGCGCTGCGGGAGGAGACCGCCTGCAAGGAAGACATTCGCCGCAAAGGGGAAGAAACGCTGAACCAATTGCGCCGTCAAGGGGGACGGGGCATCGTTTTGGCGGGGCGGCCCTATCATGTGGACCCGGAGATCAATCACGGTCTGCCGCAAATGATCGCCGGTTATGGCTTTGCCGTGTTCACCGAGGACAGCGTGGCCCATATGGGCCGCTTGCCCCGGCCCATCCACGCGGTGGATCAGTGGACCTATCATACCCGGCTGTATCAGGCTGCGGATGTGGTGTGCCGGGAAGACTGCCTGGAGCTGGTGCAATTGAACAGCTTCGGCTGCGGTCTGGACGCCATTACCATCGATCAGGTCAATGAGATCTTGGCGGCGGCGGGAGGCTTGTATACCCTGCTGAAGATCGACGAAGTCAACAATTTGGGGGCGGCGCGGATCCGCATCCGTTCCCTGATCGCCGCCATCGAGGAACGGAGCAAACAGGGACGGCGCAAAAACCCCATGGATCTGGCCCGGAACCTGATTCGCCACCGGCCCTTGTTTACCAAAGCCATGCGGCGGGACTATACGATTTTGGCCCCGCAGATGTCACCCATGCATTTCAAATTGCTGGAGGCGGCCTTCCGTCACAGCGGCTATCATCTGGTGGTCCTGGATCGCACCGATCAGCAGGTGATCGACATGGGCCTGCGCTATGTGAACAACGACGCCTGCTATCCGGCGGTGATCGTGGTGGGACAGCTGCTGACCGCTTTGCTTTCCGGGGAATACGATTTGAGCCGTACTGCGGTGATGATCAGCCAAACCGGCGGCGGCTGCCGGGCCACCAATTATATTGGTTTGCTGCGATTGGCCTTGAAAGAGCTGAAGCTGGATTATGTGCCGGTGATTTCCCTTTCCGCCTCTCGTTTGGAGAAAAACCCCGGCTTCAAGCTGTCTTTGCCCTTGCTGATGCGGGGCATGATGGCGGTAGGCTACGGCGACGCGTTGATGCGGATGCTGTACAGCGTCCGGCCTTATGAAAAGGTGAAGGGCGCGGCCAACGCCCTGGCGGAAAAATGGAATCAGTATTTTGCCCGCCAACTGTCCCGTCCCCGCTTGTACCTGTACGGCTCCTCCATCCGCCGTATGGTCAATGAATTTTTATCCCTGCCCCAGGATCGCAGCCGTCAAAAGCCTAAGGTGGGGGTGGTCGGTGAGATCCTGGTCAAATACCATCCCGGGGCCAACAATCATGTGGTGGAGGTGATCGAGTCGGAAGGCGGCGAAGTGGTGTCGCCGGAGCTGATCGGCTTTTTGGAATATTGCCTGTTCGGCGAGATCACCAAATATAAGATTTTGGCGGGCAAACACCTGTCCGCCTGGACCGGCCGTTTGGGCTTGTATCTCCTGGAAAAACTGCGCCGGCCCCTGCGCAAACAATTGTCCAAGCACCGGCTGGGCGAAGCCCATAGCATTTACAAAGTGGCGGACAGCGCCCAGGAAGTGGTATCTTTGGGTAATATGTGCGGCGAAGGATGGTTTTTGTCCGGAGAAATGATCGATTTGATCAATCAGGGCGTCAGCAATATCGTTTGCATCCAGCCCTTTGCCTGCCTGCCCAATCATGTGGTGGGCAAAGGGGTGATCCGCGGCATACGGGAAAAATATCCCCAGGCCAATATCGTGGCCGTGGACTACGATCCCGGCGCCAGCCAGGTGAATCAGCTGAACCGCATCAAGCTGATGATGAGCATCGCCAAAGAGAATATGTGCCTGAGCCAGGCCTGAAGCGGCGCGGATATAAGCCGTTTTGCGGGAGACGTTTTGGTAAACGTCTCCCGTTTTTTGTGGCAAGAAAAGGGACGGCCCGGTATAGAAAAAGAAGGGGGCGCTTTGCCGGCCCGGGGAAAAACTTTGCCTTCGGCCGGCGATTTTCCCCTTGACGGCAGGTAGGGATATGGATTATACTGGTTGAACAAACGTTCAATGATCCAACGTTCAACCGCCGGGCCTGCGCCGCGGGCTTGGGGCGGGCGGCGTTTTCGGAAAGGATATATACTGTATGGAAAAATTCAGCGTCAAAAAACCGTTTACGGTTTTGGTGTTGGTGATCGTGGCCATCGTTTTCGGCTTTGTCTGCTTGGGGGAAATGCATTTGGATATGCTGCCGGACATGGATCTCCCTTATATCATGGTATTGACCGCCTATCCCGGCGCCAGCCCGGAAAAGGTGGAGCAGCAGGTGTGCAAACCTGTGGAAAGCGTTTTGGCCGCCATTACCGGGGTGAAAAACGTATACAGCGTCAGCAATAAGAATTACGGTACGGTGCAGCTGGAATTTGTGGCCGGTACCGATATGGATGCGGCCATCGTCAAGATCAGCAATGCGCTGTCGCAGATGGAGGGCGTTTTGCCGGAGGAATGTGGCAAGCCCACTCTATTGGAAATCGGCACGGATATGATCCCCTTCGCCTATATCAACGTGGGTCTGGAAGAGGGGGACGTATACCGGCTCAGCCAATTGGTGGAAGAGCAGGTGATCCCCGTCCTCTCCCGCCAGGAAGGGGTGGCCCGGGTTGTGGCCACCGGCACGGTGGAACAATCCCTGGAGGTGACGCTGAATCAGAGCAAGATCGACGCTTTGAACGATAAAATATTGGCCAAGGTAAGCGGGGAGTTTGCCAAGGCTTTGCAGGATTTGAACAAGGCCCGGCAAAACCTGATCGACAGCGGCGTCAAGATCCAGGACAACCGTTCGGAATTGCTGGACGGTCAGGACGCCATAGCCGAAGGCCGCCGGGAGCTGCTGGACGGGCAAAACCAATTGCAGGAGCACCGTCTGGATTTGATCGACAGTCAGAATCAATTGGACGCCAGCCGCCAGGATCTGGCCGACGCCAAAGAACAGCTGCAGCAGGAACAGGAAGACACCTATCAGTCCCTGGCCCAGGCCAGTTTGCTATTGGATCAACTGAGCGCCTATCAGACCCAGCTGTTGAATCAGCAGGCCAACCAAACCGCCCTGGAAACGGCGCTGGACGCTGTGGAAAGCGCCCTGCGGGAGCAGGGGCTGCGCCGGTCGGATCTTGCCGGGACCGTCCAGCTGCTGCAGGGCTTGAGCGGGGTTTTGTCCGCCCAGGCGGCGGCGCTATCCCTGGGGGAGGGGGAATTGACCGCCGCGGAGCAGGCGGCCCTGGCGGCCATCGCGGCCCAGGTGGGCACGGCTTTGCCCGGCTGGGAATGGGATCCGGCCTGGAGCCGGGCGGAAGCGGCGGCGGCTTTGCGCCGGGGGGCGGATCTGGCCTCTTCGGCGGCGTCGGAACTGAAGGAGGCGGAAAGACGGCTGGAGCAGTATGAGGATTCTCTGGCGGAGCTGGAAGTGGAAATCGCCGTCACCCAGGGGATCATCGATCAATATGAGGAGAATCTGGCGGCGCTGGGCGTGGATTATACCGATATAGAGCGGGCGAAAATGCAGGCCGCCGCCGGTTTCGGCCAGGCTGCCGCCGAATTGTCCGCCGGGGAACAGGCTTTGGATCAGGCGCAGCAGCAATTGGACGCCGGTTGGAGCGGCCTGGAAGACGCGCAGAAACAGCTGGATGACGGCTGGAGTTCTCTGGAGGATTCGGCGAAGCAGATCGGCAAAGGCTGGGAATCCTTGAGCGATGCGGAAAAACAACTGGCCGATGGTTGGAAGGATTACCGGGAAGCTTTGGCCGAGTATGAAAAACAGAGACGGGAAGCCTTGAAAAAGGCCAATGCTGACGATTTGGTAGATATCGACAATCTCAGCGGTCTGATCTATGCACAAAATTTCTCCATGCCCGCCGGTTATATAGAGGACAGCCAGGGGAATGCCTGGCTGCTGAAGGTGGGGCAAGGCTATGCCAGCGTGGAAGAGCTGGCCAATACCGTGCTGTGCTATATGGATGATATCGGCAATGTGCGGCTGGCGGATGTGGCGGATCTGGCTGTCACCGACAACAGCGGCGACAGCTACGCCCGTATGAACGACCGCTCCGGTATGATCCTTTCGGTATACAAAAGCAGCGCCGCCGCGGCCAACGACGTCAGCCGCAGCTGCCAGCGGGCGCTGGCGCTATTAAAGAAGGATATCCCCGGTTTGCAAACGGCGGTTTTGTACGACGAAGGGGATTATATCGGTTTGATCGTGGACAGCGTGACCCAAACCATGATACTGGGCGCGATTTTGGCCATCATCATCCTGGCTTTGTTCTTGAAGAGCGTGAAGCCCACCTTGGTGGTGGCGGCCAGCATACCTTTAAGCGTGCTGCTGGCCTTGATCTGCATGTATTTTACAGGCGTGGATCTGAATATGATGTCCCTGGCCGGCCTGGCCTTGGGCGTGGGCATGCTGGTGGACAATTCCATCGTGGTCAGCGAAAACATTTACCGGTTGCGGACCCAGGGCGTCAGCGCCGCCGCGGCGGCGGTGCGGGGAACAAGGCAGGTGGCGGCGGCGATCATCGCCTCCACTCTGACCACGGTCAGCGTGTTTTTGCCTTTGGTTTTCACCCACGGCACGGTGCGGGATCTGATGCTGCCCATGAGTCTGAGCGTTATGTTTTGCCTGGGCTCCTCCTTGCTGATCGCCATGACGGTGGCGCCGGCGGCGGCTTCCACCTTGCTGAAAAACAGCCGCGCCGTTTCCCATCCCCGGTTCGATCGGATGAAGGAAAGCTATGGCCGGGCTTTGGACTGGTGCCTGGGACATAAATTTATCTCCCTGGCCTCCTGCGGCGCATTGTTTGCCCTGGCGGCTTTTCTGGTGCTGCGCCTGGGCGTGGTGGTGGTGCCGGAAGTCACCGCCAATCAGCTGATGGTGACGGTGACCATGGAGGAAGGCCTGAACAAAGAGGAGGCTTATGCCACGGCGGACCGGCTGATGGAGCGTTTGGACGCATTGCCCGGTACGGAATCGGTAGGCGCGATGTCCGGCGGCACCGCCGGTATGATGGTTTCTTCCTTCGACGGCGCGGACGATTATCAAAACTTTGTCTTTTTAATCAATTTGCAGGATAAAAACCCGGACGGCGAACAAGTGCGGGCTTTGGCCGCGTCTATCGAAACGGAAAACTCGGATCTGCCTTGCGAGATCACCGCCTCCGCCAATGCCGTTTCCATGTCTGAGATGATGGGCAGCGGTTTGCAGATCCAAATTTACGGCGACGACCTGCAGACCCTGGAACGCTGCAGCCAAGAGGTGATGGAGATCGTAGACGGCGTGGAGGGCTTTGAAAATATCAGCAACGGCCAGGAAGAAGGGGAGGCCGTACTCCATTTGCATCTGGATAAGGACGAAGTGCGGCGCTTGGGACTGACTGTGGCCCAGGTCTACCAGGATATCAACGCCAAACTGAGCGACAGTGCCGTTTCCGCCCAGGTGACGGTGGACGACGCCACCATGGACGTGGTGGTGAAGGACGACCGGCAACCCCTGACCAAGGAGAATCTTTCCCAATACAGCTTCCGGGT
Organism: Bacillota bacterium; assembly: GCA_024679955.1. Classification (GTDB taxonomy): domain Bacteria; phylum Bacillota; class Dehalobacteriia; order UBA4068; family UBA4068; genus JAILCQ01. The sequence continues at coordinate 26,069 of JAILCQ010000017.1, read as the reverse complement.
CACGGTCACCGACGAAGACGGGGATCAGGTGCTGGAAGACCATCTTTTGCAGGAATTCGCCACGGTGACTGAGGAAACCGGCATGGCGGCGATAAACCGGGAGAATCAGAACCGCTATATCACGGTCAGCGCCGAAACCGGCGAAGGCTATAATCTGGCTTTGCTCAGCCGGCAGCTGCAGCCGCTGCTGGATGCCTATGCATTGCCGGAAGGCTACCGTCTGCAGATGGGCGGGGAATATGATTTGATCGAGCAGATGCTATCGCAAATGATGAAAGTGCTGCTTTTGGGATTGCTGCTGATCTATTTGGTGATGGTGGCCCAGTTCCAGAGCCTGCGAGGCCCGTTTATCATCCTTTTTACCACGCCCTTGGCCTTTACCGGCGGTTTGTTGGGCCTGTGGATCGCCGGGGAACAGCTGTCGATGATGAGTCTGATGGGGCTGGCCATTTTATTGGGCACGGTGGTCAACAACGGCATCGTCTTTGTGGATTATACCAATCAGCTGCGCATAGCCGGTTTAGAGCGGCGGCAGGCCCTGGTTGTGGCCGGTAAGACCCGCATGCGGCCGATTTTGATGACCGCTCTCACCACCATACTGGCTTTGGCCGGTTTGATCTTTGGCGGCGATATGGCTTCGCAAATGGGACGGGGCATGGCCATCGTGGTGGCGGGCGGTTTGCTCTACGCTACCTTGACCACGCTGTTCATCATTCCCGTGATGTACGATATTTTGGCCAAACGGCCGCCTTTGGCCGTGATCGTCGAAGAGGAAGAACTGAACCGGAATGTGGCCGATCCGGCGGCGGCCCAGGCCATGGCCGGAAACGACGTTGGGGAAAGGCAGGATTGAAACCGGAGAACCGGTCAAGTCAGATCAGGTTAGGGGGCGAGTACGATGACGGAAGAAAGCAGCCGGCTGAAACAGGCGGAAGCCAGCCGGGAGAAATTATTGGCGGCGGCTTTGGCTTTGTTTGGCGAACACGGCTACAGCGCCACCGGCGTGCGCAGCATCAACCGGCTGGCGGGGGTGGCGGACGGCTTGTTGTATCATTATTTTCCCCAAGGGAAAAAAGAGATTTTTCAGGCCCTGATCCAAAACCAGGCACAAGAGCTTATGGAAGAGGTAAAACGCTGCTGGCCGGATCTGTCCCGGCTGCCTTTGACGGAATTCTTGGATCAGTTTTGGCAAATGTGCCTGACTCACACCCAGGCCCAGCAACAATTGGCGGTGATTTTGGTAAAAGAATGGCGAAACATGGAAGAAGACTTCCGGCGGCAGCTGGAAAGATTTTTCCGCCAAATCTACGCCTGGCTGCCCGGCGAATTGAAGAAACGGGCCGCCGCCGGGGAAATCCGCACCATGGACTTTCAAAGCGCCGCCTATTCCGTTTTGGCCCCGGTGTTGGAGCATTATTTGCTGTTGGCCTGCAATTACGACGGCGGATTCTTAAGCAGTCCCCGCCGCCGTCGCCAGTTGAACGAGTATTTTGTGGCCCTGTGGCGAAAGGAAGGGGCGCAGCCAAAAGGTCCTGGCCCCGACGTAGGAAAATCTTGACGGCGAGGCCTATAAAATATTGACAAGCAAATATTCCTATGGTAAAATACTATTTTTAATTTGACATAGGCATGGCTCTTTTGCTACAATAAAGATATCTTAGACTGCCCCGGCCTCGCCTATGGATTGGCGGCAATGGGCCCGGCGGCGGCGTCGTTGGTCGATGGGCGCTGGCGCTAAGAAAAATTTGGCGGATGAAGCTGACAAAGCAGCAGGGAGCCGGTATGTTTAAAATTGGCGAAAAAGTCGTATATCCGGTGCATGGCGCGGGGATCATCGAAGCGATCGAGCAAAAAGAAGTGCTGGGTGAAAAACGCCGCTATTATATTTTGCGCCTGAGCGTTGGCGAGCTGAATGTTATGGTGCCGGTGGATACCGTGGACAAAATCGGTATGCGCCCGGTGAGCGATGACGAAACCTTGGCTTTGGTCAAAGACATATTGCAGGGAGAGGCTTCCCCCTGGGAGGACAATTGGAATCGCCGCTATCGGGAGAATATGGACAAAATCAAAAGCGGCGATATTTGCCAATTGGCCGAAGTGGTGCGCAATCTGATGGTGCGGGATTTGACCCGGGGACTTTCCGCCGGAGAAAAGAAAATGCTGGAGACCTCCCGCAAGATTCTGCTGAGCGAGATCGTTTTGGCCAAAGAAATGCCGGCGGAAGAAGCGGCGGATTCCTTGAACCGTTTGTTTGACGGCCGCCGGAAGGACGATTCCGCACCGGCGAACGCCACAAAATGATCGAAGAAAACGCTTGCATTTGCCGGTGTTTTTTTCTATACTGATGGTATCCTATGCAGTAAAAATAGGGGTTGCCGGTAAATGCCCGGGAAACTGGCCGGCGGCTTCCTGTTGGGCAAGGCGTTTGGGCTTGATTGCGGCCAAAGCGGCGTTGCGCCGTTTTGGCCTTTTCTAACGGCCGGCGCATACCATTATTATATATGCACGCTATTCTATTTATATAGAAGCGATAAAGGAGGTGAGAATGATGAAAAAAGCGGTATATGGCCTCATTTGCCTGTTGTTTGCGGTGATCGGTTTATTGTTGGTCTCCAGTTTATTGGGGCCGTGGCTGTTGGGCAAGTATGCGGCGTATTATTGGCCCGTTTTGGTGGCGGCGGCCTTGCTTATGGCGGTCTTCGGTCTTTTATTGGCTCCCAAAATGGTGAGATGGTTGGAAAAAACTACGGAAAAACTGGTGGGTGTGGTAACGGCTATGAAAACCACGGATATCATCAGTTGTGTAATCGGACTTATCGCTGGCTTAATTATCGCCAGTCTTATTGGTTCCGCGGTGGCGCGGATTTCGGTGATCGGCACGTATTTGGCGATCATTTGTTTGGTTCTTATCGGTTATATCGGCCTTTTGGTCGGCTATCGCAAACGGGAGGAGATCGGTCAGCTGCTCAGCCGTTCCTGGCAAAGCGGGGACAAGGAAAAGGGCGAAGCCGCGCCCCCGAAGAAAAAAGAGAAAAAACAGTGGAAAATACCGCCAAAGATTTTGGATACCAGCGTCATTATAGACGGCCGGATCGCCGACATCTGCCAAACCGGTTTTCTGGAAGGGGATCTGATCGTGGCCAATTTTGTTTTGGAAGAATTGCGGCATATCGCCGACAGCAGCGATTCTCTGAAACGCAATCGGGGACGGGGCGGTTTGGATACCTTAAACTGGATGCGCAACGCTTTTGCCAACCGCATCGTGATTTGGGACAAGGATTATCCGGACATCGCCGAAGTGGATTCCAAATTGTTGAAATTGGCCCAGGATTTGCGGGGCGTGGTGGTGACCAATGATTTCAACCTGAACAAAGTGGCCCAATTGCAGGGTATGAAGGTATTGAATATCAATGAATTGTCCAATGCCGTGAAACCGGTGATGCTGCCCGGCGAGGAAATGCAGGTGACTGTGATCAAAGAAGGTAAGGAGCCCGGCCAGGGCGTAGCCTATCTGGACAACGGCACCATGATCGTGGTGGAAAACGGCCGCCGGTATGTGGGCAAAAATGTGGACGTGGTGGTGACCAGCGTATTGCAGACCGCTGCGGGAAGGATGGTGTTCGCCAAAACGGCGGGATAAATGTATATCAGCGTGATCATAGCGGCGGCCGGTGTGGCCCGCCGCATGGGTTTGCCGGTGAATAAGCCCTTGCTGGATCTGGCGGGGAAACCGGTGCTGGCCCATAGTTTGGATTTGTTTGCGGAAGAGCCGTCGGTACAGCATATCGTGGTGACGGCCAATGCGGCGGATATGCCGCGGATCGAAGAGATCTGCGCGGCCTATCCCCAGGTGAAGGCGGTGATCCCCGGCGGCGCCAGCCGGCAGGAGTCGATACGGGCCGCTTTGGCCCTGGTGCCGCCGGAAGCGGATCTGGTGGCCGTACATGACGCGGCCCGGCCTCTGCTGACCGCTTTGGATTTTACGGCATTGGTTTCCGCCGCCTATTTAAGCGGGGCGGCCATATTGGCCGGGCCGGTGACCGACAGCGTGAAGACCTGCGCCGGCAGCCTGGTGGGAAAAAGCCTGGATCGCAGCATGCTGGTGGCCGCTCAAACGCCTCAGGTTTTTCGCCCCAACCTGTTGCAGCGGGCTTATGCCCAGGCGGAGAAGGATGAATTTATTGCTACCGACGATTCCTGCCTGGTGGAACGTTTGGGGGTGCCGGTGGCGGTGATCATGGCCAAAAACGCCAATTTGAAATTGACCTATGCCGATGATTTGGCCATAGCGGAAATGGTATTGCAAAAAAGGCGGGAAAGAACATGCGAGTAGGTATCGGCTGGGACGCGCATCGGTTGGTAGAAGGGCGTCCTTTGATTTTAGGCGGCGTATCCATACCCTTTGACAAAGGATTGGCCGGGCATAGCGACGCCGACGTATTGCTGCATGCGATCATCGACGCTTTGCTGGGCGCGGCGGCCTTGGGCGATATCGGCGGCCATTTTCCCGATACGGACCCGGCCTATGCCGGGATATCCAGCCTGGCCCTGTTGGCCTGCACCGGCGATTTGCTGCGGCGGGAAGGCTGGCGGGTGGAGAATGTCGACGCCGTGGTGATCGCCCAGGCGCCGAAAATCGCGCCGTTTATCCTGGAGATGCGCCAGAATATTGCCCAAACCCTGCGCATCGACGCCGGTCAGATGTCGGTAAAGGGCAAGACCAGCGAGCATATGGGCTATTGCGGCCGGGGTGAAGGCATCGCCGCCCAGGCCGTGGTTTTGCTGGAACGGACGGCGATAAAAAACGCTTATTCTAAAGGAAGTTTTGGGATAACGGTATGAAAAAAGAACAGTATAAAATAGAAGTGTTGCCCCAAGAAAAAACCTTGTACGCCAATGCGGGCGACGTTTTGTATACGCTGCTGCTGGTGGCGGGGTTGGTGACTCCGGATCAGGAAAACGGCGACCGGGTGCGGCTGGAAAAAGGGGCGATATCGCCGGCGGAAGACCCCCAGGCGGAAGAAGCCGCTTTCAGCCAGGCGGAGCTGACCGAAGGCTGGATGCTGGCCGGCGGCCGGCGCATCTGCGGCGATGCAGTGATATATTTGGCCGGCGCCCAGGAACATCTGCCGGGGCAGCCTTTGGCCGGCGGCTACGGTTTGGTGGTGGACGCCGGCACGGGAACCATAGCGGCGGGTCTGGTCAATATGAAGGGGTTGAACATCCCCTTTTTATCCGCCACCCACAACGGGCAAAACCGCTTTGGCCGGGATATCCCCGACCGTCTGAACTGGCTGAAGCAGCACCCGGAGGACGGGGCGGCCATGTCCCGCGTTTTGTCCGCCGATATCGACAGCCTGATTTGCCGCGTTACCGCCAAAGGCGGGATTGCCCCTGAGGAGATCCATGCGGTCACCTTGGCGGCCAATCATCATACCGTTTCTTTTTGGCTGCGGGATCTGCCCCGGCAAATGCAGCGCTATTGCTGCTTTTCCGCCGGGGAATTGGGTTTGAAAAACATCCCGGAGCAGGCAAAATGCTATATTTTGCCGGACGCCAGCGCCGATATCGGCTGCGATACGGTGGCGGCCTGTCTTTCCGTGGAATTGCTGGCCAAAAAAGACCGGCCTGCCTTTACTATGTTGGTGGATCTGGGCATGAGCAGCGAAATCATTTTGGCCGGTCGGGGGCGGATATTGGCCGCTTCCGTACCCACCGTGGCCCTGGAGGGCGGCAATATCAATTGCGGCACCTATGCCGTGACCGGCGCCATCACCCAGGTGATCATCGAGGACGACCTGTTTTTGCACACCGTGCGCGACGGCAAACCCGCCGGCATTTGCGGCGCCGGTTTGATCTCCGCCATCCATGCTTTGCTGGACGCGGGTATGCTGGACGCGGAAGGCCGTTTTCTCATCCCCGGCGACCTGCCGCCTCGTTTGTCCCGGCATTTTGACGAGGCCATGGGCGACAGGCGTTTGATCCTTTCCCCGGAAGGGGCCAAGGGGGAAGAAATCTATTTGAATCAGGACGACGTGCGGCAATTCCAATTGGCCAAAAGCGGCGTATATGCCGCCTGCCAGGCGCTGTTGGCGCAAATGGACGCGGAGCCTGGGGATGTGGAGCAGGCGCTGCTGGCGGAGTCCTATGGCGCGCATATCCGTCCCGCTTCCGCCCTGGCGGTGGGCTTGCTGCCAGCTTTGCCCGCGGAAAAGGTCCGTTCTATCGGCAACGCGGCCTGGCAAGGGGCGTATTTGGCCCTGAGCAATTGGCGCTGTCTGTCGGAAAGCGAAAAGCTGGCCGCCGCCATCGAAAGAGTGGATCTGTCGGCGGATCTGATGTATGCCGAGAGCTTTATCGAAGGGATGGGTTTTTATCCTTTGGAGGGCAGCGCCGGTTGATGCGGCCTCCTGTCGAAGAAAAGCCGGAAAAAGAATGATTTTCCCTGCGAAAAAGCATTGACAAGCCTTTGTTTTTTTGGTATTATAAATCTCGCGTCATGGTGGATGTGGCGAAGCGGTTAACGCACCGGATTGTGGCTCCGGCACCCGAGGGTTCGAAACCCTTCATCCACCCCATGCTGGGGTGTAGCCAAGCGGTAAGGCATCGGTCTTTGGAATCGACATTCGTAGGTTCGAATCCTGCCACCCCAGCCAAATATGAGCCATTAGCTCAGTCGGTAGAGCACCTGACTTTTAATCAGGGTGTCCGGCGTTCGAGTCGCCGATGGCTCACCAATAGAAAACCCCTGCTAGGTGACGTGATTATGCGGCATTTGGCAGGGGTTTTGTCGTCTTTGCATCTATGAAGATTTGTGCTTTTTGCGGTATGGGCGTGGGGTTTTTATTTTCTTAGCTTTTCCAGCCAGTCATCCGGAAAACCGATGTGCTCAAGGCATATGTCCGCATTATACTGTTCTAATATCGCTTGCAGACCGGCTATAAATTCATTATTCCATTTTTGAGAATGCGGGTGTAAGGCTCGCAGGGCTAAAATTGCCCCGAACAAGCTTCTTTGCTGCATTGGCTGCAATTCCATGGCTGCGGGGATCGCGCTGAACTTACGGTAATACAGTCTTCCATAGTGGGCGCAGATGTTTCTTAAATCTGTACAGCACCGCAGCCAGCTTTTTATGTTTTTCGGGATCGTATGATATAATTTGGCAGCAAGCCTTTTCGCATCTTGCGTTTTTAAATCGGCGTAGAAATAGGACAGCATACCAAAGGAAAACAGTTCACAGGCGACCCATAGCGGGAAACGGTTGCCGTATCGCTCTATGTGGTGCTTGACATAAGGCGCATTCTTGTTGTTTTCGATTTCCCTTTGCAATTTATCTTTAAATCTTTGCGCATCGTGCTTGTCGGAAAAATTGCCGCCGACTAAATATCCCTCTGCGCCGTATTTATGCGCGTGATAATAGGAAAAGGCGGAACGTAAGTGTATTTCGACGTCTTCAATCGCCGCGAAAATCAAATGCCGCAGACGGCGGTCAAACCCATAGATATGAACGATTCTTTCAAAGGTTATGCCGGGCGAATACATATCCGTATCTCTGTTTATAAAAGGCAGAAAGTACGCGCTTAGTCTGTAATAGCTGACGCGCTCTAAAAATGCACGGCATTCATTTTCATCAGCGATCATGCATCCGCGAGAACGCAATTTTGCTATTTGTTCCTCATAGGTTGTGGGTTCCTTTACTTTTATCATTTCTGCACCCCATATAAAAATGTCCTCCCTGGGTCACGTCACGCGTTGCCGCGGAGAGGTGCGGGAGGTCCTGTCGTTTATATTGTATACGCCCCATCCTGATTTGTCAACTTGTCGGCAGAGATTTTCCTTTTGCGTTCTTTTCCTTTACCGTACCGTATCAGCCAGGACAGGCCCGGAATGCGACAGCGTGCTGGTTTTTTTTATGAAGGGGCTGATTTCGCTGTTGACAAGAAAACTTGGCAATGGTATAATCGGCGTGTGACAAGAAAACTTGGCAAGGGGATGAGAGCATGAATGGAGATACGGTCATGAATAAAGAAGAGATTTTGGCAAAGAGCAGAAAGGACAATCAAGGCTCGGACGAAATGGAGCTGTTCACCCTGGCCGCCGCCGGGAAAATCGCGGCGCAGGTGGGTATGCTTGTCTGTTGTCTGGTAGCCGTTTTGCAGGTTTGGTTTACCGACGTCGTCAGCGTCGAGAGCTGGATGATTTATTTCAGCATTCTGGGCACGATTTTCACGGTGAAATATGTGAAGCTGCACAGAAGGCATGAATTGCTGCTGGCCGTTCTTTTTGCCGGCTTATTTTTGTTCTTTACGCTTTTGTTTATCAAGCGGCTTATCGGGTGACGCCATATGAAGAGCGATAAACTTATACTGAAGAACCGATTGAAGGAAATACGGATGCAGGTCGGTCTTTCCCAGGCGCAGCTTGCCGAAATGGTGGGCGTGTCCCGCAATACCATCAGCTCCATCGAGACGGGACAGTTCAATCCCACGGCCAAGCTGGCATTGATTTTGTGCATCGCCTTGGACAAGCGGTTTGAGGAGTTGTTCTATTTTTAAAAACAGCGGCGCGCTGGGAAAGCATCCCATTGTCCGGCCCACCCGAGCCAAGCGGATTTGCCGGCCGGTTGTTTCGGTCAACAAACAAATAGCGGGGCGCGGCAGTCCTCTTTGGCTGTCGCGTCCCGCATTCGCTTACGCAGGCAGGCGCGTTTTTTTAAAATCGGTCATCTGCAGCGTCGGTTTATTCCATGACCGGGCTCCAGTAATGCTGTTGGTAGATATCGGTGAAGCGATAGACGGCGCTGGCCGCTTCGGCGTCCACATAGACGTCGCTGATTTCGGGCGTGCCGTTTACCACATACTGTTCGCCCAGGTAATAGCTGTCCTGGTAGTCGCCGTCATAGCTGTAATAGTCGCAGAGGAAATCGATGACGTCGCCATCCTGCAATTGCAGCATGGCCTTGGAAACGGTTTGCGTCTGGGTCTCCGCATAGACCGGCTCCGCCCCGGCGATATAGCCGTGGGGATTCTCCGAATCGAAGATGAGGATCAGGTTGACCCGCTCGCCGTTGAGCATGGCCGGTACCCGGCCGGTGATGCTGTAGGTTTCGCCGTCGTCCACCGTATCCATATGGTAATAGGCCACCGGCTGTTGATCAATGGCCAGCCAGGTACCGCTATAGGTACCGATCAGCCCGCCGTCGTCGGTGAAATCGAATACATTGTCCAGACCCAGGTCGATATATCCTTCGCCATCGTCGATAAACACATTCAGCTCCAGGTTTTGCACCAGGCCCCATTGCTCTTCGGAAAGATACATCAGCGGCGTGCCGTCGGCATCTTTTTGCCAGCGCAGTTGGCTGGCGTCAAAGCTGTTTTCCGCCAGATAGGCGGCGTCGTTTTCCACATCCAGGCCTTTGCCCAGGAAGGAGGCATTGCCGCTGGTCAGCCCGGCTACATTGCCCATATTGCCGCCTAAAAGCCCGCCGAGAAGCTGCATGATCATATCCGCGCTGTTGACGCCGGAGCCGCTGCTGCCGGAACTGCCGCCGGTGTTGCCGCCCATGGCCGAGCCCAGCAAGGTGGCCAACGGCGAGGCGCTGCCGCCGGAAGCGGCCTGGCCGCCCACTTCCATGCTGGCAAATTTGCGGATGCAGGCGGTGTAGTCGTCGTCCATGCCGATGTCTTCATAGGCTTTGACCGCGCTGTTGACGGTAGATATCTTTTGATAGGGGAAATAGATGGACAGGCCGTAGGCGTCCGTCATATTGGAAGAGGTGCGATTGTATTTGACCGCGCCCAGGATGGCCTTGGCCAGATCTTCGCATGCTTTGTTGCCCAGTTTGTCGGCCAGGCTAACCAGATCCACCTGATCCACCCGGTTGCTGGAGGCAAACTCTCTGGCGCTGCTGCGGGCGTTGGAGACGGTTTGATACTGGTTATCCTGCAGCATATTCAAAGTGGAGGAGGCAAAGTCGGAAAGCTCCTGGGGCACCGTGCGTTCCAGCTCCGCCAGATCCACCACGGAGAGGGTGGTCTTTTGACCGGCGCAGCGGCTGGCGCAGGTGGAGGTGAAGTCGTCCACGATGATCTTGCCGATTTCAATGGTGGGCGTGGCGGTATCCGAGGCCAGCTTGTTCAGCCAATTGGTGTAATACCAGCCGATGCCGGGTTCCGTTTCTTCCGAGGCGATCAGATAATCCGCATAGGAGCTGAGCATCAGGGCGTTTTCCACCGTGCCCATCAGGCAGGCGTCGAAGCCGATGAAATCGAAGGTCACGCCGGCCTGCTGCAGCGCTTGATCGATGCCTTTCAGGCTCATGGCGCCGGAAGAGGCGAATTTTTCGTCATAGCCGTATCCGGTGATGGAGCCGCCGCCATGATCCCAGAAGATCAGGATATTGCGGTTGGCGGGATATTTTTTGTTGCAGTATTGGATGAATCCGGTCAGGGTGCCGGGCTTGGTCATGGCCACGCTGCCCAGATCGCTTTCCAGGCGGCTCATAGAGCCTTGTTTTTCTATTTTATAGATTTGATTGGTGCGGTTGCTTACCACATTGTTCTGCCAACGGCTGGCCCCGCCGGTATAAACCAGCAGGTTGACTTTGTCGCCCAGGTTGGCGGAGGCCATTTCCTGCAGGTCCGAGGTGGCCATGCCGCCCCGGGATTCCAGATCCGCGCCGCACATATAGACCATGATGGTGACGGTATCCCGGCCGTTGCCCAGGATATTGGTGCGTTTGCTTCTGGCCTGAGCGCTGACTGTAGTATCCAGGGCGCCGGTATTGGCGCTTCTGCTCCAGCCGCTGGAAACGTTTCCGCCGCTGAAATTGCCCAGCAGGCTGCCCAGGTTACCCAGATTGCCCAGGCTGTTGCCGGATTGCTGCTGTACAGCCACATTGCTCTGGGTGTCCGTATTGCCGCCGAACAGGGAGCTGAGTCCGGCTCCGCCGCCGCCCAGCACCAGGAAGGCGAGGATGGCGATGATCAGCAGCGGCGAGATCCGTCTGCCGGAGGAGCGCTGCATCTGCGAACCGCTGTTGCTGCCCCGGCCCCCGCCCTGTCCATGGCCGGAGCCGTTGTTTTGATCCCGGCCGGCATAGCCGCCGGCATTGCCCACCGGGCCGGTGCCCAGGCCGCTGCCCCGCCGGTGTACGCTTTTGCCAGAACCGGTGATGTTCTGTTCTCTTCCTCTAGGTCTGTTTGCCATTTTTGTTTCCTCCGTTAGCAAAATTTGTCGTAAAGCTCTGTTTGAAATTCTGCCGTCTTGCGATTGACAAGAAAACGGATTTTTAAATTTCATACATATTACCCACATATTATAAGGGATAACTTTTCTTTTTTCAACACATTCCCGATACACGTAAGCAAAGGCCCGGCCCAGCGGACCGGGGCCGGGGATCGGGGAAGGGGCATGGTAAAGCTTCATGCTGGCAGAAAGCAGGGCGCGCCGAAGCCGCGGTATGGCCTCAGATTGACATACGCGGCTGTCCTGCATTATAATGATCAGCGAAGTGTATAGATGATTAGAGAAACGACGGCCGAAATGGGTAAAAAACGATCATTCTTAACAGCTTCAGGCGCGCTTTTCAGCGCCAGGCAGCTTTGGACGCTGTTATGGCCGCTGGTGATCGAACAACTATTCAGCGTTCTCATCGGTATGATCGATGTGCTGATGGTTTCTTATATCGGCGAGGCGGCGGTATCCGGCGTTTCGCTGGTGGATTCCGTCAATCATCTGATTTTGCAGGTTTTGTTCGCGCTGACGGCAGGGGGCACGGTGGTATGCGCCCAGTATACCGGCAGGAAAGACCCGGCCGCCGCCGGGAAAAGCTGCGGGCAGCTTATCATGGTCACCGTTCTCTCTATGTTTTGCCTGACGGCGGTATTCCTCAGCGGCGGCAAAAGTCTGCTGGCGCTGATTTTCGGCAGCGTGGAGCCGCGGGTCATGGCGGACGCGGTGATCTACATGCGTTATACGGCGGCCTCCTTCCCCTTTTTGGCGCTGTACCATGGGCTTTCCGCCGGTTTTCGCGCCCAGGGGAACACCCGGGTATCCATGCTGGTATCCATGGGTATGAACGTGCTGAATGTGCTGGGCAATGCCTTTTGTATCTTTGTTTTGGGCATGGGTGTGGCGGGTGTGGCCATTCCCACGCTGCTGGCCAGAGCTGTGGGCGCGGCCGCGATGCTGCTGCTGTTCCAGCAGGGGAAAAACGAGATCCGCATCGGCAGTTTCCGCCAGATGAAGCCGGAAGGGACGATCCTGCGGCAGATGCTGTCCATCGGCGTCCCCAACAGCGTGGAAAGCGCCCTGTTCAACGTGGGCAAGGTGGCGCTGCAAAGTCTGGTTTCCACCCTGGGTACCGCTTCCATCGCCGCCTATGCCGTGGCCTCCAATCTGGCCACCTATCTCTACCTGCCGGGCAATGCTTTGGGGGCGGCCATGATCACGGTCGTGGCCCAGTGCCATGGGGCCGGAAAGCCGGAACAGGGGAAACAGTATGCCAAGCTGCTGATCGCCTTGAATTATGGGATGCTTGCCCCGATCTGCGCGGCGCTGATCATCGGCCGGGGCTTTTGGGTAAGCTGCTATCATCTTTCCGCCAATGCTGCGGCCCTGGGTGCGGGGCTGATCCTGGCTCACGCTGTCGCCATGCTCATCTGGCCGGTGGCTTTTCTTTTGCCCTACTATTTCCGCGCTGTCGGCCGGGCGGGCTTTACCATGACGGTGGCTCTGTTCGCCATGGCGGTTTTCCGGGTGGGGCTGGCCTATGTATGCGTCAAGCTGTTGGGCAAAAACGTTTTGTGGATCTGGTACGCCATGTTCGCGGATTGGCTGTTCCGCACGGTGATCTACAGCGACGCCTTTCGCCGGGAGAAAAGGGGCGCGCCGCAAAGGCCATTATAGGGCCGGGGACGCAAGTCCTGCCGGAGAAGGCGGGGCCGCAGCTATTCTCGTAAGGGGCGCAAATGCGCCATCCATCGTAAGAGGTGTTGTCGGGATTGACGGCAGAAACGGCTGTATATCTGTATGAGACCGGGAAGGCAAATTGTGCAGAACGCTCCCGCTGCGATGTCAGGGCGGGGGGCGTTCTGGTATGGTTTGGCAGCATGGGAGTGGCGCAGGGGTTTGCGTCAACTTACTCGGCGCAAACGTAGCCTTCCCTGACAGCTGCGGGGAAGTATACTTCGCCGCGTTTTTGTGCGGTTTTATTCATTATCCTTTATTTCATAGAGTAGAGAGAGTACGGTTTGCAGTCCCATAGAGAGCAACCCCATCAACAATGCCGGGACCCAGTATTTGAGAGCGTCAGAAAAAATGAAATGCCAGCTTAATGTGTTTGGGGCTGAGGCATAGGCCTGACTGCCATTGTATAGTCCCAGCCCAAAACCGCAGATAAAAACGGCAAAGGCTACCTTATTGAACAAACCTTTTCTAAATATTTCATTTGTATGGCTGCCCTTGTTTTCCAGAGGTGGATAGAGTAATTCGTTGGGGGTTGTATGAAGGATTTCACTGATTTGCATCAAAATATCCAGATCCGGGTAGGATTTTCCTCGTTCCCAACTGGAAACCGTTTGCCGGGATACGCACAATTGTTCCGCTAATGCGTCCTGAGACAAGTTTGACTTTTTTCGCAGTCTTTTTAAATTGAGGCTAAAATCTGCCAATATACACACCTTCTTTCTTGATCGCTACGGTAGCATATTTTATGGGCGCATACAAGCAAAGAATCTTGTCAAAGCCATCTGGGCTGCCGGTTTCCCTTGTCTTTCCGGTTTGGATTTGCGGGCTTGCCGGTAGCTTTTTGAAAAGGCGCAACTTCGTATCTTAGCAAAGAAAACAAACGATCCGAACCCGTCTTCGGGGAAGAAGACTCGGTTCGGATCGTTGGGGTTTGGTGCGGGTAGTGGGGGTCGAACCCACACGCCTTGCGGTACAGGATCCTAAATCCTGCGCGTCTGCCAATTCCGCCATACCCGCAGAGTTTGTGTTGTTGAAAACAGGGCTTTGCTTTTCCTATTCTAGCAAAAAGCCGTCTTTTGGTCAAGGCTGCGACGAGCGGACGACGGGTTGACAACGGTGGGTTTTCGGGAAAGGCGCTTTTGTTTCTGGCGGCAATGGGTATATAATAAGATCAGCGATAGCTCAAAACGGCATGAGATCAGGGAAAACAGGATATTTGAGGAGGTTTGCTTATGAAAATGGCGATCGTCTATGACAGCAAGACCGGCAATACGGCGAAAATGGCGGAATATATTATCCAGGGCATAGAAACGGTACCGGGGGCGGAAGCCAAAGCCTTTCCCATCGACGGGGTGGACGAGGCCTATGTGCGGGAATGCGGCGCTTTGATCGTGGGCACGCCCACCTACAACGGCACGCTGACCGCCCGGATAAAAGCCTGGCTGGAAACCGCGCCCAAGAATCTGGACTTGCCCGGCAAACTGGCGGGTGCCTATGCCACGGCGGCCTTTATCCATGGCGGCGGGGATTTGGCCATTCAATGCGTGCTGACCCATTTGCTGGTGGCGGGCATGATGGCCTATTCCGGCGGCAGCGCTTGGGGGCGGCCGGTGATCCATTTGGGGCCGGTGGCCATCGCCCCGGATCTGGACGGGTTTGCGGAGCTGTTCCGGATCTACGGCCAACGCATGGCGCAGCAGGCGGTAAAACTGGCATAAAAAACGGCGCCGGCCGCCTGCAAACGGCAGCCGAAACGCCGGAAACCGTCAAAAAGGGCCGGGGAAGATATCCCCGGCCCTTTGTCTGCCGCCTGGAGGGCCTGTTCCGGCGGCTGTGATAGAGTGCTTTGTTTATTTTTCTTTTTCTTTTTCGGGGATTTGCCGGCGGGCGGCGTCCAGGATGGCTTCGATCTGTTGATCTGCAGCCGGGTCCAGCGGCTGGGGTTGGTGATGGGCCAGGATATCCTGCACCATGGCATGGGCTCTGGCGCCCATGGACAGGCTGCCGGCGGCCCGCCAATCCTTGTAGGCCAAATAGTCGTTCAATTCTCCCCGCCACATGGTTTTGGCTGCTTTTCGTGTCAGTTTGCTGCGCAGGAAATCGCCGTTGCAGCCGGTTTGCATGATTAAGTCTACAGCCAGGGTTTCCTCGTTGACTTCTACGCCTTTCATGATCTCCTTGATTTGGCCGATGCAGTTGTTGTGCATGACCAGGGTTTCAAAAGAGAAGCCCAGCCCGAAATTGTTATAGCCCACGTCATGGGTAAGATTGCCGCCTTGCAGGGCGGCCATTTGCAAAGTGAAGGTGCCTTCCTGTATGGCCTGCTCGTCCGCTAATTTGGAGCAGCCTTCGCCGGCCTGTCCCCAGCAGGGCAGGCGGTAAAAGCGGGACATATCGCACATGCCGCCCTGTACCTGCATGCACACGGGATGGGCATAGTCCGCCTGCACGGTTTTCATATCCATGGGAGAATCGCCGGAACCGAAAACAAAGGGCGCGCCGGGGCGGCGCAATTGATGAACGGTCAAACCGAACAGGCATTCGGCGGTGGAAAGCACGATGGTGCCGGCGGCGGTCACCGGCGTGGTGGCCCCGGACAGGCTGCCGGTGGCATAATTGGAGGGCACGCCGTAATCGGCGCACAGCAGCAGTTTGTCCATGGCGGTGTCGGAATTGACCAAAGGCGAGGTGGGCTCGTTGTATACCACCGCATAGGGCCGCAGCCGCAGGGCCTGGGCGCTGCCGCGCACGGCGATGAACATGCGGAAGACGTCTTCCAGGTCTTCTTTGCCGTCGCATACCACCACTTGCGGTTTGGTGGTGTTGCGGATCAGGGCCGCGTACTGTTCCCGGGTGTTGACGCTGTAATGCACGTCGGAAATGATGCCCATGGACATAACGAAATCGATATGCTCCAGAGCGTCGCATAATCTGGCGGCCTGGGCCACCTGGTCTTTGGTCCAGGGATGGCTTTCGCCGCTTTCATAATCGCTGAGCAGCACCGTATCGGAGCCGGTTCCGTAATAGACGTTTTTCCCTTCCAGGAACATGGCGGCTTTGCCGTTGCGGTCGAACAGGGTCACCTGGCTGGGGGCCTGGCGTATCGCCCATTCCACCAAAGCGGGAGGCAAATGTACCATAAAAGCGCCGCCCTCTATCGGTTCCGCCGTGGCGCCCGCCTGCTGCAGCAGGGCCAAAGCCTCCGGCTGATGCAAGGACATCCCATGCTCCCACAGCACCCGCAAAGCGGCGCTGTGGATCTGCCGTTGCTGCTGTATATCCAAAGTTTCGTAATTCTGCTCCCGGGCATAGTATTGTTTGCCAATGTACATGGGAAATCCCCCCTACCGCATGATAGTACCGGCATTGCTGCGAAAGCGGCAAACCGTCTTTTATTTTTTAGTATGGAGGAAATCATCGGAAAATGCAAATGTTTTTTCTATTTTTTTGTCTTTTGACTTTGCCGGCCCGCAGCCCATCGTTTTACTTGTTGTCCGCGAACAGATATTCTATGGGATCTACCTCCTGACCGTTCAGCGTCAGGGTGAAGAGCAATTGCCCGCTGTCGCTGACGCCGATGGTTTGCCCGGCGGCCACCGTTTGTTCCACGCTGACGTCCAGCGAGGACAGACCCTGATAGGCGCTGGTATATCCGCCGCCGTGGCGGATCTCTACGATGTAGCCGCTGTCGCAATTGCCCAGATACTGCACGCTGCCGGCGGCGGCGGCCATGACGGCCTGCCCTGCCGCGCCCTGGATGAGGATGCCTTTTTCGCTGGTGACGCCGGTTTCGTCCAGGGCCATGTCTTTGACCACAACGCCGGAGGCGGGGGCCACAAAGGTTTCCGGCGCGGCTTCCGTTTGGCTGCCCTCCGCGGCTGCGCCGCCGTTTTGACTTTTGGCCTCCCCGGCGGCCAGGGCTGCGTCATAGCCGGCGGAGGCGGCAGCGCCGGCAGGGAGCAAAGCGCCGGGATCGCTTTCGCCGTTTACCGGCCGGCTTTGGCTGAAATCCAGCCAGCTGTTGCCGGCGTCCAGGCCAGCGCCGGCCACATAGCGGGCGCTGTCGCCCAACCAGTTTTTTGCGCCGATCCCCGCCGTCACCAGTAAGACGAAGGCGGCGGCGGCCAGGATCTGTCTGGCCAAGCGTCCGCCGGGGATTCTTTTGCTTTGCCGGGATGCGGCGCGGCGTTTCATCTCCGGCCGTTTATAGTCGCCAATGCTGCCCATGCTCTATTCCTCGCGTATTCTTAGGGTTTGTTCTATATGTATGCTTGCGCCGGAAAAAATATGCGAAAAAGAAATTGTCCTGATTTGCGGATAAAATGCTTGACAAGCGGCTCCTTATGTTCTATAATTTAACTATACTGAAATAAGGATAATTTCTCCTGAGTTGTTCTTCTCTAATTTATTCCTTCATGCTATCCACTCACAATAAAACAGCGATATTCGGCGATCGCTGTTTTGTTGTTTTTGGAATAAAAACAAGATTATCGAAAAACGCAAAAAAAATTGCCGGTGATGCAATAAATAGATATAAATTCTTTGCAATTAAATGTTGACGGCCGGCAAGGGGATGTATATAATAAGAATATACTGTTCCAAGTATAATTTTTTCAACCTTCCTTTTTCAAATCCATTCTTCTCATGTTATTCTCTGCACAAACAGCGCTGCCCACAGGCGGCGCTGTTTTGTCATGTGGCGGAGAAACCGGCGGGGAGAATGATAAGAATGGGGTCTTTCCTTTAAACCGTTATTGCGATATAATAAATGAATAAGCAGGATATATCCGGCGGCCCGGCGGCCGCAGGGATAGGGGAATGGAGGGTTGACGCATGGATTTTAAACAAACGCTGGCTTCGGGGAAGGTATTGCTGTTCGACGGCGCAATGGGCAGTTTATTGGCCTCCATGGGCGGCGATATGCGCAGCGGCCATAATAATTTGACCAGCCGCGATTTGGTGGAAAAAGCCCACCGTCTGTATTTGGAAGCGGGATCGGATTGCTTGACCACCAACAGTTTCAGTCTCAACCGCATTTATTCCGATTTGACGGATCAGCAATTGGATGATTCTTTGCGCGCCGCCATGGAAGCGGCCTTGCAGGCTGCCGATGGACATGCCTTTGTTTTCGGCGATATGGGGCCCACCGGGCAAATGCTGCCGCCTTACGGCAACGGCGACGCGAATCAGATCTACGAAGCCTATTGCCGGCAGGTGGAGACCATGGCCGCGTATCCTTTATCCGGCCTGATCGTGGAAACCGTGTTTCATCTGGCGGAGGCGGAGTTGATGCTGCAGGCCTGTCATGATCAGGCTCCGCAGTTGCCGGTGGTTTTTACCATGACCTTCTGCACCGCCAGACGGGGCGGCGCCACGATGATGGGGGACCGTACCGCGGATATTTGCGCTTTTGCGCAAAAGCATGGCGTGGCGGCGCTGGGGGCCAATTGCGGCGATTTGAATCCCAAAGAGTATCCGCCGATCATCGAAGGATTGAAGCAGGCGGGATTGCCGGTGCTGTTGCAGCCCAATGCGGGCAAGCCCCAATATGCGGAGAACAATGCCGTGTCGTATCCGTTGTCGCCCCAGGAATTTGCCGCGGAAATGGCCCTGTGCCGTCAGGCGGGGGCGCAGCTGCTGGGCGGCTGCTGCGGCACTACGCCGGAACATATCCGACAGCTGCGGATCGGTCTGGCTGAGGAATAGAGGGTAGAATTGGGGAAGGAGTAACGGCCATGTTGTTTCAGGACATCGTCCTGGTGGACGAGGATTTTCACATTCGCGAGCATATGTATTTGGGGGTCAAGGACGGCCGCATCGCTTATCTGGCGGATACGCCGCCGGCGGACCCAGCGGCTTTCGGGCCGGTATACGCCCATGGGGAAGGAAAACTGTTTATCCCCGGTTTTATCAACGCCCACAGCCATGCGCCTATGCATCTGCTGCGGGGCTATGGGGAAAATCTGCGCCTGAACGAGTGGCTGAATCAGCGGATCTTTCCTTTTGAAGATCAGCTGACGCCGGAGGACATTTATTGGTCCTGCTTGTTGGGGGCCGGGGAAATGCTGCGCTTCGGCATCGTTTCCACCAGCGATATGTATATGCGGGGCGAGGCCTTGGCCAGAGGTTTTGCCGACAGCGGCATCAAAGCCAATGTCAGCCTGGGCTGTACCTGTTTCGATCAGCGTTCCTATCGGGAATTGCCTGCCTATCAGGACACGCTGGATACATTGGCGGCCTGGCACGGCTATGACGATGGGCGGATATTGGTGGATTTTTCCCTGCACGGGGAATATACCAGCAGCGAAAAAGTGGCCCGGGGCGTGGCGGAAGCCGCCTGGGAAAACGGCAGGGGCGTCCATGTGCATGTGGCGGAAACCAAAGAGGAAACCCAGGGCTGCTATGAACGGCACGGCATGAGTCCCGTGGCCTATCTGGCGGCCTGCGGCCTGTTCGACGGGCCGGCTATCGCCGCCCATTCCATTTATATCGATCAGGCGGATATAGAGATTTATAAAGAAAAAGAAGTGACCGTGGCCACTTGTCCCAAAAGCAATTTGAAGCTGGCCAGCGGCATTTGCCCGGCGGCGCAGCTTTTGGCGGCCGGCGTGAATCTGGCTTTGGGCACCGACAGCGTGGCCAGCAATAACAATTTGAATATGCTGGAAGAGATGAAAACATTTGCTCTGCTGCATAAGGGCGTCAGCGGCGACCCCACCTTGATTACGCCTGCCCAGGCCTTATACGCGGCCACCAGAGCCGGGGCCGTCGCCCAGGGCCGGGCGGATTGCGGCGCTTTGAAGTTGGGCAACCGGGCGGATATCGTGGCCGTGGATATGCAACAGCTCTATTGGCGGCCGGCCCATAATCTGCTGCACAATTTGCTGTATGCCGCGGTGGGCAGCGATGTGTATATGACCATGGTGGATGGAAAGATCCGCTACGAGAACGGGGCATTTATGGACTTCGACAGGGAACGGGCCGACTATGAAGCGGAACGGGCCCGCCAGCGTATCGTCGCCTGTTTGGCGGCGAAAGGATAATGGGGAGGAATTGCCATTAACGGAGAGCGGATTCTTTTATCCGATGATTTGTTGCGCCAGGTGGAACGGCCCGGCCAATATATAGGCGGCGAGAAAAATGCCGTGGTCAAGGATTGGCGGCAGGTGAAGGCCACCTTGGCGTTTGCCTTCCCCGATTCTTATGAATTGGGCATGTCCCATTTGGGCATGCGGCTGATTTATGAGACGGTGAACCGCTGCCGGGATTTTGTCTGCGAACGCAGCTTTTTGCCTTTGGACGATATGGCGGCGGAAATGCGCCGCCGGAACTTGCCCCTGTTCAGCTGGGAGAGCAAGCGTCCGCTGGCGGATTTTGATCTTTTGGGCTTTACCTTGCAGTATGAGCTTTCCTATACGAATATTTTGCGTATGTTGGATTTGGCCGGATTGCCTTTGCAGGCGGCGGAACGGCGGGATTGGCCGGTGGTGATCGCCGGCGGTCCCTGCGCTTTCAATCCGGAGCCTCTGGCCGGTATGATCGATCTGTTCGTGATCGGCGACGGCGAGGAAACCGTCCTGCACCTGCTGGAGCTGGCGGCCCAGGTCAAGGAAGACGGCGGCGGTAAAGGGGAATTTTTGCGCCGGGCGCTGGCTTTGCCCGGCTGCTATCAGCCGGCCTGTTACCGGCCCCGTTATGATGAAAACGGCGTTTTTGCCGCCCTGGAAGCGGAGGACGGCGCGCCTATGCCCGTGCGCAAGCAGGTTTTGGCGGATATCGACGCCGCGCCTTTCCCGGACGCGCCTTTGATCTCTCAGCCCAAAGCCGTGCATGACCGCAGCATGCTGGAGATCATGCGGGGCTGCGCCAGGGGCTGCCGCTTTTGCCAGGCGGGGATTTTGTACCGGCCGGTGCGGGAAAAACAAGTAGCCACCTTGTTGCGCCAGGCGGAACGGCAACGGGAAGCCGCCGGGTATGAAGATATTTCCCTGCTGTCCCTGTCTTCCGCCGATTACAGCCAGATCGAGCCGCTGATGGATTCCCTGTTGGCCGCCCACGCTTCCCATGGCTGCGGCATTTCTTTGCCTTCTTTGCGGGTGGACGCTTTTTCCGTGGATCTGGCCGCCAAAACCGCCCAGGTGCGCAAAAGCGGCCTGACTTTGGCCCCGGAGGCGGGCAGCCAAAGGCTGCGGGATATCATCAATAAGGGCGTGCGGGAAACGGATCTGTATGCGGCGGCGGCCGCCGCTTTTTCCCAAGGGTATATGGGGATCAAGCTGTATTTTATGATCGGCCTGCCCTTTGAAACCAATGAGGATTTGCTGGCCATCGTGGATATGTGCAAAAAACTGCTGCAAATCGCCAGGGAGCATAAGCCGGCGGGGGTGAATAAGCCGGTGCGGATCACTTTGGGCATTTCCAATTTCGTGCCCAAGGCCCATACGCCTTTTCAATACTGTCCCCAGGACACCCAGGAACAGTTACGGGAAAAGCAGGCCTTTTTGTTGGAGCATATCCGCCCTTTGCGCCAGGTGAGCGTCCATTATCATGATCCCAAAGCCAGTCTGTTGGAGGCGGTTTTCGCCCGGGGCGACCGGCGTTTGGCGCCGGTGTTGCTCAGCGCCTACCGGCTGGGCTGCTATATGGACGGCTGGTCGGAGCATTTTGATTTTGATTTGTGGCGGCAGGCTTTTGCCGAAAACGGCCTGACCATGGAGGAATTTGCCTATCAAAGCTTCTGTCCGGGGCAGGCTTTGCCCTGGGCGCATCTGGATCCCGGGGTGGATCCGGCCTGGTTGGCCAGGGAATATGAACGGGCGGCGGCAGGCGTTCTTACGGAGGATTGCCGCCGGGGCGGCTGCAACGGCTGCGGCGTTTGCGATCGTTTGTCGGTACAAAACGTACTGGCCAGGCCGGTAGAAAAAATGGCGGGAGCGGTGACCGCATCCTGGCCGCCTCGGGAGAAGAAGCGGCGCTGGCGCTGCCGTTTGCTGCTGGACGGCCCGCTGATTTGGCAATCCCATCTGGAGGTTTTGGCCGCCTGGGAAAAGGCGCTGCGCCGCTGCGACACGCCGGTGGCCTATTCCCAGGGCTTTAATCCCCATATGCTGATTTCCTGGGGCCCTGCTCACCCGGTGGGGGTGGCGGGCCAATGCGAATATTGCGATTTGTATTTGTGGCAGGCGCCGTCGGAAGACTGGCTGCCGCGTTTGAACGAGACCCTGCCTCCGGGATTGCAGGTAACGGAAGCCTGGGAAGTGCCTTTGAACGGGCCGGCTTTGACGGCGTGGCTCAACCGGGCCGATTATCAAATGGAATTGCCTGCCGGCGCCGGCGGTGTGGATTTGCAGCCCGCCATTGAGAGTTTTTCCCGTTCTTCGTCGCAAATCGTGGTGCGCACAGGCCCCAAAGGCCGCAAAGAGGCGGATATACGTCCGGCGGTGTCGCGTTTATCCGCTACGGGAACCCATTTGCATTACACCCTGGCCTTAGACGGCGGCGCTTTGGCCAAGCCGCAGGAGCTGGCCGCCTGTTTGCTGCCGTCCTGGCGGCCTGCGGGGGTAACGCGGCGGTTGTACCATGAAGACTAGGGAGGCGTAGCCATGAAAGAGATGTTGGTCAGGATCGAAGGCGACAGTACGGCCGTGGCTTTTTTGGAACAGGGGCAGCTGGCGGAGATCCATTTGCCCCGGGGAGAGGAAGAACAGCTGCTGGGCAATATTTATCTGGGCCGGGTGGAAAATGTGCTTCCCGGTATGCAGGCCGCTTTTGTGGATATCGGTTTGGTGAAAAACTGTTTTCTGTATGTGGAGGACGCCTATTTGCCGCCTACGGTATACGGCGGCCGTTTGTCCGCCGGGCCGGCCCTCAGGGAACGGCGTATCCATGATTTGGTGCGCAAGGGGCAACAGGTCATCGTACAGATATTTAAGGAACCCACCGGGGCCAAAGGCGCTCGCGTGACCATGCAGCCTTCTTTGCCCGGCCGCTATTTGGTGCTGCTGCCCTGCGGCGATTATATCGCCGTATCCCGACGCATCGAGGATGAGCAGGAACGGGACAGACTGAAAGAATTGGTGCGCCAATATTTGCCCGACAATATGGGGGCCATCGTCCGCACCGTGGCCCAAGGCAGCGATGGACAGGATCTGGCCGCCGATATCCGTCAGCTGACCAAGGAGTGGCGGCGCATTCAGGGCCTGGCGGCCAAGTCCGCCGCGCCCATGCTGCTGCACCGGGATTTGGAAATGCTGAAACGGGTGATCCGGGATACCGGCGAAGACGATATCGACCGTTTTATCGTCAACGACGCCCCGGCCGCCCGGCGGCTGCAGGAAGTGATCGACTGGATCGCGCCCAATTTGCGCAATAAGCCTGTGATCGTCACGGAAGCGGAGGATCTGTTCGCCGCCTATGATATTTACAGCCAGGTGGAAAAGGCGCTGCGGCGAAAAGTATGGCTGAAAAGCGGCGGCTATATCGTTTTGGATCAAACCGAAGCCTTGAACGCCATCGACGTCAATACCGGTAAATATGTGGGAGAATGCGATTTGCAGGAAACCGTGCTGAAAACCAATCTGGAAGCGGTAGGGGAAATCGCCCGGCAGCTGCGCCTGCGCAATCTGGGGGGCATCGTCATCGTGGATTTCATCGATATGGAAAGGCCGGAGGACAAAGAGAGGCTATTGGAGGCTTTGGAAGAAGAATTGAAAAAAGACCGCATCCGCGTTACGGTGATGGGCATGACCCAACTGGGCCTGGTGGAACTGACCCGCAAAAAAGTGGGACGGGAGCTGTCCGCCGTGGTGGAAGGGGAATGCGCCGCCTGCGGCGGCAAAGGCCGGGTCTTGCTGCCCCAATATCGAATGGAAACAAAAACTGTTGACGAAGAACCGCAAATATGATAAAATTCATCTGTTGTCATACCGCTCCGGCATGGCCGAAAGCGCGGCGTCGCCGCCGCCATCTCCGGGCGAGTCTATATAGTAGGGGAGGTGCAACGATATGTTTGCGATCATTGAAAGCGGCGGCAAGCAGTACAAAGTCGCCGAGGGGGACACCATTCGGGTGGAATTGCTGCCGGGCTGCGAAGCCGAGCAGGAAATCGAAATCGATAAGGTTTTGGCCGTTTACGACGGCGAAATGCTGACCCCCGGCCATCCTTATGTGGAAAGCGCCAAAGTCACCTGTAAAGTAGTGGAAAACGGCAAAGGCAAAAAAGTGGTGGTTTTCCATTATAAACCGAAAAAGAACATCCGCAAAAAGAACGGTCACCGGCAGCCTTTTACCAAGCTGCAAGTGGTTTCCATTCAAGCGTAACCGAACGGCATTCAACAACGGCTACCGCCGTTTTGCCTGTGGGCGATTTGAGCAATAAAGGAGGGATTGTTTTATGGCTCATAAGAAAGCGGGCGGCTCGTCTCGTAACGGTCGCGACTCCGCGGCGCAGCGATTGGGTCTGAAACGGGGCGACGGTCAATTCGTCACCGCCGGCAGCATCATCGTGCGGCAACGGGGCACCAAATTCCATCCCGGCGTCAACGTCGGTTTGGGCAAAGACGATACTTTGTTCGCCACTGTGGACGGCAGAGTAAAATTTGAGAAAAAAGACCGCAGCCGGAAACAAGTCAGCGTTTATCCGGATACCCAAGCGGTTTAATTGAGCAGCATATGCAGCGGTTCCCTACCGGGCGCCGCCGGCCCGGTTTTTGAAAAAACCGGGCCTTTTTGCAAAGGGGCGCTTGTGCCGCGGAAAAGGCCGGGCCGGATGGGTTTTTCCGTTATGCGCCATACTAAACTTGCCGGCATAGAGCAAATCATATAATTATATTTAAGGAGGTAACGTATGAACGGTTTGTATTCCCTGGCCGCCAGTGTGGGCGGGGCTGCCTTGGGCGGCTTGCTTTTGATCCTGTTGGTGGTTATCGCTTTGTTGATCATTCTCCGCTTTATCCCCGTGGGACTGTGGATATCCGCTTTGGCCGCCGGCGTAAAGGTGGGGATACTGGATTTGATCGGTATGCGGCTGCGCCGGGTCTCCCCGTCGAAAATCGTCAATCCCTTGATCAAAGCGGAAAAAGCCGGTTTGAACGTTTCCGTTTCCGATCTGGAAGCCCATTATCTGGCCGGCGGTAATGTGGACCGGGTGGTGGACGCTTTGATCGCCGCCGAGCGGGCCAATATCCCCCTGTCCTTCGAGCGGGCGGCGGCCATCGATCTGGCGGGCCGTAATGTTTTGGAAGCCGTGCAGATGAGCGTAAACCCGAAAGTGATCGAAACCCCGGTGGTGGCGGCCATGGCCATCAACGGTATCGAATTGAAGGCCAAGGCGAAGGTCACCGTCCGGGCCAATATCGACCGCCTGGTGGGCGGCGCCGGTGAAGAAACGATCATCGCCCGGGTGGGCGAAGGCATCGTCACCACCGTAGGCTCCAGCGAAACCCATAAAGACGTGTTGGAAAACCCGGATCGGATCTCCAAAACCGTGTTGGGCAAGGGCCTGGACGCCGGGACGGCCTTTGAAATTCTTTCCATCGACATTGCTGATATTGACGTGGGACGGAATATTGGCGCGGAATTGCAAACCGATCAGGCGGAGGCGGACAAGCGCATCGCCCAGGCCAAAGCAGAGGAAAGACGGGCCATGGCGGTAGCCCGGGAGCAGGAAATGGTGGCCGCCGTTCAGGAAATGCGGGCCAAAGTGGTGGAAGCCGAGGCGGAAGTGCCCAAAGCCATGGCGGACGCCTTCCGCAACGGCCGCTTGGGCGTTATGGATTATTATAATATGATGAACGTGGCTTCCGATACCAAAATGCGGGAAAATATCGCCGGTATGAACGCCAACCCGCCGGTAGTCAACGGCACGCCGGATAAGAAATAAACGGGAGGCTGCGCTATGGATGGCCTGATTATATTGATCATGGTATTTGTGGCGGCCCGGGTGATGAAAACCCTTTTCGGCCAGCAAAGGCAGCAGCAGCGGCGGCAGCAGGATGTGGAAGAGCAGCGCCGCCGCCGGGAAGCCTGGCAGGCCCGGCAAAGGCAAAGCGGGCAAGACCAGCGGGAACATCCCTGGCAGGCCCGGCCCGCCAACGGCGGCG
>JAILCQ010000002.1 GCA_024679955.1 Bacillota bacterium | reverse complement strand
AGACATGATAAGGCGGAGCACCTCGAGAGACAGCTCCAGGATTGTGCTGTCGGTAAGCAAATTCCGCTTGAGCTTCGCCCGTGGTAGGCGATACGCAAATGAACGTAGGCGTGTCTTTCATCTTTTGCCGGAAGCCCGTTTTGCAAACCCTTGCCGGCACGGGTTTGTCCGCTTTTTTACAGGCCGCTTGAAATGCTTCGGCCTTCTTTGTATAATAGGCAAGGAAAGGACGATCGCAATTTACGGAGGCTACCATGATGAAAAACAAGTATATTGCTTTTGCGCTGTTTGTGGTTTTGGTGATCGCTTTTTGGAATCTGTTTGAATACCTGTTTTCCACGTTTATTACCGGAAACGTTTATCAGTTTTCTGCAGGAAACGACTTGGGTTTTCCTTTGGCAGTGGCTGCCGTCATGGGATATTTGCTGTTCCTGCACAAAAAATCCAAATAAAGGTATCCCCATGCCTCTTGCCGCGGCGCATGCCTGGGGAAAGATATAGAATAGAGGACATAAAAAGCGAAAAGGCAGGCGCGTCGAAATCAGCCACAGCGTCTGCCTTTTTGTCTGCAAACACATGAGAATGGATGAAAATGAGAAAAACCATGGGCATTTGACAAACAACGGGCAATATGCTATCATGCAGTTCGCGTAAAGCCCTTTGCCATGCCTGCAGCCATGGCAGATAGACCTTCATGTACAGGGAGAGAACCGATATGGCGGAGAACAACAAAAGAAACATCGGCCCGGCGCTGATCCTTTTGGCCGGCTGCTTTTGGGGCAGCATGGGTATATTCGTCCGCTATCTCAACGCCGTCGGCTTCAGTTCCATCCAGGTGGTGGCGATTCGCGTCGCCCTGGCCGCGGTGTTTTTCTGCTTGCTGCTGCTGATGAAAGAGCCTGCCGGTTTTCGTCTGTCCGTAAAAGATATCCCGCTTTTCCTGGGCCTGGGCTTCGGCAGCATTCTTTTTTTCACCGTCTGCTATTTTACGGCCATTTCCATGATGTCGCTTTCCGCAGCGGCGATCCTTCTGTATACCTCGCCCATTTGGATCATGCTGATGTCGGTGCTGTTCTTCCGGGAAAAACTGACCGGGCGGAAGCTTTTGGCTCTGGCTCTTGCCTTCCTGGGCTGCATCCTGGTTTCCGGTATATCCGGGGAAGGGGTGACGGTTTGGGGATTGCTGATCGGCCTGGGTTCCGGCCTGGGCTATGGACTGTACAGCATTTTGGGCACGGTAGCGCTGCGCCGCTATTCTCCCTATACGGTGACCGCCTATACCTTTTTGTTCGCCGGCGTTGGTTCCTTGCTGATTTGCCGGCCGGCGGATATGCTGGCCACCTTTGCCCGGGCGGAAAATTTGCCGCTCCTGCTGCTGATCTGCGTCCTTACCGCCCTGATCACGGCGGTGATCCCCTTTCAAACGTATACGCTGGGCCTGCGCACGGTGGAGGCCAGCAAAGCGGGGATACTTGCCACCGTGGAACCGATGGTGGCCACGCTTGTGGGCATACTGGTCTTTGCCGAGCCGCTGACCGTTCTTTCCGGCCTGGGCATGCTTTTGATCCTGGCCGCGGTAGTGCTTTTGAACCGGCAAACGGCATAAGGCGAAGAACCGGCGCGCCGTACGATAAAAAACAAAAACCTCTTTCGTCAGGCATGGCAAAAGAGGTTTTTTTATACAAAAACAAAAGGCGCGCTAGCATGGTCGTCATATAGCCGTCTGCGCGCCTTTTGCCGGTCGTAGGCTTTGGGATTGGCCGGTTTCCGTGTTACCGGATTCAGCGGGCCCCAGGTAACGCGTTTTGCCGCGTTCCATTCGCGTTGTTTCTTTTTGGAGAGCTTCTCATAAGGAATGTACTTTTTCTTTTTCATAATAAAACCTCGCTTTCTAAAATAAATGAATAAAGCGCATGCCGTTTGCCCCCAGGAAAAGCGCTATACCGCCCATAGCCATGCTGCCGCCGCTTTCCTCGGCGATCGGCCTATGCAATAAAAGGAATTTGTCTTCGGAGAGCCTGCTCATTTGGCCGGTGCCATAAAGACAGGCGTAAACCGCCGGCTGATACGGCGGGCGTTGCGCGGGTATCAATCGGGCAGCAGCGGCGAATACATGGTGATGGCCGAATTTTGAATGATCGGTTTTTCATACAGCAGATTCTTATGCAAATCAAAGCATTGCTGATGCAGCTCATTATGCCGCGTATAGCCGCCCCAGTATTCAGATTGAAATCTATGGTTTTTCTCCACGATCTTATAGATGCGGCGCGGCTCGGCAGATACCCGCCATTCCCCATATAAGTATTCCTCGCCTACGCGGATACATAACTGATACGTATCCTGCGTGTCGTTATGGATCATCAAATCCCCGTATGGGTAAAAGCAGGTCGCGCCGCTGCCAAAGGGCTGGGTTCGATCGGCGTCGGGAAAAACATCGTATCCGTGCCGGTGACGCTCTGTCACGGTCAAGGGCGTGTGCAGCGTCATCCAAAAGATCAGATTGGAAAGCTGGCACAGCCCGCCGCCGGTTTCGGCAAAGAAAGCGCCGTTTCGCAATGCCATACCGGGCAGATATCCCTTGGCTTTCGCCGGCTTGCCGATGAGCCGCCAATAGCTGAACACTTCGCCGGGCCGCAGCAGGATTTTATCCACCTTGGCGGCGGCGATTTTCAGATTTACGACTTTATTGTCCTGCATCCACATATCTACATTTTTCAGTTTTCTGCGCAGAGGCGTTTGATGGGAAAAGTATCGATAGGGGAGCAATTCGGCCTGCCGTTCGCTGGCCAGCGCCTTGTTCAGCTTTAGCCACTGCCAATAGCGTTTTGCGGTATAATATGCTTTTCCGGTCCGCAAACGAAGCGCGGAACGTTTGATGGGCTTTGGCGTTTGGCCGGGCTGTCGCTCCATGCAAAATCATCTCCTTTTATTCGTCTTCCTGTTTTACTATCGGCCGGTTGTTTTCGCCGCCGGGGCGAACTCCTGCCCCCATTTTTCCATGCGGCCGAGGCATAGCTTTCTGTACAGAACTTCATAGAAGGGGACAATACTACCCAAAAGCTTGCATCTATTATAGCTTAGAAAACAAAAAAATAAAACAGGGGGATGAAAACGGCGCAATCAAAATGCCATAAGCAGGAATGATCTGGCGATACGCAGGGAGATCGCGGAAGTCTTTGGGGGCGGGTTTTCCATGGGCGGCATTCTGTCTACGGAAAATGCAATCCGCACAGCAAAAACCTCTTTTGTCTTTCCGGACAAAAGAGGTTTTTTGAAGGATACACAATAGGGCCGATGGATTCTATCCGCTTATTGCTTGTGATAGATCACGTCGTTGTCCAGGCTGTCCTTGATGGTCAGGGTCGTGCCGTCGATGGTGTAAACGGTCTCGAAGGGCAACGTATCTCCATCATAGAGGATGGACAGGTTGCTGTCGTCGATGGTGTAGGTGAAAGGCATGTCCGTGCCCGCTGCGTCATAGTTGCCGGTGCCGTCTTCATTAAAGGTATAGACGTAGGCGCCGCTGAACGATTCGGACGCCCAATCGCCGACGATCGTGTCGCCGCCGGCAGCCGTGTCGTCGCCGGTGGTGGCGCAGGCGGCCAGAAGCGAGCAGACGATGGCCAGGACAAGAACGATAGTCAGGATGCTTGCTTTTTTCATTTTTTCTACGCTCCTTTTTTTAATAATGGGATTGCCGCATCCGCAATTGCGGATGTACGGTAAATAGTATACCATTGTTTTGCGGATTATCAATCCTTTCAGAAAAAGATAATCGGTTTACAGACGGTCAGACGCCGCCGGATGTTCCCGGCGGCGTCTGTTGTTTCGTATATATTAGGATGTGACATTTGCCACTGTACCCGGCAATGTCTTATTTCATGCCCAGGAGTTTCAGCAGCAAGCCGCCCAGATCCATATTGCCCAAAAGGTTCCCCATCAGGCCGCTGAGCATGGAAGGATTCTGCGTAGGTTGTTGTTGCTGGGACTGATTGGTTTGCTGACCCAGCAAAGTCATGAGCAGCGGCGCGGCCAGGGCCAGGATCTTGCCGGTGTTGGCCAAATTGAGCCCGGAAGCGTTGGCTGCTTTTTGGGTGGCGTCTTCACGGCCGGCGCCCAGAAGATGGCCGACGATTTTGCCGCCGTCTTCCAGATCCACGTTGTTCAAAAAGGCGGCCAGGTCGGAAGCGTCATCCTGGGAATGGGACGCCAGAGCGCCGGCAAAGCCCTCCACCTTATCGTCGTCTTTGGTTTGTTGCTCTACGCCGCTTAGCAGATTGGGCAGGGCGGAAGCCAAAACTTTCTTAACGTCGACTTGCGCGGCGCCGGTTCTTTGGCTGATGTTATCGATGCTGTCTCCGCTCAGCAATTTGCTGATGACTTCGGTTATATCCATGAACGATACCTCCTAAAACAGATATTTGATTTCATTATACAAAGCGGAACATGGTCTGTCAATTTTTTTGCCGCAAATGCCGTTTCTTGGCCGTTGGTTTTTAACGGAATGCCTTGTCAGGATATTAAAAAACGATTATAATAGTTATGTGACTTTTGCAGAAAAAACATAAAGGGGACGAATACTATGGCAGAAGAAAAAAAGAAAAAGATCGTTTCGGCCGATACCGGGGAAATCGTCGCCGCCGGCTCGAAAAAAAAGCCGCCGCAAGCTGCCGCACCGGTGGGTAACGCTACCGGACTGCGCATAGGCGCGATTGTCCTTTGGCTGCTGGCTGTCGGTTTTGAGGTTTTGGCGCTGTTGGTGGCGCTGGGCAAATGGAGTCTCAGCTTTATGCCGTCGATGACGCAGCTTATCGTTCTGCTGATCCTGGATCTGGCCTGCGTCATTATCGGCTCCCAGCTTTGGAAAAAAGCAAACCACATCCGCCCCGCATCGGAAAAGAACCCGCTTACGTTCTGGCTGTGGAACAATATGGGCCTGATCGCCTGCGTGATAGCCTTTTTACCCTTCATCATCATCCTGCTCACCAGTAAAGAAGCAGACAAAAAGACCAAAGCCATCGCCACGGTGGTGGCCGTGATCGCTTTGCTGATCGGCGGTTTGGCCAGCTATGATTTCAACCCTGTGTCTGAGGAACAGCAGCAGGCTGCCATCAACGCCATTGCCGACGACGTGTATTGGTCGCCCTTTGGTCATGTCTATCATACCCATGACGATTGCCAGGCTTTGAACCACAGTGATCAATTGACTTACGGCACCGTGGAACAGGCCATCGCGGCCAACCGTACCCGCCTGTGCGCCTTTTGCGCCAAGCGCGACGATATCACCGGCGTGGTGACGGACGGCGCGGATGCGGATGATCTGGAACTGGAAGAAGAGTAGGCGGTTTTTACTTGTGTAGTTTTACTTAAAAGCTTGAAAAATTGAGCAGATCTGCGGTGTGAAAATCGTTTTTCCCTCTTTTATTTTCCATGCCGCAGATTTGTTTACTGTGTTTTGCGCTTGTCGCGATGTCGCCGGCTGCGGTTGAAATCGCCGGAAGCGTACGATAAAAGTAAGCTGACGAGGCAATTATACGGCGGCTGGGTGATGCAGCCGCCGTATAATTGGTTTTTGATACCGCTATGCATATGAAAGAACGAAAAAAGAATGGACGGAGAGGATCGTTTATAAGTAAAGCGTTAGTATTGGAATTGTATGATAAAATAAACAGATATTATAGATCATCTGTTTGCGAGAATAGGGAAACCGTAAAACAACCGGTTTGCAGTTTTCCCGGATATGCCGTATGTTTTCAGGTTGTCCGCTATAACATGCCGGCGGTAGGGATTTCCTGGACAGAAAATGCGTATACTCTATGCTTTTATGATGCCGCGAATCAATTGATTTAAGAACGGGTGGAATTATATCTATGAAAAAGAACAATCCCAAAAATGAATTGTCGTATGAGGCGATCACCCATGCGCTTTTTGAAAACTATGAGAGCATTTACGATATCGATGTAGAGACCTCAGCCTATCAGTGCTATTATGAAAGCGGCGTCTATAGCCGGCATAAGATCGCGGAAGGCGGCGACGACTTTTTTGCATCGTTAGCTTCTTATGTTCCGAGAGCCGTCCATCCGGAGGATTGTGAATATGTATTAAAAATGCTGGATAGGGAAAAAATGCTTGCCGCCCTGGACAGGGAAAAATACTATTCCTTTGTCTACCGGCTGCTGATAGACGGCAAACCGATCTACCACAAAGTACGCGCCACCCTTGGCAAGGTAGGCGACCGCCGGCATATTCTGCTGGGCGTGCGGGATGTGGATGAAACGCTGCGGCAGGAACAGGCGCATACGGAAGCCCTTTCCTCCATGTATCAAAAAGAAAAGAACCATATGGAAGCCATCCTGTCCAGCGCGGCGGGATATATCGAAATCAACCTGACCAAGGATATCGTCTTGGAACGCTCTCTGTACTATTCCTCGGTGAACACGGCGGCAACGAAGAAGTTTTCGACAGCCTCCGGGCAAACCGTCTATAGCGATTTGAACGCCTGGGTATGCGAGAATCAGATTGTAGAAAATAAAGAGCGGTATGCGTTGATCAGCGGCAGGGAATATTTGCTGAACTGTTTTGAAAAAGGCGAAAAACGCGCCTCCGTATCCTTTTCCGTGGTCAAAGAAAACGGGGATGAGCAACCTTGCAAAGAGCTTTTTCATCTCTATCAGGATAACGTATCCGGAGATGTTATGGCTTTTTGCGTCATATATGATCTGACGGAGCAACAGCGGCGTGAAAAAGAAGTGCGGGATCTGGAAAACGCCTTGCAGATGAGCCGTATCCGCAATTCCACCAGCCAGATGCAGCCCCATTTTTTGTACAATGCTTTAGGCTCCATACAGGAGGTCTTATTGGATGATCCCGAATATGCCTCGGAACTGTTGGGCGATTTCACCGTTCACTTGCGAAGCTGCGTTCGGGCCATGGCCAATGATTCGCCGATCCCTTTTGAACAGGAGATCGTAAACATCAAATCCTATGTCAACATTGAAAAAATGCGTTTCGGCGACAAACTGAATATTATCTACGATATTCCCGTAAAGAATTTTTCCATTGTGCCCCTGAGCGTTCAGCCGTTGGTGGAAAACGCCATCCGCCACGGCATATATCAGCGGGGGGCAAAAGGCGGCAGCGTTACCGTTCGCAGCGGAGAAACGCCGGAGGCCTGGATCGTGGAGGTTTTGGACGACGGCGTCGGTTTCGATATTTCCGCCATAAAAAAAAGTGTGGAGGCCGGAAGACAGGATTCCACCGGTTTAAAGAACATCATTTTCAGGCTGGATAAAGTGATGCAGGCAAAAGTGGATATCAACAGCGTCCCAGAGCTCGGGACAAAGGTTACGATTCATATTCCGAAGGGGGTGGGCGCATGAGAGCGATCATTGTAGATGACGAGCCTCTGATGCTGAAACGTTTTGCGCGGCTCAGTAAGGATATTTCGGATTTGTATTTGGTGGGACAGTTCGAGTCGGCGGCGGAGGCTTTGGATTACGTCAGAGAATACACGGTAGAGCTGGCCTTTCTGGACGTGGCCATGCCGGGGATGGACGGCATCGAATTGGCGAAAGAGCTGCGGAGGATACGTCCCGATATCCTGATCGTATTCGTTTCCGCCTATGACGAGTATATCTGGGATTTCAATCAAATCGGCGGCGATTATTATGTGCTCAAGCCCTATAGCAAGGAAACCCTCAATATGGTGATGGAGCGCATCCGGCTGCTCTCCCATCGCCAAAGAAAAAAGCTGTACATACGGACCTTCGGCCGTTTCACGGTGCTTTGCGACGGCGCCGTGGTACCCCTTAGCGGCAAGGCCAAGGAGATCCTCGCTTTGGTGGTGACCAAGCGGGGCAAAGAGATCAGCAACGAAGAGATCTACAGCACCATCTGGGAGGGACGCGCTTACAGCAATGTCAACATGGGCGTTTTTTACAATGCTATGGGCCGCCTGAAACGCGCTTTGAAGAAAGCGTCCATCGAGGATCTGCTGATATCGACCACCCGGGGGCAGATGGTGGATACTTCCATGTTTGACTGCGACTATTACGCCTGGCAGGACAAAAACCCGGAGCTGCGGGATCGGTTTGAAGGCGAGTTCTTGTCCGAATACTCCTGGGGAGAATATATCCTCCCCAGCATACTGCGAGAGGATGAGTAAAGCGGAATGGTTCATGCTTGCCGTTTTTGCCGTATAAACATTCAGGACATGGCCGGCTGTCCCGGAACGTGATTTACCGGAGATCGCCTGCCATGTCCTTTTTATCCGCTTATGTCTTTGGGTTGGGATTTGCGCCGCAGCCTTTACAGCGTGGTGGAGGAAGTGTATTCCACCTTGATCTCATTGTCTTTGGTCCGGGTCAGCTTGGCTTTGTTGCCGCAGCCGTCGTCCAGAGACATTTTTTCCAGATCGAATTGGATAAAGAAATTGGCTACGTCGGATTCCACGAAGGCGGACCAATTCTTTCTTTTATGTTCCGTGGGATTCAATACTTCCGACAGGGATGGGGTTTCTTTTGGGCTCATAGTATTCTATCCTCCGTAATAATAAAAAATCGTATACGAACAATCCTTCGCTATCTTGTTCGCCGCCGGCAGGGGAATTCCTGCGCCGGTTGGCATTTCGCAGGCGGCGGCGCGAACGGGCCGTAGACCGGCGGATTTTTGCCCTTCATCGATTTGCCAAAACGGCGGCGAGAGTATATACTATAGAGGGGTAATGTAATAAAATCGGTAAGAGGGAGATGCTTATGCGCCGGAAAGATAAACAAATCAAAGAAGAATATGATATTTTGCTGGTGATGGAGGAATGCAAAATTTGCCGTTTGGCCATGATTTACCAGGGAAAGCCCTATCTGGTGCCTATGAACTTCGGCTTCGAATATACGCAGGGACAGTTGATCCTCTATTTCCACAGCGCTTTTGAAGGCCAAAAGATCACGGCCCTGCGGGAAAACCCGCAGGTATGCTTTGAAATGGAAATCGATAAGGGGTTCGTCCCCAGCTCCAAGGCCTGCGCCAGCAGTTATGCCTATCAAAGCGTGATCGGCTTCGGCAAGGCGGAATTCATCGAAAATCCGGTGGAAAAATCCATGGCCTTGAACAAGATCATGCAAAGGCAATGCGGACGGATCTTTGATTTCTCCGAGAAATCTTTGGCTTCCGTTTGCGTATTCAAGGTGATCGCATCCTCCTTTACCGGCAAGCAAAGCGATAATTAGCCGAAAGGATAAAAAGCGTTGGGGTTTTTGTGCCCCGGCGCTTTTTTTGTTGCGGCATATCTTCCGTGGGCAGTCCTGCATTGGTAAAGAGTTTTTGCGTTTAAAAAATTTTTTTCTCTTTTTTATAAGATAACATCCTGCCGGGGAACAAAAATGACAGATCGAACATCTCATATGCAGAGCCTAAGCTCTGCCGCTTCCTGCGGCCTGGGGCATAGGGACATAGGATACGATGCTTAAGAATAAGTACTATATAGAAGAGGGGATGACAATGAAAAAGAAATTGCTGCAAGTATGCCTGACGTTTTGCGTTTTGTGTTGCTGTCTGGTATTAAGCGCCTGCGGTTCCGGCGGCGGCCAAGGACAGGCGGACGGCAGCCTGATTTATAATGCCGAATACATACCTTTGCCCGAAGATTTGGGAAGCGTCAGCAACCTTTGCTATCATGACGGCATGCTGTATTTCCTTACCCTCGGCGTGACCGGCCAGGATCAGCCGGCGGACGCTTTGCAGCCTGGCGACCCGGAATATTATGAGGGCATGTATGATACATACGGCTACCGGTTATGCAAAATGAACCCGGACGGCAGCGGTTTTGAAGTCTTGCCCAATTATCAGACCCCCTCTTTGCCGGGAAACGCTTCGGATGTGGATATTTCGCCCAATTATCTGCACGTGGATGCGGAAGGCAATCTTTGGATAAATGAAAGCGGCTATCTGTATCATATTGACGCGGACGCCAATTGGATCGATGACGGCGCGGTAAACTATATGCGCAAGCTGGACGCTACGGGCAAGGAAATACTATCCGTGGATCTAGCGGAGCTGCAGCCCGAAAATGACGAAGAGTATTTCTATATTTCCTATATATGCACGGACAAGGACGGCAATCTGTATCTCAGCAGCGACACCACCGTTTATGTCTATGACGGCAGCGGTCAAAAGCTGTTCGACCTCTCTGTGGCCGGTTGGATAAACGGCATATACCGGCTGTCCGACGGCAGCGTCGGGGCGGCTAGTTATGAAGACGCCGGCCAGGTCATGAAAAAAATCGACGTGGCGGCGAAAGATTGGGGAAAAAGCTTTACGATGCCCTTATCCGCCTATAATATGATTTCCGGCGGCGGCGATTATGATTTTTATTATCAGAACGGCGCCAATCTGTACGGCTACAATCTGGCCAAAGAGAAAGAACAGAAGGTGCTGAACTGGATCGATTCGGATATCAACAGCGATAGTTTGGAAAACCTCACCGTTTTGGAAGACGGACGTATCGTCTGCGTCAATTATATATACGATTATAGCTACAGCGATGAATCCACGGGAAGCCAACAGGAATTGATCATCCTTACCAAGGCGGATCCCTCCACCATTGTGGAAAAAACGGATTTGACCATGGCGGTAATGTGGCTGGATTCCGATTTGCGCAATGCGGTCATCAATTTTAACAAGAACAACGATCAATACCGCATCCACATCGTCGATTATTCGGAATACAATAGCGAAGAGGATTACAATGCCGGGATCACCAAGCTGAATACGGAGATCATTAGCGGCAATGTCCCGGATATCCTGGACGTTTCCAGCCTATCGGTGCAAAAGTACATATCCAAAGGCCTGCTGGAAGACTTATATGCCTATCTGGACGCCGATGAAGAGCTGAGCCGGGAGGATTTGGTGCCCAGCATTGCCAAAGCTCTGGAAATAGACGGCAAACTGTATCAGGCCTTCCCCAGTTTTTACATTTCCACTTTGATCGGTCCTTCCGCCGCGGTGGGCGAGGATATGGGCTGGACCATGGACGAATTCGCAGCCGCCTGGGATAAACTGCCCGAAGGCGCCGTACCCCTGGATTATATGAGCAAAAGCGACTTTTTGACGGCCATCTGCATGCTGAACATAGAGGATTATGTGGATTGGCAAAGCGGCCAATGCCGTTTTGACAGCCCCGATTTTATCAAATTGCTGGAGCTGGCCAATCGTTTCCCGGAAACTTATGATTGGGAAAGCGAGGCCGAAGAAAACGTGTATGAGAAGATCCAAAGCGGTAAAGTCTTGCTCAGCCAGGTCAGCTTCGGCGATTTCCAGGAATATCAGACGTATAAGCAACTCTACGGCGGCAAAATGACCTATATCGGTTATCCCTGCGCCCAGGGCAGCGGCAGCGTGGCCATTGTAAACACAGGTCTGGCCATGTCCGCCAAATGCCAGCATAAAGAAGGGGCATGGCAATTCATCCGCACCCTGTTTACGGAGGATTATCAGAAAAAGTATGCCTGGTGGGGCTATCCCAGCAACAAAAACCTGCTGGAAAAGAAAAAAGCTGAGGCCATGAAAGCGGAAACCGCCGATGAATACGGCAATGTGGTCGCCGTGAGCGTCGACAGTATGGGCTTCGACGATATGGATTTTGAACCGTATCCCATGACGGAAGAAGACGCGGCGCAGCTGATGGCGTTGATCGACAGCGTGGAGTCCACCACCGGCTATGATGAAAACATGATGAAAATCATTCAGGAAGAAGCGGCGCCCTTTTTCGCCGGTCAAAAGAACGCCCAGGAAACGGCAACCATTATTCAAAGCCGGGTCAATATTTACGTAAACGAGCAAAAATAAGCAAAACAATGGCATAGCAAACGGCGCCGGTCGCCGGAGAAGCCCGGCGCCGTTTTGATAAAAGGCAGGTGACGGCAAACGTGAAATTTCCCGCGGTCACACCGTCCGCAGGCAAATCCCTGGCCAGGCGATTCGGCAAATGGCGGCGATGGGATCCGTATAAAAAAGATCAATGGATCAGCAAAGCGTTTTTATGGCCCAGCTTGATCGGCGTGGCGGTTTTTTTCGTCCTGCCTTTTCTCGTCATCTGCTATTATTCGCTGATCAACAATCCCAATCAGCATGATTTTGTCTTTCTGGACAACTTTATCAATCTGATCCACAATTCGGCTTTTCGCACCGCCGCCTACAATACGGCCCGTTTTTCCGCGGTGGCCGTGCCCTTGGCCGTGATTTTGGCTTTGGGTCTGGCGGCGCTTCTGGAGTGCCGTATCCCGCTGAAAAGCCAGTTCCGCACCTTTTTTCTCAGCCCCATGATGGTGCCGGTGGCTTCCGTGGTTTTGATCTGGCAGGTATTGTTCAATTATAACGGGGCGATCAATGATTTTCTGGCCGTATTCGGCGTGGATAAGATCGATTGGTTCAAGTCCCAATACGACCAGGTTGCGGTCATCCTGCTGTTCCTGTGGAAGAATCTGGGCTATAACATGATCCTGTTTATGGCCGCATTGAGCAATATACCCAGAGACTTGCTGGAAATGGCGGATATAGAAGGGGCGGGGCCCTGGTTCAAATTTGTTCGCATCAAGCTGCATTTTCTTTCGCCCACCATACTGTTCGTCACCATTCTTTCCTTGATCAATTCGTTTAAAGTATTCCGAGAGATTTATTTGCTTACCGGCGATTATCCCTATGAAGGCGTATATTTGCTGCAGCATTTCATGAACAACGCTTTCGCTTCTTTGGATTATCAGCGATTGTCGGCGGCGGCGGTGCTGATGGCCATCGCCATGGTAATTATTATCGCCATCCTGTTTTATATCGAAGATCGCTTTGGGAAGGATGTGGAAGGATGATCAAAAAACGCTATTTTTCCCGAGGCGCGCTGACCTTGATCGCCGCCGTTTTCGCCGTGGCCTTTTTGTTGCCCACGGTGCTGACCATCACCAATTCCTTTATGTCGCAAACGGAGCTGTCCGCCAATTACGGGGCGATTTTTTCCAGCCTCAACGATTCTTCCAGCTTTGTTTCCCAGCGGGTGAATCTCAAGTTCATTCCCGACAAAGTGACCTTTGGCCAGTATTTTACGGTGCTGCTGCAAAGCCCCGATTATCTGCTGAAATTCTGGAATTCGGTGATCCTGGTGGTGCCCATCGTCCTGCTGCAGGTAGGGATCGCGGCTTTGGCCGCCTATAGCTTTTTCCGCTACCAAGGCAAATTCCGCACCTTTGTCTTTTTCTTTTATGTGATTTTGATGCTTATGCCCTATCAGGTGATGCTGGTGCCCAACTATTTGGTGGCCAGGTGGACCGGCCTGCTGGACAGCCGTTGGTCGATCATCTTGCCAGGCTGCTTCGCACCCTTTTCGGTGTTTTTATTGACCAAATTCATGAAGCGCATACCGGTTTCCCTGATTGAGGCGGCCCGGCTGGACGGCGCCAGCGAATGGCGCATATTCACCAGGGTGTGTTTGCCCCAATGCCGCAGCGCTCTGTATTCCATCGCCATATTGGTGTTCATCGATTATTGGAATATGGTGGAGCAGCCCCTGGTTTTGCTTTCCGATACCGAAAAATATCCCTTGTCCGTATATCTTTCCACCATCAACGCCGGGGAGGTAGGCTTGGCCTTCGCGGTGGCGACCATATATATGATACCGTCCCTGCTGCTGTTCCTCCATGGCGAGGAATATCTGGTGGAGGGCATTACCCACTCCGGCTCGGTAAAGGGCTGAAACAGGAATAAACCGTCCCAAGGAGGAAGCTTATATGGCGGAAGAAAAAATCTTACACAGAGGTTGGGTAAAAAACGCGGCCATCGTTTTTTTGTTGATCATGCTGCTGCTGACCTTTTTTTCCAATACGCTGTTAAACCGTTCTCTGCCGGAAGTGGCGGTGCAATATGCCCAATCCGGTACCGTCAACGCCAAGATCCGCGGCACGGGCACGGTCACCGCCAATCAAACCTATGACGTGACTTTGAGCCAAAGCCGCAAAATCGAGGCGGTGGCGATCAAAGTCGGGGATGAGGTGGCTTTCGGCGACGTGCTTTTTGTCCTGGGCGATACGGAAAGCGAAGAATTGAAACAAGCCCAGGACGCCCTGGACGATATGAATCTGGAGTACCGCAAGGCGCTGATCGACGCCGGCGGTTCCGATTACGCCAAAGAAAAATATGCCATTCAATCGGCGGAAAAGGACCTGGCGACTGCCAAGGCGGAACGGGATAAGAATAAAATCACCGACGAGGAGATGCAGCAGGCGGAAGCCCGGGTGGAGGCGGCCAAAGCGGAAGTGGACGGTTTGACCCGGCAGGTGGAGGATCTGACCGGCGAATTGGCCGCTCTGGAAGGCGGCGCGACGGATAGCGAGATCCTGGCCGCCCAAAGGGCCCTGGAAGATAAAGAAAAAGAATTGGACGCTGCTCGGGACGAATATGATAAAGTGGAATTGGTGCACAGATCGGCCTATTCCGCCCTGAAACGTTACGCTTCCGGACAATTCGGCGGTTCGCAGGCCTATCAGTTGGCCGCCGCCGCGGAAAAGCTGTCTGCCGTGGTGGAGGATCTGCAGCAACGCCTGCGGGATTTGTCCATGCTGGAAGAGCCTAGCGACGCGGACCGGCAGGAAATGATACGTCTGGCCAATCAAATCAACGAGGATAACGCCATGATCGCCGCCCAAAGCGCCTATGCGGCCATCGAAAGCCGCATCGATGATTTGGAATTGGAAGTTTCCCGTTTGGACGACGATTATGACGGTTTGTTGGCCAGCAATAACAGTTCGGAATATGAAATCGTAAAGAAAAAGCTGAAAAGCGCGGAAATCGCTTTGAAAGAAGCGGAAAACATGCATACCAAAGCCACGGATTACGCGGCCAAGCTTACCGATAAGCAGACCGCTTACCGGGAAGCCCTGGCCGAAGTGGCGCAAATGCAAAAAAACCTGGACGATTTGACCATGGATTTGGCGGAAGCCAAAAAGAACGACGGCAAAACCTCTGCCAAGGAAAAGCTGGATCTGCAGAATATGCAGAGCAATATCAGCAAGAAAAGGCAGGAGCTGGAAGCTTTGCAAAAGGACGCCGTGGGCTCCACCGTTACCGCGCCCATGGCGGGCATCGTCAAGGCTGTAAACGTTACCGCCGGCTCCACCAGCGAATACCAGGAACCGTTGGCGGTGATCGAAGCGCCGGATACCGGCTATTCCGTCAGTTTCCCGGTGAGCGTCGAGCAGAGCAAAAAAGTGCATGTCGGCGACAAAGGGGAAGTGGTCAACACCTATTGGGGCGACAAGATCGAAGCCACCCTGGTGCAGATCAAGAGTGATCCGGAAAAACCGGGTACCAATAAGCTTTTGGTTTTCGCGCTGAAGGGCGAGGATATCGAAAGCGGCGGCCAGTATACCGTCAGCGTGGGGCAAAAGAGCGCCACCTATGACGTGATCGTGCCCAACAGCGCTTTGCGTTCCGACAGCAACGGCGACTTTGTCCTGACCGTGACCGCCAAAAGCAGTCCGTTGGGCAATCGTTATGTGGCCACCCGGGTGGATGTGCAGGTGCTGGCCAAAGACGATATCAACGCCGCAGTCAGCGGCGGCTTGATGGGCTATGAATATATCATCACTACCTCCGATAAGCCTTTGGAACCGGGGATGCGGGTACGCCTGGTAGAAAACTAAGAAAGCGGGTTGCAGCTTGGGCAAAATCAGCTTGGACGGCAGTTTTTGGAAAAAAATACATAAGCTGGGAAAGAAAAGAGCGAACGGTGAAGAAAAGCCTTCCCATTCATGGAAAGCCTGGAAAAGCATCCCGCGCCGCCATCTTGCGGCGGGGGCGCTTTGCCTGCTATGCCTGGCGCTGATGGCGGTATGCTATTCCCGCTATGCCGTTTACGGCGGCCTATTGCCCAGCCAAGAGGCCGCTCAGCGCTGGAAAGGGGATAGCGAGCAAAGGTTCGCCCAGGTATCCCTGTTTTTCCCCCGGGACGGCGAGGTAAAGGAAAGCGATGTGGAGGCTTTTCGCCGGACTGTGGACGGTAAATTGCAGGAGGCTTCGTTGACGGCTCCGGAAAACGGCGCCCTGTGGACGGACGCCTATTCCTCCATGGGCAAATTGACCGTATCCAGCGATAAAGCCTCGACCAGCGCCGTGGCCATCGGCATTTCCGGCGATTATTTTTTGTTCCACCCGTTGACCCTGCGCCATGGCAGCTATATTTGGGGCGAGGACTTGATGAAGGACCGGGTGGTTCTCGATGAGGAATTGGCTTGGCGTCTTTTCGGCGGCGTGGAATTGGCGGGCCTGTCTTTGACCATAGAGGGCAAGCCCTATTGGATCGCCGGCGTGGTGGCCAGGGAAGACGATCCCTTGAGCCGTATGGCCATGGAGGAAGACCAGGGCTATATTTTTGTGGATCATTCGTTGCTGGCGTCGGAAGATACCGGCGTCGGCTGTTATGAATTGGTTGCGCCGGATCCGGTAGGCGGTTTTGCCCTATCCCTGGCGGAAGAAGGTTTCAGCGTCGGCAAAATATCGGTGGAAAACAGCTCCCGCTTTGCCATCGGCCATATCTGGCAGAGCTTTCGCCATTGGCAAAGCTTATTGATGGCGAAGGACGGGATAGCTTTGCCCTATTGGGAAAACGCCGCCCGGGTATGCGCCGCCTATCGTTTGCTTTATTTTCTGCTTATGCTTTTCTGCGGGCTGTTCCCCGCCGCCTGCGCCGTCTATATCTTGATCAGGCAATACGTCAAGCTGCTGCGGCGGTATCAAAAATGGCGGGCGGCCCGAAAGGAATATGATTAAGGAGAAAGAGGATGGCCAAAATCAGCTTCAAGAACGTCAGCAAAATCTACAACGGCGAAACGGAAGCGGTCAGCAATTTCAGCATAGATATCGCCGATAAGGAATTCATCGTTTTGGTGGGCCCTTCCGGTTGCGGCAAGTCTACCGTATTGCGGATGATCGCCGGTTTGGAAGAAATAACCGCCGGAGAATTGTACATCGGCGACCGTTTGGTCAACGACCTTCCGCCCAAGGAAAGGGATGTGGCCATGGTCTTTCAGAATTATGCCCTGTATCCTCATATGACCGTGTATAAAAACATGGCTTTCGCCCTGGAAAACCGCAAGGTACCCAAGGCGGAGATCGACCGCAAAGTGCGGGAAGTGGCCAAGCTGCTGGACATAGAGCATGCCCTGAAGCGCAAGCCCAGAACCATGTCCGGCGGGCAAAGACAGCGGGTGGCCCTGGGCCGGGCCATGGTGCGGGACCCCGCCGTATTCCTGTTGGACGAGCCCCTGTCCAATTTAGACGCCAAGCTGCGCACCTCCATGCGCTCGGAGATCATTAAATTGCATAAAAGAAGCGACTCCACTTTTGTTTACGTTACCCATGACCAAACCGAGGCCATGACCATGGGCGACCGCATCGTGGTGATGCGGGACGGGGTGATACAGCAGGCGGATACGCCGCAAAACGTATACCGTTTCCCCTGCAATATGTTTGTGGCCAGCTTTATCGGCATGCCGTCCATGAATTTTTTGCCCGCCACTTTGGCAAAGGACGCCTATGGCTACTATCTGGTCTTGCAGGATGTGGGGATACGCCTGGACAAAGCGGAGACGGTTCTGGCCCCCTATCTGAACCGCCAGGTCATTATGGGCATCCGTCCCGACGGCGTCCGCCCGGATCCGCAAGGGGTGATTCGGGCCAAGCTGGAAGTGGCGGAGCCTTTGGGCGGCGAAACCCATTTGCATCTTTATTGCTGCGGGGAAAAGATCGTGGCAAAAGTAAACGGTTTGGCCCAGTATGATCCGGATCAGCAAATCCCTTTGACCTTCGACGCCTCGCATATCCATTTGTTCGACGCGGAAACGGAAACGGTCATTTGCCATTAGGCCGCCGCTTTGCCGCCGGGTCCATAAAAACGAAAAAGGGATCGGAAAAAGGACGCAAAAAAAGCCCCGGCTATACCGTGTATAACCGGGGCTTTGGTGGGCGCGGCGGGTTTCGAACCTGCGACCTCTTGAATGTGAGTCAAGCGCTCTCCCCCTGAGCTACGCGCCCAGCAGAATTATTTTATCCCAGAAACATTGGTTTGTCAATCAAAATTTTTTGTCTGCAGAAGGGGGCCTGGGCCGTTCAGCCCTGGCGGCAAAAGGCGGGACAAAGGCTTGCCGGTTTGCCGCCAAAGAGGCCCGGCAAGCCCTGGCCAGGGGCGGCTATATGGCTGCGGTGCAGGAATTTTAAGCAAAGTATTGAATATGCACGGCCGTTCATGTATACTGAATTGGGTTGCCTTCGCGGAAAACGAAACGGGCAATCTCAGGAAATAGAAAAGAAAAGAGGATGATGCATGATGAAGAAAATCTTATTGGTCGCCGTTTTGGTTATGCTGGCTTTCTCCCTGATCGCCTGCAGCAATGCGGCGGAGGATGAGGACGCGGTCACTTTGGTCATGGCCACCAATGCGGAGTTCCCGCCTTTTGAAATGATCGACGACAACGGCGAACCTACCGGTTTCGACGTGGATCTGTTCTATGCGATTTGCGATCAGCTGGGTTGCCAAGGCCGGGTAGAAGATATGCTGTTCGACGCGGTGATCATCGCCGTGCAGGAAGGCAAAGCCGATATGGGTCTTGCCGGTCTTTCCATTGAACCGGACCGTCTGAAAGAAGTGAATTTCAGCGATAAATACTATATCGCCGGTCAGGCCATTATCGTTATGAAGGACAGCGCCATTGCCGGTGCGGCCGATCTGGACGGCAAAACCGTAGGCGTGCAGCTGGGCACCACCTCCGATACGGCGGCCACCTCCGGCGAATACGGCAACCTGAACGTGGAGCAATACAATAAAAACGCCGACGCTTTGCA
Source organism: Bacillota bacterium (assembly GCA_024679955.1). GTDB lineage: Bacteria > Bacillota > Dehalobacteriia > UBA4068 > UBA4068 > JAILCQ01. The sequence goes on along the minus strand of JAILCQ010000002.1, from coordinate 29,552 downwards.
GGATTTGATCAACGGCCGTTTGGATGCGGTGATCATGGATAACCAAACCGCCAAAGCCTTCGTGGCCGGCAATGACAATGTGCAAATGCTGGACGAATTGCTGACGGAAGAAAGCTACGCCATCGCCATCGCCAAAGAAAACGAAGACCTGCTGCAGAAAGTGAACGACGCTTTGGCCGTTCTGCAGGAAAACGGAACCATCGATCAATTGATGGAAAAATACGAACTGGCTGCGGAAGCGGAATAAAGCTTTTGTTTGTACATAAGGAAAACGGGGCGGAGCGTAACAACTTTGCTCCGTTTTCCGCAATAGACAGGGCCGATGCTTTCGAGGGGAGGGCCGACGGTGTTTGCGCAGTTTTATGATAAGATTTACCTTAGCCTCATATATGCCGACAGATGGAAGCAGTTGTTCAAAGGATTGGGCGTAACGGCGGAGATTACCCTGGGCGCTTTATGCGTCGGTATCATTCTGGGCGTGTTGATCTGTCTGATGAAAATATCCGGCAAAAAACCGCTGCAATGGATCGCCGATATTTACCTCACCGTCATTCGCGGCACGCCAATGGTGGTGCAGCTGCTGATCATGTGGTATTTTGTTCTGGTGGCCATGGACAACAAGGTGCTGGCGGCGATCATTGCCTTCGGCATCAACAGCGGCGCTTATGTAGCGGAGATCATCCGCGGCGGCATTTTGGCGGTGGATTACGGTCAAACGGAAGCCGGCCGCTCTCTGGGCCTGAATTATGTGCAGAATATGCGCTATATCGTTTTGCCCCAGGCCTTCAAAAACGCTTTGCCGCCCCTGGGCAACGAATTGATCACCTTGTTTAAAGAAACCGCTATCGTCGGCTATATCGCGCTGAAGGACTTGACCCGGGCCGCGGACACCATACGCTCCGCCACCTATAGCCCGGTGGCCTTGTTTACCGCCGCCCTGCTGTATTTGCTGGTGGTGCTGATTTTGACCAGGCTGTTGGCTATGTTTGAGAGGAGGCTGCGGGCCAGTGATAAACGTTGAGAACCTGTGCAAAACCTTTGGCAAACTGCAAGTGCTGAACGGCGTTACCGAGCATATTCACAAAGGGGAGCAAGTGGTGGTCATCGGCCCCTCCGGTTCGGGAAAAAGCACTTTTCTCCGTTGCCTGAATTTATTGGAAACGCCCACCTCCGGCCGGATCTTTATCGAAGGGGAAGAGATCACCGATCCCCATCACGATATCAACCGTTTGCGGCAAAAAATGGGCATGGTGTTCCAGCAGTTCAATCTGTTCCCCCATTACAGCGTTTTGGGCAATATCATGCTGGCGCCGGTAAAATTAAAAAAAATGAAAGCCAAAGAAGCGGAAGAGCTGGCCATGAGCCTTTTGGCAAAGGTTGGGCTCACCGATAAGGCCAACGTCTATCCCGCCCAGCTTTCCGGCGGCCAAAAACAAAGAGTGGCCATTGCCCGGGCCTTGGCTATGGGGCCGGACATCATGCTGTTCGACGAGCCCACCTCGGCTCTGGATCCGGAAATGGTGGGGGAAGTGTTAAAAGTTATGGCGGATCTGGCCTCCGACGGCATGACCATGGTTTTGGTCACCCATGAAATGGGCTTCGCCCGGGAGGTGGCCCAACGGGTGCTGTTCATGGACGAAGGAAAGATCCTGGAGCAGGGGACGCCGGAAGCTTTGTTCAACCATCCCCAGTGCCAGCGGGCGATCGACTTTTTGGAAAGAGTAAGGGAAAGCAAATAACAATAGCGGGAGGTCGCTATGGATTACAAGCAAAAAGCATTGGAGCTGCATAGACAATGGCGGGGCAAACTGGAGATCAAAGCCAGGGCTTCCGTAGACGGAAAAGAAGCTTTGTCCATGGCTTATACGCCCGGGGTGGCGCAGCCGTGCCTGGAAATACAAAAGGATATCAATTTAAGCTATGAGCTGACCCGGCGCTGGAATACGGTGGCGGTGGTCACCGACGGCACCGCCGTTTTGGGCCTGGGCGATATCGGTCCCGAGGCGGGTATGCCGGTCATGGAAGGCAAATGCGTGCTGTTCAAGGCATTCGGCGGCGTAGACGCCATCCCCCTGTGCATCCGCAGCAAAGATGTGGACGAAATCGTCCGCACCGTTTCTTTGCTGGCCGGCAGCTTTGGCGGCGTGAATCTGGAGGATATTTCCGCTCCCCGCTGTTTTGAAATAGAAAGAAAACTGAAGGCCTGCTGCGATATCCCCATCTTCCACGACGACCAGCATGGAACGGCGGTGATCGTGCTGGCCGCCATGTTGAACGCTTTGAAGCTCACCGGCAGGGATATCCGGGATATCCGGGTGGTGACCAGCGGCGCAGGCGCGGCCGGTTTGGCGGTGATCCGCCTGCTGCAGGCCATGGGGCTGCAGGATGTAACCTTATGCGATATCGGCGGCGTCATTTATCCGGGACGCCCCGGATTAAACGAAGAACTGGAAGCCATGGCCCAAATCACCAACCGCCGCAATATAAAAGGTACTCTGGCCGACGCCATACAGGGCGCGGATGTGTTGATCGGCGTTTCCGCGCCGGGGGTGGTGACCCAGGATATGATACGTTCCATGGCCCCGCGGCCTATCGTCTTCGCCATGGCCAATCCGGTGCCGGAAATCATGCCTGATCTGGCAAAAGCCGCCGGCGCCGCAGTGGTCGGCACCGGCCGCAGCGACTTTGCCAATCAGATCAACAATGTTTTGGCTTTCCCCGGCATATTCCGGGGCGCTTTGGACGTGCGGGCGTCGGATATCAACGATGAAATGAAAATTGCCGCCGCCCATGCCATCGCCGGCCTGGTCAGCGAAGAAGAACTGTCCCCAGATTATATCTTACCCGCCGCTTTTGATAAACGGGTATGCCCGGCAGTCAGCCGGGCGGTGGCCGAAGCCGCCCGGAAAAGCGGCGTCGCCAGGATATGACCGCTGTATCCTAGGAGCAAACATCAGGATTTTCGCCTCAAAACCATCCTTGTGCAGGCAAGGGTGGTTTTTTATCCCCTTTGGCCGCCGGTTTTTACGGGAAAAAGCGGTCGTCAACTTGCGAAGGGCTGGAAAAAGGGATATACTTTCTGTAATCATCCCATTCCCAAGGAGGCGATCCTATGCACACCGACTATATCTGCTATCAGTATCAATGTCCCAACCATCCCCGCTGCGATTTGGCCGGCGGGACCTGCTGCGGGATCGAGGCCGATCACCGCAAGACTATGTTGCCTCAGGACGCCTGCACCGCGGAGCAGGGATATCCTTTGTTCCGCCCCAACGCCCGGGAGCGTCTGAAGCAGTGGATGAAGAACCCTATGGCGCAGTTGTGAGGAAGCGGATACACCGAACAGCCAGAGGCAGCCGGGAAACGGCCACCTCTGGCTGTTTTTATGTGCATAAGTCTATTTTTGTTCAAAAAATAAATAGTTTATTAAATTTAGGGAAATATTATTTACATTTTTGTGGAAAAATGTTATTGTTTAATTAGAAATCAAATTATTTGAATTCAATGCATCGAATAGAAAACGAAGGAGGAAAACAGGGGACTGGAATAGAGGAGGAAAACAGAGGCGTAAACGCTGGAATAAACCGGTGGTGTAAAACGGAGCGGGCCGCAGTTGCCAACGGCTTTGCTATGATATAGAACAATTAAATATGAAAGGGGTATCATTATGAGCGTGCAACTGAAGGAAAAGTATGATCTTTTCATCAACGGCAAATGGGTCCCTGCCTCTGACGGCAAAACCTTCGTTACCACCAACCCCGCCACCGGAGAAAAGCTGGCTGCATGCGCCCAGGCCACCAAGGAGGACGTAGATTCCGCCGTAAAAGCCGCTTGGGCCGCCTTCCCTGCCTGGAAAGATTGGAAAGCCAACGACCGGGCAGCGCTGCTGAACAAAATCGCCGACGTCATCGAGGAAAATGCCGGGGAATTGGCTGCCATTGAGTCCATGGACAACGGCAAGCCCATCCGGGAGACCTCCATCGTAGATATCCCCTGGTCCTGTGAACACTTCCGTTACTTCGCCGGAGCCGTCCTCACCCAGAGAGGCTCCGCCACCATGCTGAACAGCATTGGCTTTAAGGGCGGCAGCCTGAGCATCGTCCTTCGGGAGCCCATCGGCGTCGTGGGGCAGATCGTGCCCTGGAACTTCCCCTTCCTGATGGCCGCCTGGAAGCTGGCTCCCGCTTTGGCCGCCGGCGACTGTATCGTCTTCAAACCCTCTTCCACCACCTCCCTGAGCGTGCTGCGTCTAGTCGAGCTCATCGGCGACCTGCTGCCTGCGGGCGTGTTGAACGTGGTCACTGGCAGCGGTTCCCGGGCCGGCCAGTACATGCTGGATCATCCCGGCTTCCGCAAGCTGGCCTTCACCGGCTCCACGGAGATCGGCCTGGACGTGGCCAAGGCCGCCGCCGACAAGCTTATCCCCGCTACCTTGGAACTGGGCGGCAAAAGCGCCAATATCTACTTCGACGATTGCCGTTTCGAGCAGGCCATCGACGGCCTGCAGATCGGCATCCTCTTTAACCAGGGGCAGGTCTGCTGCGCCGGTTCTCGCGTTTTTGTCCAGGAGGGCATCTACGACAAGTTCGTGGCGGCCGCCGTCAAGGCTTTTGAAAGCGTCAATGTGGGCGATCCCATGAGTATGGACACGCAGATGGGCGCCCAGGTGGATGAGAACCAGATGAAGAAGATCCTCAGCTATGTGGATATCGCCAAGGCCGAAGGCGCCACCATCGCTTGCGGCGGCGCTCGCTTTACGGAAGGGCCAAACGCCAAGGGCTGCTTCATGAAGCCCACCCTGATCACCAATGTGACCAATGATATGCGGGTGGCCCAGGAAGAGATCTTCGGCCCCGTGGCCTGCGTCATCAAGTTCAAGACAGAGGAGGATGTCATCGCCATGGCCAACGATTCCGTCTACGGCCTGGGCGGCGCGGTCTGGACTACCGATATCAGCAAGGCCATCCGGGTGTCCCGCGCCATTGAGACCGGCCGTATGTGGGTCAACACCTACAATCAGATCCCGGCCGGCGCGCCCTTCGGCGGCTATAAGCAGTCCGGCATCGGCCGGGAAACCGATTTGAGCATCCTGGACGCCTACACCCAGCAGAAGAATATCTTCATCAATCTGGATGAAGAAGCCACCGGGTTCTATCCGGAAAAATAAGCATAGCATAGCGCTGGCTTTCCTATCTCTTGCCGCCCAATAAGCGGCAGCCGGGGCAGACCATGGGCCTGCCCCGGCTTCTCCCTTTTGCGGGCGGGGAAATCTTGCCGCCGCAGGCAAATAGTATAACATTTATTCGCATCATATTGCCGGATTATAAAAAATATGTTATACTATCTGCCGAAAGCTTTGTCTAACGGAGGTTGGCCATGAACTGCGCCCAAATGATAAAAGATATTCGTTGCCGCCTGGGCCTTTCCCAGATGGAGTTGGCCGGATTGTTGCAGGTCAGCTTTGCTACGGTCAACCGCTGGGAGAATGGCCGCAGTAAACCCGCGCCTGCCGCTATGCAAAAACTGCGGGAACTGTGCCGTAGTTGCAATCTGCAAATCCTGGAAGATCAAGGCCTTTATCATGTGATAGCCATAAAAGAGGATACCGCCTACTTTGAACGGGAAGAAGAGCGGATCAGCAAGAAAAAAGCATTGGAATTATTTGATACAGGAATGATCGATGCTTTTGAAACCGGCACTTTTAAAGGCTTGGCGCAGATCCATGGCTATCTTTTCTCCGAAATTTACGATTTTGCCGGTAAGATGCGCAGCGTCAATATTGCCAAAGGTAATTTCCGTTTTGCGCCTGTCCTGTACCTGAAGCCGGCATTGGACCATATTGAGAAAATGCCCCAGGATACCTTCGATCATATCATAGAAAAATATGTGGAAATGAACGTCGCCCATCCCTTCCGGGAGGGCAATGGACGCAGCATGCGCATATGGCTGGACGCCATATTGAAAAAGGAACTTGGGCAAGTCATAGACTGGAGCAAAGTGGATAAAGAGGATTATTTGCTGGCCATGCAACGCAGCCCGGTCAAAGATATTGAGATCAAAGCCTTGCTGAAGCCGGCGCTCACGGATCGGATTCACGACAGAGAGGTCTATATGAAGGGTATCGATGCCAGTTATAGGTATGAAGGCTATAACGTCTATAAAACAGAAGAATTAAAGGAATAACAGACGTTTGGTATTAATATAATCCATAATGGGTACTAGGAGTAAAGCATTCTATGAATCGTAAAAGAATATATGAAATCATTGAAAAGTCCAATGACCATGATACGCTAAACTCTGTGTATAATTTCTCAATGATCATAATAATTGTGATTAGCCTTATTCCTCTTGTGTTCAAAGAAGAGAACACTTTATGCAATGTATTAGATAGAGTGTCTGTTTCGATTTTTATAATTGATTATATTCTGCGTTGGATAACCGCCGATTATAAGTTTGGAAATACTACGCTGGCATCATTTATTAAATATCCAGTTTCGCCAATGGCGATTATTGACTTGTTATCAATACTTCCTTCGTTACATTTTATCAGCAATGGTTTTAAACTGTTGCGTATTTCTCGAATGATTCGTGCAATGCGAGTTTTACGTGTTTTTAAGGCGCTGCGATATTCTAAGAGTATTGAAATTATCGGAAATGTCTTACGATCTTCAAGAGAGTCGTTAATTGCGGTTGGCGCTTTGGCTGGCGGTTATATTCTTATTTCTGCTTTAATCGTTTTTAACGTCGAGCCGGAATCTTTCAACAGTTTTTTTGATGCAATATATTGGGCAACCGTTTCCCTTACAACCGTTGGATATGGAGATATATATCCGGTATCAGCCTTAGGCAGAATTGTTACTATGGTATCGTCTTTATTTGGAATTGCTATTGTTGCGCTCCCTGCTGGTATCATCACAGCCGGATACATGAACGAAATAAACAAAGATAAAACAATTGACAGCAATGCAGAATGAATCTTTAGGATATACCACAGTAACCTCCAAAAACGGCAAATAATCAAATCCCCCGCTGCATATAGATAGCAACGGGGGTGCGTATTTATGGAAAGAACATTGGCCGATCGTTTGCGGCAGGGGATGTTGATACAAAGCCGGGCGGTTCGCGCCTTGGGCATCATGGCCCAGGCGGCCGTCAACCGGCACGATAAGGAATTGCTCAGCGCCATCCGCCGGGAGGATCGCCGGCATTACTATTTTCTGGAAGGCATATATGAGGACCTGACCGGCCGGGCCTGTCCCAGCCCATCCGTTTCTTTGAGTTTGCCGAAAAACTATCCGGATATGCTGCGTACAGCCATTTGCGATAAACTGGCGGCCATCGATTTTTATGAGGAATGGATCGACGACGTGAAATGCCTGCGGCAAAAGGATCTGTTGGAAATCGTCGTCAGCGATCAAAAGGAGCATGCCCGCATCCTGGCGGCGATTTACCGGCGGCTGTGATCCGCCGCCGCTTCCGGAAAAATATCGCCGCAGTGGATGGTTTGCACGCCTTGTTCCGTCTGCAGCAGCAGGGAACCGTTGGCGTCGATATCCAGGGCCAGGCCCCGCAGGCGGCGGCCGTCGGGCAGGGCGGCGGTTACCGGTTTGCCGATGCTGACGGCGTATTGCAGCCACAGACGGCGCAGGGGCTCGAAGCCCTGATGCAGCAGGGTTTGATAATGGGCTTCCAGCCTGTCCAGGCAGGCGGCGGCCAGGTTAGCCCGGGGGAAGTCCCGCCCCGTTTCCGTATATAGAGAGCCGGCGATATCCTGCAGCGGCTGGGGGAATTGCCTGTTGCGGACGTTGATGCCGAAACCGGCGATGAGCCAATGGCAAATATCCATGCTGCAGCGCATCTCGCATTTGATGCCGCAGAGCTTTTTGCCGCCGGCGCTCAGCACGTCGTTGGGCCATTTGATATAGGCTTCCACCCCCAGGCTGCGCAAAGCGTCGCAAACCGCCACCGCCGTCAACAGGGTAATGGTGCCGGCCAGATAAGGATCGATGGGCGGCCGCAGCAGCAGGGAGAGAATGACGGCGGTTTGGGGCTGGCAATACCAGACCCGGGACAAGCGGCCCTGCCCGGCGGTTTGCCGGTCGGCCAGCAGCACGGTATGATCCGCCGCGCCCTGCTCCGCCATTTGACGCAGGGTCACATTGGTGGAAAGCACTTCCGGTTCATAGCGGATCTGCCAGGGCTGGCCGGCGGGGAGCAAGGCGCGGATCTCCGCCGGATGCACCGTATCGCCGCTGGACAGCAGGCGATAGCCTTTGCCGGGCGTCGCTTCGATGACATAGCCGTAGCTGCGCAAAGCCGCGATATGCTTGGCTACCGCCGAGCGGCTGATCTGCAGCCGGTCGCTGATGGCTTGGCCGGATATTTCCTCATGGGTTTTTAAAAGCCGGAGTATCGTATCGCGCATAAGCAACCTCTTGTTCTGGCTCAGCAGCCCTTTTCCCACAGGAGCCTTAAGCCTTCCAGGGTCAGCAGTTGATCCACCACGTCGATTTTTTCGCTGAATTCACTGATCAGTTGCCCCAGGCCGCCGGTGGCGATGACCATAGGTTTGGCGGACAATTCTTTTGTCATCTTTTCGATCAGCCCGTCCACCAGGCAGCCGTAGCCGTACAGCAAACCGGAACGCAGGCATTCCGTGGTGTTTTTGCCGATGATATGGGCGGGTTTTTCCATGGTGATATTGGCCAGCTTGGCGGCTTTGGCAAACAAAGCGCCGGCGGAGATCTCCAGGCCGGGGCAGATCGCGCCGCCCAAATATTCTCCCTGGGGAGAAACCACGTCAAAGGTGGTGGCGGTGCCGAAATCGACGATGATCAGATAGCCGCCGTATTTGTGATGGCCGGCCAAAGCGTTGACGATGCGGTCCGACCCCACTTCCGCCGGGTTGTCTATCCGTATCGGTACGCCGGTTTCGGTATGGGCGTCCACAAAACTGGCGGGAAAAGTCAAATATTTGGCGGCGAAACGGCGTAGGGCGGTGGTAACCGAGGGCACCACGGAGGAAACGATAAAGCCGTCGATATGGCTCAGGCCCAGGCCGCCGGCAGCCAACATATTCTGAAACAGCACATAGTATTCGTCCTCGGTTTTGCTGCTGACGGTGGATATACGCCAACTGTTGCGCAAGGTATCCCCCTCATATAAGCCAAGAACGATATTGGTGTTGCCGCAATCGATGGTAAGCAGCATGATGCATTCCCCTTTCTGTTTTCTTATACCAAAAAGCCGTCGTCCCCATCCCGGCGGTCAAAATATTCGGCCAGCCGCAGCGGGGAAAAGGGGCCCTGGTCGGTGACCACGGCGGTAATGAACTCCGGCGGCGTGATATCAAAAGCCGGATACCAGCCTTTTACGCCTGGCATGGCGGTCCTTTGTCCCATAAAGTGCAAAACCTGCTCCGGGTCGCGGTTTTCTATCGTCACGCTGTCGATGGCCGGCAGCTGCCGGTCCGGCGCGCCGGTGACATAGCAAGGTACATGATAGTAATGGGCCAGCATGGCGATTTGAAAAGTGCCCACCTTGTTGACCACGTGGCCGTCCATGGTGATGGCGTCGGCGGCGCAGGTGAACAGGGAGATATCCTTTTGTCCCAGGGCGAAGCCGGGCATATTGTCGGTGATCACCGTTACCTCATGTCCCTGGTCGCAGGCCACGGAAGCGGTCAACCTGGCCCCTTGCAGATAGGGACGGGTCTCCGGACAGATCAGGGCGATATCATAGCCCCTTTCATCCGCCTCCCGCAGCATAGCGCCGACAATGGTTTCGGCGAAGCATTGCGTCATGATCAAGCCCTTTTTGGGGAAAAAATCCACCAAATGCACGGCGGTTTGGGCAATGCGCCGGTAGCGGGCCTCCAGCATGGCCAAAGAATAGTCGAAAATCGCCTGATCCAGAGGCCGGCCTGCCGCCAGAGCCTGCTCCGCAGCCCGCAGGCAGCCTTGGGTGACGGTTTCCATCCTTACCGCCGTGGTGGGCCGGGCATGGCTCAAGGTATAGGCGGCCTGGGTCAAAAAGCCCAGCGGATCGGCGGCGTCCCGGCATTGCCAGGCGGCCAGGGCCATGCCCATGGCGGCGGCGTAATAGGGGCCGGCGCTTTGGGTCACCATATCCGCGATGGCCTGGGCCACCTCCTGATAGCTGTGACAGGCGACGAACTCTGTTTTCAGCGGATAAATGCGCCGGTCCAGGATGCGGACAACCCCCGCCTCATACCAGGCCACATTTTCATAGCGCAGCAAAAAAGCCAAATTTTCATCGCCGCGGCGATACGCTTTCATGATCGGTTTCTCCTTTTCGTATAATGCATAATCCATTTCAGGTGTATTCGTTGATCCAATTGGCGGCGGATGGGGGCAAATAGGGATCGCCGGTCAAGGATTTGGCCATGACAAAAGGCACGGTTTGCCCCTGCACCCCCGGGGGCAAAGGCGCGGTCAGCGGCGCCAGCCAGCGGCCATGGCGGAAGCCGCCTTCATAGACCAAACGGCCGCACAAGGCCAAAGCCGACTGCAAAGATATGCTATCCGTATAGCCGATCTCCCGCACGATCAAACCGCCGTTTTCCGGATACAGCCAGACATAAGCCTGCTGCGGCAGTATCCATACGCTGCCCTGATCGCATTGCAATTCACCCAGCAGCGTCCGCCAGTTTTCGGCATTGCGGAGGATATAGCCCTGCCAGGGGGCGGTCATGCGACGGTATATGGCGTCGCATTGGCCGATGGTTTCCGGATTGACGGCGGCTTTTTGCCAGCCGGCCGCCGTTTCCTGCAGGCTCGCCGGCAGGGAGACCCGCTGCAGGGCATAGGCATGGCGAAAGCCCAGTGGCTGGTAAAAGCGGGGGATATCCGTATACAGCAGCGCGGCCGTATAGCCCTGCTCCCGCAGCTGTTCCAGGCTATACTGCAAAAGCTGCATGGCTGCGCCCCGGCCCCGCAGGGAAGGCTCGGTGATGACGCCTACCAGATAGGCCGCCGGCTGGGGCCCCTGAGGCAAAGACAGGGTATAGGGAGCGATTTGCAGGGAAGCGGCCAAACGGCCGTCGCCGGTCAGAGCCAGCAAGGTGCGCTCCGGCCGGTATATGCAAGAAAAATACCAGCTGTAATAGGGCTCGTAGCTTTCAAAATCCTTGGCCCATAGTTCCATGACCGCCGGCGTATCCCGGTCGGCGGCATAGCGGAAGCGAAGGGGGATGCGTTGATTGGTCATAAGCTTGTCTCAAAAGTGCTTTTACCGGCGCCGTTTTTTCTGGCAGGGCACGACGCCGCCGGTTTCTGTGGGGATTCCGCCTTTTTCAGGCTATTTTAGCGTAAGCAGATACTTGTTTTCCAGCCGGCAGGGGTGATAACTCAGCTTGGATTTGCGCAAGCCGGGGTCGCCCATGTCCTCCGCCCGGTTGATGAAAACCGCGTCCTGGCAATAATCCCTGGCATAGAGCCGGTTGATGATCTGGTACGAGCCATGGATCTGCATATTTCCTTTCTCGATATGCACGGCCCAGGTCTGTCCGTCCAGCCGGTTGCCCAGGGTAAAGCCTTCCAATTGACCGTTCACCAATAGGCAAGCGCCGCTCAGGCCCAATTCCTGATAATGATCCAAAGCGTCCATGATGCCCTGTTCTTCCAGGATCAACTGTTCGTTGTCGGGGTTATGGCTGTAGCGCCAGGCTTTTTGTCTTTGTTTGCAGGGGTCCACCAAATCCCGGCATAAGGGAACAAATTGATAATCGGGATATTCTTTTTCAAAGCGGTGGATATGATTGCGTTTGGAATCGTAATGTTTGCCCTTTAAATTGGCCAAATCTTCCCGCCGGTATATGTAGTTGGCGCCGCTGCGGTGTTCCTCCGCCCGGAAACGCCCGGGCCAAGCCTGTTCAAAGAATTCCCACATATCCTGGGAAACCTCGGTCATAATAAAAGGCAGGCTGTTTTCCCGGTATTGGCGTATCAAATCCTCCGTGGTCGCCAACAGGTTCTCCCGGTCTTGGCAAATGGGTGGCAGAGTCATAGACCTGCCGTTATATTCGCTTTTGATACACAGGGCGTCGTTTTGTATTTGCCAGGTGAAACGGTCCCAGTGCCGCCAGAGATAGAGATTGGCGAAATTATAGGTGATCAACGAGTGGTTGCCCGCGTCTAAAAACTGATCAAAAAGAGACTTATCCGCAAGGGTAATGGGTCTGTATTTCATATATAACTCCCGTTGAAGGTATAGAAATGGTAAAAAGCAAAGATGGATTTGCCGTACGCTATATTATACCACATTCCACTAACAATGCAAAACTACGGGTGGATTTTTTGTTTTATAGTGCCGGCGCCAACGAATAGAAGGAAAAAGATTTGGAAATGGCCGCCGCTGTGTTATAATAATCTATAGCGCGGTCGCGGTAAAAAACAGGGAGGCGGAGGCATGGAATCTCTCAGAGAACTGTACCGTATCGGCAGGGGCCCTTCCAGCTCCCATACCATGGGGCCGGAGAAGGCCGCCCGCATCTTCAAAACGCTTTATCCCCAGGCCCATGCCTATCGGGCGGTTTTATACGGCTCTTTGGCCAAAACCGGCCGGGGGCATTTGACCGATCAGGCCATCGAAACTGCCTTCGCGCCCAAGGCTTGCCAAATCGTTTGGGATAGCGAAACCGCCGTGGCTCATCCCAATACCATGGTTCTGCAGGCTCTGGAAAACGGCGAGATCTGCGGCGAGCGGCGGGTGGAAAGCGTCGGCGGCGGTAAAATCGTCATGCAGGGGGAAGAATGGGAAGCGCCGCCTCAGGTCTATCCCCACGGCAATTTTTCGGAAATCAAAAACTATTGCCTGGACAAGTCCCTGACCTGCTGGCAATATGTGGAACAGATGGAAGGGCCGGAGATATGGACGTTTTTGTCCGATATCTGGATGGCCATGAAAAACGAGATTTACGCCGGTTTGGCCGCGGAAGGGGAATTGGCTGGTGGCCTGCATGTATTGCGCAAAGCCCGCTTTTTATACCGGCAAAAGCATATGGACGAAACCAGCGAGACCAGGGAATGCCGCCTGGTATGCGCTTACGCCTTTGCTGCGGCGGAAGAAAACGCCGCCGGCGGCAGCATCGTCACCGCGCCTACCTGCGGCTCCTGCGGCGTATTGCCCGCCGTGCTCCTGTATATGCAGGACAAGCGGGGGTTTACGGATCAGGATATCCTGCACGCTTTGGCCACGGCGGGGCTGGTGGGCAATATCATCAAAAGCAACGCTTCCATCAGCGGCGCGGAATGCGGCTGCCAGGCGGAAATCGGCAGCGCCTGCTCTATGGCGGCGGCGGCCTTGGCCGCTTTGCACGGCATGGATTGGGAGCAGATCGAATATGCCGCGGAAGCGGCTTTGGAACATCATTTGGGTCTGACCTGCGACCCCATAGCCGGTTTGGTGCAGATCCCCTGCATCGAAAGGAATGCAGTGGCGGCCATGCGGGCCCTGAACGCCTTGCTTCTGGCCAATTTCCTCACCTATGCCAGAAAGATTTCTTTTGACACCGTGGTGAAGACCATGTATGAAACCGGCTGCGATCTGTTCAGCAAATACCGGGAAACCGGAGAAGGAGGCCTGGCCAAGCATTACCGGCCGGAATAAATCTATGGGAGCTATTTTCAAGAAAGAAAGAGAAAGACAGCCTTTGGACAAGAAAAAAGCGTTGATTTTTGTTTTGACCATACTCTTTTCGGCGATATATATTTGGGCCGGCAGTCTGTGGGCGCATCCTCAAAGCGACCGGCAGGCGGTATACAGTCAAGACACGGTAAAAGCCCAGGTCAGTTCCATTATCGCCGTTCGTTCCACCGATGTGCCCGGCAGTACTGATGCGGCGCAAAGCATACAGTATGTCTATTTCCGGGCGAAAATCCTCAGCGGCCCGGACAAAGGCGGGGAAGCGGTGGCCTGTCAGATCATCGACCCCAACTATTATCCGGTGCTGCAGCAGATCAACACCGGCGATAAAGTGCTGATCTCGCCCAATACCGACGGCAGCTCCGACGCGGAATGGACGATGCTGGAGTATTTGCGCAGCGACGTTTTGATCGTTTTGACGGTGATTTTCGCCCTGTGCCTGTTGCTGTTCGGCCGCTGGAAGGGGCTACATACGCTGATCGCTTTGACCTTTACCTGCCTGGCCGTATTCTCAGTGTTCGTACCCTCCGTGCTCAACGGCAGGAACATTTACGCGGGCTCCATCGTTACCTGCCTGTTTGTGATCGTCAGTACCATGCTGCTGATCAACGGCGCTTGCGCCAAAAGCTTTGCCGCCGGCGCAGGTTGTTTCGGCGGCGTGGCCATCGCCGGTTTGCTTACGGTGATCATGGACAAAGCCCTGCGCCTGACGGGCATGATCGACGAGGATACGCTGTATTTGCAATTGCTGAACCCGGATCATCCCATCGACTTGCACGGCGTCGTCTTTGCCGCCATCATCATCGGCGCCATGGGCGCGATCATGGACGTGGCCATGGATATCGCTTCGTCTTTGAACGAGTTGAAGCAGAACGCACCGGATATCACGCCCAGGGGTTTGGTCGCTTCCGGCCTGAATATCGGCAGGGATATCATGGGCACCATGGCCAATACCTTGGTTTTGGCCTATATCGGCAGCGGCCTATGCCTTACCCTGCTGATGGCGGCCTATAACGATAACCTATTGGAACTGTTCAACCTGGAATTGATCGTCGTCACGGCCTTGCAGGCTTTAGCCGGCAGCTTCGGCATTTTGCTGACCATACCGCTGACGTCCTTGTTTTGCGTCGCTTTGTACTGCCATAAAAAAGCCGTTTCCCATACCTAGAAAACCGCCGCCGGCCCGTTTCCCATCCGGGCTGCGGCGCTATCCGAAGGAGGTTTTATGAAAAAAGGAAAAATCGTTCTCCTGTCCATAGTTGGCTTGCTGTTTTTTGCCCTGATCACCTGGGGCACCCTGGTGATCAACGACTATAACCGGGTGTTTGCCAAATACAGAAAGCCGATCTATACCCAAGTGATCGAGCAAAGCGCCGACGGCAACAGCGGCGTCTATCAGGGGTTGGGCTATACCATTCATTTATCCGGCCGCTTCCGTCCCAAAAGCGATCCGGAGCAGGTGACGGTGATCGACGGCAAAGGCGTGGTGCTGAATCCCTATCCCGACGTTTTAGCGGCGGATATGTACCTGTTCGGCCATCTGCTGCGTACGATGGAGCGGGAGGATCCCTATGCGGATCTGCCCGACGGCAAACTGCAGATCGAGGATTTGCAGGGCGAGAATGCGCAGGAATAAGGTTGGGCGGTTATGGATAGATATTTACAGAATCTGCCCGCCGTGGATCGGACGATGCAGCGGGCGCGGCAGGCATTGGGCGGCGACTGCAACCCGGCTTTGCTGAGCGAAGCCTGCCGGGAGGCGGTGGAGGGGCTGCGCCAGGCCTTGCTGCAGGGCCGGGAACAAAGCCGGGACCGGCAGGCCTTGCTGTCGCTGGCGGCGGCGGAAGCGCAGCGTATTTATAAAAAAAAGATGACCCCGCCTCTGCGCCGGGTGCTGAACGCCACCGGCGTGCCTTTGCATACCAATATGGGCCGCGCGCCGCTGGCTCGGGCCGCCTTGGATGCTATAGAAACCTGCGCCTCCGGATATTGCGATCTGGAGCTGGATTTGGAGCAAGGCAAACGGGGCCTGCGGGGGCAAGGGATCGTGGAGCTGCTTTGCGAATTAAGCGGCGCGGAGGCCGCCTGCCTGGTGAACAATAACGCCGCGGCGGTATTGCTGGCTTTGCATGCTCTGGCGGGCGGCGGCGAAGTGATTTTATCCCGCGGCCAGATGGTGGAGATCGGCGGTTCTTTTCGCCTGCCCGATATCATCGGCCAAAGCGGCGCGGTTTTGCGGGAGGTAGGCTGTACCAACAAAACCTATACGGAGGACTATCGCCGGGCCGTCGGCGAGCGTACGGCGCTGTTGCTGTGGGTGCATCAGAGCAATTTTCAGCAGGTGGGCTTTGTGCAGTCTGTGGATTTGCCCGCGCTGCAAGCCCTGGGCCGGGAGACGGGCTTACCGGTGCTGGCCGATTTGGGCAGCGGTTGCCTGTATCCAGCGGCGCCCTGGTTGGCGGAGCAGGAACCTTTGCTGCGGCAAATGGCCAAAACGGCGGATGTGATCACCTGCAGCGGCGACAAGCTGCTGGGCGGCCCTCAGACCGGCGTCATTTTGGGCAAAAAAGCCTGTCTGCGAAAGATCCAGGAAGACCCGCTGTACCGGGTGCTGCGCCCGGACAAGCTGGCTTTGGCGGCTTTGGGCGCGACTTTGCTGCTGTACCGGCAGGAACGCTGGCAGGATATCCCTTTGCTGGCTATGCTGGCCGCGGATTTGCCCCAATTGCGGCAAAAGTGCGCGGCTCTGCGGCAAATGCTGGCGGATTGCCCCGGATTGAACGTGGAAGAAGAGCAGATCGAGTCGGAAGTGGGCGGCGGCAGCCTGCCCCAGGTCCGTTTGTCCGGCTGGGCCTTGCTGCTCCGGCACGACCGTTTCAGCGCCGAAGCTTTGGCCCGGGCCCTGCGCAAAGGCGAACCGCCGGCCATCGCCTATATCCGAAAGGATAAGCTCATCGTGGATCCCCGGACGCTAAGCGATCGGGATATGGAAGATTTGGCCGCTTCCCTGGGGCGCATTTGCCGCGCCGGGGAATAGCCGCCGGTTTTCCTGCCGCCGAAACCCAAATCCCCGGCAGCCCTTGTTCGGGGGCCGCTTTGGCGGCATACGGGGTTTGGCCGGCGGTCTATACTGTATGGGGACGGATTTGGCCTGGTGGCTGACGCGGACTTCAAATCCGACGCGGGGCGGTACGCCCGTCTCGGGTGGGTTCGATCCCCACACGTTCCCGCCAAAAAAATACCGTTTTCCCATAAAAAAGCAAGGGCAGGCCTTTCGCTTTATTGGGAAAACGGTATTTTTCTGTTCCAGCACAAAACCGGCGGGATTTGGCCCCGCCGGTTTGCTGTGCGCTGGTTTTGTTTATTGAGACTGTTGATTGTTCTTATACAGCAGCGTCTGTTTGATATCCCAAAGCTTTTGCGAAAGATCCACATAATAGTGATGGGGATATTCAAAACGCTTGACCTCATCCCAAAGCGTATCCATTTGCTCCCGGCAATAGGCCTGGATCTGCGGCAGTTCGGGCTGTTGGTATACTTTTTGGCCTTTGATGAAGATCGGCTGCAGCAATTCTTTGGCAATGAAATTGCTGACGGTTTTGCGTTTCCAGGGGGCCAGCGGATCAAAGATTTCCAGCGGTTGGCTTTCGTCTATGGTTTCATCATGCAAGCAGATCTGATCGGCGATGGCTTTGCCACTGTCTTTTTCAAACAGACGATAGATTTTTTTGAAATGGGGCGTGGTGATTTTGGAGACGTTTTCGGAGATTTTGATTTTGGGAACGATCTCCCCGGCGTCGTTTTCCGTGGCCACCAGCTTGTAGATGCAGCCGAAAACCGGTTCGCTGCGGGCGGTGATCAGCTTTTCGCCCACGCCGAAGCTGTCGATCTGCGCCCCTTGCTGCAGCAGGTCGCGGATCAGCCATTCGTCCAGGGCATTGGAGGCGACGATTTTGCAGAAGGGCAGGCCGGCGTCGTCCAGCATTTTTCTGGCGCTCTGGGAAAGGAAGGCCAAATCGCCGGAATCCAGGCGTATAGCGCAGTTTTGGATGCCCTGGGGCAGCAAAACTTCTTTGAAAACGCGGATGGCATTGGGCACGCCGCTTTTCAGCGTATTGTAGGTGTCCACCAATAATGTGGCGTTATGGGGATAAACCTGGCAATAGGCCTTGAAGGCCTCGTATTCGTTTTCAAAGGTCTGTACCCAGGAATGGGCCATGGTGCCGCTGGCCGGCACGCCGTAGATGGCGTCCGTCAGGGTGCAGGCGCTGGCGGCGCAGCCGCCGATATAGGCGGCTCTGGCGCCGATGATGGCGGCGTCCGCGCCCTGGGCCCGCCGGGAGCCGAATTCCATCACCGGACGGCCTTGGGCCGCCCGGACGATGCGGCTGGCCTTGGTGGCGATCAGGGACTGGTGATTAAAGGTAAGCAGGGAATAGGTTTCGATCAATTGGGCCTGGGCCGCCGGGGCTTTGACGATGACCAGCGGCTCGCCGGGGAAAACCGGCGTGCCTTCGGGGATGGCGTAAATGTCGCCGCTGAAATGAAAATCTGCCAGATAATCCAAAAAAGCGTCGGAGAAAATGCCCTTTCCACGCAGAAAAGCGATATCTTCCTCATCAAAATGCAGGTTTTCAATGTATTCGATCAACTGCTGCAAGCCGGCGGTGATGGCATAGCCGCCTCCATCCGGTATTTGGCGGAAATACAAATCAAAATAGGCGGTTTTTTCATGCAGATTATGGGCAAAATAGCCGTTTCCCATGGTCAATTCGTAATAATCGCATAATAAGCTTAAATGTCTTTTATCCATATCGACGTTCCTTCTTCCTTGTTTTGA
This sequence comes from Bacillota bacterium, assembly GCA_024679955.1. Taxonomy (GTDB): domain Bacteria; phylum Bacillota; class Dehalobacteriia; order UBA4068; family UBA4068; genus JAILCQ01. The sequence goes on along the minus strand of JAILCQ010000002.1, from coordinate 11,047 downwards.
CAAAAATCAACAGCCGCTTTCTTCTGAAATATAGTATAGCAGAGAAAGCGGCTGTATTCAATGCAAAAAAGTTCGTTTTGCCCGGCAGGGCGTGCGCTCACATAACCATTTTATCGCCCATGCGCAGTTTGTCGGCGATCATGGCGATGAACTCGCTGTTGGTGGGTTTTCCTCTTTCGATGTTGATGGTGTAGCCGAAATAGCGGTTCATCATCTCCACATTGCCCCGATCCCAGGCTAGCTCGATGGCGTGGCGGATGGCCCGTTCCACCCGGGAGGCGGTGGTGTTGTATTTTTCCGCGATCATCGGATACAGCTCTTTGGTCACGGCCCCCATCAGATTGATTTCTTTGGTGACCAGCAGTATGGCGTCCCGCAGATATTGATAGCCTTTGACATGGGCGGGGACGCCCATCTGGTGGATGATGCGGGTGACTTCCACTTCCAGATTGGCGGTTTTGCCCACGGTGATCACTTCCGCTTCGTTGACGCGGGTGATTTGCCGTATCCGTTTTTCCAGGGTGTCCAAATCGAAAGGCTTCATCATGTAATAAGACACGCCCAGTTCCATGGCTTTTTTGGTCAAATTGGCCTGGGCAAAAGAGGTGATGCATATGATATGCGGCATATCGGCCAGCGGATTGGCGTTCAACGCTTCCAAAACGCCTATGCCGTCCAAATGCGGCATGACCAAGTCCAAAATAACTACGTCCGGATGATATTTTTCGATGTATTCCAGACCCTTTTGCCCGTTTTCCGCATTTGCGCATACCTGATAATTATCTAAAGAGGAGAAATATTCTTCCAAAGCCGAAGAAAATATTTTATCATCGTCTACGATTACTATTTTTATGGTTTTCTCCATATGTACCCCGCTTCCCGTTAAATTTTTTGTAAGGCCTTATATTCTTAGTTTTTCGGTGCGGCTATGGCAAATCCTTCCAGAATCATGCCTGTAAGCCCGTTTTTATTGCGACAAATATGTGCGGTTTTCGACATTTTTGCTCGAAAGATGTCGAAATCGGGAAGCCATTCATAAGAAAAGCGCTATTGTTTTGTAACAATTCCACCAAAAATGAAGGATTATGACGGATCGCCAGTCAAAAAAAATTGCGCGAAAAAAAGCCGGAGCCGTTTTGGCTCCGGCTGCGTTTATTATGCGGCCCCAGCTTCCAAAGGTTCCGCTTTTTCCCACATCCATTGGGCAAAGCAGGCGTAACCGTGCAAAGGATCGTTGACGAACACATGGCTTACCGCCCCGGCCAGCTTGCCGTTTTGCACGATGGGCGAACCGGACATGCCCTGGATGATGCCACCGGTCTTGCGTATCAATTCCCGGTCGGTGATTTCGATGACCATGCCTTTGCCGCTGGACTTATAATTGGCGTTGATTTTGGCAATATTAACTTGGAAGGATTGGATTTTTTCGCCGTCGATCACCGTCAGCAATTCGGCGGGGCCGGTCTTCACCTCATCCACCTGGGCCAGAGGCAGGGTTTGGGTACGGTAAAGCGGCTGCGGTTTTTGATACAAAATGCCGAATAAGCCGTATACCGTGTTTTCCTGCACGTCGCCGGTGGGCTCGGCAATGAATACGCCCATTTTCTCGCCGGGAGAGCCGGCTTTGCCGATGCGGATGCCGGAGATCGGCGCCCGGCCGATCGCCCCCAGAGCGTCCCCGCCGTCTTCCGCCCCGGCGTTGCTGACCTGATGGCCCAGTGCGCCGTAAACGCCGCTGCTGGGTTCGTAAAAGGTCAGGGTGCCGATGCCGGCGGTGTCGTCCCGCACATACAAACCGATGCGCCAGCATTGGCTGCGGCTGCAGTGGGCCGGCGTTACCCAGGCGATCTCTTTGTCCCCGTTACGGCTGTACCGTAATTTCAAGGGTGGGTCTCCCGCCGTCCAGCGGCCGATGATTTCCGTCATTTGCTGTTGGCCGGTCACGGTTTCGCCGTTGATCTCCAGGATACAGTCGCCGGTCTGCAGCCCCGCCTCCGCCGCCGGATTGCTTTCCCGGCCGTCTTCCGCATAGACCGGGGCAAAGCCCACCACGGTGACGCCCTGGTCGTGCAAAAAGATGCCGATGGATTGGCCGCCCACATAAACCTGGGGCAAATCGCCGTCCTCGGCCAGGGCCGGTGAAGACCATCCGGCCAGCAGCAAGGCAAGAACCATCACAAAAGCGCCTATTTTGCAGGTTCGGAAATGATGGATCGCATTTTTTTTCTTGTGCAAAGTTTTCCTCCTTTCTTTTGATTCTGTTTTGCCGCCAGTTGGGCCGCCGTACTGCGCCGCCGCCCTTTGTCCGTTCCGGCCCGGGCCGGGCTTGTATCAAAAAGCATACAGCCCAAAGGGCCGGCCTTGGCCGGCGCCGCCGGAAACGGTTTTGACCGCGGCGGTCTATACTAGCTTGCTTATTCCGCCGCCGATTATCCTCGGCAAATACATGCGCAGAAACCAGATACTGTGTTGGGAAAAATTGGCAATAATAAGACAAAACCGGTGATAGATTGCCATTATTTCTGTTTTTTTGCGGCAGGAAAGAAAAATAATTGCCAAGAATGCATGGAGGGAAAAGCGAAAAACCGGGAGGACGCTATGGATTTTAAAACGGAACACAAAAACTATCAGGGACGGGACTGGTTGGTGGTCGCCGTAGGCGGCGAATTGGATTTGTCCGCGGCCGGTCCGTTCAAAGACAAATTAAAAACCGCTTTGGCCAAAAGCCGCAGCCGCTGTTTGATGTTGGATTTTTCTCGGGTCAGCTTTATCGACAGTTCCGGGCTGGGGGTATTGATGGGCCGTTATCGGGAATTGGCCTTGAACGGCGGCCGCATCGTCATCCGTCATGCCAACGATCAGGTTTACCGCCTGCTGACCGCTTCCGGATTGGACCGCCTGATCGAAGTGGAACCGCCGGTGGGCGGGCATTTTGCCAAGGAGGAAAGAGAATGAAGGATACGATACATAGCAAAAGACCCGTTGCCGTGCCCAATGTTGTCAAGCTGGAGTTCTTCAGCCGCAGCGAAAACGTTTCCCTGGCCAGGCTGGCGGCGGCGGCCATGGCGGCGGAACGGCAGATCAGCATGGCGGAGCTGGACGAATTGAAAGTGGCAGTCAGCGAAGCGGTGTCCAACGCCATTATCCACGGCTATCAGGGCAAAGAGGACGGTTTGATCACCATGACCTTGATATCCAGCGCCCAGCGCCTGTCCATATCCGTGCATGACGACGGCGTGGGCATCGAAGACGTGGAGCAGGCCATGAAGGCCAACTTTTCCAGCAGCGGCGAAAGAATGGGTCTGGGCTTTGCCTTTATGCAGGCATTTACGGATGGGGTGGAGGTCACCTCCTATCCCGGCGCCGGGGCCACCGTGGTTTTGCACAAGGATTTTTTGTAAGTGACCGGGGCTCAGACCGTACAGGACGCTCTTTTGCCCGAAGATAAAACCCGCGAACTGCTGCGCCTGGCGCAAAGCGGAGATTTTTATGCGAAAGAGACTTTGATCCGGGCCAATCTGCGTTTGGTTCACAGCGTCGTTCGTCGTTACGCCGGCTTGGGGCAGGACGCGGAAGATTTGTTCCAGGTGGGATGTTTGGGGTTGATCAAGGCGGTGGATCAATTCGATTTGCAGTATCCGGTATGCTTTTCTACCTATGCCGTGCCTTTGGTCCTGGGGGAGATCCGCCGCTACCTGCGGGATAACGGCCCCATATCGGTCAGCCGCACCTTAAAAGAACGGGCGGCGGCGGTGGAAAAAACCCGCAAGGCGCTTTATGCCAGCTTGCAGCAGGAGCCCAGCCTGTCGCAGATCGCCGCTGCCCTGGATCTGTCCCCGGAGCAGGTGCTTTTGGCCGTACAGGCTTCCCGGCCCTTGATCTCCCTGCATGAACCCCACCGGCATGCGGACGGTTCCGCCGTCGATCTGCTGGCCCGCCTGAAGGATATGACTTTGGCGGAAGATGAGGCCATTTTGGAAAAGCTGGATGTGGAACGGCTATTGGCCGCTTTGCCGCCCCGTTGGAGCCATATTTTGAAGCGACGCTATTATCAGGATTGGACCCAGGCTGAAGTGGCCCGGGAAATGGGCGTGTCCCAGGTGCAGATATCCCGTTTGGAAAAAAAGGCCTTGCGGCAGCTGCGCCGGGAAATCGCCGCCAAACAGGAGGATGCGTAAAAATAGCAGGCAACGGCGTTTTATGAAAAGAGAAGCGCCGTTGCTTTGTTTTTCCGGCAGCAGGCAAAGCGGCGAACAGCCGGGAAGCGCAGAAACCCCTGGGTAAATATTGCCAAACGCAGGGAAGATTGATATAATAACATAATGGATACCGTCTGCCCGGCGCTGCAAATCCTGTTCAAAGCGCCACTTGCGGAACAAAGGAGCGTCGTATGTTTGATTTTTCTTTGAGCAGATTGCTGTTTTTGGTACCGGCGATCATTATCGCCCTGACCTTCCATGAATATGCCCATGCCCGGGTGGCCTATGCCTTCGGCGATCCCACCGCCAGGGATGCCGGCCGTTTGACGCTGAATCCTTTGCGGCATCTGGACGTGCTGGGTACTTTGCTTTTGATCGTGGCCGGTTTCGGCTGGGCCAAGCCGGTGCCGGTGAACCCCTGGCTGATGGGGGAAAACCGCCGCAAAAAACTGATGGCGGTTTCAGCGGCGGGGCCGGTCATGAATTTGCTGGAAGCCCTGGCGGGCGCCGGGATCATGTCTTTGATCGTGCATCTGGCCCCCGCAACAAACGGTTTTTATTATTATGCCTTGGTTTTTCTCAGCTATTTTGTTATGATTAACGTGGTGCTGGCGGTATTCAATCTGATACCCATCCCGCCCCTGGACGGTTCCAAAATATTAGGCGGCCTGCTGCCGGAAAGCAAACTCCATGTGGAGCTGGCTTTGGAACGGTACGGCTTCGGCATACTGATGCTGCTGATCTTCCTGCCGGAGATTTTGAGCCTGTTGGGGCTGCCCGGTATAGATATATTGGGCACGATCATCAGCAAGCCGGCCCAATGGTTGATACAAGCTATTTATTCGCTGTTCGGTATATGATTCTATTACATATTTTACTTATTGCAAAAAGGAGATAGGGGTTATGACTGGAAAAGGACGGATTCTAAGCGGTATGCGGCCCACCGGGCGCTTGCATTTGGGACATTACAGCGTGATCGAGAATTGGGCCAGGCTTTCTGAGGATTACGACGCCTATTTTTTTACCGCGGATTGGCATGCGATCACCACGCAATTTGACCAAACCGATAAACTCAGGGAAAACAAACGGCAAGTGGTGATCGATTATATTTCCGCCGGTTTGGACCCCGAAAAATGCCACATTTTCCATCAGTCCGATATCAAAGAGCATGCGGAATTGCATTTATTGATGTCCATGATCACGCCTTTGCCCTGGCTGGAACGGGTGCCTACCTATAAAGGCCAGGTGCGGCAATTCAAAGATCAGGGTAAGGATATAGCCACCTACGGCTTTTTGGGCTACCCGTTGCTGATGTCGGCGGATATTCTGATGTACCGGCCGGTGGGCGTGCCGGTAGGCGAGGATCAGCTGCCCCATTGCGAGTTCACCCGGGAATTGGCCCGCCGTTTCAACAATATGTATAATGTGGAAATCTTCCCCGAGCCGGAGGCGATTTTGGCGAAGATTAAAGTTTTGCCCGGCACGGATAACCGGAAAATGAGCAAGAGCTACAACAACTATATCAATCTTTCTTTTACGGCAGAGGAAGTAAAGGATAAAGTTTGGCAAATGATCACCGATCCGGCGCGTATCCGCAAAACCGATCCGGGACATCCGGATATTTGCGCGGTATACGCCTACCACGGCTTTTATAATCAGGAAGAACAACCGGAGATTTGCGCCGCCTGTCAGGCGGGCTCCATCGGCTGCGGCCAATGCAAAAAAATGCTGACCCAGAAAATCAACGATTTTCTGGATCCCATCCGGGAAAAACGGGCGCAGCTGGAAACCATGCCGGACTTGCTGGACGATATCATCGAAGACGGCAATAACGCCGCCCGTCAGCAGGCGCAAATCACCATGGAAATGGTGCGAGAGGCGATCGGTATATGACCTATCAGGTCAAGATCCAGGCTTTTGAAGGCCCCTTTGATCTGCTTTTGCATTTGATCAAAGAAAACGAAATCGATATATACGACATCCCCGTGGCGCAGATCACCGCCGAATATCTGGCCTATCTGCAGGCCATGCAGGAATTGGATTTGGACGTGACTTCCGATTTTCTGGTCATGGCCGCTACTTTGCTGTCGATCAAAGCCCGTATGCTTTTGCCGCCGGCCGCGGCGGCGGAAGAAACGGAGGAATATGTGGACGCCAGGGAAGAGCTGGTAAAAGATATTTTGGAATATCTGCGCTTTAAAGAAGCCGCCGCCGGTCTGCGCCAGTTCCGTCAGGCGGAAAGCCTTCTTTACAGCCGGCCCAATGAGGAAGAATTATACGTCAATCTGTTCAGCGAAGAGAACCCGGTGGCCGGGAAAACCCTGTCCGACCTTACCGCGGCCTTTGCCAAAGTGTTGGCCAAAGCCGCCAAGGAGCATATATCCGTTATCAACGTGCCCCGGGAACGGATCACCGTTCAGGACAAGCTGGCGGAATTGCCTTTGTTGCTGCGAAAAAATCCCCAGGGCACGGCTTTTTCCCAGATTTTTTCTCCCAACGCCAGCCGCATCGAATTGATCGTGACCTTTTTGGCTTTGTTGGAGCTGGCCCGCAACAAACAATTGATCATCGCCCAAAACCAACCGTATGAAGAGATCTATTTTTATCCCTCCTCCGCCATGCTGCAGGCGATCGCCAATTAGCGGGAAAGGAGCGACCGCAGATGGATTTGCAACAACTGAAACAAGGGGTGGAATGCCTGCTGTTTGTGGCCGCCGAGCCGGTTTCCCTGGAAAAACTGGCGGAGATCACCGGCAATTCCAAAAATGAAGTGCAGGCCGTCCTTTGCCAATTGTCCCAGGAATATGAGGACCGTGGCTTTCATTTGCGCCATGTGGCGGGGGGATGGCAATTGACCAGCGACGCCCAATGGGCGCCCTTGATCGAAAAATTATACCGTCCCAAGCTGCAGCAATTGTCCGCCGCCGCCATGGAGACCCTGGCCATCGTCGCCTATCGCCAACCCATTGCCAAGGCGGACGTGGCGGCCATCCGTCAGGTGGACGCCGACGGCGTGATGGCCAAATTGCTGGAAAAACGCCTGATCAAAGAAGTGGGTCGCCGGGCCGGCCCCGGCAGGGCCGTTTTATACGGCACCACCGACGACTTCCTGCGCTTTTTCGGACTGGAGTCCCTGGACGATTTGCCCAAGCTGGCGGAAAATCCGCAAAACGCCGGTGAGGAGATCCGCTTGGGCGGCGACGGACCGGAACAATTGACTTTATAGAAAAAGGAGGCTGCTGCTATGTCCCAGGCTTTGTTGATCATCGATTACAGCAACGATTTTATTGACGAAAAGGGCGCTTTGTCCTGCGGCGAGCCCGGCCGGCAATTGGACGGGGTCATTTGCCGTCTGATGGAGGAAACGGCGGCTGCCGGCGGCTTCGTCGTCGTCTGCAACGACCGCCACGAAGAAACGGATCTGTATCATCCGGAACGCGCCCTGTTCCCCGCCCATAATTTAGCCGGCACCTGGGGAGAAGAGATCTACGGAGAAACCGGCAAACGGTTCCGGCATCTGCAGGCTTCTCAGGCCGGGCAGACCCTGTATTTGCCGAAGATCTGGTATTCCGCTTTTCACGATACGCCTTTAGACGCCATGCTGCGCCAACGGGGCGTGAATGAAATCACGGTATGCGGCGTTTGCACGGATATTTGCGTTTTGCACACGGTGACCGACGCCTATTACCGGGGCTATACAGTCAAAGTCAAGGCCGACGCCTGCGCGGCGCTGAGCCCGGAGGGACAGCGCTGGGGTTTGGCCCATATGCGGGACAGTTTGGGCGCGGAGTTGATATAATGGCGCCTTTTTCTGCGGAAGATTGCCGCTTTATGGAAGAGGCCCTTCTGGAAGCCCAGGCAGCGGCGGATATCGCCGAAGTGCCCGTCGGCGCGGTGGTGGTGAAGGACGGGCGTATCATCGGCCGGGGACATAACCGCAAGGAAACGGGGAAAGACGCCACGCTCCATGCGGAAATGATTGCCATCCGTCAGGCCTGCGCCTGCTTGGGCGGCTGGCGCTTGCCGGGGGCGGCGCTGTACGTCACTTTGGAGCCTTGCCCCATGTGCGCCGGGGCTTTGGTACAGGCGCGGGTCGCCCGTTTGGTTTATGCCGCGCCGGATCCCAAAAGCGGCGCTTGCGGCAGCGTTATGAACATTTGCGAGCATCCGGCTTTGAATCACCGGCTGATCGTGGAAGGCGGTTTGGAAGAAGAACGGGCCGCCCTGTTACTGAAACAGTTTTTTCGCCAAAAAAGGCAAAGCGTTGACAGATATGCGCCGCCGGCGTATAATGGGTTCGACAAATAAAATATGGCTGTCTTCGGGGCGGGGTGCGATTCCCCACCGGCGGTAAGGCGGTTTTCCCGCCAAGCCCGCGAGCGTTCTCCTTGGAACAAGGGGGAGCCGATCAGGTGCAAATCCTGAGCCGACGGTATAGTCCGGATGGAAGAAGATGTCGTTTCGCGTTTTCGCTTGCCATCGCCTCATGCCGTGCATGAGGTTTTTTTATGGAAGCAGCCAAAAAAGGAGCGTAGGATAATGAATATGTTGCAGTCGGAGCCGGGCAGTATGGCCGGGCAAGGCAAAGGACAAAAGCGCAGTACATTGACATTGGTGCGTATGGCTATGTTGATTGCCGTATCTTCGGTATTGGTTTTTTTATGCTTCCCCCTGATACCGTCGGCCCCTTTCCTGAAGTATGACATGGCGGATGTGCCGGTGCTGTTTGCCGCCTTTACCATGGGTTGGGGACCGGGCATGATCGTTTTGACCGTGGCCTCCTTTATCCAGGCCTTTTTATTCGGCCATGACGGACCTATCGGCTTTTTGATGCATATGATCGCCTCCGGTACCTTGGTGACGGTGGCCTATGCCATTTACGCCGCTTGCAGGAAAACCAATAAGGGCCTGATCCTCGCTTTGATTTGCGGGAGCATCGCCATGGCGTTGATCATGATACCGTTGAATTTTATTTTTACGCCCAAGGTGCTGATGGACGTGCCCATCGGCGAATCCGCCCGCATCTTTTTCGACGGTTTAAGCGGCGGTTATACGGCGGGGGCCTATTCGGAAGCGGCGGTTACCGCCTATCAGACGGTAAAAGGCATGCTCTTGGTGGCTTTGATCCCCTTCAATCTGCTGAAAGCCGGCTTGAACTCCCTGTTGTTCTATCTGGTCTATCGCAGCATCCGCGCCTGGAAAAACAAAAAACGCGGCGCGGCCGCCTAAAGCTCGATCCCGGGTAAAACCAGGGTATAGAAAATTGCAAAAAACCGGTTTCCGCCGTTGGTCAAGCAACTGATATGTACCCAGTTTCCTGGACACATTGATTTATGACCGAGGCTCAACAGGTGGATGCCATTCTGTACTTTACGGGTGGCATCCACTTCGTTTTTACCTGAATGCGCTCATTGTTGTAGTAGTCAATGTAATTGGCCATGGCTGCGGAGAACTCCTCATAGGACCGGTAATCCTTCTCATACCCATAGAACATCTCGTTCTTCAGCCTCCCGAAAAAGGTCTCCATAATGCTGTTATCATAGCAGTTTCCTTTCCGGGACATGGACTGTACGATACCTTTCTCTTTGATCACATTCCTGAAATAGGCGTGCTGATACTGCCAGCCCTGGTCAGAATGAAATATCAGGCCTTTGAGCGATGAAAACCGGCCAAGTCCTTTCTCAAGCATCCTTTTGATCTGTTCCATGTTTGGACTTGTTGAAAGATCGTAAGAGATGACCTCGTTCGTGTGCATGTCCAGGATCGGAGAGAGATAGCATTTCCCCCAAGGGAAACTGAACTGAGAGACGTCTGTCGTCCATTTCTCGAAAGGCTTCGTCGTGCTGAAGTCTCTGTTGATAAGGTTTTCTGCAACCTTTCCCACTTCTCCCCGGTAAGAATGGTACTTCTCCTTTGGCCGTTTCCCCTTGAGTCCCATGCGGTGCATCAGACGCTGGACCTTCTTATGGTTTGTCTTATACCCTCTGTTGATCAGCTCGTGATGGACTCTGCGGACGCCGTATCGTCCCTTATTATGCTCGAAGATCTCCCTGATCATGCCGGCCATCTCTTCGTTTCTTTTGGCCACAGCGTCTTCTTTCGAGATCTCATAGTAATACGTGGATCTCGAAAGACCCATCGCCTTCAAAAGATGTTTCAGTTGATATCCGGACTCCCTGAATTCTTTGATGATCGCTGCTTTTTCGCCTTGAGTCGCGCAGCTTCCTTTTCTTCTCTCAAGGCGATCTCTTTTTTTATGACTTCGATCTCTGCTTTGATGTATGCATTCTCAGCTCTCAGCCGTACGAGTTCTTCATACTCGGATTCCTCGAGCTTTCGCGGATTGTTGTAGTTGACTTTCTTCATCGTGGGCTCCTTTGGCGCTCGGCCTTTCTTCAAGCTTACCAGACCATTATACCCCTCATTCTTATATTTGCGAACCCATTGATACAATAATCCGCTATTGATCCCTGCATCAATAGCCACTGATGTGACGGAGGCCCCTGCAAGTACTTTGGATACCAGTTCTAATCGTTCTTCAGGTCTCCATTCCTTGTTTTGATTTTTGTGTTTCAGAGCATCCGGACCATTTGCTTCTTCCATGCGGACCCATTACCGGATCTTGCGATGGAAACGATCCGGGGCCTTTATTCCGTCGGGTGTCTCGGGCCACTTCCCTTCCCTGTACAGTTCTACACATTTCCTCTTAAACTCGTAACTGTAACGCATAAAAATATACCCTCCTTACTGATTGTCCAGTAAAGAGGGTACATATCAATATGTCCGCGCCTTTTCATATTTTGCGGATTACACAAGGCCCTTAGCGTATTCGGCAAGCCTTGCGCGCT
>JAILCQ010000016.1 GCA_024679955.1 Bacillota bacterium | reverse complement strand
AAGGAGGAAATGGACCATGGGTTATATCGTATCACCGCAGGGCTTCGCAGAGGTCATCGCCGCCCTTCGGGATACCTACCGTATCCTTGCGCCGGTGCGCAAAAAAGGCGCCGGCCGCTTTCTGGATGTTGACGCGATCCTCTATGAAGAGATCGCGGACGCTTCCCAGATCGAACTGAATGCCAAATCCGACTATGCGTCCAAGGAATGTCTGACGCCCCTGTCGGAAACGCTGTTTTACTTTACCGAGCAGGAACGGAAGGAAGCCGACCTGGATCCCCGTCCCATGCTGGTATTCGGCCGCAGCTGCGACCTGCACGCCCTCGCCCGGCTGGACGCGGTCTATCTGCGAAACGGCAAAGAAAAGGACGCTTTCTACGAAAGACGCCGCCGCTCGATCCGGTATGCGCTGATCGGCTGCGGAGAGTCCTTTGCCAACTGCTTCTGCGTGGATATGGGGACCAATCGCGTTACGGAGGGCTATGTTTTCTCCGTGGACCTGATCGGCGGGGAGATCCACGCGGATGTGCCGGATACGGAGATTGCCAAGCTCTTTGCTGCGGCCGGGGGGCGGGAAGAGTCCGTCGTACCCCGCTTCGTTACGGAAAACCAAGTCCATGTGTCGATTCCGGAGACGGTTCCGCCCCCGGTGCTGAAAGACCCGCTGTGGGATGAATACGACGCCCGCTGCATAGGCTGCGGACGCTGCAACTTCGTTTGCCCTACCTGCACCTGCTACACCATGCAGGACGTGTTCTACACGGATAACGGCAAGGTGGGCGAACGCCGCCGGGTAGCCGCCTCCTGCATGGTGGACGGCTATACCAATGTGGCAGGCGGCGGACAGTACCGGCGAAAAAACGGCCAGCGGATGCGCTTCAAGGTGCTGCACAAGATCAGCCATTTCAAAAAACGCTTTGGCTTTCAGATGTGCGTAGGCTGCGGGCGCTGCGACGACGTGTGTCCGGAATACATTTCCTACTCCAACATCATCAACAAGGTCAACGCGGCGGCCCAGGCTGCGGGAAAGGAGTGAAACCGATGCAGGACAACCCCTATATCCCCTTTTCCTCCCGGATCTTGGACATCATCCCCCATACGGAAAAGGAATACACCTTCCGCATGGCCTTTGACGGAGAGGTGAAGCCAGGGCAGTTTTTTGAGGTATCCATCCCCAAATACGGGGAAGCGCCCATTTCCGTTTCCGGCCTGGGCCCGGGCTTTGTGGATCTGACCATACGCCGGGTGGGCCGGGTTACGGCGGAAGTGTTCCAGCGGCAAAAAGGGGCGGCCCTGCCGCTGCGGGGCCCTTACGGCAACGGCTTTGACCTTTCCCTGTATGCAGAGGGAGAAACGGTGGTGGTAGCCGGCGGCACCGGCGTATCCCCGGTGCGGGGGGTGATCGAAGCCCTGAGCCGGACGGCGGATGCCAGGGATAAGCATGTGATCCTGGGCTTTCGCACCCCGGAGGATATACTGTTCCGGGAAGACCTGGCCGCCTGGAAAGACCGTCTGGATCTGATCCTGACGGTGGACAGTGCGCCGCCGGGTTATAGCGGCCATACCGGCCTGGTCACCGCCTATATCGCCGGTTTGCCGGTGAAAGACGCCGCCACGGCCCGTGCCATCGTAGTGGGCCCGCCGCCGATGATGAAGTTCACCATCCTGGAATTGGAGAAAAAAGGCTTCCGGGAGGAGAACATCACCGTCTCCTACGAGCGGAAGATGTGCTGCGGCCTGGGCAAATGCGGGCATTGCCGCATCCTGGACAAGTATGTCTGTGTGGACGGGCCGGTATTCAACTACGCGGAAGCCAAAGATTTTGTGGATTGACGGAGGGAGAACATGGGAAATCTGGACATCAATGTGGGAAAGCTGAAAAAGAACGCATTCCGCTATTCCAAGGTGCGGGGAGAAACCGCCTCCCGCATCCGCATCCCCGGCGGCGTGATCGATGCCGCTTCGCTGCAAAAGGTAGTGGAGATCGCCGAAACCTATGGACAGGGGGTGATCCACATCACCAACCGACAGGGTGTGGAGATCCCCGGCATCCGTCTAGAGGATATGGACAAGGTCAACGCCGCGGTACAGGATATCATCGACGGGCTCCATATCAACCAGGGGGAAAAGGGCCAAGGCTATCCCTCTTCCGGCACCCGCAATGTGATCGCCTGCCCGGGCGCAAAGCTCTGCCCCTTCGGCTGCTATGACACCACCGCCTTTGCGCAAAAAATGGAGAATCATATCTATCCCAACGACCGCCATGTGAAAATCGCCTTTACGGGCTGCTCCAACGATTGCGCCAAAGTGCGTATGGCGGATTTCGGCATTATCGGCATGACCGAGCCCCAGTATGACAAGGACCGCTGCGTTGCCTGCGAGGCCTGCGTCAACTACTGCCGGCGGCGCTCGGTGGGGGCGCTGCATATGGTCAACGGCAAGGTGGTGCGGGACGCGGACAAATGCATCGGCTGCGGCGTATGCGTGGTCTATTGCCCCACCCGGGCCTGGACCCGAAGCAAAGAGCATTATTTCCGTCTGGTGCTGCTGGGCCGCACCGGCAAAAAGAATCCGCGGCTGGCGGAGGATTTCATCAAGTGGGCGGATGAGGAAAGCATCCTAAAGATGGTGGAGAACTGCTACGCCTATATCGAGGAATACATCGATCCCGATGCGGTGGAGCACAAGGAGCATATCGGCTACATCGTGGACCGCACCGGTTTTGAGGAATTCAAAAAGTGGATATTCCGGGATGTGCAGCTGCCGCCCATGGCGGAGGTGAAGGAACAGGTCTACTGGGGCGGCAATCACTACGACCGCTACGACGGCTGAAGCCGTCCCATCGCTTTCCGGCGCGACCGGCCCCACAGGCGGCGCCTGCCGCAAACGCAGGATATCGCCGATCGGCGACGAATATTTTCCCATAGAGATTTGCGTTCGCTGTGAAAACCGCTGATAATGAGGAAAATATGGTAAAAATCGTCGCCATCGTCAATCAAAAAGGCGGGGTGGCCAAAACCACCACCGCCGTAAACTTAAGCGCCTATGTGGCGGGGACCGGCCGCCGTACCCTGCTGCTGGATATGGACCCCCAGGGCAACGCCACCTCCGGCGCGGGCATTGAAAGAAAGCTGGTAAAGCATTGCCTCTACGACGTACTGATCAACAACGCCCCGGCGGAAGCGGTGATCGTGGACAGCGCCTACCGGAATTTGCAGGTGTTGCCCGCCACCCTGCAATTGGCCGGCGCGGAAGTGGAGCTGGTATCCGCCGTCTCCCGGGAGACCAAACTGAAACGGGCCCTGCGCGGAGTGAAAGACCGGTACGAGTATATTTTCATCGATTGCCCGCCTTCTTTGGGCCTGCTGACGGTAAACGCCCTGACCGCCGCCTACAGCATGCTGATCCCTTTGCAATGCGAATACTATGCCCTGGAAGGGCTGAGCCAGCTTACCAGGACTTTTGAACTGGTGCGGGACAATCTCAACCCCCGTTTGCGCCTGGAAGGGGTGCTGCTGACCATGTACGACGGCCGCACCAATCTTTCCCAGCAGGTGGCGGAGGAGGCCCGCGCCTTTTTCGGCGCCCGGGTGTATCAGGCGGTGATCCCCCGCAGCGTACGCCTGTCCGAAGCGCCCAGCCACGGCGTGCCGGGTATCTATTACGACCCGAAAAGCCGGGGCGCGGCGGAATATGCCCGTCTGGGAGAAGAATTCCTGGCCGCCAATGAAGAGCAAAGGAGCGGAATGCGATGAGCGCGACAAAAAACAAAGGCCTGGGCAAAGGGCTGTCCGCCCTGATCGGCGACAAACCGGTCTTTGCGGAAAAAGAAGACAAAGAGCAGATCGTGCAGGTCGATCTGAAAAAAATCGCCGCCAATCCCCATCAGCCCCGGCGTTCTTTCAACAAGGAAAGCCTGGCTGAACTGGCCAGCTCCATACAGCGCCACGGGGTGATGCAGCCTTTGCTGTTGACCCGGCGGGAAGATTTGCCCGGCGGGGCCCAATATATGATCGCCGCCGGGGAAAGGCGTTTCCGCGCCTGCCAAATCGCCGGGCTGCGCCAGGCCCCCTGCATCATCCAAGACTTCAGCGACAGCCAACTGGCGGAGATCTCCCTGATCGAAAACATACAAAGAGAAGATCTGCAGCCCCTGGAAGAGGCCGGGGCCTATCAGGCTCTGCTGGACGGCTACGGCTATACCCAGGAACAGCTGGCGGAGCGGCTGGGCAAAAGCCGCCCTCACATCGCCAACACCCTGCGGCTGCTGCAGCTGAACGCCAAAGAACAGGCCCTGCTGAGCGCCGGACGGCTCACTCCCGGTCACGCCCGGGCCTTGCTGGCGATACGGAACCCGGACAGAAGGCGGGAGCTGTGCCGGCTGATCGTGGAAAATGGCTGGTCGGTGCGGCAGGCGGAAGAATACGCCAAAACCTGCCGCCCGCAAAACGAAAGCCCCAAACCGGCAGCCCCCGGCCCGGCCTATTCCTTCACCCAGCAGGCCGCCCGGCGCATCAGCGAAAAGCTGATGATCAAGGCCTCCTTCAACGGGGGCACGGAAAAAGGAAAAGTGATTTTGGAATATCATAACGAAGACGATCTGCAAAGGATACTGGACGCTTTATTGCCCAACGAAACATTTTAAGCCCCGCCCCTTGGCCCCGTCGCCTGCCCCGGCAATGCGATGCTTGGCCAAGGGGTTTTTTCAGCTAATTTTCAGATCGGCTTTACCTTACTTTCAGAATTCGCCCATGCGTTTTTCATATACGCCTGTCATACTATAACCATAGTCAGGAGCGAACAGCAAACAGCAGCACATTTCTTTTCAGTCTACTCTTCATAACTCTCCTCTTTTTTAGCCTATACGGCTGGATAAACGGCGGAAGCGTTCTTAGTCAGGGAACGCGTTCGCCGCTTATTTTTTTGCGCAAAAAGCAGCGGGGTTGGGGCGGCAACCCCAACAGGATTTCAATGGGACAGAGCGCGGAATCCTGCGCCATGCTTTATACACAGCAACGGCATCCTTCTTTGCGGATGATCATCTTCTTATGCTTGCGGTTTGAACCAACCGCCAGAAGAAAGGCCGTTCGTTTATCCTTTTGATCTGCCTAAATGCCGTCCACATCCACCGTTGGCAAATATTTATGGATTTTATAAAACAATATTTGTGTTTATTCTAAAAAGTTTTCTTGCATTGCCACTAGTTGAACGATATAATGTCATCATAAAGCATGTCGCTTATCGGATACATCTGCGACGGAAGGGAAGACCATGCTTCGTTTTGCGGTCATCCGTTTGGCTTATGGCGAAGATTATTGGCGGATC
Organism: Bacillota bacterium; assembly: GCA_024679955.1. Classification (GTDB taxonomy): domain Bacteria; phylum Bacillota; class Dehalobacteriia; order UBA4068; family UBA4068; genus JAILCQ01. The sequence continues at coordinate 6,563 of JAILCQ010000016.1, read as the reverse complement.
CTCCGGTTGCGGAGAGAATAAAACAACATTTCTTGTATAGACGCATCTGCCGGACTTATTCCAAATAATCCCAAATAATAGGAAAACCCCATGATGATTAAAATAGGCGCTTTCATCGCTTTGGCGCTGATCGCGGCGATCGTTTTGGCGTCAAAAGGCGTAAAAGAAAAAAACAGAAAGCGGATCATGATTCCCATAGCAGCATTCCTGGCGCTATGCGCTCTTATTTTCATGGGGCTTTCTCTCTTTATAACATCGATGTAGTCCGGGTTCTAAACTTGAAGGGAGAAAAACCATGTCAAAGAGAACCAGCGTAACCATTGCCTTTATAATCGTAATGCTCGGTAGCGTATTGGGGATATTTTGCGCTATTTTCATACTGCCGCCGCTTGTTTGTTATCTTGACGGTATGATTTGCTTGATTGCGGCATTCCGCGTTCTTCTTGCCTCAAACTGCCCTTACTGTGGGAAATATAAGGTGATCATGAACCCTTTATCATCGAATCGCTTTCACTGTAAAAATTGCGGTAGGGAGCAGCCTCTATATGAATAGAAAAAGATTCATACGGACGACGGCCCTTCATTTGTAAGTAAAAACCGCTTGATCCTGGCTAAGCCTTCGTTGATCTGACGTGAAGGCCATAATTTATCTTAAGGAGGTAAAAACATGAAAGGCAAATTTCTATGGGTCGCGGCAATCACCGTCATCCTGGTGCTGGGGGTGACCCTGCTGGCTTCCGGTCAATCCTTGTGGCACAAGTTCGGCGAAGACGACCGGCGAGGGGAAGAAAGCGGGGAGCAGACCGTTATTGCCACCATACAGGGGGAGGAATACGCCGTCAACGCCGGCTTTTTGCAAACCACTTATTCTTACTATCAGCTGACGCCGGAGCCCCATGACGAAGCATGGGTAAAAGAGCACTTTGTAGCCCAGGAGCTGCTGTATCGGGAAGCGCAGTCCTACGGTCTGGCGGCCACCCCGGAGGAAGTGGATCAGTACATCGCTTTTCTGCGCGAGAATCAAAACCCCCCGGAGGCCTATGACACATTAAGCGAATACCTGAAGGGCCGGGGCATGACCGAGGAGGAGTACTGGCAAAAATCCTGGGGGATATATCGTAAACTGGTGTCCATGGATAAGCTTGACGATAAGCTGAGCGAGGATTACTTCAAGCAGCGCCCCGACGCCACAGTCGAGGATTATTACGAATATTATCAGAACGAATATCGTCCTGCGCTGTTTGAAAAGTATCAGGTGAAGATGCTGTAAAACCCCTCTGCCGTCAGATGTTTTGCGTATATATCCGCGTTGTAAAAAGGTAACTGCCTGCATAAAGGCGGTTACCTTTTGCTTTTATATGCAGAATACGCTTCTTCCGACGTGGCCACGATCGTTCCGTCCTCCAGCTCCACGGCAATATTGCTCATATCTTCATCAACCAGTATGCGGCCGGTAAGCGCAAGCGTTGTAAAATCGCCGTGGTGATAATAGCCAATGCGCCCCAGGCCCGCCCCTTTTTCTTGGGAAATCTGCGCCGCTACGCCCTCCCCACAGGTGGACGGACAGCATTCGATGCAGAATGTGCCGCGATAATACCAGGTATCGGAGAAAGACCTCTTTGTGATTTCTCCCTTCATAACGATACAGGTTTTTGCCGTCTCCACCCCATCCGCATATACATTTGCGGCAATTTGCTGATCTATGGCGCGGCTGTGGATGGGGATGTGGATGATCATATATAGGATGAGGGCAGTGAAAGAAACGAGGAGTATGGGTTTCCAGGCTGGTTTCAAAAAGGGTTTCAAATCCGTAACCTCCCAGGCGTTTTCCCAACGCGGCTATGGCGTCTTTTTGTACAAAACCAGGCCCGCCGGATTTGGCGGGCCTGTAAACAAACGCATGCTTTATAAAACGATATTGACCAGGCGGCCGGGGATGGCCACGATTTTCTTGGGCACCTTGCCAGCCGTCCACTGGGCATAGTCCGGATGTTCCTGGATCAACCGGCTCAAAGCCGGGGCGTCCAAAGCCGCCGGCACCTGCAGGCGGGCTTTGATCTTGCCGTTGACCTGCACGGCGATTTCCACCTCATCCAAAACCAGAGCCTTTGGATCGTAGGCGGGCCAGCTTTGCTGGTGCACGCTGCCTTCCCCTTGCAGCAGCTGCCACAGCTCCTCGGCGATATGGGGGGCGAAGGGGGCGGTGATCAGCACCAATTGGCAGGCTGTTTCCTTGAGCAGGGCGGCGTTGACGTCTTTGCCGTCCATATATTCGTACATGGCGTTGACCATTTCCATGATGGACGAAATGGCGGTGTTGAACTGGAAGCGTTGGCCGATATCCTCGGTGACCTTTTTCACCACGCCGTGGGCTACGCGCCGCAGTTTTTTATCCTTGTCATTGTAATCCCGGCCGGGGGCGGCGGGCAGGCCGGCCACAGCCGTTACCAAACGCCACAGGCGGTTCAGGAAACGGTAGCAGCCTTCCACCGCGGTATCGTTCCATTCCAGATCCCGTTCCGGAGGGGCGGCGAAGAGAATGAACAAACGGGCGGTGTCCGCGCCGTACTTTTTGATGATTTCTTCCGGGCTGACCACATTGCCCTTGGTTTTGCTCATTTTGCTGCCGTCCTTCAGCACCATGCCCTGGGTGAGCAGATTGGTAAAGGGCTCGTCCACCCCGACCAGGCCCAGATCGTACAGGGCTTTGGTGAAGAAACGGGCGTACATCAAATGCAAAATGGCGTGTTCCACGCCGCCGACATACTGATCCACCGGCATCCAGTAATCCACTTTGTCCCTGGCGAAAGCCTGGGCCGGGTCATGGGCGTCGCAATAGCGCAGGAAATACCAGGAGGAGCAAACAAAGGTGTCCATGGTGTCCATTTCCCGGGTGGCGGGGCCGCCGCAAACGGGGCAAACCGTTTGGGCAAAGGTGGGGCTGGTTTTCAGCGGGCTTTCCCCGGTGGGCTTGAACTCCACATCCGTAGGCAGCAGCACCGGCAATTGTTCCTCCGGCACCAGCACCTGGCCGCATTTTGGGCAATAGACCACCGGAATCGGCGCGCCCCAATAGCGCTGCCGGGAAATCAGCCAATCCCGCAGCCGGAAATTGACCACCCGTTTGCCGATGCCCTGGGCTTCCATGGCGTCGCCCATTTTTTGCTTGGCCTCCGGGGTGGGCAGGCCGTCGAAATCCCCGGAATTTATGGCCTTGCCCTCATAGCCTTCATAGGCCTGGGTGAAGGGCCCGCCGTCCCAATCCGGCGGGGCGATCACCGGCCGGATCTTGTGGCCGTATTTTTTGGCAAAGTCAAAGTCCCGTTGGTCATGGGCGGGCACGCCCATCACCGCGCCGGTGCCATATTCGTACAGTACATAGTTGGTGATCCAAATGGGCACCTCTTCCCCGGTCATGGGATTGACGGCGTAAGCGCCGATGAACATGCCCTCTTTCTCCAGGTCGGAGCTGGTGCGGTCGATGGCGGAAAGCTGGCTGGTCTTGCGGACGAAGGCCCGTACCGGTTCCTGATATTCCGTACCGGCGATCAGTTTTTCCACCAGGGGATGCTCCGGCGCCAAAACCAGATAGGTAACGCCGTATATCGTATCGTGGCGGGTGGTGAACACCGGCACTTTGTCCCCGGCGGTGGTGGTGAATTCCAGCTGCATGCCTTCGCTGCGGCCGATCCAGTTTTCCTGCATGATCTTGACCTTATCCGGCCAGCCGGGCAGCTTGGCCAAATCGTCCAGCAGTCTTTGGGCATAGGCGGTGATTTTGAAGAACCACTGTTCCAAATCCTTCTTTTCCACCAGGCTGTCGCAGCGTTCGCAGCGGCCGTCGATGACCTGCTCATTGGCCAGCACCGTGGCGCAGGAAGGGCACCAGTTCACCGCCGCTTTTTTCTTGTAGGCCAAACCGGCCTTGTACAGCTGGCAAAACAGCCATTGGGTCCATTTATAGTATTCCGGCAGGCAGGTGCCTTCTTCCCGGGTCCAGTCATAGCTCAGGCCCAGGGTTTTCAGCTGCCGCCGCATATTGTCGATATTCTCTCTGGTCCAGGGATCGGGATGCACCCCGTGCTTGATGGCGGCGTTTTCCGCCGGCAGGCCGAAAGCGTCCCAGCCCATGGGATGCAGGACGTTTTTCCCCTGCATGGTATAATAACGGGACATGACGTCGCCGATGGAATAATTGCGCACATGCCCCATATGCAATTTGCCGGAAGGATAGGGAAACATCTCCAGCAAATAGAATTTTTCCTTATTTTTATCTTCCGTTACCTGATACGCGCCGGACTCTTGCCAATTTTTCTGCCATTTGCTTTCTATGGCGGCAAAATCGTATTTATTTTCCATTCCATTACCCTCCGAAAACCGATTGCCTTTTTTGGGGGCGCAGCCGCCCCGGACGCCGCCGCTGTGCCGCAGCGTTTTGACGTTACATTTTATTGTATAACATCGCCATGCTTTTTTCAACGGTTTTTTGCGCCGCACGCCGCCAACAAAGCGACGAAACGGTGATAATACAGGCAGAAACGGTGGCCGATGGCCTCCGCCACCCGGCCCTCCTCTATTCTTTGTATCAATTGGGGGAAATCCAGCCAGCAGGCGGCCACGGTTTCCCCTTTTTGCAGCCGGATATCCGCCAAGGAAGCGTCCCGGCGCAAGAAATAGGTGTCGAAAAAATACCGTCCCCAAACCATGCAGCTGCCCAGCAAAATCAATTCCTCTTCCCCGGCCTGCAGGCCGGTTTCCTCCGCCAGTTCCCGGCAGGCGGCGGCGCGGCTGCTTTCGCCGGCCAAAACAAAACCGCCGGTGCATTCCCAGGTTTTGGGATACAGCAGCTTTTGCGGATGCCGCAGCGTGACCAGGATCTGCCCCTGGGCGTTCACCGTCCAGGTCTCCACGCACAGGCCGTAGACCTGCGGCGGAAAATCCTCTCCCCGGGCGATCCAGCCCGGCAAGGGCCGGCGCTGCCGGTCGAATATCGCCAATTTTTCCCCCATATGGGTCATGGTTTCGCGCCTCCTTTTGCGGCAGCCGGCCGGACGGCCCGCCAAAGGCTTGCCGCCAGAGTATACCGCCTGCGGACGGGTTTTTCTATGGCTTCAGTATAGCACAAAAGCCGGCGCTGTGCTTGTTATTCTTATGCGATTTTGCTATAATCCTCTCAGAATATACTTGTTTCGCTTAGGGGGCGATATCTTGCGGGAAACAAAAAGGCAAACCCCATTGGAAATTGCTTTATACGGCAAGGGCGGCATCGGAAAATCCACCGTCAGCGCCAACCTGTCCGCCGCGCTGGCGGCGGGCGGGGCCCGGGTGCTGCAGATCGGCTGCGACCCGAAGCACGATTCCACCCGTCTGCTCACCCATGGCCAGGCCCTGCCCACGGTACTGGAATACCTGAAGGATACCCCCAAGGAGCAGGCGCAGGTCGGCACGGTGCTGGGCCGGGGCTATGCCGGCGTGGGCTGCATCGAGGCTGGCGGCCCCCGTCCCGGCGTGGGCTGCGCCGGCCGGGGCATCATTTCCGCCTTTGAGTTCCTGGAACGCCACCATGTCAAAGAGCAATACGATATCGTCCTCTACGACGTGCTGGGCGACGTGGTTTGCGGCGGCTTTGCCGTTCCCATCCGCCGGGAATACGCCGATGCGGTGTTCCTGGTGACCAGCGGGGAATACATGGCTTTGTACGCCGCCAACAATATCCTGCGGGGCATACGCAGCTTCGACGGGGACAAGCACCGCCGGGTAGCGGGCGTCATCTTCAATCGCCGCAACGTGGCGGGAGAGGATCAGCGGGTGCGGCGCTTTGCCCGGGCGGTGGGGCTGCCCATCTGCGTCACGGTGCCCCGGAGCGATCTCTTCGCCGCGGCGGAAGAAAAAAAATGCACCGTGGTGGAGATGGCGGAGACGGGCCCGGAAGGGGAAGCCTTCCTGGAACTGGCCCGGATGATACGGCAGGGATTGCCGCTGTATGCCGCCCTGCCCCTCGGCGACGAGGAGCTGGAGGCAGTGGTGCTTCACGGCAAAGTCCCCGGCCCCGGCCTGTCCCAAGAGGAACAAGCGCCAGAACGGCAAAAACAGGAACCGCCGGCTCCTGCCGCCCTGCCGGAGATGGAGACCGCCGATCCGGCCAGGCCGCCCCTGTACGGCTGCGCCTTCACCGGGGCCGCCACCACCGCCGTCCACCTGACGGACGCCATTATCATCGCCCATGCCCCCCGGGCCTGCGCCTTCTATACCTGGCAGAACATCAGCTCGCCAGGAAGGAAAAACCTGTTCAACCGGGGGATACTCATGCCCTCGGCGTTGAGCCCCAACTTTGAGAGCACAGACATCGGCCAGACGGAGGCGGTCTTCGGCGGCATGGACGCCCTGCGCCGAAGCGTCGCTGCCGCTCTGGAAAGGAAGCCGGGAGCGGTGATCGTCATCAGCTCCTGCGTCAGCGGCATCATCGGCGACGACGTGCTTTCCGTGGAGGAAATGTCCACCCCGGAAACGCCGGTGATCGTCATCCCTGCCGACGGGGATATCAACGGCGATTATATGACCGG
>JAILCQ010000036.1 GCA_024679955.1 Bacillota bacterium | reverse complement strand
CAATCTGGTTCAGCAGGGACGGTTCTTGTTGTCCCAGCATTGGGACAAAAGAACCGTCCCTCTGAACCAGACAGGCTTGGGACAAAAGAACTGTCCTTCTGAACGACATGAAAAGGAAAAGGCGGGATATCTGCAAAAGGATACCCCGCCTTTTCTGTCTTTATCCGGCTTTACCAGATAAAGGGAATCACCTTGTACTTTACCCGTTTTCTATATTCCCGGTAGCCGGGAAGGCCGTCTTCCAGCACCTTTTCCTCGTTTTTCATCCTTTTTCCGATAATGGGGATATACAGCAGCAATATGGCAAAGGATAGCGGCGATCCCAGCACCAGCCCCATAGACAGGAACAGGATCAGCGTCGCGGCGTACATGGGATGGCGGATCAGCCCGTAGAGGCCGGTATCGACGACCTTTTGACCTTCCTGCACTTCCACGGTGCGGGAAAGATAGGCGTTTTCCCGCAGTACCTCCGCAAACAGCAGATACGCCGCCAAAAACAAGGCGGCCGCCCCATAGACCAGCCAACGGGGCAGCGTCAGCCATTGAAACCGATGGTTCAACCCGGCGGCGACAAAGGCCGCCGCAAACATCAGCCCGCTGCAGGCGATGACGGCTTTTTGCTCTTTCTCCTGCTCTTTGGCGTTCAGCCTTTTTTGCAAAAGCTGCGGATCGCGCCACAGCATCGCCAGCCCGGCCAGGAACATGGGGATAAACAGTATGCCCAGCAGCAGCCAGGCGTTCCAAAAGCGCAGCGTTCCCGCGGCAGGGAACAAGAGCAAAGCCAGGATCAGCAATCCCGAAAAGAATTTGACCAGGGCCTGTATCAGCAAGTCTTTGCGCATGATTTCTACCTCCATGAATAACCCGATCTTCCCCGCAACGACAGGTTGCGCCCCTTTGTAATGGGTTGCGGTGGGTTTGCGGTGCAACATAGAGAAACCTTTCAGCCGGGACGGTTCTTGCATAACGCAGTGATGGTTCAGCAGGGACGGTTCTTGTTGCGTATCAATCTGGTTCAGCAGGGACGGTTCTTGTTGTCCCAGCATTGGGACAAAAGAACCGTCCCTCTGAACCAGACAGGCTTGGGACAAAAGAACCGTCCCTCTGTACCACACGGCAGGTAAACGCCTCCGCTCAATCATCCTGCAGGCAAAAAACGGCATAGAGCGGCAGCGAGCGGATACCGTTTTCCCATCCGAAATTCTTCTCGGAGACGCGGATGGCATAGGCCGGATGAAAGAGCTGCGCATATTCTTTTAGACTGGCGGAAGCCACATGGCCGCCGCTTTTTACCTCCACGGGGATCAGCTTGCCCTGTTGGGGGATGATGAAGTCTACTTCTTTGCCGCTCTTGGCGTTGCGCCAGAAATACGGCTTGAATCCGGCTGCGACCAGCTGAGTGTTCACATAGTTTTCCGTCATGCCTCCCTTGAAATCGGCCAGCTCTTCCTCCATAAAGAAGATATCCTCCGCCCGAATGTCTTTTTGCGCGGCCAAAAGGCCCATATCCGAAAGATAGATTTTGAAATCGTCGATATCCTTGTAGTTTTCCAGTGGCTTGGCGATTTGCCCGGCGCGGTAAATGCGGGAAAGCAGATTGGCGGCAACCAGCCACTCGATGGCGTTTTCATATTCCGCGGCCCTGGCCCCGCTTTTGATGATCTTATACTGGAAGCGGGTGTTCTTCTTGGAAAGCTGTACCGCCACCGTGCCATAGGTCAGCCGGGTCTTTTTGATCTCGTTGGCGCTCTCCTGATATTTGCTCATATCGTCCAGATAATCCATCTGTATCGTTTCCAGCACATGCCGCACCTGGGTATAGTCCCGCGTGTCTATGAAACGGGCCGCTACCTCCGGCATGCCGCCCACCGCCAGATACTGCCGGTAGAGCCGGATCCCGGCTTCGTGCAGGGCCTGGGGCATAGGGCAGTTTTCCGCAAAACAGCTGTGGATGCGTGCCACCAGCTCGCTTTCGCCCAGTGCCAGCAAGAATTCTTCCATATCCATGGGGTACATGGTATAGCGATCCACCTTGCCCACGGGGAAGGCGTACTTTTCCCGGTTCACGGCCACGCCCAGCAGGCTGCCGGCGGCGATCACATGATATTCCGGCGCTTCTTCGCAGAAATATTTCAGAGAAGTAAGGGCGCGTTCGCAGAGCTGGATCTCGTCAAAAACGATGAGCGTGTTCCCTCTGGTGATGGTTTCCCCGCTGATGTGGGAAAGGATGGGCAGCAGATAGGAAGGGCTGATGTTTTCGGCAAAAGTGGCGGCCAGCGTTTCGCTGGTCTGAAAATTGAAATAGGCCACATTGTCATAGTTTTGCCGCCCGAACTCCAGGATGGCATAAGTTTTGCCCACCTGCCTCGCGCCCTGGATGAGCAGGGGTTTTCTATATTTGCCGGACTTCCACTGCCGCAGGTATTCGGCCACCTTTCGGTACATATACATGGCGATCCTCCTTGCTTGCCGTCCGCCGGTCATAAACCGGGCGGCATTGGCTCTGGAAATATCCTAACATAAACCAAGAAACAATGCAATGTTTTATATAAAAATAACACAAAATAGTGCTAATTTCAGTGACAAAATTACACTAAATATGCATATCACATTACCGGTAAAATATCAACGATCATATGTTTGCCAAAGCATGTGTTTTTGCCGGTAGGGGAAAGGGTTCAGCGGGGACGGTTCTTGTTGTCCCAGCATTGGGACAAAAGAACCGTCCCTCTGAACCAATATCGCTTTGTCAACCCTGCCCCCAAAATCCGGCAAAATCTCCTGCAAATCATTCCTATCAAAATATTAAAGCCCACTATCACGGGGCTTGACAGGGGTGGGGACAAGTGCTATAGTATAGGCGTAAACAAATAGAAGCGTCGTGTCACCCGCCCGGGCTGCAATCCATGCAGGCGCGGTGATTAGGAAAGACGGTGCGGGGCCAGGCCCCAAGTCCGTCGCTTTGCCCGTAGCTGTAGGCGCAGGAGTTCGTTTTCCGTGGAGCGATCCGGTCATTGGGGAAACCTGAGAAGGCTGGAAAACGAGCGCACAACCGCCAGGTTGCCAATGCGTGAGCCAGAAAGCCGACGACGCCGGAATTGCCCTGCGGATGGCGATCCGCCGGGCGCAGACGCGAGAAAAACGGTCGCGGAGGAAAATCCTCTGCGGCTTTTTGTTTTTTCCGCAAAAGAATAATTGCATATTACTGGTCAGTGGTTCGGAATGGCCCGCTTCGGCGGGTGGAGGTCCGATCAAATGTCAAGCCGGTGCGAATCCGGCGCAATCTTATCTTTACTGTGTGCGGCGCCCGCGCCGCGAGCCAGGTCTGTCAGCCATTGATTGGGTTGGGTATCAAGATGGAATACCTGCCGGCCGCGTTCACCCCCGGTCGTAAGAGGGGGCAGCAACCGCAATGGGCAAAATATGCCCATACGGCGCTGAGCGCGGCCGGGGGTATTCCCTTTTTGTTTGGCAAAAACGGCCCGGCCGTTTATGATTGCAATAAATTTCAAGGAGGTGAGGTCCGATAGAAAAGATGGAGCAAATTCCCCGGCAAAGGAGGTGATAAAAATGCGTCGGGTAACTTACGGAGAAGGGATTTTTTGGCAGATCGGCCTGATCGACAAAGAATCCCCGGTTTCAGAAGAGCCGGAACCCGCCGTTACCCAGAAAGCAACAAACGCTTCCGCAGAAGCGGATGCGGAAAATGCCGCCGCAAATGCCGATGCGGCAAAAGAAGAAACATCATCAAATTCATTAAAAAAAAATTATTAGGAGGTTTACAAAAATGAAGCTTTTTAAAAAAATATTAACCGTTCTGTTGGCTGCTGCGATGGCTTTCGCCATTGCCTCGCCCTGCTTCGCGGTAACCCCGGATTCCATGTATGAAAACGGCGGGGATTCCTACTATATTCAGAATGCCGCTTCCAGTTATGCTGTCTCTGGTCAAATCTCCGTATATCTTTATATTTACAGCGGCACCTATGACGTGTCTGCCTCTGTCACCAAGAGTGCCATCGATACTGTAATCCCTGTTACTTTGGGTACTTCCACTTCCCCCAGCACTTCTTATACGGTCGCGGACGTTTTGCTCGCGGCGCAGCAGCAGCAATCGGTGGTTTCTTTTGATACCACCACCCCCGATCCTTCGGGTGTACATACAATTTGGATGCATGCTGTAAAAAGCACGGCAGTAGATCCGAATTTCTGGTTTGAAGCCTTGCCGCTTTACTATACCACGGGAACCTATTACTGCGGCTGGATGTTCCGGATTAACGGAAATATGCCTTGCTACACCTATTTTGATGACGATTCGAATAGTTGGAAAATTGAGGGCTATGATATAAACCATGCATATGTAAGCAATGGCGATGTAATCAATTTGTATTATAGCAACGTACTTAATCGGAGTTTTGCCACAAAACCGAGAGCCTTCCTCTATGATACGAATGACAGCAACTGCACCAGCGTTTATGACAGTACCAATCAAAATTATGCTGTAACCTTACAGGCCCTGCAATGTGAATGCTATACAAATAGTTATCTTGTTCCTTGGACGCTTGAACAATGGGCACCGTTGGCCAATAAATCTTTAGACGTTATTGTCGACGGCAGTCAGCAGACCACTTCTACCGACGCCAATGGCTATTGCACGGTAACGGTTGGCTCTACGGGAACGCATACCATTAAATTTGTAACGACTAGAAAAGCCTATAAGGTCAATCAGAATCTCAATTTCCCAAAATACAATGTTCCGAAAGAATTAGGGCTTTACTGCTTCTTTAGCAACTAAGTCGGGGGGCAGTGGCTATGACTAAACAAGCAAAAAAGATTTTCGGAATCTTTCTTTGCCTTCTGCTGTTTTTTGGCTTGCTTCCGTCTCTTGCCTTCGCCTCGGCAGACGATGTTTTCTGGCCGATAGACGGTTGGCTTTGGGCATACTCGGAAGAAGGAGCGCTTGTCAGCGCTAGCTTCGGCCAAATCCCCGAGGAATACGGAGATGAGTATTACAACGAAGCCTACGCCATGGACGTAACGCTTAGCGGTATCGAAGAGAACGCAAACGTTGTTGTCGGGGTGATGTCAAGCGAATTTTATGATATCGAATCGCTTTACGGGACGATATCGACTATTGGCTACACCTATGAGACGTGGGAAACCCCAGGTCTGGCAGAGGAAATCCTTGCCGACGCTGCCGCGCATTATTCGGAGGACGATGAGGCTTTCAAGTTTGATGTGCAGTTTTCCGATGGATATGCACAGTTGATCGTATACGTTTATTTCATTGAAGAAGCAGACGAATACGAGACGCCGCTTCCAATTATACTGAATTTCTATACGGTGGGTTCTGATACGCCAACGCAATTGTTGACGAAAGTCACGCCGGAATGCGGTCAGTTTGAGGCGGAACATTGGCTTTATGGAGACGAAAGAGCGACGTATCTTGTAGTGCCAAACGGCATGGATACGGTCAAGGCCACGCTGACGTTTAGCGGAAACGACTATGTCGTTTCCGCTAACGGCGTGGCCCAGGGGCCGATTTCCGAAAACAATCAGTTGGAGGTTACCCTCAATGCCGCGCAAGTAGCTTTTAATGCCATCTCGGAAGATTCCGTCAATACGATCACGGTATCAAAGGACAACTATGTAACTACCTACACAATATATGTAATCAACCAGAGATTTGACGACCTCCCTGATGCAGTGGTGGAATACCTTTGCATCGGCTCCCAGTATACCAATACTAACAGTTCCGATACCAACTACGGTTTACGTCCTGTCCGTTCTCTGGTGGGCAGCAACTATAGCGCAGGCGGCGCGGGCTCCGGCCCGGTTTCCCTGGGCAATTTCGGCGGCTTCATCACCTATTATTATGCAGACGCCATCACCGACGACCCCAGGAACCCCTACGGCATCGACTTTATCACCTTTGGCAACGCCTACCGAGGCGGTCAAGAATTTGGCGAGCCGGGGCAGGTGTATGTCAGCGAGGACGGGGCGACCTGGTATGCCCTGGCCGGCGGCATGCATTATGAGGACTATGCCGACTGGGAATATACCCTTACTTATGTTAATGACGAAGGCTTGACTGAAATCATTGACAAAACGGGGAATCAAAAGAAGTATAATTTAAACTATCCGACGGCGTATTATTATCCCTATTATGATTTCGGCGATGACGGCGAAAACAGCTTGACCTTTACTGGCATCTGCTTTCAATCCGGAGATGAAACCGATTCCTCAGGTAGCACAATGGCCCGATATGCTGGTTTCGGCTATACTGATCTCGGCAGTTCGGGAACGCAGTTAGAAGGGGAAACATTGTCATGGGCTAGTTGGGAATTGCTGGCTCGCAATATCGCAAAAAATCCCTATGCGGCGTATATTACCGGTTACAATGTTGGCCACCATTATGATACTCCTACCGACGGCATGGATCTGGCCTGGGCTGTGGATGAAGAGGGGCAGCCCGTGGACGTCAGCGGCAAGGAATTCCACTATGTGAAGATCGCCACCGCTACCAATATTGTCAATCAGTCTCTGGGCGAGAAATCCACCGAGGTCAATATGGTGCGCATCGCCCAGGCCAATGAAAGCGCAGTGGGCAAAACGGCGGCCCCGGCCGGCATCACCGTGGACGGCCAGGCGGTAGACCTGACGGCGGAGACCCTTTCCGCCGTGGTAGACGGCCCCTTCAATGTGGCGGTGGATGCGCCGGCGGAGGCCAATGTCTACATCAACAATCAACGCGCATCGACCGCGCATTTTGACCAAATGCCGCTGCACAAGATCGTTCGCGTTATCGTGCAGGAGGGGGAAAAGGAACCGGCCATCTATGTCATCAATCTGACCGAGGGCGATAATCCTTCCCCGGTGGCCACCCTGACCCTGGACGCCAACGGCGGTACGGTGGAAGGCGGGGAAACCTGGAGCTGCCGCTTTGACGCGGATATGAGCGGCGACCCGCTGCCCCAGCCCACGGCCCCTGGCGACAACTATGAATTCACCGGCTGGTACAGCGGGCAAAAGCTGTATACCGGCTATCCGGATGTGGTTGCGGATATCACCCTGGAGGCCCATTGGCTGCAGACCGGGCCGGACCCGGAAGCGAAGGAGATCAGCGTTTCCTTCCGTTTGATCGGCTCCACCCTGGCGGAGAAAGATATCGACCTGAACGACGGGGACTATCACGGGGCGGAATATGTGACCTGGATACCCACGAAGACCTATACGATGCATGAAGGCGACACCGTTGCCGATTTGATCATCCTGGCCTGCAATGAGGCGGGCATCAGTCAGAGCAACGCCGCCAAGGGCTATGTGGCCACAGTGACGGCCCCCAAGAGCCTGGGCGGCTATGAGCTTTCCGAATTCACCAACGGCGAGCGTTCCGGCTGGCTGTATACCATAAACGGCGACCATCCGGACCGGGGCGTTACCGAACGGCGGCTGGCCGACGGCGACGCGGTGATCCTGCATTATGCGGACGACTACGCCTGGGAAGTGAAGGACTGGGGAGCTATCGGCGGCAGCGGCTACGGACAGCAGTCCGATGATGAGCACAACTATTGGGACGCCTGGTTGGATTGCGAAGACGTGGCCCCGCCGGCGGACGAGCCGCCGGTGGTCGACCCGGATTGGCCCGACTGGCCGAACTGGCCCATTGGCCCCGTTGGCCCGGTGGAGCCGGAGCATCATTTCAAGCCCACGCCGCGTCCCAGCGAGACGCAGCCGGACAAACCGGCGGACACGGAACCCACGCCTGCCGGGCCGGGCACGCCCGCTTTCCGGGATGTGCCCAATGACGCCTGGTATGCCAATGCGGTGGCCTGGGCCGTGGCCAACGGCGTGACCAGCGGCACCGGCGCGGATACTTTCAGCCCCAACGGCGCATGCACCCGGGGGCAGATCGTCACCTTCCTGTGGCGGGCTGCCGGATCGCCCAAGGCTGACTCTGCCAGCGCCTTCCGCGATGTAGCGGCGGACGCCTGGTACGCGCAGGCTGTGGCCTGGGCGGTGGAGCAGGGGATCACCGTTGGAGTGAGCGACGGCTTGTTCGCCCCCGACGCGCCCTGCACCCGCGGGCAGATCGTCACCTTCCTGTGGCGGGCTGCCGGGGAACCCAAGGTGAACGCGGCCAATCCCTTTGCCGATGTGGCGGAGGGCAGCTTCTATTACGACGCGGTGCTGTGGGCGGTGGAGCAGGGCATTACCACCGGCACCAGCGCCACCACCTTTAGCCCGGATCAGAACTGCACCCGGGCCCAGGTGGTCACCTTCCTGTGGCGGGCTGCCAGGTAAGGATTTTGGCTGCCTGGCAGGCTATGGCCCAGCAGGGAAGGTTCTTGTTGTAGAGCCTGGCCCGGTAGGGACGGTTCTTGTTGTCCCAGTACTGGGACAAAAGAACCGTCCCTCAGGACCAGAGGAGCAGACGGCCATCAGGGCCAGAACCACGCCGGGCCACGGGGGATAGGCGCGCTATGACGCGCCGGCGTCCGCTGACCCCTCTCTGCGGGCGCAAAGAAAACGCATTTTAGAGGTCGCGACGCTGCGGCCCGAAGCGAAAGGCGTTTTCAGGGCCGCAACGCTGCGGCCCGAAGCAAGAAGCGTTAGAGAAAATCACAGACCGGCCAATCTTTGGCAACGGGACTTTCCTTTCTTATTTGGTTCAGCCGGGGCGGTTCGTGCGTGCCGCCCCGGCAAACGACCCGGCGGCGGGCCCTGTTGTCCGGCCGATCCTACCGGGACAGACGGATCAGCCTCTCTCTGCGGCGGCAGAGCGCCGGCTTCCGGCTGCGGGACTTCACCTCCCCCGCGGCAGGAATGCCCGAAACGGGAGACCCCCTCTTTCCCATGACGGCAAAACGGCTGCAACGCTGCGCAGGAGCGGTAAAATACGCGTGTAGGAAAAGCACGCGAACGCTGTCTGTAGTTTTTGTAGAGTTTTCCTTTTTGATATCCTTCCCTTGCGAGGCGCAAGGGTGCTGCTTGTAGAAAGCGGCGTTTTATCATTCGCCTCATTTAAAACCGTAAATTTGCTGCATCTTTTCTATCACCTCTGAATCAGCCCCGCAGGTTCGTTTGCCTGCGGGGCTGTTGGCGTGGGGGATCACTTGACAACACGTATAATACGTGTTATACTGTCGGTGGAAAGGGGGATAATGATGAAGCAAAGCGAAATGATCAAGCTGCTGAAGCAAAACGGATTCCTGCTGAAGCGGGAGGGAAAGGAACACGCAATCTACTGGAATCCGCAAACGAAGCGAGAAGTGCAAATCCCCCGAAGCAAAAAAGAGCTGAAAACCGGTACCGCGAACAAAATCCTCAAAGACGCAGGGCTGAAATAGGCCCCACTTTGCGGCCAGATAGGAGGTTTTGGATATGAAATACGCATATACGGCCATTTTTGAGGCCGAAGATAACGGCTATGTGGTGAGCTTTCCCGATCTGCCCGGCTGCATAACCGAGGGAGATTCCGTGGAGGAGGCCGTCTATATGGCCAGAGACGCGCTTTGCCTGTGGCTTTACAACAAAGAAGCGGAGGGCGAGAATATCCCCCCGGCCTCCAATCCCCAGTTTATCGCCGCGCCGGAGAATGCCTTTGCCTCCGTAGTGGCGGTAGATACCGACGATTACCGGCGCTATTACGATACGCGGGCCGTGAAAAAGACGCTGACCATCCCCGCCTGGCTGAATGCGCGGGCGGAAGAAGCCCATGCGCCGTATTCGCAGATTTTGCAGCAGGGGCTGAAAAGCTATCTCGGCATAACAGAATAGGGGATAGGGAAGAAAGCCCCGCAGGTTCGCCTGCGGGGCTTTTGGCGTGGGCAGGGCCGCAGAGATTGTTCGGCAGGGACGGTTCTCGTTGTCCCAGTATTGGGACAAAACAACCGTCCCTATGGAACAAAAAAGTTTTGACAGAAATAAATACGTATGATAAAATATATTTGCATAAAATATATTTGGGGGAAAAACGATGGAATACGATTATCATGAAGCAATGAAACTGGCCAATCAGCTTTGTTTCCCGCTTTATGCGGTTGCCAGAAATGTGACGAATCTCTATACCCCCTGGCTGAAACCGCTGGGGCTGACGTATACGCAGTATATCGTTTTCCTGGTGCTGTGGGAGAAGGATGGGGTATCCGTCTCAGAGATCGGGGAAAAACTGATGCTGGATAACGGAACCCTTTCCCCTCTGCTGAAAAAGATGGAACAGGCCGGATATATAAGAAGGCGCAGAAGCCGGGAGGACGACCGCGTCGTCGAGATCACGCTTACCGAAGCGGGAAGGTTGCTGCAGGAAAAAGCCAAAGATGTTCCCAAAAAGGTGGCAGGCTGCATCGATCTGCCGCCGGAGAAGATTCGGACATTGTACGCTTTGCTCTATGAGCTTTTGGAGAATCAGAAACAACAAAAACAATAAAAATATGGAAGGAGCTTACCAATGAAAACAGTCTATGCGTTCACAGTAAAGGACAGGCAGGGGAACGATGTCAGCCTGTCGGCGTATCAAGGCAAAGTTCTGCTGATCGTCAACACGGCAACCGGCTGCGGCTTTACCCCGCATTATGAGCCGCTGGAAGAAATGTACAAGGAAATGAAGGAGCGGGGCTTTGAGATCCTGGATTTCCCCTGCAATCAGTTCGCGAATCAGGCGCCGGGCAGCGATGATGAGATCCACGATTTTTGCACGGTCAAGTTTGGTACGGAGTTTCCTCAGTTTAAGAAGATCGACGTAAACGGCGAGACTGCCGATCCGCTGTTTGCCTGGTTGGCAACGGAAAAGCCCTTTCAAGGTTTTGGCAAAGGGTTGAAATTTGCCGCAATGCAAAAATTCGCGGATAGGAACAACAAAGCCTTCGGCGATAAGGCGTATATCAAATGGAACTTCACGAAGTTTCTGATCGACCGGGAAGGCAAGGTGATTGCACGGTTCGAGCCTACTGTGGATATGCAAGAGGTCAGAGCCGCGGTAGAGGCTGCTTTATAACAGATAAAACCCCAGCTTATCCTTTTTACACGCCGCTTTATTGCGCAGTGTGGAGGAGCAAAACGATATGGCCCGGCGGGAGGTACCCAAATGACGGCAAGCAATAGGAAATTTTGGCATATTTTTATGAATAGAAGACGGAAAAAGCAGGCTCGTCTGATGCAGCAGCCATTGATTGGACGAAACCGTCGGATCAACGTGCGTATTGCCGCTTGCCTCCCGGTCCTCTGTATATTTCTGTTGTCCGGCTGCGCTGTAACCGCCGGGCCGGATGAAGAAGGCTTGCGCCTGGAGCAAGGGGCCTTGGCCGGCATGGCGGCGGATGCGGCTGGGGCGGTGGCCGGAGCGGAGGCGGAGGCGGCGGTACATGCGGCGGCCAACGCGGCTGTGGAAGCTGCGGAAGCCGCCAAGCCCTTTGATCATCACGATATCGCCATGCAAAGCGTAAAATCCAGCAATCTGGCAAAGGTGGGCTATGACGCGAAGCACGCGGTTTTGAAAGTCCAGTTCACAAGCGGGGCGCGTTATATTTACTACGATGTTCCTGAAAGCGTGTATCGTAATTTGCTCAACGCGGAATCGCTGGGCAGCTATTTCTACTATAATATAAGAACCTCTTACCGCTATGAAAAGGTAAGCTGAAAAACGCATGGGGCATTGATTCGGCAGGGATGTCCATTGAGGACGGTTCTTATTGTTCCATTGCTGAGACAAAAGAACCGTCCCCAATAACAGATCACACAATGACACAGGAAAAGGAGTGCTTTAAATGAAAATTGCAGTCAGGTATTACACAAAGACGGGCAACACCGAGCGGCTGGCGGAGGCGATCGCGAATGCTGTTGGCGTGGAGGCTTTACCTATCAGCATCCCAGTCATGGAAACTGTGGATGTTCTTTTCCTGGGGAACTCCTATTACGCCTTCAGTATTGATCCGGAAGTCCGCGATTTCATCCGGTCGTTGGATAAAGACAAGGTGGGCAAAATAGTCAATTTCGGCTCGGCAGCCATGTTGAATTCTACATATAAGAAGGTCAAGGCAGAGGCGGATAAGGCCGGCGTGCCCATGGATAAACGGGAATTTCACTGCAAAGGGGAGTTCAAGGGCATCCACAAAGGCAGGCCGAATGCGGATGATCTGAAAGCCGCGGCTGCGTTCGCCAGAAAAATCAAGGAGGGTTGACTATGGAATTCAAAGAAGTGATACAAAACCGTTACTCGTGCAAAAAGTATGCCAACCGGCAAGTGGAAGCGGAAAAACTGACTGCCATACTGAATGCCGGACGGTTAGCGCCTACCGCCAAGAATCTGCAGGAACAGCATGTATACGTCCTCCAATCTGCGGAGGCGCTTGCTAAAATCGACGCGGTCACACCCTGCCGCTACGGCGCGCCCACCGTTCTGGTGGTCGCCTATGACAGCGAGAACGTCTTCACGTATCCCGGTGGCAAGCGGGATTCCGGTGCGGAAGACGCCGCCATCGTGGCCACCCACATGATTTTGGCTGCCGCCGACGAAGGGGTGGACAGCTGCTGGATCAACTTCCTGGACCCGGAAGAGTTGGCCAAGGAGCTGGGCCTGCCGGCAAATGAGGAGATTTTGATGCTTATGGATTTGGGCTATGCAGAAGAAGGCGCAGGCCCGCTGCCCAATCACAGCAGCCGGAAAGCGCTGAACGAGACGGTCACCTATATGTGATCCTGGACCGGCCGTTTGATTATATATCAAGAGGGCGTAGTCTTATGTCCAGTCCATTGGGGACGGTTCTTTTGTCCCACTACTGGGACAAAAGAACCGTCCCCAATGGTTTAAGAACCGTCCACAGTGGTTTAACCCCGCAGGTATAGCGCCTGCGGGGTTTTCATATCGTATTATGGATGAAGCGGCCTTTCTGTCTCGGGATAGAGCGGCTGAGAAGGGACGGAGGGGCGGAGGCCGGCGTCATACGTTTCGCGGATTATTATTTCGTGATGTGTCGTTAGTTTTTGTATAAAAATGTTTACGAAACCTTAGTTTTAGTATATAATCATATTATGAATTGTTATCACTAATTTTATTGAGGCGGCCGGGGAAAGCAAATTTACCGGCGACGGCCGGATAGAGCAGGTGAGACCCTACGGAGAAAGCCAAGACAAGACCCAAGAAAAAACATAGATTCCTCAACGTTGTTTCCACGGTGCTGGTGGCCTTGGTGGTCATTCTGGCGGCGCTGTTGGTAGGCTCCCGGTTGTTTGGCTTCCATGTGTTCTCGGTGCTGTCCGGCTCCATGGAACCAACCTATCATGTGGGCTCGGTGATTTTCGTCAGGCCCACGCCGGCGGAACAGATACAGGTGGGCCAGCCCATCACTTTTCTCATTGACGACAACGTTACCGCCACCCACCGGGTGGTGGAGATCCTTCCCGGCGAAGCCGATCCCAGCGAACTGTTTTTCCGTACCAAGGGCGACGCCAACACGGCGGCGGACGGTACACCGGTTTATTGGAAAAACGTGGTCGGCGTCCCGGTCTACAGCATCCCGTATCTCGGCTATGCCGTCAATTACGTGCAGCATCCGCCGGGCCTGTACGTCGCCATCGCAGCCATCGCGGTGTTGCTGCTGGCGATGTTCCTGCCTGAGATCTTCCGTAAAGACGACGAAATAGAAGACCAAAAGAAAGGAGGCGGTGCGGAAAGCGAAGACGCCGCCGCCAAGTGAGCGGCAATTTAAAGCTTTGTGTTTGTGATGCGCAGCGTCACGAAAGAATAGAATTATAATAATCAAAATGAAAGGATGATTCGAACAATGACTCTGAAGAAAAAATTCACCCTGGGCCTGACCCTGATCATGCTGCTGGCCCTGATGGTCATGGGCACTTATGCCTACCTGACCTCCACGCCCGAAACCGTCAGCAATACCTTCACCATCGGTGATATCGAAATCACTCTGGACGAATCCCCGGTTGATGAATACGGTGTTGTGGATGCTACCGTGTCTGGCCGTGTAACCGAAAACGATTATAAACTGGTTCCCGGTCATACTTATGTGAAAGATCCTACCGTTCATGTTCTGGCGGATAGTGAAGCCTGCTGGCTGTTTGTTAAAGTGGAAGATGAATTGACCGCTATCGAAGACGCGACCACCATCGCCAATCAGATCACTGCCAACGGCTGGACTGCGCTGGGCGCTACCTATCCCGGCGTATACTACAAAGAACAGGCTGCCGTTACGGCGGATACGGACGTAGCCGTATTTGCCAACTTTAAAGTCAAGAGCGACGCGGATCTGACGAATTATAATAATAAAAAGATCGACATCACCGCTTATGCCATCCAGAAAGACGGTCTGAGCACGGCCGCTGACGCCTGGACTGCCGTTTCCGCTGCGGCCAGCAATACCAATCCCTGATTTGTCCGGCGATGATACCGGACCAAATAGAAAACCACTGTAAAAGGAGATTAACACCATGAAGAAACATACGCGCCGTACGGCTTTGATCGTCTCCCTGGCCGTCATCGTCTGCTGCCTCATCGGCGGCACCATCGCTTGGTTGACGGATACTACCGATCAAATCACCAACACCTTTACCATTGGTAAAGTCGATATCGATTTGACCGAACAAAATCCTGCTAATAAGACTGCTCAGATGATCCCCGGCAGCGATATCACCAAAGACCCGAAAGTCACGGTTGATGCTTCCAGCGAAGACTGCTATGTTTACATTCAAATCACGAACAATGCTGCGGATTATCTGGATTGGACAATTGCTAACGGCTGGACTGCTCTTTCCGGCCAGACAGGCGTTTACTATCGTGAATATACCAAGAGCACCACTGGCGCTGAGTATCCCGTGCTGGCTGACAACAAGGTCACCGTTAAGAGTACTCTGACCAATGCCCAAATGGACGCCGCTGCTCAAACTCCGCCCACTTTGGCTTTCAAGGCTTACGCCATTCAGAAAACCAATATCACGGATGCTGCTGATGGCTGGGCTAAACTGAACCCATAATCCCACTTTCGTCTCCCGTCACCATCAATGAGCTGCGAAGTCAGGCGTTTGGTTTTCTAAAGGGATGATCCCGGCAGACAGTGCCCAAACGTCTGGAATAGCGAATGGAGAATCCATATGAATAAGAATAAAAAAGCAATAGCGGCTCTTATTGCACTGATCTGCCTGCTGGCCTTCGTACTCAGCACATGGGCCTACTTTACGGACGAGCAGAGGACCCGCAACTATATCACCACCGGCGAAGTGGCGATCGAAGTGCATGAATATGCCGATGACGCCATGACCGTGCCTTTCCCCACGGAGGGGATCAGCGGCGTGATGCCCGGGGAATCTGTGACGAAGATCGTGGTAGTGGAAAACACCGGCTCCAGTCCGGCCTGGATACGCGTCAAGGCGGATAAGGCCATTACGCTGGCCCAGGGGGTGGAGGGTGCGCCCGATACCTCCCTGATCCTGCTGGATATCGATACCTCCGCCTGGAGCGAACAGGATGGCTGGTATTATCTGGATACCGCCCTGGAGCCCGGGGAAACCACGCCGCCGCTCTTCCGTCACGTAGAGTTTGACGCTTCCATGCAAAATCTCTATCGGAACAGCAAAGCCGAAGTAAGCATTACGGCCCAGGCCGTGCAGACCGCCAATAACGGCGAGTCCGCCGCAACCGCTCTGGGCTGGCCCGAAACCACGGAGGGGGAATGATGCGTGAATTATAAAAGAATATTCGTTTTCATGCTCTGCCTCCTGGCGGCTGTGGCCATCATACCTTACAGCGGGGCCTTTGCTTCCGAAAACGAGGACGCAGAAATCGCGGCCGGTATGCCGGCCGCGGATGAAAACGTGTTGACAGAGGATCAGCCGGTTACTGTCATTGAAGACGTAGCCGACGGCACCGTCATTTCCGTGGGCGATTCGGCGCCTGCGCCGGTTCTCGAAACGGAACCCGAACCGGAGCCGGAACCCATTCCGGAAACCCGGAGAATGACGCTGAGGGATAACGATGTTACGGTAACGGGCCTGCTGCCCGAAACAACGGAGCTGCAGGCGGATTGGGTCGCCGACCCGTTGGCCAAGCCTGCACCCATGCACAGCCCCGCCAAATCCGGCCGGAATCTGATGATACCGGATATGCAGCTGTCCTTGGACGGCAAAGCGGCGGATATTGCCAATGGGGCGGATCCGGCCAAAACAGGCGAACCCTCAGACAGTGCGGAAGATTCCTGGAAAGCAGTTGCTTTCTATGATATCAAATTGATCCAAAGCGGCCAGGCCATCCAACCGGACGGCACCGTGATCGTCACGATAGAAAACGTGCCCCTGACCGACCCCGAAAAGACCGTTTCCGTCAAGCACTTCCTGGACAGCGAAGAGGCCATTCGCGCCGCTTTGCGGGAGGGCTCGGCGGAAGCCCTGCGGAACGACGCTTATGCGACGGCCTTTCCGGAGGCGGCCGCGGCGGCGGAAGCCGTTTGCGGCGAAGGGGGCGTGGTCTATATCGAGACCATCACCGCCGCTGACGGCCTGGAGGTGGACGGCACCACCGTCAGCTTCCCGGCTAAGAGCTTTTCCATCTATGCCATAGGCGAGGAACAGCCCAAAAACAGGTTGAACATCATTTTCCATCAGGCCAATTCCACGGATACCATTTCCATCCTGGTGAAGCAAGACGATCTGCCGAATCTGAATACCGTGCTCAACGATCCCGGTCACGGTACTTTGACCGGCGGTCAGATTTTCCGCGGCTGGACCGAGGTGGAAAACGACACGGCGGAGACCGGTATTTTCATCGACGCCATCCGCGAACTGGTACGCACCATGCTCAACAGCGGTACGGTGGAGGATGAACAGACCCTGGAGCTGTGGCCCTTGGTCTACAAGGTTTTTGAAATCACCTATAAAGACGAGCGCGGGTCGGTCATCCGGGAAGACGACTGTCTGTTCCGGGACAACGAAGCCGCTGCCTATACCATCGATCAGGACTACACCCCCATCAGCCAGGACGCCAAATTCATGGGCTGGCAGGTGGAAAGCGGCGCAGCCTATGTTTCGCCCGCTCCGGATCAGGGCGTCGGTACGGATACCCAATATTATCTGAACGGCGCGGAAGTCACCCTTTCCGGCGATGTGGTGCTGAAGGTCTATACCCCCAGCGGTTACTGGATCACCTTTGAGGAAAACGCCAAAAACGCCTCTTACACGCCGCCCCAGTTCGTAAAGCATCTGGATCCCACCCTGGAACCGGATACGGATCCTACCCGTCTCGGTTACAGCTTTGGCGGTTGGTATACCAATGAAGCCTGCACAGACGGAAACGAGTTCACCTTCGGCGGAACCCTTGACGGGCCGTTGACGCTTTACGCCAAGTGGATCGCCAATGACGAGGCGGATTACACCATTCTTATCTGGAAACAAGATATTAGCGGTACCGATTATGACTTTGAAGAGTCCATACGCCTTACCGGCGACGTGGGCGCTG
>JAILCQ010000040.1 GCA_024679955.1 Bacillota bacterium | reverse complement strand
CGACCCCCAAGACCCTTTTAAGGGTAGCAGATAAAAGATGCATGGCTGGCAGGCCAATCCATGCGCACTTGTGCGCAGCCAATAGTATTAGGGCTATGCCCGAAAAGGAAAAACCCCCGGCTATGCCGGGGGATATTTATTTATGAGTAATGCTTAAAGTGTTGTCAAAACGTTGTCACGAGGCTGCTTGAAGCCTCAAAAACCCAGTATTCATGCGGGTTTCCGGCGCTTTTGTGGATTATTCCCACTCGATGGTTGCCGGGGGCTTGGGGGAGATATCGTACAGCACCCGGTTCACATGGGGCACTTCGTTGAGTATCCTTTGGCAGACGGTATGCAGCAGGGGCCATTCCAGTTCTTCCACGGTGGCGGTCATGGCGTCTACGGTATTGATGGCCCGGAGGATCACAGGATATTCAAAGGAGCGGGCTCCGTCTTTGACGCCGACGGATTTGAGATCCGGCACCACGGTGAAATACTGCCATACTTTGCCGGACAAACCGGCCCGGGCAAACTCTTCCCGCAGGATGGCGTCGGCTTCCCGTACCGCCTCCAGGCGTTCCGCAGTGATCGCGCCCAGGCAGCGCACGCCCAGGCCGGGGCCGGGGAAGGGTTGCCGGTAAACCATATCGGCAGGCAGGCCCAAGGCCAGACCGCAGGCCCGCACCTCGTCCTTGAACAGGAATTTCAGCGGTTCCACCAGGTCAAATTTCATATCTTCCGGCAGGCCGCCTACATTATGATGGGCTTTGACGCTTTTGCCCGTGCCGCTGCCGCTTTCCACGATATCCGGATAAATGGTGCCCTGGGCCAGGAAGGAAATGCCGGTGAAATTGGCCGCCGCCTCTTCAAATACGCGGATGAATTCATTGCCGATGATCTTCCGCTTTTGTTCCGGGTCGGCCACGCCGGCCAATTTGTCCAAAAAGCGTTGGCTGGCGTCGATATACAGCAGATTGGCCTTCATTTCCTGCTGAAAGACCCGGATCACCTGTTCGCTTTCGCCTTTGCGCATCAGGCCGTGATTCACATGCACGCATTGCAGTTGGGGGCCGATGGCTTTCAGCAGCAGTGCCGCCACCACCGAAGAATCCACGCCGCCGGACAGGGCCAGCAGCACCTTTTCTTTGCCCACCTGTTTGCGCACGGCTTCGATTTGGTCGGCGATGAAATTCTCCATATTCCAGGTGGCCGCCGCCTGGCAAACGTCGAAAAGGAAGGGGCGCAGCGCCGCCTGTATCTCTTCTTCGCTGTCCGGCCATTGGGGCAGGGTCATGGCCGCGGCGGGGGCGGCATAATCCACCGCCAGACAAGGCAGGCCGGATTGGAGCAGCCATTGGGGCGCTTGCACCGTTTGGCCGTCCACCTGCCGGTTTTTGCCGCCGTTTAAGATCACGCCTTTGACATTGGCCAATTGGCCGAATTGCTCCCGGCTGAAGCCGGCGGGGTAGATTTCGCTGTATACCCCCAGGGCCCGCACACTGCGGGCAATTTGGGCATTGTTCGGGCAACCCAGATCCAAAATGACGATCAAATCTTGCTTCATCTATGTATCATCCCTTTTTGTTTTATTTTTTAATCATATCATTAGTAAGATGTGGATGCAAGAAAAACCGTGGGCCGCCCTTTTTCTTTGTCCGCGTTTTTTCTGTGGCTGCCCGCCTAAGGCATGCCGGAAAAGAGTGGATACAAATAAAGATCCGGCCGCCAGGCGGCCGGATCCGCAGAGTTGCCAACGATTCGGTTTTTACCGCTGCATGCGGCAATGACCGCAGCGGTCAACGGACGGTCAATGTCTGCTCTTGGCCGCTGCCCCGGGAGGCGGCCAGACAATGGCGCAGATAGGGGGCTTCGGCGGTAAAGCTGCCGCCGCTTTGCGCCCTGGCCACATAGGATATCCGGCCGGAAAGTTCCTTGCCGGCTTCTTTGTAGGCGACGAAGGTCAAAACCTGGCCTTCCTTGCCGCAATGCCAAAAGCGTTGCCCGCCGTCCTCTGGTTGCTCTTCATCGAAGATCTGTTTCAGGAAATCCAGTCCCGCCGGCAAATAATCCACCAGGATATAGCTGCCTGCCGGCGCGGCTGCGGGAATGCGGTAATTCAGGGTCACGGTCACCGGCTGGGCCTGGGAGACCGCTTCCGCCCCTTGGTTATAGCTGCGGCTGATTTCCAGCCCCCAGGGGTCTTCCCCGCTTTCCGGGGGATAGCCCGGCTCCCAGGAAACCACGGCCACGCTGATATCTCCCTGGCAGGAGACCAGCCGCCACTGGTCCGCCCGCTGTTTATCCAGGGTCAGGCCCCAGGCTTCCCGGTCTTTGAAGTCCACCTGGGTCTCTTTTCCCTCCAGGGTATAGGTGAAGGAGGCGTCCCCCTCCATTTGCCCCAGGCGGGATTGTAAAATCAGCAGCCGCTGCAGCAGATAGTATTCGTCCTCGGGATGATTCTCTTCCACATGATCCAGCAAAGCCCCGCTGCCCGGCAGATCGTATATGCCCGCCAGCAGCGCCAGCAAGGCGGCGTCGTCCAGGGATTGACCGGCGGCGAAAGCCAGTTCGCCATCGGCATTGCCGTAGCGGGCGAGTATTTCCGCCGCCAAAGGCTGGGCGGCGGAACCGTTGCCGAACCAGGTCAGCGCCAAAGCCAAATAGATTTGGCTGACGGCGTCCATATCCTCTCCGGCGGCTTCGGCCTTGGCCAGCATGGTATTGAGGACCGGTTCTCCCAAAGCGGCCAGGCCCCAATAGGCCAGGGCGGTCTCCTGATCCCAGACGCCTTCGGCAAAGCTCTGGAAATAAGCGGCCAGGGCCCGCTGGTCAAAGCGATCTTTGGCCGCGGCCGCCGCCAAAACGGAAACCAGCAGGTCGCTTTGGCCGTAGGTGAAAGAGGATATGCCGCCGTCCTGCTGCTGATAGTTGGAGAGCAGGGAAAGGCCGTCAGGTGTTGCTTCCGCGCCGCCTGCCTGTTCCGGGAAGAATTCATTCAGCGCCTGCCGGGCCATTTGCGCCGACAGAATCTGTTCCAGCCGCGCGCCGCTTTGCTGCGACAGCTCCATCAGGCCGTCGATGATTTGCCGGCGGCCGGTGGGATAGAAGTACAGCCGCAGGATATCGCTTTGCCGCTGGGGCAGGGTGAAATCCTGATCCAAGGCATATTGTTCGATCTTTTCATAGCCGGACAGGGTCTCTACCGCCCGGAAAATGCGGCGGATGCGATCCTGCGCGCCGTTGTATTCCGCCGTTACCTCCAGGGTATACTGGCCGGCTTTGCTGAGCGGCGGTAAGGCGATCTCCGTCCAAGCGCCGGGCTCTCCTTCCGCCGTGGCGCTGAAATCCAACTGGGGCAGGGTGATCCGGTAGGATACCAGTTGCCCTTCGGCGGTTTCCCCGGCGGCGGCCCGCAGGCCCAGATCCAACCGGTCGCCCAGGCGGTAGGTATCGCCCAGCCGGGCTTCCACAAACAAGGGCAGGCTGGCCCGGACGGTGATCTCCTCACAGGCGCAAACCGGCCCCGGCCCATAGCCCTGGGCGGTGATGCGCCAGCCGGTCACGTCGTCCGGCAGGGTGAATTCCAGGACAGCCCGGCCCTGGCCGTCGGCTTCCACCACGGCAAAGCAGGCCATATCGGAGAAATCCTCCCGTATATTTTCCCCGGCGCCCATGCCGCCCGCCATGGCTTCGGCGCTGTCCATGCTGCTTTCCCGGGCGGCGTTCCACAAAAAGCTTTGATAAGGGTAGGGATAATAGTCGTCCAGGAGGGAGGATACGATATCGTCAGGAGTCCCCGCTATGGAAAGCAGGCTTTCGTCCACCACGCTGACGGCGATCTTGCCGGAAACGGGCCGGCCCGTTTGATCGGTAAAGCGCAGGTCCAGCTTTACCGTATCCCCCGGCCGGTAGGCGGTTTGACCGGCGGTGATCTCGATATGGCCCCGGTAATCCTCCGGATCCTGGCAGGCCTGATAGGGCGATATATCGTGATAAACGCCGTCGCAATAGGCCACCGCGCCGATATGCAGGTTGGGCGCGTCGGCGGTGGTGAATTCCCGTTGGTAGAGGTTCTCTTCTTTGACTTGATAATCGATGATATCCTTTTGGCAGGCGAAAAACAGCCATTCTCCGCCGGCGGGCTGCTGCATCGCTTCCCGGCCGTCGCCGGCATACAGGTCAAGGGTCTCGCCCTGCCGGTACAGGCTGTCCGCCTCTTCATCCCGGCTTTGCAGCCAGTAGGATCGGTATTCGTCCTGCCGCCACAGATAAAAGAGCCGTTTCAATTCCCGGCCGGCGGCGTCCTGCCCCGTCAGTTCCAGGCGGTAGGCGTCCTGGGGATGGGCCAGGGTCCCGCGGAAAGAAGTTTCCCGGGAATCGTTCAAGGTGAGATCGAACTGATCTTCCGTTTCTTCATAGCTGACATAGCGGATTGATTCTTCCAACTGCTGGGTATAGGCGTTGTATTTGCTTTCCTTTTCCTGGCGGAAGCCGCAATGGATCAACTCGGCGTGCAGGTTCAGCGGCTGGGAAAGCCGGGTAAAGGCTTGTTCCTTCAGCTCTTCGTCCCCTTCGTAGGGCTGTATATCCGTGAGATCCACGCTGTAGCCTTCCAGGGTCAGCCGGTAGGCGTCGCCTTCGGCCGTCAATTCCCCTTTGGCCTCCTCCCGGTTGAGGAATACGTCGCAATAGCCGTCGGCGTAGACCTCGCCGCCTTCCGGCAGGGTGGCGCGGACGAACAGTCCCGCCGGATAGAGGATATAATCCCAGCCCAGCACATCGCCTTCCAGAACGGTCTCCACAGTGGCCCGGCCGTTGCTGTCGGTGACGGCCTGCGCCTCCGGTTGATCCCAAAAGCTGTAGCTAAGGGAAACGTTGGCGGCGGGGGTGCCGTCAAAATAGGCGGCTTCCATGGTCCAGTTTACCCGGTCGCCGATCATCGCCGCCTGGCGGTCGCAGGTCACTTGTATCTTGAAGGAGGGCAGGTCATAGTCGGCTACCTGGAAAAAGACGCTGTCCAGCATACCGCCGTCGCAAACGGCTTCCAGGGTGTAGTAGCCTTCCTGCAATTGGGGCAAGGAAATCTCCCCGCTGTAGACGCCGTCTTCCACCGGCAGCTCCCAGGTCAGGGCGTCGCCCTGCGCCGGCAAATTGCCGCCGGTCAAACGAAGCTCCACCCGGTCTATGGCCGAAGCCCCTTGTTTGGCCTGGGCCACGCCGAACAGGTATACCGTATCGCCGGGCTTGTACAGGGTGCGGTCGGCGTACAGGTAATGCCAGTAGTCAAAACGGAAACCGTCTTCCTTGGCTTCATACAGGCGGTACAATGCCTCCCTGTTCATGGCTGCCGCCGCCAGGGAATGTTCGCCGCTGTCGATCAGGTATACGGTGCGGCCTTCCCGGTCGCCTTCCGGCAGGGCCAGGCTGGCCACGCCCTGGGGGCCGGCAGTGGCGTTTTCTTTGCCGTCGTAGATGCGGATATTGGCCTGGGCTGCTTCCTTCCCTTCATGCAGCCACAGCAGCGCGTCGCTTTCACCCTGGGCGATGTATACGGCCAGAGGCGATACGGTGAACAGGACTTGCCGGGTTTGGCCGTACCAGGTCAGTTCCGCCAGATAGCTGCCTTCCGGCAGGGCCTGGGGGAAGGTCAGCCGGTAGCGGCCGCTGTATCCGGCGTCGGGGGCGGGGGCGGGCTGCAGGGTAAAGCTGCCGTATTTTTTCAAAGCGGCGGTGGGCAATTTTTGTTCGCCGAAGTTTTGCGCCCAGAAATATTCGCCGTAGCGCTCTTGCAAAGCCGCCGCGTACTGTTCCGTATCTTTATAGGCGTACAGCACGGCTTCCGCTGCCGCCGGGCCTTTTTCCAATGCTTCTCCCCAGGCGTACAGGCTCAGGCCGGGAACGGTTTCCGGCGAAAAATTGCTTTCGTCGTTTTCCGCCTGCCAGGATACGTCCGTCTCTTCTTCCGCCTCATCGATCGGGGCGGTTTGGAAGCGGTATACTTTTTCTTCGCCCAAAGCGCCGCCGGCGGCGGCGCTGACGGAAGCGTCCAGGGTGATTTCATATACGGTTTCGCCGGCCAGGGGTTGGCTGGGGATGAACAGCAGCCGGTTGCCTTCCGTCTGCCATTGGCCGGGGGTCTCCGGGGAAAGGGAGACGGCTTTGGCCGCGGAAGGGTCGACTGTCTGATTGAAGGCGATGGTTATGCCGGTGGCTACGTCCACCCAGGTGCTTAGATCCTGGGGATGCACTGTTTTTACGGCAAAGGGACTTTCCGTTTGAAAGGCCCAGGTATGCGAGGCCCGGGGCGGCAGATCGGCCAGATACTGTTCCGGGTCGAAGCTGACGCTGTAGACGCTGCCCGCCTGCAGGGGACCGGTGGGCGTGATCACCGCTTCGTTGCCGCCGTCTTCCAGAGCTACCCGGTATTCGGTGGCCGGGGAGATGGTCAAAGCCTGCCGCACCAGTTCTTCGCTTAAAGGCTGCCCGGAGGTGATCACAAAGCTGGTCACCGCGCCGGCGGCGTCGCTTTGGGCGACGACGTCTATGGCCCCGCCAAAGCTGCGGGGCAGTTCTTCTTCCTGTTCCGGAAGAAGATGCAGCGCGCTGAAGAAGCCGATGAACAGCACCAGCGCCGCCGCCAGAGAGCCCATCCAGGCCCGGCGGAATTTAGGCGGCCGCCTGCCGGGGCGGCCTTTGCTTTTGATCACGGGATTGGGCGATGGCATGGGTTCCGGCTCGGGGCCGGTTTCCGCCGGCGGGACGCCGTCCGCCGCTGCCGGCTGTTCTTCCGGATCCGCCAGGCCCCGCATATCGGTGAGTTCCGCCCAACGCCCTGCGTCCCAGTCCGGTTTTTCTCCTTTTTCCGCCAGATAGGCGGATTTGCGCAAAACATGTTCAAACCAGGAAGGCGCGGTTTGTTGGGCCACATCCTCCCCGGTTTGCCGGAAATACTCGTTCAGCACATGTTCCAGACGTTGTGCTTCCATAGAGCTTACGCTCCTTTCATTGCTTCCTCATCTTTTTTTGCTTCGCCGGACAGCAATTGCGAACGCAATTCGCCGATGGCCCGATGCAAGCGGGATTTGACCGTGCCTTCGGGGATCTGCAGCACCTGGGCGATTTCCGCGTATTCGTAGTTTAAGTAATACCGAAGCAGCAGCGGTTCCCGATAATGGGTGGGCAGGGCGGCGATGCATTGCCGCACGGCCAGCTGCTCCGCCTGGCTCACGCCGCCGCCGGAGGCGGCGGCCCATTCCAGGGGGGCCTCCATCGGTATTTCCCGGCGTTTCTTTTCTTTCAGCCTGGTTTTGCAGATATTGATCAATACCCGTTTGCTCCAGGCGGGAAAAGCCGCTTCATCCCGGATGCCGGCGCTTTTTTCCATGATGACCACCGATAATTGGGATACCGCGTCCATGCTGTCGGCCTCGTTGCCCATAAAGGAATAAGCCAAGCGATAATATTGGTTGCGGTTGGCGATCACATACTCCAAAAACCGTTCGCATTGCTCTTTGTTTTGAATGTCCATAGAGCCTCCTTAAAAGCTCCTGTTAGTAGGAGGAAAAACAGACTGCGCTTTGTTCCCAAGTGTAACGTTTTTCTTAAATATTTCTTAATGATTGCCGCTGCCGCCGGCGTCCGGTGGGTCCAGCCTGCCGTAGCGGGTGGTATCGTAGCGATCCTGATCCAGGTGTTTTACCGTGTAATACCGGTCGTAATCCACTTCGATGAAAGGATCGAATTGCAGCATATCGGAAATGACGCTGGCGTCAAGGATACGCTCTATTTCTTCAGACGTATCGTAAACCGTTTCGGTTTCCCGGCCGTCTTCATGGGTTTGATAGAGGACGATGCGCCGAATGTCTTCCGGCCGGTCCTGCCAGATGATATCTTCATAGCCCAGATCCGCCAAAGCGGCCAGGGTCTGGCTGAAACAGGGATACAGCGGATAGGTATAATAGGCGTAGGTTTGCCCGTTCAGCTGTTCCAAAGAGGCGCCGTCTTCTATGCCCTGCACATAGCAGCGAAAAGACAGAGAGCCCACTGGCGCGTTTTGCCGCATATAATCCGGGGTCAGGCTTTTTATATCCGCTTCAAAGGCCGTCAGCAATGGGGCCAAGTCCCTGCCCCGCCATTTGAGGAACAAGGGATCGTTTTTCCATTGGTTGTAACGGTAATCGGCAAAAGAAGCGATGTCGTCCAGACGCAGATTTTGGGGGGCTTGCTGGAACAGCGTATATTGCCCGTCCAAGAAGCTGTCGCTGCGGAAGATCACGTCCAATTCTTCGGCGATATCCGTCAGGCGTATGGGAGCGTAGACGCATTTGCGGGCGATTTGCCGGCCGTCTTTTAAGGTATACAGCAAATAGCAGCCGGTATAGCTGTGATAGGGCTCTGCTTCTATCGCGGCGTCTTCGGCCGTCCCCTGTCTTTCCCGGATCTTTTGGGCCTGCTCCGCGTCGATCAGCTTTTTCTGTATGGAGATGGCGGCGGCGATCCCTTCTTCCGTGTCCAGCGTCCCCTGGGCGAATTCCCGGCGGATATTTTGCGCCGAGGCGTCGGTGTTGTATTCATAGGACATATTGGTCACATAATAGCCGTCGTAGACATAGTCGTTGACCCCGTCAAAGCGGATCTGCACCTGGGCCGTTTGCTCCGGCGCAGGCACGAAACGGTTGAAGCCGGTAATATCGAATATATTCATCAAAATGACCGCCACCAGAGCCAGGCAGAACACGGCCAGGCCCCGCAGATGGCTTTTGCCGGCTTTGAAATCCCCCTGGAAGATGATCTCAGCCACCTGGCAGGCCAAAACGCCGCCGATCAGCGCGCCGAACAGCAGCCAGCCATAGGGCAGACCGGCCAGGGTCTGGCCGCCGATCTCCTGCAGCAGCATGGCCAGGATCAGGGCGGTCCACAGCGCCGCCGGATATTTCAGCAAAGGCTCCGCCAGCGGGAAGGCGATGGAGCGGCCGGCGGCCTCGGAAGGACGGCGCAAATGCAGGAGCAAAGCCGCAAGGGCCAGCAGCGCTATGCCGCCGGCGATCCACAGACGGTCCGCCGGCGGGATCTGATTTTCCCCGGCGGCCAGGATATAGCGGGCCAAAGGGCTGCTCCATAAGGCGGGCGCTTGCCAATTGTAAAAATCCGCATAATAGCTGGGATAAAAGCAGGAAGCCAGCTGGCGCACGCTCCAAATGGCGGAGGGGCCGGCGCCCAGGAAGAACAGAGTCAAAGCCGCGGAGAGGATATGCATGCCCGTCAGCTCCGTGGCCAGCACCGCCGTGAAGAACAGGGCCAGGGAAAAGGTCAAATGCCCGGCCAAACCGGACCAGACGGCGGACCATTGCCACAGGGAGCCCATGCCCATGGCATAGACTACCGCCGCCGCCAGGAGCAGATTCAGCCCATAGGCGCTCCACAGGGAAAGCAAAGCGGCGGCGCTGCGGCGGAAAAACATTTTGCGGCGGGAGATAGGCAGGGCATGATAAAAGTCCACCTGTTTTTTATCGTTGAGATAGGCGAAATACACCCAGGCCGCCATCAAAGAACCGGCGGCGGTGACGATAAGAACCGGCGCATTGGCCAAACCGAACAATTCCTGCAAAACCCCGGCGATTTTTTGCCCTGCCAGAGCGCTTTCCGCCCCGTTTTGCCAATGCAGGTATTCCTGCAGACGCAGGGCGCAAAACACCGGCAGGGCGAAAAAGTAGGCCACGAAGGAACAGGCGAAGACCCAGGGTTTTCCCCCGGCCCGGCCCAGGGGATTACAGGAAGAGGGTTTGAAAATCATAACCGGCCACCTCCGTTTCGTAGATAAAGGCTTCTTCCAGGCTGACCGGCAGCATTTCCATGTATACCGGCTCTTTTTCTTCCAGACGGCGGCGGATCTCTTCCCCGTCCCCCCGGAAAATCATGGTATACATGCGGCCGCTTTGTTTGAAGCTGGTCAGCTGCATCCCCTCGAAAGCCTTGGGATACACCGTATAGGGGAAAACCGCCTGCACTTTATGAAGACCGCTTTTCAGCTCGTCCAATTCCTGTGCCAGCAGCAGCCCGCCCCGATGCAAAAGACCGATATGGTCGCAAATGTCCTCCAGCTCCCGCAAATTGTGGGAGGAAAGCACCGCGGTCAGGCCCCGGGCGGCCACCTCTTCGGCAAACAGGCTCTTGACGGCCCGGCGCATCACCGGATCCAGGCCGTCCATGGTCTCATCTCCGTACAGATAGGGGACGTTGGTGCAAAGGGCCAGCAGTACGGCCAGTTGCTTTTTCATCCCTTTGGAAAAGGCGGAGATTTTGCGGCCGGCGTCCAGGTCCAGGGCTGTTAAAAACTTGCGGAAGCGCTGCCCATCGAAAGCGGCATAAACGCCCCGGTAGTATTCTTCCATTTCCCTGGGGGTGGCGTTGGGAAAGAAATAGGGGTCGTCGGCTATGAAAACCAAACGGCTTTTGACGGCTTGGTTTTCGTATACCCGCTTGCCGTCGATTTCCACGGAGCCGGAATCCGGCCGGTAAATGCCGCTGAGCAGGCGCAAAAACGTGCTTTTCCCCGCGCCGTTGCTGCCCACCAGGCCGAACACGCCGCCGGAGCGTATGCTGACCGAAACATGATCCAAGGCCTTCAAATCGCCGAAGCTTTTGCACAGGTCTTTGGTTTCAATCATTTCCTTTCGCCCCCTTTGTCCGCGGTTTCTTCATAAGCCCGATGACAGCAGGCGATCACGTCTTCCTGGGGGATATGCAGGCGGCAGGCCTCCGCCGTGGTGTCGAAGAGCTGTTCCAGCACTTCCAGGCGTTTTTTATGCAGCAATTTGCCGGATTCCTGGCAGATGAACGCGCCTTTGCCCGGCAGGGTGAAAATCACGCCCCGGGATTCCAGTTCGGTATAGGCTTTTTGTATGGTGTTGGGATTGATGGAAAGCTCGCCAGCCAAAGCCCGTACCGAGGGCAGGCGGCTTTCCGGGGCCAAAACGCCGCATAAAGTCAGGCGTTCTATATTGTCCACCAATTGTTGATATAGTGGTTTGTCGCTGCGATAATCGATGCTGAACATGGTTCCTCCCCGCCTTGCAGAGGCGCGCCGTCCGCCGGCAGCCTGCCTTTGGCGTCCAACGCGTAACTGTACTATATGTCATAGTGTACTAATACATGTAGTATAGATGGAAGGGAAGCGCTTTGTCAATAGGTTTTGATAAAAAATAAGAAAATTCTAAGAAACGCTATCTTTTTGTCGAAAACCCTGGGCATCTGGATGCGCCGGACTGGCCTGGCCGGGCATAAAAAAACCTTCGCCGCAAAGGCGAAGGTTTGGGGTAAGCGATATCTGTCAGGCTTTTTGCCCGCGCTGGGCGGTTTTCAGCCGTTGGCTTGGCGCAGGGCTTTTTCGATGGCGTTGAGGATATTTTCATAGCCGGTGCAGCGGCACAGATGGCCGGAGATCAAACGGCGCAATTCCTCCCGGGTATAGGGTATGCCCCGGCCGACGATTTCCACGGCGGTCATGATCAAACCCGGTGTGCAAAAGCCGCATTGCACGGCGGCTTCGTCGATAAAGGCCTGCTGCACAGGATGCAATTCCCCGTTGTCGCCCCGCAGCCCTTCCACGGTCAGCACGCTTTTTCCTTCCGCCCACACCGCCAGATACAGGCAGCTGGTCACGGCATGGCCGTCCACCAGCACGGTGCAGGCGCCGCATTCTCCCACCTGGCAGCCTTGTTTTACGCTGGTGAAGCCCAAACGGCGCAAAAGCTCCGCCAGGGATTCGCGGATATCCACCGGGATCTCTCGGGCCCGGCCGTTTATGGTCATTTTAACGGTTTGATACATCGGCTTTTCCTCCCTGAATTTTATCGCAGGCGGCGGCGAAGCAGCGCGCGGCGATTTCGCCGGCGATCTGCAGGCGGAATTCCCGGCTGGCCCGCCAGGAATCCCGGGGCTGAATTTCCTGCCGCACCAGGTTGGCGATGCGCTTTTGTCCCTGTTCCAGCGGCAGCCCTTGCAGGGCCCGCTCCGTTTGGGGCAGTCGGATGGGCGTAGGAGCCGCCACCCCCATGGCCAGACGGATATCGGCCACGGCGTTGTCTATGCTTTTCAGCCACAGGGCGCAGCTGATATTGGCGATATCCATGGCCCGGCGCTGGGAATATTTATAGTAGCAGCCATGATAGCCCTGATAGTCTTCTTTGGCGATGCGCACGCCGCACAGCAATTCCCCCGCTTCCAGGGCGGTTTTGCCGGGGCCCAGATAGAATTCGTTCAGGGGCAGCAGGCGGCTTTTCCCGGCGCTGCGCAGATCCAAAACCGCGTTCAGACACAGCAGGGCCGGGGCGGTATCGGCGGAAGGCGCGCCGTTGCAGATGTTGCCGCCGATGGTGCCCATACGGCGCAGCTGCGGCCCGCCGGCGGAAGCCGCCCCCTGGGCCAGCAGGGGCAAATGGCGGCAAATCAGCGTATCCTCCGCCGCCTGGCCGAAGGTGGTCAGGGGGCGTATCTCTATATCGCCCTTTTCGTCCATGGCGACGCCCTGCAGCTCCGGCAGGCCGTGTATGCTCAGCAGGGCGCAGCCGGCCCATTTGCCGTCGCGGATTTTCAGCAAAGCGTCGCTGCCGCCGGCGATGATCTTCAGCTCCGGCCGGGCGGCCAAACGGTTCAGGGCGTCCGCCAGAGAAGCGGCGGCGGCGTATTCTTCGATATCATACATGGTCTTCCCCTCCTTCCAGCAAACCGGCCTCACGGAAGGCCGCCGTCAGCCGTTGGGGTTCCAGCGGCAGGCTGTTGATTTTCACCCCGGTGGCATGAAGCAAAGCGTTGCGCAGGGCCGGGGCCAGGCTCAAGGCCGGCGGTTCCCCCAGGGCTTTGTTGCCGAAGGGGCCGGTGGGGTCCTGGGTCTCCACAAAGACTGCCTGCAGGTCCGGGGTATCCAGGGCGGTGGCCAGCTTATAATCCAAAAGATTGCCGTTCAGCAGCTTGCCGCTTTGGGGATGGAAAATCATCCTTTCGCTTAAGCCATAGCCCAGGGCCATGCTCATGCCGCCGTGCACCTGGGCTTCGGCCAGGGCGGGGTTGATGAGCTTGCCGCTGTCGTGCAGATTGATGGCCTGCAGCACCCGGATCTGCCCCAGGGGCATGTCCACCTGGATCTCCACAAAGGAACAGCCGAAGGCAAAGGTATTGCTGCGGCAATGATTGGTGGTCTGGGCGCTGATATGCACGCTGTTTTCCAGGCTGTAAAAAGCCTCCTGGGCCAATTCCTCCAGGGAAATCACCGGCTGTCCGTCCTCTTGTTTTACCACATGCTGCCCCTGTACCCGCAGATTTTCCGGGGCCATGCCGCAAAGGCCGGCGGCATAGCCGGTCAGCCTTTCTCCAAACAGCCGGGCGGTTTTTTGTATGGCCATGCCGGTGACATAGGTTTGCCGGGAAGCGTAAGCGCCGGAATCATAGGGGGCCACGTCGGTATCCTGGAAGCTGACCACCCGTATGTCCTCGGTGCGCATGCCGCAGGCCTCCGCCGCCATCTGGGCAAAGACCGTATCCCCGCCCTGGCCGATCTCCGTAGCCCCCAAATGCAATTGGGCGCTGCCGTCCTGGTTCAAAACCATGCGGGCGGAAGAGGTTTCCAAAGACAGGGGATACACCCCGGTTTTGTAGCAGAACAGGGCCATGCCCACGCCCCGCCGCAGGGGGCCGCTTTGCTTGGCGTAGGCCTGCCGCTTTGCCTGCCAGTCGATGAGGGCCTCGCCTTTGCGCAGGCATTCTTCCAGGCCGCTGCTGTGACAGGTGATGCCGGTTACCGGGTCTTTGAAGCCGGGGAGCATCATGTTTTTCCGCCGCAGTTCCAAAGGATCCATGGCTAGGGCCAGGGCCAAATCGTCCATATTGGCTTCGGTGGCGAAGGTTTCCTGGGGGATGCCGTAGCCCCGCATGGCCCCGGCCGCCGGTACGTTGCAATATACGGTAAGGGCCTGCTGCCGCAGGGCCTGGCTTTGCCGGTACATATCGCGAAAGGCGGTCATGCCGTTGGCGGCGATGCCATGTCCGTGGGAGGCGTAGGCCCCCTGGCAGGATACGGCGTTATAGCTGCGGGCCACCAGGTTGCCCTGTTGATCCGCCAGGGTCTCGATATCGATGGTGATGGGGTGACGGATGCGGGTGGCGGAAAACACTTCTTCCCGGGAAAGGCAAAGCTTGACGGTGCGGCCCGGCAATTTCTGGGCCAGCCAGGCGTTCAAGGGCTCGGTGAGCACGTCCTGCTTATTGCCGAAGCCGCCGCCGATATAGGGCTTGATCACCCGTATGCGGCTCCAGGGCAGGCCCAGGGCCTGGCCTACCACCCGGCGGACGATATGAGGGATTTGCGTGGAGGAAACCACGGTGATTTTTTCCCCCTCCTGCCAGGCGAAGGATACGGCGCTTTCCAGATGGCAATGCTGCACCGCCTGGCAGACATAGCTGCCCTTGGCGGCGGTCAGTTCCTCCGTATCCGCCGGCCATTCCCCTTCCTGGTATTGGCTGCGGCCCAGTATATTATCGGCATAAGCCTCATGCAAGGGCTCTCCGCCCTGGGCGGCCATTTCCATGGCCTGCTCCGGGGTGACGGCCACCGGTTCTTCCCGGTATTCCACCCGGATGGCCCGAAGCCCCCGGTCGGCGGCCACTTCGTCTGTTGCCACCACCACGGCGATATCGTCGCCGTAACAGCGTACCCGCCGGTTCAGCAGCAGCCGGTCGGCCACGTCCCGGTGGCCGGGATCGGTGGACCAGGGGTGTCCGGCGGTGGCAAAAGGCAGCTGCGGCACGTCCATGCAGGTGAATACCGCTTCCACGCCGGGAACGGCCAGGGCATCGTCTATGTCGATGCGTTCTACCCAGCCGTTGGCGATGGCGGCGTGATAGATCTTGGCCGTCAGGGCGTAGGCCGGGCATAGATCTTCCGTGTACTTTGCCGTGCCGCATACTTTGTCTTTGGCGTCCACACGGGGAATGGAACGACCGATCTCTCCCATAAATAACACGCTCCTTTGCAAGACGATGGTTGTTGCGTGGCGCGGCCCTTGGCGGGCCGGGTTCATACGAATTCTACAAAAACCTGATTGGCCAGGAACAAGCCCCGCCGGGTCAGACGCAGCCAGGGGCCGTCCTCTTCCAACAGGCCGTTTTGGATCAGCTTTTTCAGGGCCGGGCCGTAAAGTTGATCCGGCCTTACGCCGTAGCGTTGCGCAAAAGCCTGCTGATCGACGCCTTGCCGCAGACGCAGGCCCAAAAACATCGCTTCCCCCAGCACCTGCCGGGGCGATAGGGATTCTTCTTCGGCGATGGGCAAACGGCCCTGTTCCAGGGCCTGCCGGTAATCCTCCAGCCGCCGGTGATTGGCGAAACGCCGGTTGCCGGCGCAGGAGCAGGCCGCCGCGCCCAGGCCCAGATAATCCTCACGCCGCCAATAGACCTGATTGTGACGGCTGGCCCGGCCGGGCCGGGCGAAATTGGCGATCTCATATTGGTGAAGGCCGGCGCTTTCCAGCGCCTCCATGGCAAAGGCCAGCATGGCGGCGGCTTCCTCCTCCGCCGCCGGGGTCAAGCGCCCCGCCGCCGCCTGCCGTCCCCAGGGGGTTTCCGGGGCCAGGGTCAGGCCATACAGGGACAGATGCTGGGGCTGCAAAGCCAGGGCCCGGGCCACATCCTGCTTCCAGTCCGCCAGGGTCTGTCCGGGCAGGCCGTAGATCAAGTCCAAACCGATGTTGTCAAAGCCCGCCTGCCGGGCCGCGGCTACCGCCTGCCGGGTTTGTTCCCCGTCATGGCCCCGGCCCATGGCCTGCAGCAGGCGTTGGTGAAAGCTTTGCGCCCCCAGGGATAAACGGTTTATCCCCGCTTGCCGCCACAGGGCCAGCTTGCGTTCGTCCACGGTTTCCGGATTGGCCTCCAGGGTGATTTCCTCCGCCGGCGGCAGTATCTCCAGCAAACGGGCGATTTCCTCCGCCGGCAGCAGGGACGGGGTGCCGCCGCCCAAATACAGGCTGGCGCAATGGCGGAAATCCCCCTGCTCTTGCCACAGCCGCCATTCCGCCGCCAGCCAATCCACATATTGGCGCAGCAGCGGCGAATCCGCCGGGGCAGGATAGGAAACAAAATCGCAATACTTGCATTTGCGCAGGCAAAAAGGTATATGTATATAGATCCCCGCGAAACGGGCCGCTTCTTTTTCCATGACGCCTCTCTTTGGCTGGGCTTTGACCGGCGGCCAAAGCCCTTTTCTATTTGCATAGTTCGCCGTCGAAAGGCGTTTTCCCCTTAAAACCGTAAAGGGCCCCGGTCATTTTTTTTCTTGCTTTTTTTTTTCGCCTATAGTATAATGCAAGATATTCCCGGACAAGGAGGGTGGAAACGGTGCATACCAACGAAACGATTAACCAGGCTGCTTTTCCCGCCTGCCATTTCAACTGGTATTCTTTTACCGGCGCGGTTCGTTTTTTTGCGTACCGCTTTTTTGGCTATGGCCTGGCTCGTTCTTTTGTCCGTTTGCATAGGATTCCGCTTCCGGTATCGTGTTGAAAAACCGGCATGTTATAGGGGTTCCTCAAACGGGAACCTCTTTTTTTATGGCTTCTTGCCCCGGCGAAAAGAAGATTATAAAATAATAGTAGAATAGAGAGGTAATGAAAATGAACGAATTGGAAAAGGCCCGCTTGGAAATCGACGAGATCGACGAACAGATGGCCAAGCTGTTCGAGCGCCGTATGCGGGCGGGAGAACGGGTGGCCCGCTACAAAACCGAACACGCCCTGCCGGTTTTGGACAAAGCGCGGGAAAAAGAGATGCTGAACGGCAGGCCGGAGAAAATCTCCGACAGCACCCTGCGGGAATATTACAGCCAGTTCCTGCGGGAGACCATGCGCCTTTCCCGGGAGTATCAGTACCGGCTGTCCCAGGGGGTGAAGGTGGCCTACAGCGGCGTGGAAGGGGCTTTTAGCCACATCGCCGCCCAAAAGATTTTTCCCGGCGGCGAATATACCCCCTGCAGCGACTTTGCCGACGCCTACCGGGCGGTGGAAAACGGCGATTTTGATTGCGCGGTTTTGCCGGTGGAAAACAGCTATGCCGGGGCTGTGGGCGCGGTGATGGATTTGATCTTTTCCGGTTCCCTGTATATCAATCAGATGATCGATCTGGATATCGTCCACAATTTGCTGGCCAGGGAAGAGGCCAGTCTGCAAACGATCAAAACCGTGGTCAGCCATCCCCAGGCCCTGGCCCAATGCGACGCTTTTATCAAGGAGCACGGCTGGGATGTGGTGGCCTATGCCAATACCGCCCTGGCCGCCAAATATGTGCGGGAGGAAGGGGACGAAACCGTGGCCGCCGTGGCCTCGGCGGAAACCGCCCGCATTTTCGGCCTGCAGGTTTTGGAAAGCCATATCAACGCCAGCAAAAGCAACGCCACCCGCTTCGCCGTGTTTTCCCGGGCGGCCAATCCCCCTTCGCCCAGCAGCAAAAACGAAAACGAATGCTTTGTCCTGGTGTTCACCGTGCGCAATGAGGCGGGGGCCCTGGCCAAAGCCTTGAATATCATCGGCGCCCACAATTTCAATATGCGGGCCTTGCGCAGCCGGCCCATGAAAGGCTTGCTGTGGAATTATTACTTCTATATTGAGGCGGAAGGCAATATCAGCAGCCAAAGCGGCCAGGATATGCTGCGGGAGCTTTCCGCGGTCTGCGCCCGCCTGCGGCTGGTGGGGTCTTACAGCGCCTGAGGAGAAAACGGCTTTTCGACAAAGCTTTGCCGCAACTTGCCGCGAAAGACGCAATAAAATATGAAAGGAAAAACGGATGATCATTCGGATGGATTTGGATCGGGACGGCTATGACATCGTATTGCAGCCGGGAGTTTTATCCCAGGCAAATCAGTATTTGCAGCTGCAGCGCAAGGTCTTGCTGGTCACTGACGATGGGGTGCCTGCGGAATATGTGCGGCAGGCGGCGGCCTGCTGCCGGGAGCCCCAGGTGGTGACCCTGCCTCAGGGAGAAGCCAGCAAAAGTATGGGATCCTATCAGCGGCTGCTGGCCGTCATGCTGGAAAACGGCTTCGGCCGCCGGGATTGCGTGCTGGCGGTAGGCGGCGGCATGGTGGGGGACGTCAGCGGTTTCGCCGCCGCTACCTATATGCGGGGCGTGGATTTCTATAATATCCCCACCACCTTTTTGTCCCAGGTGGATTCTTCCATCGGCGGCAAGACCGCCGTGAATTTCCAAGGGGTAAAAAACCCCGTGGGCGCGTTTCATCAGCCGAAAAAGGTGCTGATCGATCCGGACACCCTGAAAACCTTGGAGGAAAGACAGTTCAACGCCGGGGTGGCCGAGTCGGTCAAAATGGCGCTGACCTGCGACGGGGAATTGTTTCGGCTGTTAAGCCGCATCGAAAACGACCCGGCGGATTGGCAGGAAGTGATATACCGCTCCCTGCTGGTGAAAAAACAGGTGGTGGAAAGCGATCCCCAGGAAAACGGCTTGCGGCGGGTGCTGAATTTCGGCCACACCGTAGGGCATGCCATAGAAAGCTTTGCCCAGGGCCGCCTGCTGCATGGGGAATGCGTGGCTTTGGGCATGCGTCTGATGTGCGGGCCGGCGGTTTTGCCCCAGTTGGAGCAGGTTTTGGCAAAATTCCGTTTGCCCCGGCAGGTACAGGCGCAGGCCACGGATCTGATGCCCTTTTTGCTGCATGATAAGAAAATGGACGCCGGCGGCACGGTGGCCGGGGTATATGTGGAGGAGATCGGCTCGTTTTCTTTCGTCCGCTGGGATGAGGAACAATGGCGGGCCCATTTGGAGGAACGGTTATGAAAAACACTTTTGGCCACAGCGTATCTTTGACCCTGTTCGGCGAAAGCCACGGCCCGGCTGTGGGCGGCGTCATCGACGGCCTGGCCCCTGGCATACCCGTGGACGGCGAGGCCATTCGCCGCCTGCTGGACCGGCGGCGGCCCTCCGCCCCCTGGGATACCCCCCGGCGGGAGGCAGACGAT
Organism: Bacillota bacterium; assembly: GCA_024679955.1. Lineage (GTDB taxonomy): Bacteria > Bacillota > Dehalobacteriia > UBA4068 > UBA4068 > JAILCQ01. Next base: position 37,050 of record JAILCQ010000040.1, on the reverse strand, counting down.
TTCCGCATACTCAGCGGCGTGTTCCAGGGCAAGACCACCGGTACGCCTTTGTGCATCGTCCTGGCCAATCAGGATCAGCACAGCGGCGATTATGAAAAAAACCGGGGCCTGGCCCGGCCTTCCCACGGGGATTACGCCGGTTTTTGCAAATATCACGGTTATGAGGATTACCGGGGCGGCGGCCATTTTTCCGGCCGGGTCACCGCCGCTTTGACGGCGTTGGGGGCGGTGCTGCTGACCGCCCTGGCCGGGACCGGGGTGGCCCTGGGCACCCATATTTTGCGCTGCGGCGGCGTGGAGGATCGGGATTTTGACTGCCTGGAGCAGGATATCGCCTGCTTGAACCGGGCGGCCTTCCCGGTGCTGACGGAAAGCCGCGGCGAAGCTATGATTGCCGCCATTCTCGCCGCCAAGGAGGCGGGGGACAGCATCGGCGGCGTGGTGCAGACCGCGGTGACCGGCCTGCCGGCGGGCCTGGGCGAGCCTTGGTTCGACAGCGTGGAGGGCCTGCTTTCCCATGCTTTGTTCAGCATCGGCGGCGTCAAGGCCGTGTCCTTCGGCGACGGCTTTCAACTGGCCGAGCTTCGGGGCAGTCAAGCCAATGACGCCATGCGTATGGAAAAGGGCCGGGTGATCACCGTCACCAATCGCAACGGCGGTATCAACGGCGGCGTCAGCAACGGCATGCCCATCTTGTTTCAATGCGCGGTAAAGCCCACCCCGTCCATTGGCAGGGAACAGCAAACGGTGAATTTTCTCACCGGGGAAAACGCGGTTTTGCGCATTGCCGGCCGGCACGACCCGGCCATCGTCCGCCGCATTTGCCCGGTGATCGACGCCGTCACCGCCCTGGTGCTTTGCGATTTGCTGGCCCAGCGTTACGGTACGGATGTGTTTACGAAAGGGAGGCCGGTATGCGATATGGATTGATCGGCCGGCGGCTGGGGCACAGCTTTTCCCCGGAGATCCATGCCTGCATCGGCGATTACCGCTATGAATTGCTGGAGCTGGAGCCGGAGCAAACGGCGGATTTTTTCCGCCGCCGCGACTTTTGCGGCGTCAATGTCACCATCCCCTATAAAGAACAGATCATCCCCTATCTGGACGGGCTTTCCCCGGCGGCGGCCCGCATCGGCGCGGTCAATACCGTGATCAATCGGGAGGGGAAACTATGGGGATACAATACTGACTATGCCGGCGCCATGGACTGGATACGCCGGCGGCAGGTGGATTGGCGGGGAAAAAAGGTGCTGCTGCTGGGCAGCGGCGGCGCGGCCAAAACCATGCGGGCTGTGGCGGAGGATTTGGGGGCCGGGTCCATCGTCACCGTTTCCCGCAGCGGCCGGCCGGGGACGGTCTCTTATGACCAGGCGCAGGCATCCCACAGCGACGCCCGGGGCTTGATCAACGCCACCCCGGCGGGGATGTTCCCCGACAGCGAGGGCCAGCCCATGGATATTGCCGGCCTGCCCCGCTTGACGGCGGTTTTCGACGCCATATACAATCCGCTGAACACCAATTTGATCCTTGCCGCCAAGGAACGGGGCTTGACGGCGGAAGGCGGCCTGTATATGCTGGCGGCCCAGGCGGTTTACGCTTCCCGGCTGTTTTTGGGCTTTGACAGCGATCCGCCGGAAGGACAAACGGAAGAGATTTATCGCCGCCTGCGCCGGGATAAGGAGAATCTGGTTTTGATCGGCATGCCTGCCAGCGGTAAAAGCCTGGTAGGAAAACTGCTGGCGGAAAAGACCGGCCGCCGCTTCCTGGACGCCGACGACTGGGTGGCGCAGCGGCAGGGGGAAAGCCCGGCGCAAATCATCCGCAGCCGGGGAGAAGCGGCTTTTCGCCGCATCGAAAAGGAAGCCATCGCCCAATTGGCGGAAGAAAACGGCTGCGTCATCGCCACCGGCGGCGGCGCGGTGCTGGACGGGGACAATATGCGGCACTTGCGCCGCAACGGCAGGCTGTATTTTCTGGACCGGCCTTTGGCGCTTTTGCAGCCCTATGACGACCGGCCCCTTTCCGCCGACCGGCAAGCCTTGGAGCGGCTTTACCGGCAGCGGTATCCCCTGTATTGCCAAGCCGCCCATGTGCGGATCGACGCCGGCGGCCCGGCGGAAGCCGTATGCGAAAAGATTTTGGAGGAATTCGACAAATGCGTATCTTGGTGATCAACGGCCCCAATCTCAATTTATTGGGCATACGGGAGCCGGATATTTACGGCAAGGAAGACTACAACAGCCTGCTGCGGCAAATCGCCGATCACGCCGGGGAGATTGGCGTGGACGCGCAGTTTTTTCAATCCAATCACGAAGGGGCGATCGTGGACGCCATACAAAACGCCTATTTTGACGCCGTGGACGGTATCGTCATCAACCCCGCCGCCTATACCCATACCAGCGTGGCCATTGCCGACGCCTTGAAAGCGGTGGCCCTGCCCGCGGTGGAGGTGCATATTTCCCAGGTGGAAAAAAGGGAGGCCTTCCGGCAGACCAGCTATGTGCGGGATTGCGTTTTGGCCACTGTTTCCGGCCAGGGCTTTGCCGGATATTTGCAGGCTATAGATATTCTGAAAGCCCATTTGGAGGAAAAAGCCCATGAAAGCGGAATTTAAAGGGGGCAGCCCCAAGGGAACGGTGGCGGCGCCGCCCTCCAAAAGCTATGCCCATCGCCTGTTGATCGCCGCGGCTTTGGCGGCGGGGGAAAGCCAGCTGCAAGGAGTAGCCCTGAGCCAGGATATCCGGGCCACTTTGGATTGCCTGTCCGCCCTGGGGGCCAAATACCGGCTGGAAGACGGGGTTTTGCATATGAACGGCTGCGGCGGCCGTCCGGCGGCGGCCGGGCCTTTGCTTTGCGGGGAAAGCGGCAGCACCCTGCGGCTGCTTTTGCCTGTGGCCCTGTTGGGCGGCGGCGAGATCCGCTTTTGCGGCACGGAACGGCTGATGGCCCGGGGCGTCGGCGTTTACCGGGAGATACTGACCGGTACCGGGATCATGCTGACGGAGGAAAAAAACGCCTTGCGGATAAGCGGCCTTTTGCAGCCGGGGATATACCGGCCCCGGGGAGACGTCAGCAGCCAGTTTATTTCCGGTTTATTGCTGGCCTTGCCCTTGCTGCCGGCGGACAGCCGCATCGAGATACGGCCGCCGGTGGAAAGCCGCTCCTATATCAGGCTGACCCTGGACGTGCTGGAGCGTTTCGGCATTGCGGTTTTGCCCCAGGGGGAAAACGCCTTTGCCGTCCCCGGCGGGCAGCAATACCGGCCGGGGCGCTTTGCTGTGGAAGGGGATTGGTCCAACGCCGCCTTTTTCTACGCCCTGGGGGCTTTGGGCGGGGCGGTGGAGGTTACCGGCTTGAATCCCCATAGCCTGCAGGGGGACCGGGTGTGCCTGGATATGCTGGCTGCCCTGGACAGCCCCGGCGCGGAGCTGGATCTGTCCGATTGCCCCGATCTGGGCCCGGTGCTTTTTGCCGTGGCCGCCGCCAAACACGGGGCCCGCTTTTACGGCACCCGGCGTTTGGCCATCAAGGAAAGCGACCGCGTCCAGGCGATGCTGGCGGAACTGAAAAAATTCGGCGTGGAAGGGAAAACCGGCGACAACACCGTGGAAATCATCGCCAAATCCTTCGGCCCGCCCCAGCAGCCCCTTTGGGGACATAACGATCACCGTATCGTCATGGCCCTTTCGGTATTGGCGGCGTTTACCGGCGGCGTCATCGAAGGGGCGGAGGCGGTGAACAAAAGCTTCGGCGGCTTTTTCCGGGCCCTGCGCCAATTGGGATTGGAGGTCGATTACGCGGATGGATAAAAGCCAAAAAATACTGGTGGTGGGGCTGGGGCTGATCGGCGGCAGCTATGCCCAGGCCCTGAGCGACCAAGGCTATGAAGTGGGCGCGGTGACCAAAGAAGAGTCGGATTTGCAATTCGCTTTGCAGCGGGGCATGATCCGTCATGGCCGCACCCGGCCGGACGCGGATTATGTGGGCGATTTTGACCTGGTGGTTTTCGCCCTGTATCCCCATGTGTTCCTCCAATGGCTCCGGGACCATCAGCATCTGCTGAAGCCGGGGGCTTTGCTGACCGACGTGACCGGAGTGAAAGTGCCGGTGGTTTACCCGGCCCAGCAAATGCTGCGTCCGGATGTGGAATTCATCGCCGCCCATCCCATGGCCGGCCGGGAAAGCAGCGGCGTGGTCAACGCCGCCAAAGAGATATTCACCGACGCCAATTATATTGTGGTCCCTACGGCGGCCAACAGCCAGGCGGCCATAGAACGCTGTATGGATTTTGGCCGCACCCTGGGCTTCAAGCGCATTTGCACCCTGTCCCCGGAAGAACATGACGAGATGATCGCTTTTCTTTCCCAGCTGACCCACTGCATTGCCATTTCCCTGATGACCTGTCACGATTCCCCCCGGCTGAAGGATTATACCGGCGACTCGTTTCGGGATCTGACCCGTATCGCCAAAATCAATGAGACCATGTGGAGCGAGCTGTTTTTGGCCAACAAAGAAGAGCTTTTGCGGCAAATGGATATTTTTATCGACCGGTTTATGACGCTTCGCAACAATTTGCAGGCGGAAAACGTGCCGGAAATAGAGAAAATGATGCGGCTTTCCACCGCCAACCGAACCTATTTTGATCAATAAAGGAGCGTACCCCGATGATAAACATGGAATTCAAACGCAAATTGCCTACCCCCGAGGAAGTCATGAGCATGTATCCGCTTTCGGAAAGTCTGGCCCGGCAAAAAGCGCACAACGACGAAGAAATACAAAAGGTGTTCCGCGGCGAAAGCGACAAATTTATTCTGGTGATCGGCCCCTGTTCCGCCGATCGGGAAGACGCGGTTTTGGACTATATTTCCCGTTTGCGGGGCGTGCAGGAGCAGGTGAAGGATAAAATCATCATTATCCCCCGTATATATACCAACAAACCCCGCACCACCGGCGCGGGGTATAAAGGCATGCTGCATCAAACCGATCCCAACGGCTCCCCGAATATGCTCAAAGGGCTGATCGCCATTCGCAAGGTGCATATCAAAGCCCTGGAACAAACCGGTTTTTCCGGCGCGGATGAAATGCTGTACCCGGAAAACCATCGCTATCTGGGGGATATCCTTTCCTATGTGGCGGTGGGGGCCCGCTCTGTGGAAAATCAGCAGCACCGGCTGACCGCCAGCGGCCTGGATCTGCCGGTGGGCATGAAAAACCCCACCAGCGGCGACCTTTCGGTGATGATCAACGCCATCACCGCCGCCCAAAACGGGCATACGTTTGAATACGGCGGCTGGGAAGTGGCCAGCAAAGGCAATGCGCTGGCCCATGCCGTGCTGCGGGGCTATGTCAACCAATACGGCCAATCCCATGCCAATTATCATTATGAAGATTTGATTTTGCTGTGCCAGGCCTACAGTGAAAGCGGGCTGAAGAATCCGGCGGTCATCGTGGACGTCAACCATGCCAATTCCGGCAAAAAATGGTGGGAACAGCCCCGCATCGCCAAGGAGATCCTGCACAGCATGCGCCATTCCCCGGAAGTAAACGGCCTGGTGAAAGGTCTGATGATCGAGTCGTATCTCGAGGACGGCTGCCAAAAGGCGGAAGAAGGCATTTACGGAAAGTCCATCACCGACCCCTGCCTGGGCTGGGAAAAGACCCGCCGTCTGATCCTGGAAATCGCCGATCTGCGCTAAAGTTGGGGCCGGGCACAGGATTGGGGCAAATGAAGCTAGAGAAAGGGCGTTGTATCAATTTAGCGTATAAAGCTGTTTTGATGCAACGCCTGTTATTGTTTTATTCTCACTTTACACTTTAGAGATTTATTCCCAAAAAGCGCTGCACGGCAACAGGGCTTTTATACAAATCTAACGCCGATGGCTAATAAATCGTAATATCTGAATTGATTCATAATACAACATGGTCTTTTTGAGGAATATTTTATAATGTGAAATGCCCTATTCAAAATAATCAATCATATCCGATATAGGTTTTACATATTGCCAATTGTTTTTGAATAGATTGTCCCAAATCTCAAGACAGATTTTTTGTATCGCCGGATTATCCTTGCTTCTATCTGACAAACGAACAACACATTGAACAAAGTTTTGGACATCCAATCTTTCATATCCACAGAATGGAGAATCTGCTAAGCTATCAGCCAGTGTTTTAAGAGCTTCTGCAAACTGGCAAATATCTTCGTCTGACTTGTTTAGATAGTTTACAAAAGAATACAGTAGCCGTTGATTCTGCCTTGATTTCATAAGACAAATCAAAAAATCACTGTCTCGTTGTATCGAAATGCGTTTCTCATAAAACAATTGGTTAAAACTGGATAGATATTTTGTTGTCTTGTTACTAAAGGTAAGTAAAATCTCTTTGCTGCGCGTATGAAAGTTGGCGATATCAAAAGAAGATACAGCTTGTTTGCAAATCTTATTTTGTTGTTCGAAAGAGAAATCAAATGATGTGATGGCCTCATAGGCTTGATCATCATTTGTGAAAATCGCAAGTGCGCAAAGCATACCTGCAGCAACTTCTGACAAGTCTTCAAAGTTAGACCTACATGCCTCCAACAGTATATCGCGATAAGCCTGTTTGTTGTTTTGATAATCTTGTGATAAAAGATTCCAAAAGTCATGTGCGCCAATAATCCGCAAATCTGTATTAAGCAATTGTCTTAATTTAGCAACAACAAAATCGCTATCTGACTGGAAAAATGGAAGCAGGCAATGCAAAGCAGCAAAGCGAACGGCAGGATTCTTATCACAACATCCAATAGAAGCAGTTGGCTTGAATCGTTCCATCAAATCCCCATTTTCCCAGACAAGGGCAGCAATTGCATGAAGTGCACAGCCTCGCGCGCAGTTGATCTCGTTTTCTTGTAGCGTTCTTATAGAAAAATGTTCAGGGTCATCTCTGTTTGTAATAGAGTATTCATCTGTTTGGGGATTAGGGTGCTTTGTTGCAATTTCAGCTATCAAATCTAAAATGTCATCTGGCCAGGCTTCTTTTTTTAGGTGCTCAACAACTCGGGCAATTGCGATAGCAACATTGTGGTCTGGAATAGTATTAAACCGTCGAATAATTTGGGATATCAAATCAATGTCAACAGGATTATCGTTTTTATCTGCTTCTCTCAATGCATCTAAGACACCAAGAACATAGCCTACATAGCACCCATCTGGGAAGTTCAGAGATAGTTGTGCAAACCGTGCAGGTTCTCTCTCTGCTTGTTTTCTGAGAGAATCAGAAAAAGCTCTGTGATCAGTTTCAATAAAATAATCTGAACCTTGATCCTTCCCTTGCCAGCTCGTACTCATTTTGTCAATAGGAGCAGAAATAATTCTTAGCCAACTCGCATCGCTAATCTGTTCTACATGATTATGTATGGGAGATATTACTGTTTTTACAGGACTAAATGTGATACCTGAATTAAAATGCGGTATACGCACCCATGTATTTCTGTTCAATAACTGGAGTAATTCCCGTGAATAACGAGACATACGCGTTATATCAAGACAAGGCAGCAATTCTTTTTGCATATGCCCCCAAAACGCAACGTAATAGGGATCATATTGTTGACTCTTGTTTATTTCTATACGACGCTTATATGTATCGCACATCGTTTTTGAGCTGTCTTTCCATCTGCAGATAGTGCTCTCAAGTTTTTGAAATAAGGTGGATGAACATATCGAAGAAAACTTTTGGATTATTTGTTTTGTATATGATAAGTAGTCCTCTTGATTATCCGTAAAGACGAATACTTTTGCATTAAAATTATGGAGCAACCACTGAATGGTGAAATTGCCTTGTTCTTCCGGTAAGCACAAAATAGCATGCGAGAGTAGTTCATGACAGATTGCTGACGAAAACAGTTGGTATTCCTTTATGAGTTCACAAAGCTTGTTGGGGTATTTTATAGCATACTCAGCTAATGCCCCCTTTGTTATATCGACGATCTCTCGTAAAACAGACTTTTTTATATTGTCTGCAAACCAATCCTGATGATCATTGCTAAGCCAAGAGTAATGGTTTTGCCATGTTATTGTCAATGAATTGGTTTTCTGGCAAATGAGAGGAAACAACTCTTTTATGATTAAATCATTGTGATTAAGAGTAAACTTGCCGATGTGTTTTTTTTCTCCAAGATAGACCCTCATGAATTTATGACTAGAGCTATTTCCCAGGATTATTTTGAGTAACTGAATTGCCCGTAGTGGATTTCTAATATATAAATCTGGAATTCCATAATAATCATCCAAGAGAACAGGATACCTTTTCAACAATTCAATCCGGAATTGAAACATATCATCCGAGTCATCAGCAATGCTGGGGCAAAGAGTCCAATGGATTCTACGAGCATCTTCGATATTATCGATTTCATAAGAACGCAGCGTATTTACGACGAAGTCTGGATCTTTACTATTTATTGATTTTAGCAGTAAGAGGTTCGTATCCTCAAGCCAGTCACAGCCTTGTTCTGCTAGATGTTTTAAAAAGACCGGATGAGCAGAATAAACAACTTGGATTATATATGTGTTCCATTCTTTTAACAAAGCATACTGGTCAACCAAAGAATAAATTGATTCTTGAGGAGTATCACATTGACCAATCACTTCAAATACTGCGCACTGGAAATAATAATGAATTCCGCTCGATTCCAATATCGAGCGTCCCTGCTGAACAAACATATCTTGATTTGACTCGATAAGGTTCTGCAGAACAGATACAAGTCGGTATCTTACTTGTGGGATCTGTTTGTCATAGGGTTCTATTAAATCAACAACATTATCCCCATCATAGATTTTAGATAAGTAATCAAATGTAATAAAAAAATCGAGAAAGCTCTGATGCACAAATGAAATATTTGTTCCATCAGTTCGAATCATTCCGTTTGAAATCAGATTAAAAATAGCTTTTTCGTCGTCAACAAAAAGGGCCATCGGAAGGGAAAAAATTGTATTCTGTTCCATTTGGCGTACAATTTTGTTTTTACAACATATCATCCTTTTTTGTGCTATTCCTTTTGCGTCGGAGCTTTCTATAATTTGCGTCCACCATGTTCTCATCAGCTGATGCATAGAGGATACATTGTTTTTTCTTTTGCTCGTTTCTAATTGCGTCCAAACATATAAGGAAGCTGGTGTCAGCAGAAGCTTTTGTAAGCGAGAAGAAAGTTGATAATATGAATTTCCTATAAGTTGAACAACTTCACTTTGAGTAAAGTTGTCAATACTTATTTTCTTCCACTTTGAGGTGCCTTGGCTGTTTTCTCTGTTAAACAGAGCTTTCAATCCGCTATCATTTTCAAGATCAAAAGTTCTGGAAGCGAAAACAATAGATATACTTTTACCTTCATGATTATTGAGCACCTCTGTTTGGCTAATCAACTCTTTGCAAATACTCAATGCCGTCGCCGAATGGCTTGTTGTCCACCGAAGAACGTCTAATTGATCAAGAATCAATACACAAGGCGAGTCCCCAGCATGCCTGGCAAGACAGTAGACTGGCGATTCTGGGAGTCCAAGCTTTCTGCCAAACTCGTCAGCGGATGTTTCTGGGACAATTTTGTCCAGTTTGATTGCCAAATATAGTATGCCGTCCTGTTTTAGTTGATTAATCGTTTCTTGAAGGCAGCCGCTCTTTCCACTTCCGGCTTTCCCATGCAGAATAACGGAACCACCCTCTTTGATTCTATTAATAATTTTTGATGTTGCTTCCCTATGGATTAGTTGCCCGTTAATGGTAGGACAAGTGTCCCAATAGATATCGTTCAAAGTTTTAATTCTGGTAAGAATCCGATTATCAAAATGTGTAATACGAACATGGATGTTAAGAGATTCCAGATAATCAATAATATCTTTTGCCGAAATTCTTTTTCCATAGTTTCCTGTTGAATTTGAGAATTGTTCGAGCAGAATGCGGACTTCGGAAGCTTCTCCTGTAAACATCAAGCTGATTCTTTCTTCCAGATCACGAACTGCTTCAGTTCCATTAGGACACTGTTCAAAATAGCAACGAGATAACAACGCCACAAACGCATCCATATCTTGGGCGCAATTAATATCCAACTGAAACGCTCTAGCGCAGTCTTTAAAGGTGCGTCTTATTGTGTCGTTTGTAAGCTGATAATCCATTAAGTCTTTTGCAGAAAGAGTCGTTCTTGCACGTTTGCAAATCTCATCCAATTCGTTATAAGCTAAAGGAGAAATAAAGTAATAATGTGCATTTGCATTATCAGATAATATATTTTTTATTCGAGTGAACACAGCGTAACGCTTTAAATCAGCTATACTCCAAGCCGGCTTGGTCTTATTGCTCGCCTTGCATTGATAGTATCCGGAAATGCCGAATTTATCCTCGGTGATAAACTCTACGCTATCACTATTTTCGCCAATTGGTTCGACAATGATATTGGAAAGACTTTCATTTACTACACGTAACAGAAGAATGGTAAGGTAACGATTCTCATATTCATCTCCGTATTTTTCTGCACGGCCACCAGGTTCCAAGCTCATAAAATGCTCTCCTTTCATTGCCAATTTTAACGGGAGCTTAATACTGCTGTATATTGATTTGCAAAACAATTGTGAATCAGACTGGGAATAGACTGTTTTGTAGATCAAATACTCAATTATTAGATAACTAGTAAATAGAAAGTACGCTATACTTCTTTGCATATTACAGTTTAATATACCTGGATGCTCTTCCTGCTCCGATACGCTGGATTGCGCCGTCTTTTACCATAGCGCCCAGCACGGCCTCTACCGTTGTGGGGCTGACGTCCGGCAGGATCTTGCAGATTTCCGCCTTGGAAAGAGGAGTCAGGCTGTTTATTACCGTTGCCTCGATGCGGGCTTTTTTGGTGATTTTTTTCCCGTGGACGACGGCAAACCGCTTGTCCAGTTCCTTGTAGCACATATGCAGGGTGGAAAGGAAGTTCTCAATAAACGGAAAATACGAGTTTTCGTTGGTGTGCCAGCCTGTAGACGACTGCCGCAATGCCTCATAATAAAAGGCTTTATGATTGTTGATCTGTTCCTCAAAGGAAACATATTTGCCTACGTCATAGCCGTTTTTATAAAGCAGCAACAACGATAAAAGCCTGGACATTCGCCCATTGCCATCCCGGAAGGGATGGATACACAGGAAATCCAGGATCACACAGGGGATCAACAAGAGCTGGTTGATGTTGGCGTCGCTGCAGGCGTCCAGATAAGCAAGCTCCAGCTGTTCCATAGCAGCTTCTGTCTCGGCTGCCGGCGTGGGCGCAAACCGCACCTTTCTGTTTCCGGCCGTATCCATTTCCAGGATCACATTGTCGTTCGTTTTATACCGACCGCCGTACGCATACCCGGCGATGGAAAGCAGCATTTCATGAAGACGCAGAATGTCGCGCTGACGGAAATCGATATGCGCATATCCAAGATGAATTTCGTTCAGAGCGTCTCTATATCCGGCAATCTCCGCCTCGTTGTGATTCAACGGGGCGCTGTTCTGATTGACGATGGCTTCGATGCGTTCGTCGCTGGTGACGATCCCTTCGATGGCGTTGGAGCTTTTGACGGACTGCACTTTGGCAATGACTTCCAACTCTGTAAAAACGCGAATATACTCTTCTTTGCGAATGCCGGCCATCGTTTTCAAGCTGGCAATGCTTGCGGTGAGATTTACCAACTTCGCCGGCAGCAGTCCGTTATCCAGAAAGGAATAATCAAATCTTCTCATATCCATGCCCCCTATCTGCATATAATTCTATCTATTTATATGCAGATAGTCAAGCCAGGGGAGAAGATAGGGAAAAACGTATGGAATAGATAAAAACAATAAGCCCCTGTCTATCATAGGATAGCAGGGGCTTTGTTTGTAATCACTTGACACTTTAGATGCCGCAGCATTTATTGAAAAATAGATTTTGTCTAATACTCTTTTAGATGTCTGGAAAATCAAATTTAACTATAAGATTCGGATTAGGGCCACTTTTTATTGCGGCAATAACATCACCCTCACAATACCCAGCATATTTAATGAGAAAACTATTGTATACATTGGGTTCGATGTCTTTTAGAAAGGCCAAATTTCCCAAAACTACGTCGGGATCTCCTCGGCCGTGCACAATTCGGTCATAGACCATTTTCTTTATGGCCAAACGTCTTTCCAAGCCAACAGATATTCTTCCCTTTTCTGTTAAAATCAACCCAGTAATCTTTCTTTGAGACTTCTTGGAGCAAAACCAGGTTTTATTATCATTAGAAGAAAATCCAATCTCTTGTAATTTCTGATTAACCTCATTTCGTAGAGAGCAGGGAAGATATTCTCGTGAGGAAATATAGATGTCATCAGCATATCTTGAATACTTCCAATTATGACTATTACAATAATCTACAAAGTACTCATCAAAAGAATACATAATAATATTGCATATAGCTGGAGAACTTACCGTACCAATACACAAATGATTATGACGAAAACAAATGCTTGATATTACATCCGTTATATCATCAAACCAAAGGCCCGCGGTTTTAAGTACACCTTGATTTGCGATTAACACATCGACAAGTTGTTTCGATGTTATACTGGGAAAGAAATCCTTTATATCTGTATGAAAGATAAAGTAGGCATCCTTATGGAATGAAACGTGTTTCTTGATGCTGCTTCCTTTGTTGTAGGCAAATGCTCCCTTGGAAATCGGCATAAGTGAAAGTATATTGGCTTTAATCCAATATTGAAGCGTTTTCAGCTCTGGACTTGCTTGTGAAATACGTCTCTGGCCACCGTTCCTTTTGGGAATACGATAATCTTTATAGTAATAGTTGCTACGACGTACTATTGAATTAATATATTCGTCTTTTAATTTCAAATCTGTAGAAATGCGATTTATCAATGAACTCATACTTTCTCACCATATCGATATTTTCTGCACATAATCCGATTACGCTCACGATCCATAGCATTTCCGAAATATTTCAACATAAAGCTTTGAGGTTTTATATAATTAAACAATGAGATGTAACCTGCATCCACTTGGATTATCTTCGAGACTTCAAGAAGCTTCCAGATATACCCAACTTGAATCTCACGAGAAAAAGTTTCTCCATTGCGCTTGACAAAAGTAAAAGTATCAAAGCCCTTGATGTTCTTATATAACTGAATCAAATCAGTACTCATAATTGGTTGCGCAAGTTTAATAATCTCAAGTATTTCCGGGATAAATGAGCCGATGTGTACATTGACATTTTTGTTAATTATTCGTTTATTTATGGAAGAAACCTTGTTTTTCATTGCATCCATTAAATCTATCACTGCAGATCGCAACTCCACACTTGCCAACAAAGCCCCTTCTCTTATTTCAGCATATACAATCTTTGATCCGTTATCAGACGCTTTTAACACTGGGCCCGTTGCAACAAAAGAACGACTATCGCGATACGACTCGTCCAATACAATTATCATTTTGTCACTGAATAGTGAATCTGCATATGCGAACGCTCCGAGCTCACAGAAGGATCCGGGGCTTTCGACAAAAAGAATAATTGCATCGCTAACCTCTGCAAGGAACTCTTCAAATGTTAAAAGGTCAATCTTACTATCAAATCCGTCCTCCCATAATTGCTCTGATAACACAATGTTTACATCCGGCAGTAGTTTTTCCATATAACGATGGATTGTTCCTCGGTTAGTATTCCAATACGAGTCTTTAATATTTTTATCGAAACCTTTTCCGCAAAGAAAGATAAATTTAGGATAGGTGACATACTTTGAATCTCTCGAGTCGAGATGTTCTCTAATGCTTTTAAGCTGATACTCACCGAATGCCTTCATCTTCAAAGAATATCACCTATCCAGATAGTTTGGAAACACTTACAACAAAGCAGTTGCTGTGGCGCGCTTGTAATGAGAAATTACAAGCGTGACGCAGCAACTGCTTGTAATTCTCACAATTCATCTGGCTCTGTTTAACACAAAGCGCAATACGGACTTTTTTAGCCATATATTTTACTAAGCGTTTCCTGTACATATCTTAACAGAATACAACATTTTTTGCAAGACGAGATTAACAGCTCCCCTAATACAGTACAATAAATTCATCACTTACAAAGGAGTTGAGTCTATGCCAGTAAATTATACGGAGCAATTCAAGCAAACGGTAATTCACCGTTATGAGAAAGGCGAGGATCTTAAGGAATTAAGCAAAGAATTCAGTGTTGCACTGAGTACGCTGTACCGTTGGCGGATCAAATACTGTTCCATCAAAACGCCGCAAAGGACTTACACACCCAAAGAGTTTGACAGCATGTGTCGTCAGTTGCAAAAACTCCGGCATGAAATGGAGATTATCCGCCTGTGTGGATACCTTTCTGATATCCCGCTTCGGAGACGTCTGGAGAAGCTGGAAAGCATCTATACACAAGACAGTCCCTACAGCGTATATGAACTATGCGAAGCTTTAGAAGTGGATCGAGGCACCTTTTACAATCATATTTTCGCAGGGCAGATCGAACGAAGTATGAGGAGGAGCAGGCTCGCCTGATGCTGCAGGTCCAGCAGATATTTGATGATAACGCGCAGCGTTTCGGGGCGGAGAAGATTCGAGCTGTTCTTGCGAACAGCGGTATCCATGTGAGTACAAAACGCATTTCCGGCATCATGCAGGAGTTGGGACTGCGCAGCGTCCGCACTGATGCAAAAAAAGAGTATAAAAAGCGGCAGAAATCTGAAAAGAAAAACCTTTTGAAGCAGGATTTCTCCGCTGATCGGCCGAACCAAGTCTGGGTCGGAGATTTTACTTATTTCAGGGTAAAAGGTATTTGGATGTACTTCTGTATCATCATTGACCTTTTCTCCCGTAAGATCGTCGGTTGGAGAGTGTCTCGCAATGCCAGCACCAATCTGGTCACGACTGCGTTCCGGAACGCCTATTCGGAAAGAAACAATCCTAAGAATCTTACCTTCCACAGTGACAGAGGAAAGCAGTATGATTCCAACACATTTGGCCTGCTCATGCAGAATTGTGATGTGAGGCACTCGTTTTCTTTTTCCGGAAGACCTCATGATAACGCTGTAGCGGAAGCCTTCTTTGCATCGTTCAAAAAAGAAGAGGCGTACCGCAGAGAGTACACCTCAGAAGAGAGCTTTCGCAAAAGCGTTGCACAGTATATCGAGTTCTACAATGAAGCACGGCCGCATCAGACTTTAAAATACAAAACACCACAAGAGGTCGAGGACGCCTATTATGCTGCCGGATGAGAAAACAGTGTTGAAATATCGTCCTTGAGCCGAAAAAAGTTTTTGGATTTCCGGAGTTTTTGGACTGAAGCGAATTCCAGCCGAAATCTGAAACCCCTTGATTTATCAGGCTTCCAAACAATAACGAAGTCCGTTTTCCGAGAAAAATGTTCGAAAAACGGACTTCGTTCATATGGAGCTGATACCCAGATTCGAACTGGGGACCTCATCCTTACCAAGGATGCGCTCTACCGACTGAGCTATATCAGCGTTTTCGATGGAGGCGGCTTTGAAAAAAGCGGGCCGCCACAGCGAAAATTATTATACACGATGCGGGAAAATTTTGCAAGCTTTTTTTCACAAAAGCTATGCTTTTGCCGGAAATTTTCTTCGGGGCCCGATGGGGGCGGGGTTCAGCCGTCCCCGCCGTTTTTCAGCCGCAGCGGCGGCCGGGGCGGCGTTGTGGCCAGGCAGGCGATATAGCCTGGTTCCGGCGTCAGCCATTGCAAGGCCAAATCCTGGCCTTCCAGGCGGATCGGTTGGTTGCGGCAGAAGGCGGGGATTACGGAAAAGCGCGGGAAATTCTGATTGATGCCCTGGCCGCTCCATTTGACCGCCGCTTCCTTGGCCGTCCAGACCAGAAAGAAAAAAAGCGCATCCTTCCCGGCCAGCCATTCCCGCTCCTGGGGATGGAAAAAGCGCCTGGCCAAAGCCGGGGCCTGGGGCAAAGGGCGCAGCTTTTCCAGGTCCAGACCCACCGGCGTCAAGGAAAAAGCGCACAGCAGCAAATCGCCGCTGTGGCTCAGGGAAAAGCAGGGCGTATCCCCAAGGAAGCGGGGCTTTTGCCCGGGCTTGCTTTCCGCCAGGGGCAAAGCGGTGAAATCCCGGCCGCATAGCCTGCCGTAATCCGCCGCCCATGCCTGCAGCCGCCGCCTGCGTTCCGTCGGGGCGTCTGCGGCCAGGGGCAGGCGATATACCGCCGCCGGGGCTGTCATTTGCACAAAGGCGCATAAGCGCCGCCGATCCATTCTATCAACGCGTCGGGATTCATTTCGATCTGCGCGCCGATCTTGCCGCCGGAAAAGACGATGGTATCATAGAGCATGGCTTCTTCTTCCACAAAAGTGGGATAGGATTTTTTCATGCCGATGGGGGAACAGCCGCCGCGGATATAACCGGTGACCCGGAGGATATCCTTTACCGGTATCATTTCCACATGTTTTTGTTTGGCGGCCTTGGCCGCTTTTTTCAGATCCAGTTCCGCCCCTACCGGCAGAACGAATACGAAATAATCGCCGCTGTTCCCTTGTGTCACCAGGGTTTTATAGACCTGTTCGGCAGGCATGGCGATTTTCGCCGCTACGGACAGGCCGTCGATTTTGCCGTCGTCGGCGTTGTAGCTGTGGGCGGTATAGGCCAAGCCGGCCTCATCCAATAAGCGCATGGCATTGGTTTTTTCCTTTTTTTCCATGGGTGCTCCATCCTTTTTGTCGCGCCGCCTTACAGGCCCAATGCCTGAGCGCAGGGCTTCATGCCGTCCAATACGCATTGCAGCACGTCGCTTAATTCCATTTCCAGCATTTGGCAGCCCTGGAGGATGACTTGCCGGTCGCAGCCGGCGGCGAAACGTTTGTCTTTGAATTTTTTCAAAACGCTTTTGACTTCCATATCCGACAGGCCGCCGGGACGCAGCCGGGCCGCCGCCTGGACGATGCCGCTGAGCTCGTCAACGGTAAACAGGCTTTTTTCCATCAGGGTTTGGGGTTCCACCTGGGTGCAGATGCCGTAGCCATGGGAAAGCACCGCCCGCAGGTCTTCCGCCGGCACGTCGTAGGGGGCCAGCAATTCTTCGGTATGCTGCAGATGTTCCTGGGGATATTTTTGATAATCCACGTCGTGCAGATAACCCACCGCCTGCCAATGTTCCGCGTCCTCGCCGAAATGGGCGGCCATGCCGGCCATGGCGGCGCTTACCGCCAGGCAATGGGCCAGCAGGTGATCGTCGTCGATATGTTGGGCCACGATTTGTTTGGCCAAGTCCAGGGTCAATGTTTGCGCCATGATCGTTTCTCCTTCCGTAAAGACCTCTATAGTATGCAATGCCGTTTGTGGCATGCGCCGGTATTCGATGCCGCGCCGGTCAAGATTTCTGTCGCTCATATAGCCGCCTTGCCTTTTGGGGCAGGGTTTATTTGCCGCCGGAGAAGGCAAAGGCCCAGGGCAACAATTCTTCCAGGCGCAGAATTTTTGTTTCCCGGTTGCCGGCCATGATCAGCAGAGGAAAATCCGGCGGGCAAAATTCGGCGTAGGTTTGGCGGCAAACGCCGCAGGGATAGCAAAACTCCCATGTTTCCGCCGGCTGATCCTGGGGCCCGCCCACAATGGCCAACAGGGAAAAGTGTCTTTCCCCGGCCATCCAGGCCGCGGCCAGGGCGGTCCTTTCCCCGCACAGGCTGGGGGAAAAAGCGCCGTTTTCCAGATTGCAGCCGGGATAGATTTTGCCGGATTCCGCCAGCAGCGCCGCGCCAACCATAAAGCGGGAATAGGGGGCATAGGCGTTTTCCCGGGCGGCCAGAGCGGTTTGTTTCAGTTCCGGCAGGCGTTTTTGCAGCCAATCCGGCAAGGGTTTGTATTCCATAGGCGTCCCTCCCATCCGTATACTATATTTCCCTTTGCCGTCGGGTTTTCCTGCGATAAACCGTGGAGAAAAGTTTTTTCCGTTGCCCCGCCGGGATGCAGATGGTACAATAGGAAGCGGACACCGGGAAACGGAGGCAGATTTTGTGGAAAACGTCTGGTTCAGCTTCAATTCCATAGCGCCTATCTTTATTCTGATGGGCTTGGGCTGGCTTTTGCACCGCATCGGTTTTTTGCGGGATAGCTTTGTGGATGCGGCGACCAAAGTGGTGTTCAATATCTGCATTCCCTGTATGCTGTTTCGGGACATTTGCAGCAACGATTTCGACCAAACCTTTGACGTCAATCTGCTGCTGGCGGCGGCCGGCGGCACCGTGTTCGTCTATGTCCTGCTGTATTTGCTGACGCCGCTGTGGATTAAGGACCGGCCCACCCGGGCCGCTTTTGTGCAGGCCAGCTTTCGCAGCAATTTTGTGGTCATCGGCGTGCCCATCGTCGGCAATGTGGCCGGTTCTCTGGGCGTAGCCAAGGTGGCTTTGGCCCTGTGCGTCATCGCTCCTTTGTACAATATCCTGGCGGTGCTGGTTTTGGCTACGGCCCAGCCCGACGCCAAAGGCCGTGTGCTGTGGCGCAAGATCATCACCAATCCCATGATCATTGGTTCCTTGCTGGGGATTTTGGCTTCGCTGATCGATTTGCGGCTGCCGCTGTTTTTGTACGAACCGGTGGACGCTTTGGCCTCCATGTCCATGCCTTTGGCCCTGCTGGCTTTGGGCGGCGCTTTTTCCCCCAGCAAATCCGCGGAGGATATCCCTCTGGCGGCCGCGGCGGCGGTGTTCAAAACCGTGTTCAACCCCCTGCTGATGCTGCCTCTGTTTTTCTGGATGGATTTGAGCCGTTTGGATATCGTGGTGCTGATGATCCTCTTTGCCTGCCCCACGGCCATCGCCAGCTTCCCCATGGCCTATCAGATGCAGGCCAATCATCGCCTGGCTTCCATGGCTATTGTCTTTTCCAATGCGTTGTCTTTGTTCACCCTCTTTGCTTTCATTTACACCTTGCGTTTGTTGGGATGGGTATAAGGGCGAACGCTGTATTTTTGCCGCCGATCTCCTGACTTTTGCCTGCGAAGACAAAACCGCCTCTGCACCGTTTGGGTGCAAGGGCGGTTTTTTGCATGTGCCGGGCATATCCGGCGTTTGCGCCCCCTTGTGCCGTCCGGCCGCGGCCTCAGGCTTTGCGGATGGGGTGGCGGATCACGGTTTTCAGCTTTTCGGGGGCGACCCTTCTGGCGTCGCTGAGATAGATCTCATGATGCAGCCTTTTCTCTGTAATATCCAGCACATAGCCCCGGCTTTCCATATACTCGTGCATGCGGGCCACGGTGGCGGGTTCTTCGTCATAGGGGCCGATGTGCATACACTGCACGCACAGGCCCTCTTCATAGGTGAAAAATTCCACCTTGGAAAAGTCGCATTTCTTTTTTCCGGCTGCTGTCTCTACCGCCCAGTCGAAATCCGCCGGGGTCACAAAATCCGGCAGGCGTATGACGGAGATCCACTGAAAGCTTTCCTTGTGGGCATAGTCGATACCGGCTGCGCCCTCCTGCCACCAAAAGCCCTCCAGAGGCGGCACCACATAATCAAAATACCCTTCTATGCGGCGGTCGCCTTTTTTGCTCATCTTGATGGTAAAGGCCACGCCGTACAAAAGCCCGATGGCCTGTTGATATGCGCCGTCTTCGGCATTGGGGTCTCCCTGGCCGCGGACGGCGATATAGTTCATGACCGGCACGGTGACAATACCGGGCTGATCCTTGGGCATATAGAATTCTTTGTATTCCTTTTTGTAATCAAATGCCACGTCGCAAACCTCCTCTATCGCTGCCAACGATCGTTTTGCCTGTATTGTTTGCACAGGATCATTATATCATAACCCGGATCTTCTGTATCGCCAGAGCAAAAAAAGCGATTGGGGCCAAGAGTAAAGATTCGTGTCTTACAGATATATCTATCGATTTTATAGATGATCCTTCTTCATGTTCAGGAAAAACAATTGAAGCCGCCGGGGCAAACCACTATAATAGCCTTTGGGAACGGGATTTATTCCCAAATGTATATAATACAAGTAAGGTAATCTTTCAGGAGGCTCCTCATGCAAACGAAAAGAAACTGGTTTCTCAATGCAGCGCCCATGGTTTTTGCCGTATTGCTGATTGCCGCCTTGAGTCTGTGGGCTCCCCCTTGCTCCGGACAGTTGGAATTGGCCAACGGCAATTTCACGCTTATGAAATGCGTTTATACCACAAAAGCGGCCAAGCTGATCGCCGCTTTACTGTTCGTTGCAGCCCTGGAAAATCTGGCGAAAAAACGGATCGCGTCGTTTACTTATATCGGCTTCGGCCTGGCTTTGTTCCTCATCACCTTTGCCGGCGCTTTGGGCATCGGCATTTGCGCCAAACCGGATATGGCCTGCCATACCTCGGTTTTGTGGATCCGTCTTTTTGCCGTTTTGACCGTTGCGGACGGCGTGGCCGCTTTCTTTCGGAAAGACCGGCATTCTCTGTAAAGGATAAGACTTATGTTGTGGAAATTGGCAATACTGAACGTTTCCCGCCGCAAAGGCGCCGCCGCCAATGCCGTAATAGTAACAGCTATAGCGGTTTTGGCAGCGGTTTTGGTTTCTTTGCTCAGTATGGGTATCCGCTCGGGGTTGGCGATCAGCGCCATGCGCATGGGCGCGGATGTGATCATTTATCCTAAAGACGCGGAGATCAGCGACGCTGAGTTTTTGTACAGCGGCATCCCCCAGATGGTGTACATGGACGCCTCGGTGATCGACGGCAAGCTGCCCCAGCAGTATATCGAGCATATCACGCCCCAGTTTTTCCTGAAAACGCTGCCGGCGGCCAGCTGCTGCGCCACGGATGAGGAATTCCGCATCGTGGGCATCGACAAGGAAAGTGATTTCATCGTCGCCCCCTGGCATAATGTGGAGATGCTGCATGCCGAAGATATGTTGGTGGGCGCCCATAACGGCTCTCTGCGGCCCAATATAAAGGTGCTGCTGCTGGGCAATACCTTTAAAGTGGTGGATAAAATCGCCGAGACCGGCTCCGCCATTGACCAGTCGGTATTTATTGATATCGATGAGGCTCGGAAAATCGCCGCAGAAAGATTTACCCAAGACGATTTTCATTATTTTGAAAAAGGTCAGCATCTTGACAATTTGGTTACCTGCTATTTGATCAAGCTCAACGACCAGATATCCCCGGATGATTTTGTGGCGGCGGTGAAGGATACCGGCATCGACGCCCAGATCGCCTCCATTTCCGCGGCCCGGTCGCAGCTCAGCGATGAGTTGAACGATTTGGCGAAGATACTTTTCGCTTTCACGGCGGCCATTATTTTGCTGGGCTGTCTGGCGCTGTATGCGCAATATGTGAATCTTACCGGCAAAATGCAGCGGGAGATCGGCTATATGCGTTCCGTGGGCTTGCGGAAAAGAGACGTTTTCTTCAGCGTCTTTCTGCAGGTTTGCCTTATGGGCGGCATCGGCGGCCTCATCGGCGGTGTTTTGGCCGTGCTGCTGCTGAATCCCGCGGTCAGGTTTTTGCAGGAGGTTTTGGTGCTGCCGGTCAGCCGCCTCGGTTTCGGCGGCGCGGTGCTGGCGGTGCTGTCCGGCGTGGTTTTGGCCCTGCTGATCAGCCTGGTCTCCTCTTTGGCGCCGATCGTCCGCAGCGTTGGCAAAGACCCGGCCAAAGCCGTTACGGAAGGAGAGTATTGATATGCTGTGCCGGCTGCAAAACGTAACCAAAGCCTATGAGGATATCACGCCCATAGAAGATCTGGATCTTTCCGTGGAAGAACAGGATTATATCTCCGTCAGCGGCGAGTCCGGGGCGGGGAAAAGCACTTTGCTGCTGTTGGCCGGCGGCATGCTCACCCCCAGCCGGGGGGAAATCTTTTTTGACGGCCGGCCCTACAGCGCCATGAACGACAACCAAATCTCCGTTATGCGCTCCGCCCATATCGGTTATATTTCCCAAAGCATCCAGTTACTGCAGGCCCTGACCGTAGAGGAAAACATCCGTTTTGCGCAGCAGGTTTGCCGGCGCAGCGGTTTTGCCAACACCAACCCGGCCGGCGTGGAAGAGATCCTGGCGCGTTTGGGATTGACGGAAAAACGGGATCATTTGCCCCGCTATTTAAGCGGCGGACAGAAACGGCGGGCCATGATCGCCGTTACCTGGGCCCGCAATCCCCGTTTGTATTTGTTGGACGAGCCTACCAATGATTTGGATGAATACTGGGCGGAGCAGGTGATGGAACTGTGCACGGATCTGCATGCTTCCGGCAAAGCGCTGATTCTGGTCACCCACAATCCCCAATACGCCCAGCGGGCAGAAAAGCGCTATCGATTGCAAGGCGGCAAGCTGGTGGAAGACGGCCGGGCGCTGTGATCGCCGCCGGCCTCCGCCGAAACGCCGCAAAGCTGTAGTATAGGCGCCGGCCGCCTTGGGACGGCCTGCCGCCGGGGAGGGAGAATATGGATACGGTCATCGCTTCGGAGCCGCCGCTGCTGGCGACGGAAGGGATTGCCAAACGGTTTGGCAATATCCGGGCCCTGCAGGGCGTGGATTTTTCGGTGTGCGCCGGCCAGATCGCCGCCATCGTAGGCGATAACGGCAGCGGCAAAACCACGTTTATCAAAATCCTTTCCGGCAATTTGCGGCCGGACAGCGGTACGATTTGGATACAGGGCGTATCGCATGCTTTTTTGACCCCAAAGCAGTCTTTGGCGGCGGGCATATCCACGGTGTATCAGGATCTGTCCCTGGACGATTACCGGGACGTTGCCGCCAATATCTTTTTGGGCGAAGAATTGACCTATGGCGGGCTGTTCCTGCGCAAAAAGGAAATGACCCGCATCGCCGGGGATTTGATCCGGGATCTGAATATCGGCATCCCCGATATTACCCTGCCGGTGGGCTCCTTTTCCGGCGGCCAGCGCCAGGCGGTGGCGGTGGCCCGGGCGGTGTATCATGGGAAAAAACTGGTGATTTTCGATGAACCCACCGCGGCCATGGGCGTGCGGGAATCGGCGGCGGTTTTGCGGCTGATCCGCAGCCTGGCCCAGAAACATATGGCGATCATCATCATCTGCCACAATCTGCATCAGGTATACGAAGTGGCGGATCAGGTATCAATCATGCGGCACGGTAAGATCCTGCAGACCACGTCCACCGCGGACACGCCGCTGGAACAGCTGCAGCAGATGATTATCGACGCGGACGAGGTGGATTGAAGGGGGCCCGGCGGTGAGGAACAAAAGAAAATTTCATTTCAGCGAATATTTCCAATCCCTGCTGCTTTTGGGGGTGCTGCTGGTCCTGGTGGTGCTGCTCAGCATCTATTCCGACGCCTTCATGACCGGCAAAAACTGGATGAATATATTGAAAAACCATATGGCCCATCAGTTGATCCTGGCCGTAGGCATGACTTTTGTCATCTCCACGGCGGGCATCGATCTTTCCGTAGGATCCATACTGGCTTTGTCCGGCATCATTCTGGCCTTTGCCTTGAACGCCGGTATGGCCATACCCCTGGCCGTGGCTTTGGCCCTGTTTTCCGCCGCCGCCATGGGGGCGGTCAACGGTTTGCTGGTGGCCAATTTCCGCATCAATCCTTTGATCATCACCCTGGGCAGCGCTTCCGTGTTCCGCGGGCTGGCGATCATCGTCACCGGCGGCACGCCGATCTACGGCATGCCCCAGGAATTCCTGCAATTGGCCAAGGGCGATTATTGGCTGCCCATACCGGTGCTGATGGCGGCGGTGGTTTTGGGGGCGGCGTTGGTGCTCAGCCACTGCACCAAATGGGGCCGCTATACCCTGGCCCTGGGCAGCAATTGCGAAGCCCTGCGCCGTCTGGGGGTAAACGTGGCCTGGCAGAAGGTTTCCGTTTATGCCCTGAGCGGTTTTTTGGCCGGCGTGGCCACTTTGATCATTTCCGCCCGCCTGAACACGGCGGAAGCCACGGCAGGCTCCGGCATGGAGATGAACGCCATCGCCGCGGTGATCATGGGCGGCACTTTGCTCAGCGGCGGCAAAAGCACCTTGTTCGGCACCACGGTGGCCTGCCTGCTGCTGTCGGTGATCAAAAACGGCCTGACCATGCTCAGCGTGGACGCCCAATATCAGGAATTCATCATCGGTATGTTGCTGCTGCTGGCGGTGGTGGTCACCGATCTGCGGCAAAAAAGGCTGAAACGCAGCGGCGGGGACGCCGCGCCCGGGGCAGCCATCCCAAAGAGCTGTTCCTGCGATGCAGGTTCAGATAAAAAAACAGTGTAGGAAAAACAGGAGGTAAAAACAAAAAATGAAAAAAGGAAAGAAACAGTTGCTTTTATTGGTCATGGCTTTGTTAGCCCTGGCGCTGCTGTTCGCCGCTTGCGCGCCGGCCGCCAATGACGCGACGGATGATGATGCGCAGCAGGAAGAGCAAAACGCGGAAGAACAACAGGAACAACAGGAAACGGAACCCCAGGTCAATGCCAGAGTGCAGGAGATCGAAAACGAATTGATGGAACAAATCGGTGAAATGCCTCAATTCAACGGCGGCGAAAATTTAGGCGCTTTGGTGATCTCTTTGACCAACCCCTACTGGGTGGGCATGAAAGAAGCCTATGAAGCGGCGGCAGAGCAGTACGGCGTGAACATCGAAGTCATGTCCGCTCCCACGGAAGGGGACAAACAGTCCCAGCTGGAAACCTTGCAGGCCATGGCGCTGAAAGATTATGACGCCATCGTCTTCTCCCCCATCGAACCTTTCAATCTGCTGCCGGGCATCGTCGCCTGCAATGAAAACGGCATCCCCGTGATCAATCTGGGCCCTGGCATCAATGTGGACGGCTTGACGGATATGGGCGGTCATCTGGACGGACGTCTGACCGTGGATTTCGCCCAGCAGGGCGAAATGGCCGCTACGGATATCGTAGCCCGCATCGGCAGCGGTAAAGTGGCGATCATCCAAGGCATTTCCGGCGCGGCGCAAAGCGAAGGCCGTACCGAAGGCGCCAAAAAAGTGTTTGAAGCCACCGACGGCGTGGAAGTGGTCAGCGTACAGCCGGCGGATTGGGACAGCACCACCGCCTATAACGTAGCCGCCGACCTGATCCAGACCCATCCGGATCTGAAAGCGATCTTCTGCTGCAACGACGTTATGGCCCTGGCCGCTTCCCAGGCCCTGATGGACGCCGGCGCCAAAGACGGCGTTTTGATCTACGGCGTGGACGGCACCGAAGAAGCCAAAGCGGCGATCAAAGCCGGCACGATGGACGGCAGCATCACCTATCCCGCTTCCGCCTATGCCAAAGCCGCTGTGGTCATGCTGCTGAAGCTGGCCCAAGGCATGGATATGGGCGACGCGGTCTACTGCCCGCTGGACGCCATCAATACCGACAATGTGGCCGAATTCGACGGCTATAAATAATCGACAAGGATAACGGAAGCCATGGCGGCGGCCGCTGCCATGGAGATAAGTCGGAAAAACGATAGGAATCCCATATAACAGAACCAGAGAGGCAGGCATCCTGCCTCTCTGGTTCGTCTTTTGGGGTATGGTATCCGGTGCGGGCTGCCGGTTCCGCGGCCCCTCAGCAGCCGGATTTCTGCTTTCTGTTTTGCAGCGCCGCGGACACCAGCCCCAGGAACAGGGGATGGGGCTTGTCCGGCCGGCTTTTGAATTCCGGATGGAACTGTACGCCGATGAAAAAGGGCTTGTCGCTGATCTCCACCGTTTCCACCAGGCTGCCGTCGGGGGACAGGCCGCTCAGCGTCAGCCCGGCCCCGGTCATGGGCTCCCGGTATTCGTTATTGAACTCATAGCGGTGGCGGTGCCGCTCGCTGATCCTGCTCGCGCCGTAGCAGGCCGCCATGCGGGTGCCTTCCCGGATCACGCAGGGATAGGCCCCCAGCCGCAGCGTTCCGCCTTTATCGATATGCTCGCTTTGCCCCGGGATAAAGTCGATCACCTTATGGGCGCTTTCCTCGTCGAACTCGCCGGAATTGGCGTCCGTCAGCCCCAGCACATGCCGGGCGTATTCGATCACGGCGATTTGCATCCCCAGGCATATCCCCAGGTAGGGGATGTCGTTTCTTCTGGCGTACCCGGCGGCCAGGATCATGCCCTCGATACCGCGATTGCCGAATCCGCCGGGCACCAGTATCCCGTCCACATCGCCCAGTTCCGCGTCCAGGTTCTCCGGCTGCAGCGTTTCCGAATCGATCCATTTTACGTCTACGTTGCTGTTATGGGCACAGCCGGCATGTTTCAGGGCTTCCAGCACCGACAGATAGGCGTCGTGCAGGCCGGTATACTTGCCCACCAGGGCGATACGCACGTTTTCCGTGCAGTTCTTGATCCGCTGTACCATGCCGGCCCAGCCGGCAATATCCGGCGGCGGTGCGGCAATGCCCAGCTCCCGGCAGACGATCCCGGAAAAATCCGACTTCTCCAGCATCAGCGGCGCTTCGTATAGATAGGGCAGGGTGATGTTCTCGATCACACAGTCCTGACGGACATTGCAGAAGAGGGCGATCTTGCGGAACACCTCTTCTTCCAGGGGCTCATCGCAGCGCAGAACGATGATGTTGGGGTTGACGCCCATGCCCTGCAGCTCTTTGACGGAATGCTGGGTGGGCTTGGTTTTATGTTCCCCCGATCCTTTGAGAAAAGGCACCAGCGTCACATGGATGAACAGACTGTTTTCCCGTCCCGCCTCCAGGGATATCTGTCGTACCGCTTCAATGAAGGGTTGGGATTCTATATCGCCGATGGTGCCGCCGATCTCGGTGATGACCACGTCCGCGCCGGTCCTTTTGGCCACGCTGTAGACAAATTCCTTGATCTCATCGGTGATGTGGGGGATCACCTGAACGGTGGAACCCAGGTATTCCCCTCGCCGCTCTTTGTTCAGAACATTCCAGTAGACCTTGCCGGTGGTCAGATTGGAAAACTTGTTCAGATCCTCATCGATGAATCGCTCATAATGCCCCAGATCCAGATCGGTCTCCGCGCCGTCTTCCGTCACATAGACTTCTCCGTGCTGAAAAGGGCTCATCGTGCCCGGATCCACATTGATGTACGGATCCAATTTCTGCGCCGCCACCTTGAGGCCCCGCAGTTTCAGCAGCCTGCCCAGGGAGGCGGCGGTGATCCCTTTTCCCAGTCCGGAGACTACGCCGCCGGTTACAAATACGTATTTTGTCACGATGACGCCTCCTTTTTTCGTTTTGTCGATGCTTTTGCCCCCTGCGCAGGGGCTCTCTTATTTCTCCCCAAACAGGAGCAAGCCGTAATTGGGCAGCGGCCAGCAGCCTTTGGAGGTGATCATCTCCGCGGCGTCGCTGCCTGCCCGCAGCTTTTCCATGGCAGGCAACAGTTCGTCTCTTATTTTCCGGCTGTCCGCTTCATAATCGGCATAACTCAAAGCGTTCAGCGCTTGGATCATGCGGCCCACGTCGGCATGGATGCGGTCGGTCAGGGCGGAAAGCTTTTGTATGGTGTCCTTTTCAAAGCGGCATTCCAGCTCCGGCAGGGCTTTTTTCTTGTCGTTCATGTTGCGGGCCAGCTCCGCCGTATAGTTTTCAATGGCCGGCAGTATCCTTTTGATGGCCATGGAACGCATGGTCCGGGCTTCGATGCAGACGGTTTTGCAGTAGTTTTCCAGCATGATCTCGCATCTGGAGCGCAGCTCGGATTCGCTAAGCACGCCCATACGCGTCAGCATGTCTACATTGCGGCGGTCCAAAAGATGGGGCGCGCAGTCCGCCGTTGTCCTGTAATTGGACAAGCCTCTTTTTTCCGCTTCCTCCACCCATTTGGCGTCGTAGCCGTTGCCGTTGAAAATGATCCTTTTGTGTTCCCGCAGGGTTTCCCGGATCAGAGCGGCCATGGTTTCCCGGATGTTTTCCGCCGGCTCCAATTGTTGGGCAAAGCAGGCCAGGGAATCGGCCACGGCGCTGTTGATGACCACATTGGGAAAAGCGACATTGCCCATGGAGCCGGGCATGCGGAACTCGAACTTATTGCCGGTAAAGGCAAAGGGGGAGGTGCGGTTGCGGTCGGTATTGTCCCGGCTGAAGCGGGGCAGCACCTTGGAGCCCAGCTTCATCGTGACTTCCCGGCTGTTCTCATAGGGTACGTCTTCCTCGATGGATCTCAGTACGGCGGTCAATTCCTCGCCCAGGAAAATGGATACCACCGCCGGCGGCGCTTCGCTGGCGCCCAGCCGGTGATCGTTTCCCGCCGAAGCCGCGGATATGCGCAGCAGGTCCTGATATTCGTCCACGGCGCGGATGACCGCGCAGAGGAAAAGCAAAAACTGGGCGTTGTCATGGGGCGTTTCGCCGGGGGCCATCAAATTGACGCCGGTATCCGTAGCCAGGGACCAGTTGTTATGCTTGCCGTTGCCGTTGACGCCTTCAAAGGGTTTTTCATGCAGCAGCGCCACAAAGCCATGGCGTTCCGCTACGGTTTTGATGGTTTCCATCACCAACTGGTTTTGATCCGCGGCCACATTGACTTTCGTATAGATGCAGGCCAGCTCGTGCTGGGAGGGGGCCACCTCGTTATGTTCGGTTTTGGCCAGCACGCCCAGGCGCCACAATTCCTGATCCAGCTCATCCATGAACCGGGATATCTCGGGCTTGATGGGGCCGAAATAATGGTCGTCCAGTTCCTGGCCTTTCGGCGGCATCACGCCAAATAAAGTCCGGCCGGTGAAACGCAGGTCGGGCCGCTTTTCGTACAGCTCCTGGGGCACCAGGAAATATTCCTGTTCCACGCCCACCTGGGCATGTACCCTTTGCACGCTATTGTTGCCGATGGCTCTGAGCAAGCGCAGAGCCTGCCGGTTCAGGGCCTCCATGGAGCGGAGCAGCGCCGTTTTTTCGTCCAGCGCCTCGCCGCTGTAGGAGCAAAACGCCGTGGGTATGCACAGGGTGCGGCCTTTGATGAAGGCATAGGAGGTTGGGTCCCAGGCGGTATAGCCTCTGGCCTCAAAGGTGGCCCTGAGGCCGCCGGAGGGGAAGGAGGAGGCGTCCGGTTCCCCTTTGATCAGCTCTTTGCCGGAGAAATTCATGATCACGCCGCCCTCCGGCAGATTTTGGATGAAGCTGTCATGCTTTTCGGCGGTGACGCCGTTTAAAGGCTGGAACCAGTGGGTGTAATGGGTCGCGCCTTTGGATACCGCCCAGTTTTTCATGGCCTGGGCCACCGCGTTGGCTATATCCGGATTCAGCGGATAGCCCTGATTGACCGTTTTCTGCATGGAGCTGTAAACTTCCGCCGACAGCATGGAGCGCATGACCTTGTCGTCGAATACCATGGAGCCAAAATAATCGGATACCGTAGTCAAAGAAAGCCACCTCTTTCCTGAAAGAAAAAACATACTACCAGAATAACGCTATTGAGAGAACAAAGGAAATACATATATCATAGGCAGTATCATATGTTTTGCATATGATAAGAGAAAGCCCGCATATGCAGGCTCTCTCTTGTGTTTTGATCCGGTTGAGCGGCGAAGCCGCTTTGCGGCCATGCTATTCTTCGCCGCGGTTTACTTTGTCCTTGACGAAGTCGATGAATTTTTCCTCGATGGCCGGCAGGGGATGGCCTTTCAACCAGACGAAAAAATACTCCATTTTTTTATCTTCGCCGGCGATCTCCTTGCAGACCAGAAAATCATTGGGGATATAGGCCGTCCGGGGATATATGCTGACGCCGGCCCTTCTGCCGGCCAGGGCGGCGGCGTCCAGATAACTGTCCATCTCGCAGACGATTTTCGGCTCGGCGTTTTCGGCCCGGAACCATTTGTATATAGTTTCGATGACCGCCTTGCGGCTGGGAACGATCAGGCTTTCGCCGATCAGATCCGCCACCCGGATCTGCCGGCTTTCTGCGGCCGCCAGCGGATGATATTGGCTCATCAGGGCGGTCATCTTTTCTTCGCCTACATAGAAGCTGTTCAAAAGGGAATTGTCGCAGGGCGGGGTGATCACCGCCAGGCTGATGATGCCGCTGCGCAGCTTTTCCAGCAGATCGTCGCTATTGCCGTCCAGGATGCGGAACCGCACATGGGGATATTGTTTCAAAAACTCCGCGAACCAATCGGCGGCGATATCCGGGGCCATGCCCTCCACCAGCCCCATGGCTATGGTGCCGCGCATGCCGTCGCCCATGGAAAGGATCTCCGACCGGGTCTTTTCCTCCAGATGAAGTATGCTTTTGGCCCTTCGGTACAGCAATTGGCCGGATTCCGTAAGCGTCAGACGCCTTTTGCCCCGGATGAACAATACCGTATCCAGTTCCAGCTCCAGGTTTTTGATCTGGGCGCTGAGGGGCGGCTGGCTGATATGCAACTTTTCGGCGGCCCTGGTGATATTCAATTCCTCGGCCACCGTAACGAAGTACTGCAAAGTCCGTATATCCATTTTTCTGCTCCATTTTGTGCCCGGACGGTTTTGGGAAAGCGCCGTTTGGCTTCCGTTGGCAAAGCATCAAGGGAAGCCTCCCGCAAAAGCTGTAAATAGTGTAACGCATATGGGGCGGAATTGCAAATTTCCTATCGGTTTTGCCGCGAAATACCCGCATAAAACCCGGCGGATCAAAAATAAGTTCCGGCAAAGCGGAAAAAAAACAGGGATTTTCTTTTGCAGGTGGTAATATATCACAAGAAACCAAGGGAAACGACGGAAGGGATGTGGGGGCAATGGCAAGGCAAAAGAAAGCCGCTGTACAAGCAGGGCTGCTGCTGGCCGCCTCGGCCTTTATCGCCTATGGCGCAAGCCGCGGCGAGGCCGCCGCGGTGCTGTCCAAGGCCGTAAAAATCTGTTTGGAGTGTATCGGCATTGGTTGAGCGCAGGGACGGCGTTTCCCGGCTTTTGGCCCGGGCCCGGGGATGGATACAGGCGGCGGCTACGCTGCTGAGCAATGTCCATCTTGCCAACTTTTTCAAAGGGACGATATACCAAGGGCCGCTGAAAACCGTCTGCGTGCCGGGACTGAACTGCTATTCCTGTCCCGCCGCGACAGCCTCCTGTCCCATCGGCGCGTTCCAGGCGGCGGTGGGTTCTTCCGCATTCCGTTTTTCCTATTATATTACCGGTTTTCTGATTCTCCTGGGCGTGCTGCTGGGACGGTTCCTTTGCGGTTTTCTCTGTCCTTTCGGCTGGTTTCAGGAATGGCTGCACAAAATCCCCAGCCGCAAGTTTTCCGGCAAACGCTTGCGGCCGCTGCGTTGGCTGAAATACATTGTGCTGCTGCTGGCGGTGGTTTTCCTGCCCATGCTGGCCGTGGACGAACTGGGCATGGGCGAGCCCTGGTTTTGCAAGTACCTGTGCCCCCAGGGGATATTGCAGGGGGCGATCCCCATGGCTTTGACAAACGCCGGCGTCCGCGCCGCTCTGGGTCCGCTGTTTACCTGGAAAGCGGTTTTGCTGGGGCTGACCGTCCTGCTCAGCGTGGTCTTCTACCGTCCTTTTTGCAAGTGGCTGTGTCCGCTGGGCGCGTTTTACGGGCTGTTCAACCGGATATCGCTGCTGCAAATGCAGGTGGATAAAAGCCGCTGCGTCGCCTGCGGCCAATGCGCCGCCGCCTGCAAAATGGACGTGGATGTGACCAGGCATGCCAATCACAGCGAATGCATCCGCTGCGGCATGTGCGTCCGGGCCTGTCCGCAAAAGGCCATCTGCTATACCTGGGGATTTGGCGGCAAGCCTGCAGAAGGGGAAACAAGCAAAGAAACAAACTTGGGATCGGCATAAGGAGGATGAACATGGATCGGAAAAGGATAGCAGCATATCTGTTGACGCTGGTCATGGTTTTTGCCCTGACCGCCTGCGGCGGCGATTTGCCGGCGGCGGACGATACAAACCTGACCGCGGATGAACTGCAAGAGAAAATCGACGGGCAAATCCGGCAGATCAATGAAGTCATGGACGGCCACGGCGCCCTGTGGGACGGGCTCTTCGCCCAGGAGGAAGGTGCGGGCGGCCAGGTTTATGCAGGCAGCGCCATCAGCGCCTATTTGCAAACGCTGCTGGACAAGTACGGGGATACCCTGGAAGACTCGGACCGCAAGGCGCTGGACGGGGATATGGAAAAGATCCGCGGCCTGGAGGCGGAGCTGGAAGCGCTGGAAGCCCAATATGAAAAGCTGCAGGGCGGGGACGCCGAAGCGGAACCTTTTCCTGCTTTCAGCGGCAAGGATCTGGACGGCAACGCCGTGGACAGCCAAAGCCTTTTTTCCGGCAACACGGTCACGGTGGTGAACTTTTGGTTCAACACCTGTCCTTCCTGCCTGGCGGAAATGGAGGATCTGAACGCCCTGCACCGGCAACTGCAGGAAAAGGGCGGCGCGGTCGTCGGCGTCAACACCGATACCCTGGACGGGGATGAAGGCCAGATCGCGGAGGCCAAAAGGATACTGGAAGAGAAAGGCACCGTTTATCAGAACGTCTGGTTTGCCAGCGACAGCGAGGCCGGGCAATTTGCCGGGCAGATACTGGGCTTTCCCACCACCTATGTGGTAGACGGCCAGGGCCGCATCGTCGGTCAGCCCATTATGGGCGGCATTGATAACGCCGCTATGATGAATTTGCTGCAAGACCAACTGAATCAGGTGCTGGGCGGAAAGACCGGCAACCGTTGAGGGAAGGCCAAGGCAGCGTTGCCCTGGGGCCGGACCGGTTTCTTGGCGGATAGAAAAATGCGGATAGAAAAACCAGAAAACGAACGTGAAATCACCCGCCTTGCGGAAGAAACAAATTGATCACATATAGATAGAAAAAATAACACACGGATTCATAATAAAACAAGCAATCTATATAACGGCGTTCCTATTGAAAAGACGGTGGGAATATACTATACTTGTTATGTATATTGTATTCATTTTCATTAACGCGCTGCGGAGGATGGCAACGGATAAAAACCGTTTTGCGCCGCTGGCGGCGTTCCCCGATCCGTTTTTGTATGCCGGCCGTTGCGGCCGGATCGGCGGCGTTTGTCTTTGTGACCAAACCATTTAGGAACGAGGTGCTTTTATGAAAGGAAAACCAGTAAGATTTTTGCCTTCGTCTTTGCCGTACTTTTGGCCTTTGGCCTGCTTCCCATGGCGGCCCTGGCAGCGGGCGAGGACGCCAATGCCGCGCTTACCTGGAGCGGCCTTCAGGAGAAAATGACGGCGGGCGGCGAGATCACGCTTACCGGCAACGTGGTGGCCGATGCGGATGATGTGGCTCTGGTGGTGCCGGAGGGCGTGACGGTAACGCTCAACCTGAACGGCAAGTCCATCGACCGCGGCCTGAAAGATAAGCAGGCTGTTGCCCTGGGTTATGTCATCAAGGTCGAAAAGAACGCCAAGCTCATCATCAATGACTCGACCGGCTCCGGCAAGATCACCGGCGGCAATTGCAGCGGCGACGCCGGCGGCGTCTTTGTCTACTATGGCGAATGCATCATGAACGGCGGTTCCATCACCGAAAACAAGGCAACTATCAGCGCCGGCGTTTATGTGAGAGACGGCAAATTTACCTTAAACGGCGGTTCCATCACCAAAAACGAATCCAACAATGCTATCGTTGGCTTTTATCGCAGTGCTACCCCCAGCTCCTTTGTTATGACCGGCGGCGAGATCAGCAACAACAAGGCTGCTGCCTGCTCCGGCGTCTACTTCAGAGACGGATACGGTACTTTTACGCTCAGCGGGGGCGTCATTACCGGCAACACCTCCACCAGCGTGGATAACGGTTACGCCGTATGGTTCAACGAGAGCACCACGGATTTCACCCTTCGCGGCGACCCGGTGATCTCGGGCAACACCAACGGCGAAGGCGCTGCCGCCGATGTGAAGATGGCCAACTTGCCCAAGATCAAAATCGTTGGCAGTCTGGAAGGCGCAAAGATCGGCATCTGGCCCAAGAGCCCCGACGCGGCTTTTACCGAGGGCCTGCCGGGCAACGGCGACGAGTCCAATTTCTTCTGTGACAAAGAGGACTACTGTGTGGTCCTGACCCAAGACGGCGAGGCCATTTTGGGACAGGCTATCCCCCTCGCCATCACCAAAACCTGGGAAGACTACAGCGATGCTGCCAATGCGCGGCCGGATGATCTGAGCGTTTTCATCAAGGTCACGGCCCCGGAAACGGCAAGGAACATCGCCGCCTTTTCCATCGAGGCCAGCGCCGGTACCGGCGGTTCGGTGCTTGTAAAATCGCTGAAAGACGCCCAGGCCTGGGAAAACGCTGCCCTGGCAAAAATGAGCGAGTCGGAGCTCCTTGCATATATCTCCGGTCTTTTGCCCGCTACGGACGATTTCAAAACGGAATATACCACCGAAGCGGATGGCGAGCAATACGACATCTGGTGCCATCCCACCGCCGAGAATTCCCTGGAGCTCTACTATCTGAAAACCGCTTATCTGCTTACCACCGACCGGGACGCCGGCGCATGGGTAGATAACGGCGACGACACCTGGACCTATGAAATGGTGATCCCGGCCGGGGCAGAGTCCCTGCAGATTTGGGAAACCGTGCCGGAGGATTATGAGACCGAGGAAGGCACGGAGGACGCTCCGGTCAGCGTGACCGTTTCCGGCGACAGCGCCGCGGCGGAGCTGACCAACACCTACGCCCGCGTCTTCCCCGTCACCGTCATCGACGGCAGGTTGGATAAGAGCGAGGCCCTGCCCGGCGAGACCGTTACGATCACGCCCAAGCTGAAAAGCGGCTACACCTTCGACAGGTGGCAGGTGCTTTCCGGCGGCGCAGTTCTCGACAACCCCAACGCCTACCGCACCAGCTTCACCATGCCGGCCGGTAATGTAGTGGTACAGGCCAATTATGTCAAGAAGAGCTACCCCGGCGGCAACGGCAGCGGCTCCGGCAGCGATCCTTCCTACGGCATAACGCTGGACGTGGGGGATAACGGTTCCGCTGCGGTGAAACCCACCGCCGCCAGAGAAGACGAGACCGTCACCGTTACCACCCGGCCCGATGAAGGCTATGAGGTGGAAAAAGTCACCGCCACCGACCGGGACGGGGACAATATCCCCGTGAAGGAGAACGGCGACGGCAGCTACACCTTTAAGATGCCCGCCGGCAAAGTCAAAGTGGCCGTGACATTTAAAGAAAAAGAGCAAGAGCATGTTTGCCCCTCCGCGAACTTTACGGACATAAGCGAAAACGCCTGGTATCATGAAGCGGTGGATTATGTGGTGGAAAAAGGCTTGATGCAGGGCGTCAGCGCCAACCGCTTCGACCCCAACGGAACCACCAACCGGGCCATGATCGTCACCATCCTCTATCGCCTGGCCGGCAGCCCCGCTGTCAGCGAAGCCAATCCCTTCAGCGACGTGGCTGATGGTCAGTGGTACGCCGACGCGGTGATCTGGGCCAATGCCAACGGCATCGTGGAAGGCTACGGCAACGGCAAATTCGGGCCGAACGACAACATCACCCGGGAGCAGATGGCGGCGATCCTCTACCGCTATGCCAAGTTCAAAGGCTATGACGTCAGCGTAGGCGAGGACACCAATATCCTCTCTTATAACGACGCCTTCAGCATCAGCAGCTGGGCCATGCCGGCCATGCAATGGGCCTGCGGCGCGGAACTGATGCAAGGCGACGAGCAGCACAACCTGCTGCCCGGCCAGGGCGCCACCCGGGCCCAGGCCGCAGCCATCCTCATGCGGTTTATGGAAAACGTGAAATAACCGGCAAGCCCTTTATACAATACAAGCCAAGCAAAAATCCGAGGCCAAGACCGGCCTCGGGTTTTTGCTTTTCTGTGGGCGAACCGGGGCGGCTTTTCCGCCGGAAAGAGCAGCCCCGGAAACCGCCGTGGCCTTGGCCAAGGCTTCCGCCGCATACGCCAAGCCCTGCAGGCGATCGATACAAACGATCTCTTGCAGGGTTTTTTTATTTTGCCCCGCAAACGTTACCGCCCGCCGGGAAATCGTGGCAGGAGGGGCGCTTTCCGGTGACAAATCAGGCTTATCGGTATCAAATACAGATTGGAGGTCATGACTATGGATTACGGCTATGCCAGAGTATCCACCAGGGAACAGAACGAACAGCGGCAGATGTTGGCATTGAAGGCTTTCGGTCTGGAAAGGAGGCGAATCTTTTTGGACAAACAGTCGGGCAAGGATTTTGAGCGGGAAAACTATCAGCGGCTGCTGTGCAAGCTGAAAAGCGGCGATACCCTTGTGGTGAAGAGCATCGACCGCCTGGGCCGCAATTATGAGGAGATTTTGGAACAGTGGCGCATCGTCACCAAGGAAAAACAGGCCGCCATCGTGGTGCTGGATATGCCGCTATTGGACACGCGGGCGAACCGGGACCTGACCGGCACGCTGATCGCCGACATCGTTTTGCAGCTCCTCAGCTATGTGGCCCAAACCGAGCGGGATTACATCCGCCAGCGGCAGGCGGAGGGCATCGCGGCGGCAAAGGCCAGCGGGAAAAGGCTGGGCCGGCCGCCTATCCCCTTGCCGCAGGGGTATGACCGGCTTTACCTGCAATGCGAATACGGCGAAATGACAACACGAGAGGCTGCAAAGATCTTGGGCGTAAGCCACAGCACCTTTTACCGGCGCTATTGCGGGGATAAAAAAATCTGTTTCAAAGGGTAGACTTTTTGAAACAGATGAATATGAAACAAAAAATGGAAAAAACAGGGGTTTTTACGAGGTTTTTAGGGCCCTTTATGGGCTTTCATGGCCTTTTTTGACCTAAAACGAACGCAAAACCATTATAGTATATCTGTTTCAAAAAGTCTACTTTCTGAAACAGGCATTGGAAAGAGGAAAAGGCCTGCTTCCGGCGTTGCAATCGGGGAAAATTGGGATAAAAAAACCGTCCCCGCAGGCCCAAAACCGGCTTTTTGAAACAGGCGTTGGCATGGGGAAAAGGCCAGCTTCCGGCGTTGCCGTCGGGAGAAAGTGGGACAAAAGAACCGTCCCCGGATGCACGGATGCACGGCTTTTTGAAACAAGGCAAAACGAAACGCCAGGGAAATCTTTTCATCGTGTCACCCCGCTGCTGCCGAAAGGCAGGCGCGGTGATTAGGAAATCCGGTCAGAATCCGGGATACGACCCTCGTAACTGTGTTTGCGGGAGGC
>JAILCQ010000015.1 GCA_024679955.1 Bacillota bacterium | reverse complement strand
TATTAAATCTACCATAGGGCTTTTTTGTGCTGTCCGCACAAATTGGGGCAGTTCAATAACGGGGGGTATTTCATTTTCGGGCATAGCCCTACCCCCTACTGGCTACGCACAAGTGCGTTTTTTATTGGCCTGCCAGCCATGCAACTTTTACTTACTACCCATAAATGGGTCCCGTGGGTCAAATAGGCTCAACTGATCACTTTCCTGATCTCTTTTTAATTGCTCTGCTATGTATGTTTTTATTGCCTTAGTATTTTTCCCCACGGTATCAACGTAATATCCCTTACACCAAAATTCGCGGTTTCGGTATGCAAATTTCATATTTCCCCATCTTTGAAATATCAGCAATGCGCTTTTCCCTTTCAAATATCCCATAAAACCCGAAACGCTCATCTTGGGCGGGATGCTAACTAGCATATGAATATGGTCTGGGCAAACTTCCCCTTCTACTATTTCTACGCCTTTCCATTGGCATAATTGTCGCAGTATTTCGCGTATCTCCAACCTTTTTTCTTCGTAGAATATTTTTCGTCTGTACTTTGGCGCAAATACTATATGATACTTGCAATTCCATTTTGTGTGTGCTAAACTATTTGTGTCTATGGCATCTTTTTTCATAGATTAAATCCTCCAATGTGTTTTTTCGACTGGCAGGTCGCGTTTATTATAACACATTGGAGGATTTTGTTCATCGGTTAACCTCTATAGAACCACGCGACTATCGCGTGGTTTTCTTTATACAAAAAAGAGACGAGGCGCAAAACCTCGTCTCTTTGCTGTTATACTCCATTTGCCGCCCACCGCCTCCCGGCGGCAGAGCCGCAGAAGCAATGTGCTGGCCATGTTCAAAGTTCACGCTTACTCGACGACGGTGACTTTAGCCTTTTGGGATATCACTTTGTTGCCATCATCGTCGGTGATTACGCAATAATACTGAACGCCGTTGTCAATGTCCAAGAGGCTTTCCTTTGCACGAAACGTCGCGGTGTTTACACCCTCAAACCATCTTGGATTTTGGAGAGACTCTAAACTATTCTCTTCGCCATCGTTACGAATCCTGTGCCACTCATAGGTATAGGGCGCTTTGCCACCGCTGACTTTGACGCTGACTACCACATCCTCTCCTACTTCAACGGTAACGCTCTTGGGCTGGCTGACGATCCGCAAAGCGGTTGCATCTTCTACGGTGAGAACCGCCTTTCTGGAGGTCACCTGGTTGCCGCTGGCGTCGGTGATCACGCAGTAATACTTGTCTCCATCCTCAGTGGCTTTGCACGCCTTGGTGGTCAGCGTAGCGGTGCCGATACCGTCGAACCAGGCAGGATCGCTGGGGATCTGTTCGGTGCCGGATGCGGATACCCTGTGCCACTCATAGCTGTAAGGGGCCTTGCCGCCGCTGACTTTGACGCTGAAATCCGCATCCTCGTCCACACCGATGGTGACGTCTTTAGGCTGGCTGGTAATGGCCAAAGCCGCCGTCGCCGCTTTGGTGGTATATACGGATTTGGAGATAACGGTCGTGCCGTTGGCGTCGGTGATCACGCAGCGCAGCGGACGGCCGAAGAGATGATAATTCTCGGAGATACGGGGCACCGTCAGGGTGCTGGTATTGCCGGAGGTGGTGATATTCAGGGTGCTGTCCGGTTTTTCCACGCTCCATTTTTCCACAGCTTCGCCGGTGGATTTGCCGTATTCCTGCTGCCACTCAAAGGTATAAGGGGCTTTACCGCCGGTCACGGTCACGGTATAACTGGCCTTGTCACCCACGGCCACCACCACATCCTTGGGCTGGCTGGTAATGGTCAAAGGATCTACCTGTCCCATGGAGAAGGTCAGGCGCTCGTCGGCGCTCATCATCCGGGTGAGGATGGCGGCAACCTCGCTGCGCTGGATATTGGAATTGGGCCGGCAATTGTGCTGGGCGTCGCTGCCTTGCAGGATACCGGCGCGGTACAGCTTATAAATGGCCGCCGCTTGCGGATGGGTCATCGGCACATCCGGGATGGAACCGTCGGCAACGCTGTTGATGGCGGTCAGCGGCGACATACCGGCCGTGGCCACCGTATCCGGGATGGCGTTGGCAAAAATTTCCATGTATCCGGCCCGGGTCGCCGGGGTGTTCCAGGCATAATTCTTGGAAATGATCCCTACCGCCTTGGCATAATCCACATACGGCTGATACCAGGGGGTGCCGGTAGAAAACTCATTGCTGCCGGTGGCGGCCAGCTTATACATGGTCGCCGCCAGTTTGATGGCTTCCGCATAGGTCATGTTGTTATTGGGGCCAAAGGTGCCGTTGGGATAACCGCTGACCAGACCGGAACTGACTGCCTTTTGCACATCGCTGTAGTACCAGGCATTGCTGGGCACATCGCTGAAAGAGGTGGGCGCAGCCATAGCGGCCGCCGGCACAAGGCCCACCGCGACAACAAGAGCCAACAGGATGATCAAAAGCTTGCTTGTTCTGTGCATCGTACATTACCTCGCTTTTCTTTTTATATAATAAATTTACATAAAACGCCTAAAAACCGCTGCCGTCCCCATCCGGGTGCGATCGCCGTTTGTTTTTCCACGGCCGCCAAGTCCTGCGGATTTCCCCGCTGTATCCCCCAGCGCGCTCTATATCTTCACAGCATAATCACGATAATATTATCTTAATAGCATTATACCAAATCGAAAAACCCTTGTCACTATCCCTTTTGCCGGAAAAAGCACTTTTTTCTTTTCCCCTTTCTCTTTCTCGGAGAGTGCAAACCTCCGGCCGGCCACCGCGTCGCCTTCCTCCTTTCACGAAAACGCTCGCCTTTTTCGCGTTTGAGGCGTTGGCTTGCGTTTTTTAATTGTCAAAAGGGCCAAGCGGATATATACTTATCATAATAGCAGCACTATAATAACGCATTACCCATATACGGAGCTGAATCATGATCGAAAAAACCTATGCCACCCCCTGCGGGGTCATCCACTATTGGCGAAATGATGTTCCGGCCGTTTCCTCTTTGCCGCTGGTGTTCCTGCCGGGCCTCACCGCCGATCACCGGCTTTTCGACAAGCAGATCGCCTGCTTTAAAGACGGCTATCCCCTTTTTGTTTGGGACGCGCCGGGGCATGCCGCCTCCCGGCCCTTTGCCATGACCTTTTCCCTGCAAGACAAAGCCCAGTGGCTAAACGCCATACTGGAACAGGAGGGGCTATGCCATCCGGTGCTCATCGGCCAGTCCATGGGCGGATACCTAGGGCAAATGTATGCCCAACTCTATCCGCAAAAAATACGCGGCTTCCTCTCCATCGATTCCGCGCCGCTAAAGCGAGAATATATGACCGCCGCGGAGCTCTGGCTGCTGAAAAGGATGGAGCCCGTGTACCGCCACTACCCATGGAAGCTCCTGGTAAAACACGGCTGCAACGGCGTGGCAACATCGGTATACGGCCGGGCCCTGATGCGAAGCATGATGGCGGCCTATGACGGCGATCAAAAACAATACGCAAAACTGGCGGGCCACGGGTATAAAATGTTGGCGGAAGCCATCGAAGCCGGTCTGCCCTATGATATTCCCTGCCCGGCCATGCTGATCTGCGGAACCAAAGATCATGCCGGATCCTGTATTCGCTATAACAAAGCCTGGCATAAAAAATCAGGCATACCCATACAATGGATCGTCGGGGCCGGCCATAACGCCAATACCGACGCGCCGGATCAGGTCAATCAACTGATAAAAACCTTCCTGAAAAAGCTGCAGTGCGCAAAAACGGCTCCCTAGCGAGCCGTTTTTGCTTTCCTATATGCAGTTTTCCGTCCTTCTCTTCTCGTCTACCGTCTATGCCATCCTTCCGTCCGGCGATTCCCGGCGGATTTTTTTGTCTATACAGATAAAGAAAAAAACAGTGAAGCAAATCGCCGCGCCGGCCCAGGTAATGGGATAGACGGCGGCCAGGCTTTCGATGGTATGAATCTTAGCGGAAAACACCGCCAGCAGCGCGATGCGCAAGGCGCATAGATTGGCAATGATGATCGCCATGGAGCTGATGGCATAACCCATGCCCCGCAGCGCGCCGCCCATGACCTCCAATATGGGATAAATCCAGTAAAAGGGGAAGGAAACCAAGGCGATCCGCAGCGCGTTGGCCACCACGTCTTTATCCTTCATAAACCAGCCCACGATGGTGCGGGGGAAGGAAACGAAAAGCACGATCAGCACGCCCACCACCGCCGCCCCCAGCAGCGCGGTAAGAACCGTGCCGCTGCGGATGCGCCGGCACTGCCCCGCGCCGTAATTCTGCCCGGCAAATGTCATGGCGGCCTGGCCAAAGGCCATGATGGGCAAATAAATAAAGTTTTCCACTTTATAATAGGTAGCAAAAGCGGCCACGGCCGTCTCGCCGAAATCGTTGATATAATATTGCACCACCAGATTGGAAAAGGTGATGATCACTGTCTGCACCCCGGCAGGCAGGCCGATGCGCAAAACATTGCCCAGCACCGGCCAGTCCACGCCCAGCTTTCTGGCCTGCAGCCGCAGGATATTGTTTTTTCTGGAGGCCAAAACCGCCATCAGCGCCGCGGAAAGGGACTGGGTGATGGCGGTGGCCACGGCCACGCCGGCCACACCCAGCGGTATCCATACAATGAACAGGGCGTCTAGAAACACATTCAGCACCCCGCAGACCACCAGCACCAAAAAGGGCGAACGGGAATCGCCGCTGGCCCGCATACCGCCGGAAACCATATTGTAAAAGACCACCATAGGAATGCTGATCAGATAGATGCGGATGTACAGCACCGCCTGAGGGATCACCGTTTCCGGCGTGCGCAGCAGCCGCAGCAGATTGGGAGCGAATATCTCCCCCAGGATCAGCAGCGCCAACCCGCCGATCAGACCGAAGGTCACGGAAGAATGCAGCGCCTTCTCCCCATGGGCAATGTCCTTGGCGCCAATGGCCTGGGCGGCGATCACGCTGGTGCCCACGGAAATACCGGAAAACAGGCCGATAATGCAAAAAATCAGCGTAGCGCTGGCGCCCACGGCAGCCGCGGCGGTTTTGTCCAAAAAATTCCCCACAAAGAGGAAGTCCACCGTATTATACAGCTGCTGAAAAATGCTGCCGCCCACCAGGGGCAATATAAAACGGACAAGCGGCCCCAAAATGTGGCCGCTTGTCATATTGATGCCACGACGCTTCATAGCTTTTTCACGAACAGACATCGGATGGCGTTGAGCACGGCCAGGATCATCACGCCCACGTCGGCGATGATGGCCACCCACATATTGGCGATGCCAACGGCCGCCAACACCAGGCAGATCAGCTTGATCCCCAAAGCAAATACAATATTCTGCTTGACGATGCCCAGGCATTTGCGGGAAATTTTGATCGCCTTGGAAATCTTCAGCGGATCGTCGTCCATCAGCACCACGTCCGCAGCCTCGATGGCGGCGTCGGAGCCCAACGCGCCCATAGCGATGCCCACGTCCGCCCGGGAAAGCACCGGCGCGTCGTTGATGCCGTCGCCCACAAAGGCCAGCTTGTCCTTACCGCCGCAGGCTGCCAACAGTTCCTCGACGCAAGCCACCTTATCCGCAGGCAGCAGCTCGGCGCGATATTCGCTGAACCCCACCTCGGCCGCGACCTTCTCCGCCACGGCTTTGGCGTCGCCGGTAAGCATCACGGTCCTGTTCACGCCGGCCTTCTTCAGTTCGGCCAGGGCCTCTTTGCTGTTTTCCTTCAATTCATCGGCGATGACGATGTGGCCGCAATATTCGCCGTCCAGCGCCACATGGACGATGGTGCCCACATGGCTGCAGCGGCGGTATTCCGCGCCGATTTTGTTCATCAATCTTTCATTGCCGATGGCCACCTCTTTGTCGTCCACTTTGGCGATGACGCCGTGGCCGCTGATCTCCTGCACATCGCTGACCCGATTGGGATCGATCTCCTTGCCATAGGCCTCTTTCAGGCTGCGGCTGATGGGATGAGAGGAATGACACTCGGCCAAAGCGGCATATTCCAGCAGCCCCTCGTCGTCCAGAGGGGAATGATGCACCGCCGTAACGGCAAAATTGCCTTTGGTGACGGTACCGGTTTTATCAAACGCCATCACCTTCACCTGGGAAAGGGTCTCCAAATAGTTGGAGCCTTTGATCAGCACGCCCTGGTTGCTGGCGCCGCCCAGGCCGGCGAAGAAACTCAGGGGAATGGAGATCACCACAGCGCAGGGGCAGGAAATGACCAATAGCGTGCAGGCCCGGAGTATCCACTCGCCCCATACGGCGGCAATGCCCGCGGTACCTTGGGTCAGCATGATGAAAAGCGGCGGCAGCACGGCCAAAGCCAGCGCGCAATAGCAGACGATAGGCGTATAATACTTGGCAAACTTGGAGATGAAGTTCTCCGATTTGCTCTTGCGGGAGGCGGCGTTTTCCACCAGATCCAGTATCTTGGAAGCGGTGGATTCCTCAAACTCGGTGGTGGTGCGGATACGCAGAACGCCCGACATATTGATGGAACCGCTGAGCACATCGTCGTCCGGCTCCACCTGTCGGGGCTTGCTCTCCCCCGTAAGGGCGCTGGTGTTCAGGGCGGAGGAGCCCTCGACGATCACGCCGTCCAGCGGAATCTTCTCGCCGGGTTTGACCACGATGACGCTGCCGATCTCCACCTCGTCCGGGTCGACCTGTTCTATGCTTCCGTCCTCCTGCTCCAGATTGGCATAGTCGGGCCGGATGTCCATCAATTCGGTGATGTTGCGGCGGGATTTGCCCACCGCATAGCTCTGGAACAATTCGCCCACCTGGTAGAGCAGCATAACCGCCACACCTTCGCCGTATTCGCCCAGGACGATGGCGCCGATGGTGGCGATGGCCATTAGAAAGTTCTCGTCAAAGACCCGCCCATGGCGAATGCCGTGGCAGGCTTTTTTCAGGATATCGTAGCCCACCAGCAAATAGGGGATCAGGAAGAGGATGATCACGGCGATCTTCGGCAGATCCACATGGACGATATCTTCGCTGATCAGGAACAGCGGCACCCAAAATATGGCCGCGATTATGATACGCCAAAGCAACGTTTTCTGTTTTTTATTCATATAGCAGGCAATCCCCTCCGAAACCGGCCGCCGCAGTCCCAAGACCGCGCCGGCCGGCGTCTTCCTGTCACCGAATCAAATATAGACCTCGCAGTCTTCTTCCACCTTTTTGCAGTTGGCGCGCACATCCTGCATGACCGCGGCCACATCCGCGCCCTCGTCAAATTCCACCTTCATCTTCAGCGTCATAAAGCTGACGCTGCAGTTTTTCACGCCGGGGGTGTTTTTCGCGGCTTCTTCCATCTGATTGGCGCAGTTCACGCAGTCTACTTCGATCTTATAGCTCTTTTTCACCGTTTTGTTTCCTTTCTTTTATATTATTTACATTGGTACCCATAGCT
Organism: Bacillota bacterium; assembly: GCA_024679955.1. GTDB lineage: Bacteria > Bacillota > Dehalobacteriia > UBA4068 > UBA4068 > JAILCQ01. The sequence continues at coordinate 19,380 of JAILCQ010000015.1, read as the reverse complement.
TCTTTTTCAACAAGCGGTCATCGCCTTGGCCAAGCCGCCCAGGCGGCTGCCAAGTATATTGTATATCCCAGCAAGCCGCTTGTCAAAGCCGTTCATTTCCCGCGACGGGCCAGCACAGCCCGATAGGAACAAGCCTCCGCCAACGCCGCCAGATCGTTCAGGGTGGCGTCGGGATTGTAAATGCGTATCACCTGAGAAAGATCGTCAAAATTATAGGCGTTCATGGCGGCGCTGCTGGAAAGGGCATATTTCTCGGTGTAATCCTCCAGGCTGTCGCTGGTCCAAAATCCCTGGGTCACCCGGATCGCCCGGCCCTTTTCCCGAAAATCCTCCGCGTAACCGGTCACGGCGTTCAGCATCAGCGCAAACGCCGGGCCGATCATGGAACTGTACTTCCCCACGCAAAATTGCAGGGGGCCGCTGATAAACAGCTGCAAATTGCGGGTATTATAGCTATCCACAATACCCAAAGGCGTATCGCCGATGTCGGCAATCATATTTTCCGGCGGCAGCACGGAGAGCACCGCGTCGTATGCGCCGGCGGCATAGGCTTCCTTAGCGGTCTGCAAACCGTCTTCCCGGGAAATATAGCCGGGACACACCGTCACGGTCAGCCTTTCCGTCTCCACGGTGACCGGCTCGGTCACCGCCAGCAGCTCGGCGATGGGCTGGGGCAGGCTGACGCCATAGGCATGGGTCAACGTGTCCAGAATGCCCCAGGTGCGCTGATAATGCATTTCATTGCCAAAGGGCGCGCCGCCGGAAAGGATGAAATAGCGGTTTCCGGTCTCTTCTTTCAGGAAAAAGCGGGCCATATCTGCGCCGGCCTGGAACTCAAAAGGTTGGCCGGGGCCGAACGTACCGAGAAACCAGGGATTATTCGCCACCGCCTCAAAATCCTCGTCAGCCACAGTACCAGAGGCCAGCAGATAATAGACATGATTTTCCGCACAGGTCTCCACCTCCGCGCGCAGGTCATGGCTAAGAAAAGAGAGAAAACCCTCCGCCCCCTGTTCGCAGGCGGTTTTGATAAATGCCTGTTCTTCCTGCTCGTCGCGGATGGAGCCGGAATAGAGGAATTGCACATTGTCAAAATTCTCCGCGATATAGCCCTGCAAATACTGGCGGAAGCCGTTCACTTCTTCGTCGGCGGTATTGTAGACGATCACGCCGATCTTATGGATGTCGCCGTCCGGGGTAGCGGTGGCAGGATCCGGCGTATCACCGCTGCAGGCGGCGACGGCGATGATGAAGCATAAGGCCAGCAGGAAAGCGATCCATTTTTTCATGTCCGTCTCCTTTCTCAAAACGTGAGGTGGCAGGCGATCTCATGCTCGGGGCTGAGGGCACGCAGCTGGGGCCGTTCCGTACGGCAAATATCCATGCACTTTTCGCAGCGGTCGGCAAAAGGGCAGCCGGCAGGCAGATCCAAAGGACTGGGCGGTTCGCCCTTGATGGGCTCGATCTTTTTGGAAAAGTCCATCTTGGTATCGAATACCGAGTCGATCAGCGCCCGGGTATAGGGATGGCAGGCCACGGCGTCCACGTTCTCGCCGGGCAAGACCTCCACAATGTTCCCCAGATACATAACGGCGATCTGATGGGCAAAGGACTGGATCAGCCCCAGGTTATGGCAGATGAAGCCAATGGTTACTTGCTTCTCCCGCTGCAGCCTGGTGATCAGCTCGATCACCGTTTCCTGCACGCTGACGTCCAGGGCGCTGGTGGCCTCGTCCATAACGATGATTTCCGGCTCCATGGCCAAGGCCCGGGCAATGGCCACCCGCTGGCGCTGGCCGCCGGACATATTGTGGGGATAGCGGTCGGCAAATTCGCCGGGCAATTCCACCATTTCCAGCAATTCCCTGGCCCGCTTATCCTTTTCTGAGGATCGGATGCGGCGGAAATTCAGCAGCGGCTCGCAAACGATGTCCCGCACCTTCATCTTGGGGTTGAAAGAAGTGCTTGGGTCCTGAAACACCATCTGGATATACTGGCGTTCCCGGCGCAATTCCTCGCCGCGGAGCTTAGTGATATCCCGGCCGTGGAACCAGATCTCGCCCTCGCTGGGCCGGTCCAGCCAAACGAGAAAGCGCATAAAGCTGCTTTTGCCGCAGCCGCTCTCCCCCACCAGGCCCAGGGTTTTGCCCTTGTACATTTTCAAATTGATATCGTTGCATGCCACCAGCTCCCGCCCGCTGGATGTGGGAAAGCGCCGGGTGACATGCTTGGCCTCCAGGACCAGGTCCTTTTCGTCAATATCAAACATAGCGTTTTCCTCCCAAGCTCGGCACAGCCTCCATCAGCTTCCGCGTATAGGCGTTATCCGTTTCATGCAGGATATGGTCCCTGTCGCCCTGATCCTCGATGACGCCATCTTTCATTACCACCAGTTTATCCGCCATATAGGAGGCAACGCCGATATCGTGGGTAACGATGATGATGCTGGTACCGTATTCGTCCCGCAATTCCAACATCTGCCGCACGATCTGCGCCTGGGTGGTAACGTCCAGGGCGCTGGTGGGCTCGTCCGCCAACAGCAGCCGGGGCTGATAGGTCATGCCCATGGCGATACCCACCCGCTGGCGCTGGCCGCCGGAAAGCTGAAACGGATAAGAACGCATGATGCGGTCCGGATCGGGCAAATGCATACGTCCCAGCATCTCCACGCCTTTGGCCCAGGCGTCTTTAGTGAAAATGCTCTCATGGGTGCGGATATATTCCACATAGGAATCGCCGGTGCGCCGGGTCTGGTTCATCATCGCGCCGGAATCCTGAAAGATCATGGAAATGTCATGGCCGCGCAAAGCGCGCCATTCCTTATCGTTCAGAGTCAGCAAGCTGCGTCCTTCATAGACGATATCCCCGGCCGTCACCTTGCCGCCCCGGGCCAAAAGGCCCAAAACCGCCCGGATCACCGTGGTTTTTCCGGAACCGCTTTCGCCGACGATAGAGCAGATCTCACCCTTTTCCAGCGTCAGGTTGCAGTTTTTCACGATCAGCCGTTTGCCGTAGGAGATATCGACATCGGAAATATTAAGCAGTACCATCGATATCCCCCCTTATTCCGACTTGGGATCCAAAATATCCCGGAGGTTGTCCCCCAGCATATTGAAGATCACAACGGTAACAAAAATCGCCAAACCGGGATAGACCACCATCCAAGGGGCGGACTGCATGAAGTTCCGGCCCTCGTTCAGCATGGAGCCCCATTCCGGCGTAGGCGCCTGAGCGCCGAAGCCCAGGAAGGACAGGGCCGCCAATTCCATCATCATGGAGCCGATATCCGTAGCAGCGGTGATCACCAAGGTGGTGATGGTATTGGGCAGCATATATTTTCGCAGCATATAGCCGGTGCGGGAACCCGTTACCTGCGCCGCGGCCACAAAATCCGTGTGGCGGATCTTCATCACCAGGCTGCGGGCCAAACGGGCATATTTGGGCCAGCTGACGATGGCGATGGCGATGATCGCGTTCTTCATGCTTGCCCCCAATAAGCCTGCCACGGCTATGGCCAGAACCAGGCCGGGGAAGGATATCATCATATCGGCCAGACGCATGATCACCGCGTCCACCCAGCCGCCGAAATAACCGGCCAGGATGCCCAGCAAGGTGCCCAGCACAAAAATGGTCAGCACCAAGGAAAAGGTAGAAACCAAAGAGGTGCGGGAACCGTAGATCACCCGGGCAAACACATCCCGCCCCATCTTGTCCGTGCCAAAGGGATGATCGGCATTGGGAGCCATGATCGAATTGGCCAGCTCGCCCTCGATGGGATCGACGCCGTGGCAGATCAGCGGCGCGAAGATGGAAGCCAGTATGATAAGCAGCGCCAGGACGGCAAAAATCATAAAGCCCCGGTTGCTCAGAAATTTATTCTTTTTCTTTTCCATATTCTCACCGCCTCAGCCGCATACGCGGGTCGATATAGTTATAGGACAAATCGACCAGCAGATTGACCACCATGTAAATGACTGATACCCACAGCACGTATCCCTGTACCAGAAAGTAGTCGGCGCTCATGATGGCGTTGACCGCCAGATTGCCCAGGCCGGGATAGGAAAAAATCACTTCCACCACGCTGGTGCCGCCCAGCAGGGAGCCGATGGAAAGGCCAAAGATCGTGATCAGCGGCAGCAGCGAGTTGGGGAACACATTGCCCCAGAGTATCTTGCTTTCCTTGACGCCCCGGGCCCGTGCGCCCACCACATAATCGGAACTCAGCTCTTCCAGCACGGCGGTGCGCACCTGCCGGGTATACTTGGCGCTCATGGCGATGGCCAAAGTCACGGCGGGCAATATCAAATCCTTAAACGTACCGCCGGAGGATACCACCGGCAGCAGCCTCAGCTTTACGCAGAAGAACAGGATCAGCATCAGACCCATCCAAAAATTGGGGATAGACACGCCGAAAAACGTCACCGATCGCACAATATAGTCGATGGGCCTGTTTTTATACACCGCCGACAGCACGCCCAAAGGCACCGCCACAATCAGCATCAGCAGCATACTCATCAGCGTCAGCTTCAGCGTCGGCCAGAGACGCTGGGCCAGCAACTGCACCACCGGCTTGTTCAGGGAATAGGATTTCCCGAAATCGCCCTTGAGGCAGTTGCCGATCCAATGAAAATACTGCGTGACGAAGGGTTCGTTCAAGCCCATTTCTTCCCGGGTCTGCTGAATCAATTCCTCCGTGGGCATGATACCGGCGGAGGTATACATATTCCGCACCGGGTCGCCGGGGGAAAGATAAGTCAGCAGAAAGGTAAAGATGCTGATGCCGATCAGCACGATCAGCATTTGCAGCAGTCTGGAAACAAGCTGTTTCTTGCCCAAATTACTCTCTCCTCTCTTTCATCAGTGGGAGATACGGCCTATGGGGAAGGGCGCAATGCACCCTTCCCCATAAGGATACGACTGTTTTTTCAAATTCAGTTGGCAGGCGTGATTTCCTGAGAAATCCAGTAATAATCATTGGGAAGGATATGAGCGTAACCCACGGTACTATTGTTGTAAACCATGCAGCTGTTATAGTAACCGTCTATTACGGCGACGCCGTCGTCGATGAGGATCTGCTGCATTTGCACCAGCTTGTCATGACGGGCGTCCGTATCCAGTTCATGGATCAGCTCGTCATAGAGTTTGTCATATTCTTCATTCTTGTAGCCGCAGTAGTTGGCGCTGTTATTGCTGCACCAGTTGCCCAGGTATGTATCGGGCGCGCCGGCGATCAAATGGTTCCAGTTGTTGTTGTTCAAATCATACTCCCCGGCCACCAGCTTGTTCCATTGGTCGTCGGAGGAACCGTAATCGCTGTTGACGCCGATGCCGATCTTGGTCAGATATTGGGTATGGGCGTCGGAGAAATCATTGAGCAGACGGTTTTCATAGGAAACATAGTTCAGATAAATATCCTGGCCGTCCAGCTCGCGGATGCCGTTGCCGTTGGTGTCGACGATGCCAGCGTCGTCCAGCAGCTTGGCGGCGGCGTCGGCGTCATAGGCCCAGGGATTGTTCAGCGTTTCATAGCCGTAGCCCATACCGCTGGGCAATACGGAAAAGCCGGGGGTATACAGATCGCCGATGGTATTGGAATGGCAGATGGTATCGCTGTCGATGGCCATCAGCACCGCATGGCGCAGATCGTCATTGGCGAGAATGCCGTTGAAGTTGATCCAGCTGAAGCCGCAGCGCACACCGGCGGTAATGTCCACGGTAAAGTTGGGATCATCCTGCAATTTCTGCAGATCGGAGACGCTCATGATGTTCTCGGCGATGTCGATCTGACCGGCCAACAGGGCATTGGCTTTGGCGGAGGCATCGCCCATGAAGAGAATGGTCACATTGTCATAGGGGACTTCTTCCCGGTAATAGGGGTTTTTCACCATATCGTAGCCCACCTGGTTGTGGAATTCTTTCACCATGTAGGGGCCGGTGCCGATCATGCCGTTTTCATAATTGTCGCCGGTGCCTTCATAGTCCACGATGGCCATGGCCGGGTCGGCCAGGTTGCCAGCCAGATTGGCATAAGGGGTCTCGGTCTGGATGACGATGGTGTTATTGGCGTCGTCCGCCGTAACCTCGGCGGCAAATTCCAGGAAGTTCTCCGGCGTACTGGAGCCCTCCGGCCCCTTTTCCCGAACATAATCCAAAGCCGCTTTGACTTTGCTGGCGGTCATATCTTCGCCGTTGGAGAACTTGACGCCCTCTTTCAGCTTGATCGTCCAGGTCTTGTGGTCATCCGTGTTCTCGATGCTCTCTGCCAGCCAGGGTTGGGGTTGGCTGTTGTCGTCAAACTTGAACAGGCATTCGGAGATGCCGTAGCGCATGCAGTTCCAGGCACAGTTGGTCTGTTGCCAGGGGCAAATCATACCGTCGGAATACATCTGGCAGCCGAAAGTCAGGGTTTTGGCGTCCGCCGAAGCGGAATCGCCGGAACCGGCGCCATTGCCGCCGCAGCCGGCGATAAGACCGGTAAACAGCAGCATACAGAGGAGAATTGCAATCGTCTTTTTCATTTCTTCATGTCCTTTCTCTTAAAAATGGTTTTATAAACAACGATCGCCCGGAAACCTATGATTCCGGGCGATAACTACAGCAGCCGATATAAAAAACGGAAATCCAATATACATGGATCCCCGCATGGCAAACTTCTGACACACCATTGCGTTGGAATCGTGTGGGACCTTCTGCCATGTTTCTGACTTAGCGTCCGTAGGACGCCGACAGTGACCTGCTCGTGGGGCTGATTACCCTTCCATGCTGCAACTGAATGCCGCAGAAGATCAACAATATAAAATTCTTAATCAGCATATACTTATAAATAGTACACAGTTTATGCACACTATACACACATATCCTGATTTTATTTTATCTTATAACGGAACGGCGGATTTGTCAATCCCATTTTCGACGCTCTTTTGCCGTTTCGCTTCGCATTTGCCAACGCCGTTTCCCTTCCGTCATAGCATGGGGATAATTGACGAAAAGCCCCGGAAACATCGCATTTCTGCCGTTCTCGTCCCTTGCAAACAGTGTTTTACCTGCCATTTCTACTTCCCCCCAGCTGCCGGCGGTTCCCTGCCCTGCCGGTTTTTCCCGGCATTTTCCTTCTTTTTCAACTTCAGGGAATGACGATGGAAATATCTCCGGTATCCGTAGTGATCTTGCATTTCCCGCCGCTTATGCTTTCCGGCACGGTAATGCTACCCGTATCGCTTTGCGTGATAAACACTTTATCCGAAAGCAAAGAGCCGCTCACATCCCCGGTCGCGGTTTCGATCAGCAGTTCGGCTGCGTCGCATTGTTCCAAGCGCACATCGCCCGTATCCCGGGTAAGGGTAATCATGGCCGCTGCGATCACATTTTCCAGGATGATGTGGCCTGTGCTGCCGCCGGAGCTAAGATTGTTGCAGGAAACGCCGGACAGCAAAGTTTCCCCGGCGCCGGCGCTTACTGCCAGATCCCCCCGGCAGCCCACGGAACGGATCTCCACCCGGCCGGTATCCACGGCCAAATCGATTTCCCCGGCGGACAGGTTTTCCATACGGATATCCCCCGTGTCGCTTTCCATACGCATCCGCCTGGCAGAGGAGGCATAACAGTCTATATTTCCCGTATCGGTGGAGATATCCACACTGTCAAAGGTGAGATCCTTGGACAAAACGATATCCCCGGTATCTTCTTCAATAAAAAGGGAATCGTATTCGGCCTGCGGCAGATATATCGTGATTTTCGCCGTGCCAACGGAGAAGAATTCGATATGATCCAGCCAGCTTCCGGCGTCCGTCTTCTCGATGGAAAGCGTCCCCTGCTCTACGGCAGCGCTATGCTTTTCTTTTTCCCGCTCATAAAAAACCACCCGGCATTTTTCATCCTCCGAGGGCAAAAGGGCAATGTCTTCCGTATCGGACAGGATGGAAATGCTGCGAAACGCTTCGCCGGTCTCCCAAGTATGGGTCTGATAGTCGTTGTTGCCCAGAGCGGCAATATCCCCATGAACCACCGCCAGAGCGCAACAGAATACCAGGATACCGATGCAGATAAGCGCCGCCGCCGCAATCAGCCATATTCTTGCCGTCCCTTTCATTATGCATTCTCCTTCTTTCTCAAAAATCGTGTTTTGATAGCCGTAGCCATACGCCTGGTCAGCTCCAGAGCGCCTTTCCCCGCCGCCCGACAGCCGAAAAATAGAAAAATGGCCAACCCCGCCAGAACCAAACCGCCGCCCAGCATACACAGGCCCTGGGCCCCGTCGCCGCGGCAGAACAAAAGGATCCCCGCACCCACGGCGGCGACAGCGCCGGCGATCATCGAAATCTCCGCCGCCCACAGGGTGAGGATCACCGCCCAGATCACCACATAAACGGAAAACGCCACAGCCAAAGCGGCGATCAGCAAAGACAGCCATATGGGCGAGCCCAAGACCAGCAGAACAATGGCCCAGAGCGGCAAAGGGCGTTTGGGCTTCACCCTTTCCTTCACCAGTTTGGCAATGGGGATATCCGCCACGGTTTGCGAGACGATTTCCTCCACAGGCCCGATCTCCGCCACCGCCTCTTCTTCCGTCAATCCCTCTTCCATCCGGTCGTCGATCATTTCGCCATAAAAGGTCAGGCGTTCGGCAATGTCCTCCCGGGGCAATCCCGACAGTTGCCCCTGCAACCGGCTAAGAAACTCTTGTTTACGCATGATGATGGTCCTCCTTGGTTACGAACTGATAGATGGATAGGATTTCCTGCCACTCCTCTTTGAAATCCTCAATTCGCTTCAATCCTGTATCGGTAATGCGATAATACTTCCTCAGCCTGCCGCCATGCTCCGCGCTGCGGACAGTCAGCATCTCCGCCAGCTCCAAACGCTTTAATATTGTATACAAAGTGGATTCGGATAAAGCGATATACGGTTTCACGTCTTTGATGATCTGATAACCGTAGGATTCTTCATTCTTGATCGCCGCCAATACGCATACATCCAAGAGGCCCCGCTTCAATTGCACATCCATATTATGCCTCCTTTCATGTAATATATCGTATCACGAAGTATAGAGGTTGTCAATCCCCTTTCCCGCCGGACAAAAAAACGGAAAAAGCAATGAAAGCCCCGATAAAAACCGTTCCCCCCCAAGCGCCGCCCCGGCCCGGCCGCTTTTTCACCGTATTTTTCCGCAGATGACAAACGGACAAATCTTTGCCGCTTTGCCGCAGCGCCCGGCCCTCTTCTCCGCACAATGGCTTAACAAAGAGAAACGGCATAGACCACGCTATGCCGTTCCCAAAAATGCAGTATTCTCTTTTGGGCTGCCGTTTACCGGGCAATCGCCCGCCTTTTCCGGGCCTGTCCCGCTCAGAGCTTGATGATCTCGGCGGCAGGCGCGTTTTTCTTAATGCTTTCGATGCCGTTCAAGCAGCTCTTTTTCGCCTTGTAGCCTTCGCCGACGGCAATGATCTGACCGTTGCTGGCTTTCAGGCGGAAACGATATTCGCCGGCCTTGTCCTGATACACCTCAAACTTGGGATGCTTGCACTTTGCAAAGCCTTCCACGGTCTGATCCTCGATCTCCCCGGCGCAGCAGCGGCGCACGCTCTCGATGCCTTTGCGGCAGGAAGCCTCGGAAGAATAGACTTCGCTGGTGGCGATGACCTCGCCGTTATTGGCCTTCAGGTTAAAGGTCAAACCGGTTTTGACTTCCTTGATCTCAAATTTGCCCATAGGATTTCCCCCCTTAATTAAATAATATAGTATTGATTCTCATCTTACATATAAATATAGCACCTTTGGCAGAAAATGCAAGAAAATTCGACATTTTTTCTGTAGAATAGATGAAAACCTGCGCAAGACAAAAGGAAAACCGGCGAATGCGGGCAGATAAAAGAATGGGCTTGACACTTGACTTTTGGGAAAAAATGAGCTATCTTATTACACATTCCAGAAACGCTTTGGCGCTTCTTGCTTAAAGGAGGAAAAAATGAAAAAAACCATCGTCCTATCCTTTGTCCTGTTTTTACTGGTTATGGCTCTTTGCGCCTGCTCCGCCTCATCGTCCGATGGGCAACCCCCGGCAAACGGCGATTCCTTAGTCAACCCCATCACCGAATACGCTTCCCTGGCGGAGATCAACGAGATCACCGGCGGCCACCTGGCCAAACCCGCCGTGATGGGCGTTACCGACGAAGCTTTCCTTATCATCGACGCCAACGACTATAAAATCGCGGAATACAATTTCGCCGTCAACGGCACGCCGTATACGATGCGCTTCGCCAAGGGCACAGAGGAAGATATTTCCGGCGTCTACGAGGGCGGCGGCCTTCTGTTCGACGCCGGCGCTACGGATATAATCGAGGTCAAGGAATTTGAAGGCGGCAAAGCGGCCCGTTGCTTCAACATGGACGGCCAATATATTCTCACCGTCCACGATGACGGCGCGTTGGATATGGAAACCTTCCGTGCCATCGCCGACGAATTGTTCGGCCTGGCCGCTGCAGGAGACAACAAGTAAACCGCCGCCGGCCCCGGCTTTTGCCCGGCCTTCGCCAAGCTTATCTAAAAAAGAGCCTTTCCTTGAGGGGAAAGGCTCTTTTTTGCGTCCGTCCGTTTTCAGCGCACCATGAATTTGCGGGCCGCATGGATGCCGATGCGGTAGGGCAAAGGCCGGAGGGCCCGGTCTGCCTGCTTCAGCATATCCCGAATCTTTATGCCCTGGGGGCAATGCCGCTCGCATTTGCCGCAGCCCACGCACTGGGAGGCAAAGCCCGGCTCCCGCCGTATGCCCATGCTCTGGGCGAACTCGAAACGGGCAGCGTTTTTCTTTTCCATATGCATAAGATTATAATAATAAAAATTGCCGGGGATATCCACGCCCTGGGGGCAAGGCATGCAATAGCGGCAGCCGGTACAGCCCACCTTTTCTTTCTCGCGGATGACGGCTTTCACCTGCTCCACCAGGTCGAATTCGGCCGGGCCGAAGCCGCCCGCCTCCGCCTCCCCGGCGATGCGCGCGTTTTCTTCCACCATTTCCAAAGAATTCATGCCGGATAGCACACAGGTCACTTCGCTTTGATCCCACAGCCAGCGCAGCCCCAGCTCCGCCGGGGTATAGCCCAGCCCGCTTTTTTCCAGCTGCATCCTGGCCTTTTCCGGGAGATTCACCAGCTTGCCGCCGCGCAAAGGCTCCATGATGATCACAGGGATGTTTTTGGCCGCCGCAGCCTGCAAACCGATGCGTCCGGCCTGGCTGTGCTCGTCCAGATAGTTGTATTGGATCTGGCAGAAATCCCAGTCGTAGGCCTCCAGTATGCGCAGGAACATATCGCTGTCCCCGTGATAAGAAAAGCCGATGCTGCCAATGCTGCCCTCGGCCTTGCGGGCGGCGATCCAATCTTCCACACCCAAAGACTGCAGCCGCTGCCATTCCGCCAGATCGGTAAACATATGCATCAGATAATAATCGATATGATCGGTACGCAGCCGGGAGAGCTGCTCGCCAAAGGTCTTGTTCATGGCTTTGGCCGACCCCATCAGATACTGGGGCAGCTTGCTGGCAATATAAACCCGATCGCGGCATTGGTTTTCCGCCAGTATCCGCCCCAGGCATTCCTCGCTGCCCGGATAAATATAGGCCGTGTCAAAATAATTGACGCCCAGCTCCACCCCGCGCAGCACCTCCCGCTCCGCCTTAGCGTAGTCGATGCCTCCGCCCTTCCGGCTGAAACGCATGCAGCCGTAGCCCAACTGCGATACCGGCCTGCCCTGCTTGTCTTTGCGATATTTCATATGCCGCTCCTCGCCGCCTTCCCCATTCCTAAACCCGCGCCGTCTATATCGATATTTTACTATATACCTGCAAACTGCGCCAGAGCCTATTTCAGAGGGCTTTGATGAGAAAGAAGCACCGGTCAGTATGTCTACCAGTGCTTTGCTTGTGGTGGAAGATTACTATTTTGACAGAATGAGGGTTATCGTTAAATTTCGTAACGCATGGGTTCAATATATGTTGTGATAAGAAAAGATACCCTTGCCAGAGATAAAACTGTCAGCCCTTCCACACATTGACACTACTGGGCTATCCATATATAATTGCATTATTGAAACTGTTTTTCAAAAAAGAGGTAATAATCATGTCGGAAATCAAACTGTTCTCCATAGGTAATCAAGTATATGAACGACTCTCTTCTGAGTTTGTTTTGGAAAAAGAATTACAAAATCTAATTGAGAATAATATGGAGACGTTGTTTGGCGTTCAATTTTTGAAGAGCGAGTACGCAATAACCAACGGACGCATGGATAGTATTGGAATTGATGAGAATAATTCCCCTGTTATATTTGAATATAAGCGCAGTCAGAATGAAAATGTTATTAACCAAGGATTGTTTTATTTGGACTGGCTGTTGGATCATAAAGCTGACTTTAAGCTACTTGTCTTTGATAAACTTGGGATGGATGCTGCTGAAAGAATAGATTGGTCTGTCCCATGTGTGATTTGTATTGCGCATGACTTTACTAAATATGATGTGCATGCGGTAAACCAAATGCAAAGAAATATAAAACTAGTGCGTTATCGTAAATATGATAATGACTTGGTTCTATTTGAACATCTTAATACTCCTATTGCAAAACCTGTTACTCAAGAGGAAGATCCTATTCCTGACAAAAAGGCATACACTCAAAAATCGCATATTGAGAAACTCGTTTTAGCAACAGATGAAATGAAAACACTCTATTCTTCAATCTGTGATTATATTGAATCTCTTGGGGACGATATAGCATCAAATCAACTAAAATACTATCTTGCCTATAAAAAGATTCAAAACATAGTCTGCATAGAAATATATAATAGGCAAATCATTCTGTTCTTAAAGCTATCACCCGATACCGTTAATCTTGAAGAAGGTTTCACAAGGGACATGAGAAATACCGGGCATTATGGCACCGGTGATCTTCAAGTCATTATTAAAAACGCCTCAGATTTTGAGAAGGCTAAAAGCTTAATAGATCGTGCTTACAATGAAGCATAATAATTAGGATGATAAAAAAGGATTGCTATCTCTGTATAATAGCAATCCTTTCTTTCTTGGTGGAGACGAGGGGGGCGAACCCCTTACCTCTCAAATGCCATTTAAGCGCTCTCCCAGTACAAGAGTAAAACTACCCCTCTAAATGGGTAGCATGGAGAGGTCATGCCAATACGCAGAAGCCCCTCTAATCCACGAAAAAACCGCTTTTCTTCAGATCAACGAATTATAAAATGGTGTTTTTACACCCTCAATATATACGTTTTTGTATCTGACCACGGGCCGCCCGCTCAAAGAACGGGCGCTAGAATGTATTGGGGAACCATGTTGCTCTCTTTGTGAGATAGAATAAAATCAAAGATACTATTCTTACTTATTGATTATCTTACCTATATTTTTTAGCTCAATAGAGATTGTTCCATCTGGGTTATTAATGAACTCAATGAAATCATGATTTTCAAAATACTCCGCGGGGAAAGTAATTTCTATCCCTGTATCTGTTTTAATTTTATGGTTTTTTCCTGTGCGAACAGCCAAGCTCTTTTTAAGTTTTATTTCTTTAGGAAGTTTAGCGCTATGGATTAGTTCTTCGTATTCATGTTGTAAATCATCAGAATCCGCAAAAACTTCTTTACCCAATTCTTCAGTTGATAAAATATCAGACAACTCTGAATTTTCAAAGATAAAATTTTTTGCCCTGGAGAGCGCAACTGCGCTATTGATCCCGTTTGCCTCTGCAATCTTTGATACAATTCCACTTACTTCTTTTAACACATCTTTACTTGATGAATTAGACAAACACTGTAAGACCTTTTCTTTAAGAATAAATACATCTTTCCCATTTATATATCTTCTCTTATCTACAAAAAAGATTTCTGCTGTGCGTTTATTGATAATAGCAAAGGAATCCACTTTTTGCGACGTGGCGGGAAGAATGGCATAATGTTGGATAATCTCATTTTGTATTACCCCATCATTTTTTACAACTTGATGGGTATAAGCAAGTCTGCTATTCATCAACAAAAGGGTAATAAACGAGTCATCGTCTTGAGAAAAATCTGCAACCAACAAGTCAAGTGAATTTGCTTTTTCCTCTGTTAGCATGTTTTCATATATTGAATTTGCAATTACAGTAGAGAATTTAATAAAATCAATTTCAGATTTAGCATATGCCTTTAACGAAGAAAAGAACCAGCTTTTATCAAAAAAAACTCCTGGTTGCCCACGAGAATCACTCTGTACATGAGAGAGATGTTTTTCTATGAAGTCTTTTACTGAAGTATTATCAGGATTTAATTCCCGCTGAGAAAAAACACAAATATCAGAATTGAAATCAATAATATGCAATATCGAATGATTAATAATCACTTTATTCACCCTGCTTTTCTATTTCTTCTGTTTCTGAATCATCCTCGACCTCCGATTCCTCGATAGCAAAATCTAAGAATCTATATGCAATACTCGCGCGGAAAAGTACAATAGTGTTGTAAATTGTACTTTTAACCTCGTAAAAAACTCGAAAACTGAACGCATAATATAGGAGCAACCCGACGCTTGCCATAAGACTATCCAACAGCAAATTTGACGTTAACCGAGCGTCCGGCGGAAGAATATCCATTATAATGAGCAAAACGCCAGACAATCCAATATTTATAAAGAACAGAAAAAGGACTGACTCGTAATATGTTATACTTCGTTTCAGAAAGCTTGTCTTATCTTTGTCCGGAACCTTTGCAAGACGCTTCATATATCCATCACTTAGAAATGCAAGCAAAATGGAATATACCGCAAATACGCAGCCAAATATTGCAAGTTGGATTTCAATTAATCGGCCGCATATCTTAGAAGTCAAGTCAACGGTTTCCGGAGCAAACCCAACTTTGAATGCTACAACTGCCGCAAGAATAATAGATAACAAAGCCGAGAACCAATTTTGAGAGGATGGAACAATTTCTCTTAATGCCGTAATTATTAAAAGTTTCGCAGATTGGGTTTCTCTAAATTCTTCGACTGTCTTAAAAAAAACATTCTTCATAAGGAAACCCACCTCCTAAACGAAAAAATTAGCTCATTAAGCGTGCAAAAATATCCTTAAACCTCTTGTATAAACTATGATTATCGGCGCTAACAACTGAAACCACACCTTCTTGTTTTGCCTGCGATACAATATAAGGATCATCCTCCGGCTTTATATCACGACCAAAGGATATTTTTAATGATGAAGTAAACTGATCTTCTTTTATTTTTGTCTTATTCCCATTCTCATCCATCACTTCTAATGTGGAAACAGCCAATCCCGCTGAGCGATCTATAAGGCCCTTAACCTCCTCTTTTGATTCCGGAGAAGTGAATTGAATATGTGCACGCTTACTCCCAATCTTTTTCATTTCCAAATCTATATTTTGAGCAACAGGAATAGGATTAATGTCATTATTCAAAGGGAAAAAGCGCATCTTTAACCAGTTTATCTTCTTCACATCTTTTAAAACTGCCTCAATGTCATTTGGAAGTGGAATATTGACTATATTGATAAAGGCCTTGGGAAGCTTTTTTTTCTTATCCTTTATTTTTCGGTTTGTGTTGTTAATATACTTGTTAACTATTTCACGAACGGTCGCTTGGAAACTCCTAATATCAGGGCTTTGTGATTCATTCCTCACAAGAATCATTCTGTGATTTTTGAGAAAAATAATAAACCTTGAGTATGGAGCTGTCGGGACACTGGAAGGTGTCGATACCAATTCCCCATTTTGTATAGTTGTATGAACATCATATTTGGTATCTTTTATGTAGTTCCCTACCAAGACATAGTCATCTTCAATGACTTTGATTTTCACATCGGACATATAAAAAAGTGGATGCTCATCAGTTTTTCCTCTTTTATAATCCGAAAGAAATGCCGGATAAATAATATCTTCAAAATGAGAGAGCATAGGCTCTTCATCAGGGCCATATGTAATATTAAAATTAGCGAAATACATAATCCTCTCGGAATTTGCCATACTACGCACTCCCCGTTTTTGCCAAAATACAATTTTCCCTCAATTAGATCATGTTTTCCAAAAACCAACAAAATAATTCTATCATGAAAGAGTACAAAAAGCAATTAGTCTTTAGAAAACATCTATTCATTCACTCCTCCCCTGCGCACAACGTACGGCATTTTCATATCCCCAACAACAAAAGAAGGCGTTTTCGTCACTTTAGGCAAAAGAAAACACCCGGTCAAAAGACCGGGTGTTTTCTTGGTGGAGACGAGGGGGATCGAACCCCTTACCTCTTGAATGCCATTCAAGCGCTCTCCCAGGTGAGCTACGCCCCCAAGCATCCGGTGCGGCGGCAATACCCGTCAGCAACCGTACTCGCATAGTATATCTTAAAAAAATATATTTGTCAACACTTTTTAAAAAAATTCCGCCCGTCGTTGATTTTTATATGCCGCCCATGATATAATGTTTTTACTGAAAAATTTGTTGCCGGCCATGCCCGGCGGCGTCTGAAACGCGCAAACTAAACGGAACGGAGATATATCGAATGAAAAGGATCAAAACTCTTGCCACCCGGAACCTGTGCGCCAGCGCGAAAAACGGCGGTTGCGGCGAATGCCAAACTTCCTGCCAGTCCGCTTGCAAAACCAGCTGCGGCGTCGCCAATCAAAAATGCGAAAAGGCGACGAAATAACCTTTGCACATCAAAAAGCGCCGTCTCCTACAGGCGGCGCTTTTTGTGTATAGCCACCGTGGAGGTCAGGGCTTATGGTACATCAATATCAATTAAACGGCTATAATATCGTGGTAGATACCTGTTCCGGTTCCATTCATGTGGTGGACGAGGTTGCCTATGATATCATCGCCATGTATCCGGATAAAAACGCCGAAGAGATCCTGCAGGCGGTTTTGCAAAAGCATAACGGCATAACCCCGGCAGACATCCGGGATTGTATCGGCCAGGTGGAAGAATTGATCCGCCTGGGCCAGCTCTATTCCCCGGACAATTTCGCCTCCATGGCGGATCAGTTCAAGCAGCGTTCCGGCAATATCATCAAAGCCCTGTGCCTGCATGTAGCCCACACCTGCAATCTCAACTGCGCCTATTGCTTCGCCAGCCAGGGCAAATATCACGGCAAGGGCGGCCTGATGCCCTTCGACGTGGGCAAACAGGCCCTGGATTTTCTGGTGGCCAACTCCGGCGACCGGGTCAATCTGGAGGTGGACTTCTTCGGCGGCGAACCGCTGCTCAACTGGGATGTGGTCAAACAACTGGTGCGCTACGCCCGCTCCCTGGAAGAGGAAAAGCATAAAAACTTCCGTTTCACCCTCACCACCAACGGCATGTTGATCGACGACGACGTCATCGACTTCGCCAATCGGGAAATGAGCAATGTGGTGCTGTCCCTGGACGGCCGGAAAGAAATCCACGACCGCCTGCGGGTGGATTATGCCGGCAAAGGCAGTTACGACCGTATCGTACCCAAGTTTCAAAAGCTGGTCCGCGCCCGGGGCGGCAAAAACTATTATATGCGGGGCACCTTCACCCATGCCAACCCCGATTTCACCAACGACGTATTCCATATGGCGGATCTGGGCTTCACAGAATTAAGCATGGAGCCAGTGGTTTGTCCGCCGGACGACCCGGCGGCGCTGACCCCCCAGGATATCGAAACCGTAAAAGAACAATACGAGCTCCTGGCCAAAGAGATGCTGCGCCGGCAAAAAGCGGGCCGGCCCATCACCTTCTATCATTACATGCTGGATTTAAGCGGCGGCCCCTGCATCTACAAGCGCCTGTCAGGCTGCGGTTCCGGCACGGAGTATATGGCCGTCACCCCCTGGGGCGATCTCTACCCTTGCCATCAATTCGTGGGCGAAGAAAAATTCAAGCTGGGCGATATTTGGAAGGGCGTGGAAAACACGGCGCTTCGGGAACAATTCCGCAGCTGCAATGTGTACAGCCGTCCCCAATGCGCCGATTGCTGGGCCAGGCTCTATTGCTCCGGCGGCTGCGCCGCCAACGCCTATCATGCCACCGGCGATATTCGCGGCATATACGAAGCCGGCTGTCAACTGTTCCGCAAACGCATGGAATGCGCCATCATGCTGCAGGCAGCCGCCGCGGAGGAAGAATAAATGCACACCCCCATCCTGGATTTCCTGCATCAATACGCCGCCAGCGGCGCTGTGCGCCTGCATATGCCCGGCCATAAAGGCCAGTCTTTTCTCGGCTGCGAAGCCCTGGACGTCACGGAGATCCCCGGCGCCGATTCCCTGTACGAAGCCTGCGGCGTCATCCGGGAAAGCGAAGACAACGCCGCCGCCCTGTTCGGTTCCGGACGCACCCTGTACAGCGCCGGCGGCTCCAGCCAATCCCTGGCCACCATGCTCTATCTGGCCCTGGCCAACCGGCAGCCGGGCACGCCGCCGGTGGTAGTCGCGGCGAGAAACGTACACAAGGCCTATGTCCATGCCGCCGCTCTGCTGGATTTTGATACGCTGTGGCTGTGGCCGGAAACGGACAACGACTCCCTGTGCGCCTGCCCCATAACCCCCGCCGGTTTGGATAAAACGCTGCAAAGCCTGACCGCGCCGCCGGCGGCGGTATATATCACCAGCCCCGATTATCTGGGCGGCATGGCGGATATCGCCGCCCTGGCGGAAATCTGCCATGCCCATCATACCGTGCTGGCGGTGGACAACGCCCACGGCGCGTATCTGCGCTTTCTCACCCCGTCCCTGCATCCTTTGGATCTGGGGGCCGATATTTGCTGCGATTCCGCTCATAAAACCCTGCCCGTGCTGACCGGCGGCGCTTATCTGCATATCGGCAAAAAGGCCCCGGCCGCTTTCGCCCGCCAGGCCCGCCAGGCCATGGCCTTGTTCGGCTCCACCAGCCCTTCCTATCTGATTTTGGCCTCCCTGGATCTTTGCAACCGCTATCTGACAGAGGGCTACCCGGCCCGTTTGGCCCAAACGGTAGACCGGCTGGCCCAAATCCAAAACCAATGGACGGCAAACGGCTGGAGCCTGCGGCAAACCGATCCGCTGCGGCTGACCGTCGCCGCCCCCCTGGGCCTTTCCGGCGTAGAGCTGGCAGGAAAACTTCAGCAAAGCGGCGTGGTTTGCGAATACGCCGACCGGGATTTTCTGGTCATGATGTGCACCCCGGAAAACAGCGAAAAAGACCTGGCCCGCACCGCCGCCCTGTTGGGGCCCAACACCGCCGGCCCGCCGCCGGCCAAGCCTTTGCCGCCGGCCCGGGGACAGCAAATCCTTTCTCCCCGGCAATGCCTGTTTTCTCCCTGGGAAACCGTACCGGCGGAACAATCTCTGGGCCGCATCTGCGCCAACGCCGCCCTGTCCTGCCCGCCGGCCAT
>JAILCQ010000007.1 GCA_024679955.1 Bacillota bacterium | reverse complement strand
GAAGAATAGACCCTCCACATTTTCGGTGGGAATCTGTCCTTCTTCTATATCAAATAGCGGTACTTCCGGATTCGTGAAAAAAGAGAATCCTTCGTCCTTCCATTGGCTTTCCTCACTAATCATGTCTTCCGTGATGTTGATCGTCAGCGTATAGTAGCCCTCTGCATCGGGGGTTGCCCCGGTCAAATCCTGATGATCGCTGGACTCGCCCATAAGCAGGTCGTCATCCAAAGCTTTGATCCAAAGGGTGTCGCAGCCGTAGGGCACGCTGACCAGATATACTTTCGGCGCATAGCCCAGCGCGGCGCACATATCCGCGTCGAATTCCGGAAGATTCGATGTTCCCACTTCCGTCGCCGTCAGAGTTTCCTTGTCCGTTAAAACCTCAAACGGCAATGCGCCCGGTTCCAGTCCCATAGCGAAAGAATAAGGAACAAAAAGCGCTATAAAAAGCGCTATTATAATCATAATAGATGTCAATCTTAATTTCTTCATAATTCAATCTCCATTCTCCATTTATCCCTTTATGAAAAAGTATTATCGATAGCCAACTGCTGCGAGATAAACAATTTATCTCGCAGCAGTTGACCTTCATTTTGACGAGAATCTTTAATTCTTTATCTAGTTATTTTTAGTACGGTCACATATGGGGATTCAGTGCCTTTTTGCGTTATTATCTGTACATCATAAGTGTTACCAGGGGAGATGTCCAGAGTATAATTCGTTCCGGATGCGACCAAAGAACCATTAATGTAAATGTAATCCGCAGCGGACGTAACATTTATTGTAGCTGTTGAACCATTGTAAATCCTTTTTGTAGAGAGGCCCATATTTGTTGTAGCAATGGTTGTGCCATTGATCTTGACAGTGGGCGTAACGCTGGCCGCTCCGCTGCCGGCGCCGCTGGCCACATAAATGCCGCAGACCTCGGTGGAAGTCTCGCCGAAGATGCCGGCATTGTACAGCACGGCGCTGTAGACCCGGACAAAGCGGACATCCGTCAGGTTGACGGGCTTGCCGTCGGCATCCACCGCCCAGGACAGGTCGAAGCCGTCGCCGCCGTTGGCCGCGGAAGGCGCGGTGGCGTAGGGGTTAACGGCCACGCCGTAATTGCTGCCGTTGACCCGCACGTCGGCATAACCGAAGCGATAGTCGTCCGTGGTATCGGAATCCGCTACCTTGGTCACGCCTTGATAGGTGATCACCGGCGCGCTGCCATTGGTTTGCCAGTAGACGCCGGCCACATGGGCGTCCACGCCGCTTTCACCCACGGTGGTGGTATCCGGCCGCTGCATTTTCCAGACCTGGCCATAGTTCTCACTATTTGCCACTTCCGGCCAGTAGGAAACGCCTACCGTGGTCAGATTGGACGTATTGGAGGCCACGGGCGTGGCGGCAGTGGCCGCGCTGTTGGGAATGGCGTACCAGGAGGCATTGGAAATGGCGGTATTCGCCTGGCTGTCCGTATAATCGCCGGGCACATAATTCGTGGAATAATACACGCCGTTCTTGGCAAAGGTGCTGCTGCCGATAGACAGGGGAAGATTATTTGTAGCTACCTCGATCTTAATGTAGGAAACATTGACATTCCATTCCGTTCCGCTCATGTAGTGGCGGGAACCGGCCAGATTGTACCAGCCATAGGTTTCGGTGGCCGTGTTTTTGCCGTAGACCATCACGCTGCCGGCCTCCGGATTGCCGTTGAAGGGATTGCCGTAGACGACGAAATCCACGCCGTAGGGGTTGTCCGCGTCGTTGCCGATGGCGTCGGCAAATTCATACTGCACATAGCCGCCCAGCATGCCCAGGGAAACGCCGGTGCTGACATAGCCGCTGGCAAATTTCGGGGTTTTGCTGGAGGCGTATTCATTGGTGCCGTCCGTATAGATCGTGCCCCAGCCCATGCTGTTGGCACGGGCGAACTGGCCCACGGGCAGATAGCCGCATACCGTCTTGGGGGTAGCGCCGCCGGAAGCGGTTTGGGATACCGGCGCTTTGAACTTTACGGTCACCGGGCTGCCGCTATTCGGCGTTACAACGATCTGGGAACTATTCGATTTCGGGCAGATGGCATAGAAATTTTCAGCGTTCACCGTAGTGGTGCTGCTGTAGGTGGGGGTGCCGTCGCTGTCATAGGTGACGAAATCCACATCCGTACCGGTAATCGATGTGATCGTCACATTGTTGGCCGGTACAATATAGATGGACAGGATATCCGGATAGTAGCCGGTGTACTCCGAGGTTCCGTTGGTGCTGTAGACAGCCTGATAGGTAGTGGTGGATTCCTCTTTGAAATACATATTGGATTCCGGCCAGGTGGGATTGGTTTCATCGCCGAAGGTCAAGGTTACATTGTCAAGCGTCAGCGGTTTGTGGTAATCACCGGTGCTGGCCATAGCGTTGACGCCGAAAGCGCCCACAAGCAACAGGGCCGCCAGAAAGATGGCGAAAAGTTTTCGTGCATTCATGTTTTGTATCGTCCTTTCATAGTTTTTATTTCCCGGTTTTGTTTTTCGCCGGCTGGGGATGCCGCCGGCGCCGCCTGCTGGCGGGGGTGGGCCGGAGCGCCCATGGCGGGCGCTCCGGCAGGCTTAGTTGCCCATGGGCACCAGCCTCCTTTCGGTTTCAGAAAAGCTTCGGGAACTGTCTTTCCGGAAGACAAAATTGAAAAGGGCCGCATCGGTACTTTGCGTACGATACGACCCTTTTTTCACCCCATCCTTTGGATCCGCCGTTCCCTAAGCGGCAAATCCATTGGTTCAGATCATCGTCGGCCTACTGACTCATGCGTTGGGGCGCGGTTTGCGCGCCTGCGGATATTGCTCAGCCTTCTCAGGTTTCCCCAATGACCGGATCACTCCACGAGCAACACCCTCCCGCAATTACAGTTACGGGGGTCGTATCCCGGACTCTAACCGGATTTCCTAATCACCGCGCCTGCCTGGCGGCAGTCTTAACGGGTGACACGATGAACCATGTAGTTTTTCTTTTGTTTGTTCTCGCCGCGATACAGGATATCATCCATGTACCAAACGGCTTATTGCAACTCCTTCCTATATATTTTTTATAGGTATCAGTATATGATTTATATTATCGTCATAATCAATTATTGTCAATATACTTTTCTTAAAAAATGAAAATTTTGTTAAAGTAGATAAAAATATGTGTATTTTATGTATATTTTTATAACAACGTTAGTAGAAAATATGTAAATATATATGCGTGTGTGAGGTATTAGTATCTTGTATGAGGTTGTTGAATCAAAAGAGGCGACGCCGGTGCGCGGCGGCGTGAAAAAGGCAAGGCGGAAAACCTGCCCGCCTTGCCACGGAACATGGTCATAAAAAAACAAACGGCAGAGAAGCGGGAACGCTCTTGCCGTTCGTTTTTTGCCGGGTATTTTTGCCGCCATGGGCAGTGTAAGCTTATGCGTATAATCAATGGGTCAAGAAGTATTTGCCCATATATTTCTCGAAAGACTCCAAGAATTCTTTGTTGCCGGAGTTTTTGATTTCGTTCAGGGAGCCGTGGGTGTCGAAGTCTTTGTCCTTGATCTGTATGGTGGCCACGGCAATATTGGAGCAGTGATCCGATATGCGCTGATAATTGGTGAGCAGATCGGAAAAGATGAAGCCCAATTCGATGGTGCAGTCGCCCTTTTGCAGGCGGGCGATGTGCCGGTGCTTCAATTCGTCTTTGAGGATGTCGATGACCTGTTCCAAAGGCTCCACCTGTTTGGCTGTTTCCGTATCGTTGGCGGCGAAGGAACGGAAGGTCATGCCGACGATCTCCTGGATGGCGCCGGTGAGCACTTTTAGATCCTCCACGCATTGGGGAGAGAAGGTAATGCCCTTGTCGTGCATTTCCTGGGCGACCTTCAAGATGCCCACCGCATGGTCGCCGATCCGCTCAAAGTCGCCGATGGTCAACAGCAGTTTGGATACTTCGCGGCTGTCTTCGTTGGTGATCTGGCGGCTGGCCAGTTTGACCAAATAGGTGCCCAGCCGGTCCTCGTATTTGTCGATGTATTTTTCTTTTTCCAGGATGATCTTGGCGGTTTTTTCGTCATATGTTTCTACCAGGGTGATGGCGGCCAATAAGGTTTCCTGGGCCAGCTTGGCCATTTCCACCGTGGCGTTGCGGCATTCCGGCAGGGCGAAGGCCGGGGCTTTCAGCAATCTGTCGTCCAGGAATACCTCCTGTATGCCGGAGACGGCTTTGCCCTTGTCTTTGACCGTAAGGATGGCCAGTTTTTCCAAAAGCTTATGAAAGGGGAGTAGCAGCAGGGTAGTGGTGATATTGAAAATGCTATGGATCAAAGCGATGGCCCAGGGGGTGATGGCATGCTCGGCAAAAGGCAATCCGCCCACGATCCGGTTGACGGCAAAATAGGCGGCCGTACAGATCAGCGTGCCGATGACGTTGAAGTAGATGTGCACGGCGGCCACCCGTTTGGCGTTTTTGTTGGCGCCGATGCTGGCGATGACGGACGTGACGCAGGCGCCGATGTTTTGCCCCATGATCAGGGGGATGGCGGAATTATAGGTCACGCTGCCGGTTAAAGATATGGCCTGCAAAATACCGACGGATGCGGAAGAGCTTTGCAGAATGGCGGTGAATATGGCGCCGGTGAGGATGCCGAACAAGGGATTGGCGAACAGGCGCAATATTTCATGAAACGTGGGGATCTCGGCCAAAGGCGAAACCGAGCTGCTCATTAAACTCATCCCGTACATCAGTACGGAAAAGCCGATGAGGATCGCGCCGACGTCTTTGCGCCGGTCCGTTTTAGCCGCCATCATCATGATCACGCCGATCAGCGCCAATACCGGGGAGAAGGACTCCGGCTTGAGCAGGCGCAGGAAAACGTCTTCGCTTTCAATGCCGGTCAAGCTGAATATCCAGGCGGTGAAGGTGGTGCCGATATTGGAGCCCATGATGACGCCTACGGTTTCCGTCAATTCCATGATGCCGGAATTGACCAGCCCCACCAGCATGGCGGTGAGAGCCGAGGAAGACTGTATGGCGGCGGTGATGGTAAGACCCAGCGTCAAACCTTTGATGGGATTATCGGTGAGACGGTGCAGGGTTTTTTCCAGTTTGCCGCCGGCCATTTTTTCCAGGCCGGAAGAAAGAACGTGCATGCCGTAGAGGAAAAAGGCCAAACCGCCGATTAAAGTGAGCAGTGAGAAAATGTCCATAGAGACCTCTATATAAAGTATTTTGAAAAATATCCAAATCTCCGCTACTATAAATATATAGGGAAACGGTAAAAAAGTCAATAACGCAAAATTCCCATCCCCAGGGAACAACAAGGCAAAAAGCCCGTTGTTTCCGGGGATGGGCAGCGGTTTTCAGGCTGCAGCCTGTGTAAAAGCAATATGATTTGGCCAAACTTGCCTCCGGCAAGAGAGTTTCCGGCGGCGCGACGCCGGAAACGCCGGATTTGCGCAAAGATCGCACGGCAGCCGGCGGCAGGGGCGCGCCGGTTTGCGCCGGGAAAAAATTACAGCTCGCCGATGATTTTTGCCAAGGGCGCCAAATAATCGCCGGTAAAGTCTTCGATCTCCCCTTTGTCGCAGGCCTGGGCCAGCTGGGGCAGTATGGGCAAACGGCAAAAAGCGTTGATATCAAGCTTGCCGGCAATCTCTTCAAGATGGCTGTCACCGAACAGGTTGATTGCCTTGCCGCAATCAGGGCAAAGGATATAGCTCAAGTTTTCTACCAGGCCGAGAACAGGGATATGCATCATTTTGGCCATATTGGCCGCCTTTTCCACGATCATGCCCACCAACTCCTGGGGAGAGGTAACGATGATGACGCCGTCGATGGGGATGGATTGAAAAACCGTCAGAGGCACGTCGCCGGTGCCTGGCGGCATATCAATGAGCATAACGTCGATATCGTTCCAAATGACGTCGGTCCAGAATTGCTTGACCGTACCGGCGATCACCGGGCCGCGCCACACTACCGGATCGGTATCATGTTCCAGCAAAAGGTTGAGAGACATGATCTCGATGCCGTTTTTGGTTTCCGCCGGCACGATGCCCATGCCGTTGCCCATGGCTTTTTCATGAATACCGAAAGCTTTGGGGATGGAAGGGCCGGTGATGTCGGCGTCCAAAATCGCCACCCGCTTGCCGTTGCGGTTTAAGATCACCGCCAGCATGGAAGTGATCAGGGATTTGCCTACGCCGCCCTTGCCGCTGACAACGCCGATGACATGTTTGATTTGACTAAGCTCGTGGGGCTTGGCCAGAAAATCTTCGTTGCGTTTCGTCCTGTCCTGACAAGCGCTGGCGCAACTGTCGCAATTGTGGTCGCAAGATTCAGTCATGATAAGACCTCCTAGTCGGTTTTTCCGAGTTTATTATACCGCTTTTACGGCATAAGTCAATCCATTTGCTATGGCAAAGCCGCTCGCCGCCGGGTTTTATAAGGCGAGCCATTGGTCGCTGTCCTGGAAATAAGGCGCGGAAACGCCGGCAAAATTTCCGCCGCCGCAATTTTACGGATGATCTTGTGTGCTTAAGATGTGCGGAACCGGGCAAAGTATACGAAAAATTGCCGAAAAAACGGTTCTCACCGTGAAATCTGCGTAAAAAAATAGTTTTTTCTGATCGGACGACAGATAAAGAGAATCGGCTTTCAAATGCGGCTCAAAAGTCGTTATGCCTGCTTCAGCGCCTAAAACCGGATCATTTTACTTGTGATTTCATCCAGCGGGGCGATATGTTAGTTAGATGCGATAAAGAAGGAAACGCGGCAGTGATTCCAGAATAAAGTATAGGCTATAAATGATCTGCGTTTTACGCCGGTAAGCGCTAGAATCACCGGGACAAAAATGACCGGCAGAGGCCGTCAAAAAGCGGGCGGCGCTGAAATCATCTGTTGGAGGAGGCTGCGTTGATGTTAATATCTCCGGAACGTTTGTATATTGCCACGATTGACGAGGATGCGCCGGAATTGGCCAAGGCTTATGGTACCGGATTGGAGCTGGATGAGTTCTGTACCGCTGTCAATATGGATGAACCCAATGATTTGCCCTGGCGCAAAATCGTAGAAGAAAAAATGCTTTCCGCACAGAGGTTTGTATTTCACGCGCCTTTTGCGGAATTGAGCCCCGCTGCGGTAGATCCCTTGATCGGACAGGTGAGCCGCCACCGTTATGAGCAAATATATGCCATTGTCTCCGGCTACGGCGTAAAGCGCATGGTGGTACATAGCGGTTTTGTGCCCCATCATCATTATGAGGTATATTATATCGGCCAATCCATCAAATTTTGGAACGACTATTTGCAGGACAAACCCGGAGATTTTCAAGTGCTGCTGGAAAACGTTTTGGATTGGAATCCCAGACTGCTGGCGGAAGTGGCGGCAGGGGTAAACGACAGCCGCTTGCGGATCTGCTGGGATATCGGACATTCTTTCGTCCATGCCAAGCTCCCCTGGCAGGATTGGCTGGAGGCCTATGCGCCTTATCTGGCGCATGTGCATATCCATGACAATGATGGAGTGGGCGATCAGCACAAGCCCTTGGGGGAAGGGTCTTTGCCCTTGCGGGAAATCATCGACGCCATCGAGGCGGTAAGCCACCCCACATATACCATTGAGAATATGCAAGCGGCCAATTCCTTGCGCTGGCTGTGCCAGGAAGACGGCGGGAAGGCATGATTTCTCTTTCGTCTCACGTATGCCCGGACGCCGCCGGCAGTTAGTCAAAGGGGAAGGTCAATAGAATATGCTGATACAAGGAACGCCAAAGGATGGCAATCACTCTTTGCAAAGAGACGTTTTAAACGGCTGCACCAAGATCGAAGGGCAAAACCAATCGTTGGGAGTGAAACGCATGAACATTCTTTTCTTTCTTACGCCGAAAAACGACGTGGCGTTTATATACGAAGACTTTACCCTGAGACAGGTTTTGGAAAAAATGGAAAACAACAGTTATACGGCGGTGCCGATCATCAGTCGCGAGGGAAAATATATCGGTACGCTCACCGAAGGGGATTTGCTGTGGGGGATCAAAAACCAATATGATTTGGATTTGAAAAAAGCGGAAGACGTAAGGATCGCGGATATCCCCCGCCGCATAGAAAACGCGCCGGTAGACGTTTCGGCGGATGTAAAAGATGTTGTGGAAAAAGCTTTGAAGCAGAATTTTGTGCCGGTGATCGACGACAGAGGCATTTTTATCGGCATCATCACCAGAAAAAGCATCATCCGTTATTTCTATGACCGGCTGGAACAGATGAACGGCGTCCAACCGTTGTCCTGACGCGCTGCCGGTAGTTTTCCCGGGACGTCTTCAGGTTAATCTAGCTAATGTTAATAATGTAATGAATTATAATATAGTTATATAGATTTGCCCGAATCGGTTGCTTTATCCAACCGTCGGGCTTTTTTCGCCCGAATTGGGGCGCAGGAGCAGCAGACGTTTGGCCGAATGTTATCAGTACCCGCAACGCGCAAAGGGCAGCTTTGTCGCAGATTTATGTTTTCCGTTTGTTGCCGGCGCGGTACCCATTTTTGACAAACCCACACTGTTAAGCCCATATTTTGCTATTTTTTATTGACTTTTCCCTAGAATGGCAGTATACTATAAAAAAATCAGAACCGTTTATAAGACCATATTCTCCAATCCCATTTACAACTGCATAGATACGGAACAGTCCATCGGTGAATGCCGAAAGCGGAATGGGGTGAAAGTCCCCACGAGTTGGTCACTGTGAAGCCTCCGGGAGAGGATAAGTCAGATACGCCGGATTGTTGCAGCACGTCTACCGTCACTAGGCGTATATCTTATTAGCATTGGACGCCAGTACGATCGTGCCGGCGTTTTTTATTTTTCTCATTTTGATGATTTTATCCCTCATTGTTTCCCGTAATGAACAAAAAAAGAGAATACAGTGCTTTATGCCGGTTGTTTATGGTTATGAAAGGCGCATGCTTTTTTTAATACACGGTTTTGCAAGAAAACGAGCTTATCCGGAAAAAAAGAATTCATATTTGAGGAGGGATCCTAGCATGTGGAAGAAAATATTGAGCCTTCTATTGGTTTTGGCGCTGGCCTTGGCGTTATGCCCGGCGGGAGCCTTGGCGGCGGAAACGTCTTTGCCGGACGCCCTGGCGAAGACCCAGGCCTATCTGAAGAACGTGGCGGAAGCCAGCGCTCCGGAAGTCGGGTCTACCTACGGCGAATGGCTGGTTTTGGGCCTGGCCCGCAACGGCCTCATGGATGCCGATTTCCTGGAAGACTATTATGATAATGTGGTGTCTTATGTAGAAAGCAAGATCGACGCCAACGGCCGGCTGCATAAAAACAAATCCACGGACAATTCCCGTGTGATCCTGGCGCTGGCTGCTTTGGGCAAGGATGTGACCGATGTGGGCGGCCATGATCTGCTGCAGGGGCTTACCGACACATCCTATGTGCCGAAGCAAGGCATCAACGGCCCCGTCTGGGCGCTGATCGCTTTGGACTGCGGCAACTATGCGATACCCGAAAACGCCGATCCCAGTAAGCAGGTCACCCGGGAATGGCTGATCGATTATATCCTGGATAGCGAACTGAACGGCGGCGGCTGGACCATAGGAACGCAGGCTGACGATATGACGCCCATGGCGGTGCAGGCTCTGGCCCCGTACTATAACACCAACAGCCAGGTGAAAGCCGCTGTGGACAGGGCTTTGCCCGTCATGGACGCTATGCAGGCCACGGCTTCTTCGGAAACCCTGGCCCAGATCATGGTGGCCCGCTGCGCTTTGGGCCTGGATTGTCAGACAGTCTTTGAAAAGATGATGGCCTATGCTTTGCCGGACGGCAGCTTTAAGCACACCATGGATGGCAGCGGCGATCAGATGGCTACTGAACAGGCCTTTTATGCCATGGTGGCCTACAGCCGCATGTTGAACGGCAAGACCCGTCTTTACGATATGACGGATGTGCTGCAGCAGCAGTATGCCGTTACCCTGGATGACCGCACGGGCGGCGCTGCCACGGTGACCGGTATCAGCAGCGGCCAATATGCCGGCGAGACCAGCTTCACCGTTTCCTGCGACGAGGCCTGCGCGGTGGCCTACAGCACCGATGGCGGCAAAACCTACACCCGGCTTGCGGCCACGGCTGTCAGAGGCAGCTATCGTTTTACCGTCAATATGACGGCGAATACCACCATTGTCATCGTCAAGAAAGGGGACGCCAATCTGAATGGCAGCGTCGCGAATCAGGACGCTACCATCATCAAAGCGGCCAACCTGCAAAAGCGCAGCCTCACCCCCTTGGAGCAGGTCGGGGCGGACGTCAACGGCAACGGCTCGGTGAACAACCAGGACGTGACCAAACTGAAAGCCGCCTTGCTGCAAAGGGTCACATTGGGTTGGGATACTTCAAACTGATGCAGCGTCAACAGGTTTAAAGGCTTTATTGCCGGGAAACCTGCGTGGGAACAGCAAAACAGGGTGTGACCGGCATTGTATATCGCCCATTTGTTTATTACAGCCGCCGGAGCGGCCTTACGGCTGCGGATGATCATATCGTTTGTGCATGCATAGCCGCGACCGTCGGCGGCATAGGGAAAGGAGAGTAGCAATGAAACAGAAGAAAACGGTAAAAAAAGCAATATTTACCCTTCTATGCCTGACGGCATTCCTGGTCCTGCTGTTGGGGCCCAATGCTCTGGCAGACTTTCAAACGCTGACCGTCAATGCGGTCCTGTCTCCCTCCACATTGGAGGAGAGCAGCTCTGAGCAGCAGGTTACCCTCACCGTGACCTCCGCCCAGCCGATTGCTTTGGACGGCATCGAATACCGGATCGTGCCCGGCTGGTCCGGGGCGGAGATCACCAGCACCGCCGGCGTGGCGGGCACGGATTTCAGCGGCAGTGATTTTAACTGCGTAAACGGCGTCGGGTTCGTAGGTTGGTCAACTGCAGATTCGGAGAACGTCACCACCGATCAATTCGGTAAATTTACCATCACCGTGCCCGCCAATACCGCCGGTACCTATACGGTACAGATACAGGGCTTGGAAACCAGCAAGGACTACGGTGATGACGGATATCGCGGCAGCGCCCAGGCCACGTTGACGATCAACCCCGACCCCTCTGTGACTCGCTACAACGTCACCGTGATCCCTGCCAACAACGGCAGCTTTGACGTGGATAAAACCATCGCGGCGGAAGGCGATATCGTCCGCATCAAGAATATCAGCCCTGCCAACGGCTATGAGCTGGATAAGATCACCTATACGCCGGCAGGCGGCAGCGCCCGGGATATCACCACTGCCCGGCAGTTTAACATGCCGGCTGCCAATGTGACGGTAGAGGCGGTTTTCGCCCAGGTGCAGCCTCAGATCATCGAGGTAAACGGGGTCACTTTGAATAAGCACACGGCTTCCCTGGAAGAGCAGGAAACGCTGCAGCTGCGTGCCACCGTATCCCCCAACAATGCCAGCGACAAAACGGTGACCTGGTATTCTTCCGATAACGCTATAGCCAGAGTCAGCCAAAACGGCCTGGTGACCGCTGTAAAGAAGGGCGAGGCCACCATCACCGCCAAGGCGGGCAATTATACGGATGAATGCGATATCACCGTGACCGCTGTTGATCCGCAAGCGGAATTCGGCCTGAAGCCGGAGGAGATCGTGGGCTATGTCAGGGTCAGCTTTGAAGACAATGGCAAACGCAAAAGTACGGAGCTTTCCGAAATAGAATCCGATTTTCGCTCGCCTCTGGGCACGATCATCAGCGCCACCCGCGTTCCCTTTAAGAAAAACGACACCATCGCCAGCGTGACTCTGCGCCTGCTGAAGGAAAAGGGCATAACCCCTTCCTATCAGGGCAGCGAGTTCAGCGGCTTCTACCTGGAAGCCATCAGCGGTTTTACCGTCAACGGCAAAAGATACGGCTCCTTTGGTGAATTTGACGCCGGCCGGGATTCCGGTTGGATGATCACCTGGAACGACTGGTTCATCAATAAAGGCGCTTCCGAATTCAATGTGAAAGACGGCGACGTGGTCCGCTGGCAGTATACCTGCCAGCTGGGGGCGGATATCGGCAATACCTTTGATGAAAACGATGAGGATATGAAGGCCGCCGCCGCCGTAAAGAAGCTGATCGACGCCATCGGCACAGTGACCAAGGATTCCGGCGACGCCATCCAGGCCGCCCGCAATGCCTATGACAAACTGACCGCCTTCCAGAAAAGAATGGTGAGCAATTACGACATTTTGCAGGCCGCGGAAAAGAAATATGCCGAATTGACCCAGAACGGACAGGTCACACCCGTCACGCCCGTCACGCCGGGCAATACGGACGGCATGGCATTTGCCGACGTGGATAAAAACGCCTATTATTATCCGGCCTTGCAATGGGCGGTATCTAAAGGCATCACCCAGGGCACTTCCGCCACTGCCTTCAGCCCCAATGCGGGCTGCAGCCGGGCCCAGATGGTGACCTTCCTCTGGCGGGCTTCCGGTTCGCCTCAGGCGCAAAGCGCCGCCTGCAGCTTTACCGATGTGGACAAAAACGCCTATTATTATCCGGCCTTGCTGTGGGCGGTAGAAAAGGGCGTCACCGCCGGCACTTCCGCTACCGCTTTCAGCCCCAATGCGGGTTGCAGCCGGGCCCAGATGGTGACCTTCCTCTGGCGTTCCGCCGGTTCGCCCCAGGCGCAAAACACCGCCTGCAGCTTTACCGATGTGAACAAAAGCGCCTATTACTATCCGGCTTTGCTGTGGGCGGTGGAAAAAGGCGTCACTGCCGGCACTTCCGCCACTGCCTTCAGCCCCAATGCGGGCTGCAGCCGGGCCCAGATGGTCACCTTCCTTTACCGCTATCTCGGAAACTGATCGCAGTCTTTCCGGTCAGCGGATGGATTGGGATAATTTACCAAACCGGCCTGGGTTTTTATTCTCCTTCTCCCAGGCCGGTTACCGATAGGGACGGAAAGGGGATAGGGCGGGAAAAACCCGCTCCCGCTGGATACATGCGGTTCACAGCCGGCGAGCCCGCCGGCGGATATTTGAAATACTAAATGATTTTATAATGGAGGGGAAACGATGAAACAACTGACTAAAAAAGCATGGAGTTTGTTCTTGGCCCTGGCCTTGATCGTATGTTTTGCTTTGCCGGCCATGGCGGTTTCGGACAGCGATTTAAGCGCAGCCGTGGCCAAAAGCGCGGCCTACATACAGAACACCGTTAAGGAACCGCAGGTGGCTTCCATCGGCGGCGAATGGGCCGTCATTGGACTGGCCCGCAGCGGCCAGAACGTGCCCCAGAGCTACTGGGACAATTACTATGCCAAAGTGGAAGAATATGTAAAAGCCAAGAACGGCGTTTTGCATACGAAGAAATACACCGAGTATTCCCGGGTAGCCTTGGCGCTGACCTCCATCGGCGCCGATCCCACCAATGTGGCCGGATATAATCTGCTGACGCCTCTGGGCGATTTTGACAAGACCGTTTGGCAAGGCGTCAACGGCCCCATCTGGGCGCTGATCGCCCTGGACAGCGCCGCTTATGAAATGCCCGTCAATACCGAGGCGGTCAAACAGGCTTCCCGTCAAATGTATGTGGACGAGATCCTCCGCCGGCAGCTGGACGACGGCGGCTGGAACCTGACCGGCGAGGGCGGCAGCGGCCAGGCCGACCCGGATATCACCGGCATGGCCCTGCAGGCGCTGGCCAATTACAAAGAGCAAGCCAAGGTGGCGGCGGCAGTGGACAAAGCCCTGGCCTGCTTAAGCAAGATGCAGGATGAAGAAGGCGGCTATTCCAGCTGGAACGCGGCCAATTCCGAAAGCGTGGTTCAGGTAATCGTCGGTCTCTGCGCTTTGGGCCTGGATCTGCAGGACAGCCGTTTTGTCAAAAACGGCCATGGCCTGCTGGATAATCTGTTGAGCTACAGCAAGCCGGACGGCAGCTTTATCCATACCAACCAGGGCAGCGGCAACGATCAAATGTCCTCGGAACAAGGTTTGTACGGCCTGGTCGCCGCCTTGCGCGCTGTCAAAGGCCAGAACAGCCTCTACAATATGAGCGATTGCAACATCCATGTCTCCGGCCAGCCGGGCGGCAATACGCCCCCCAGCCCCACCGGTATGCATCCGGATGTGAAAAAGGTCCCCGTTGTGGCCGAGGGCGTGACTTTTGCGGATATCGCCAATCACAAAAATAAAGCCGCCATTGAAGCTTTGGCCGCCCGGAAAATCATCAACGGCTACAATGCCGAAAGCTTCGGCCCCGATGATACCATGACCCGCGCCCAGTTTGCCACCATCGTCGTCAACGGTCTGGGCCTGCCGCAGCAGACGGTGAATACGTTTGCGGACGTGCCTGCCAACGCCTGGTTTGCTCCTTATGTGGGCGCCGCCTATAAATACGGCATCGTCAACGGCCGCTCGGCCACCGTCTTCGATCCCGCCGGCACCATCACCCGCCAGGAAGCCGCCGCTATGGTGGCCCGCTCCGCCAATAAGCTTTGCGGCGTGCAGATCAGCCTGAATGAAAGCGAGATCGCAGGCACGCTGGCCAAGTTCGGCGACGCGGCCAAGATCAGCGATTGGGCCCGGGAAAATATGGCCTTCTGCTATAAAGAAGGGATCATGGATCCCAGCGATCAAAATGCGAAACCCACCACCCCCATTCTACGCTGGGAAATCGCGCAAATGCTCTATAATTTGCTGGAAAAAGTCGATCTGTTATAATCGGTTATATTTGGATCGTAACGGCAGCGGCGGGGCTTCGGCCCCGCCGCTTTTCCATTATCGAAGGTCGATCCGGCAAAAAGATGCGGACGCGGGGAGGAAAAGTCCCGGCTTTTAGGCTTTTGCCGGCTATTCTGCTTATGCGCGGGCGGCCTGGGGAAAGGAAGAGGGGCGGCAAAAAATCTTGACATGAAAATAAGCATATGTTATACTGGCCTCAATTGAATATGTATAAAAACGCATGGTTGCATTTTGCATTAATAGGGAATTAGGTGCGAATCCTAAACAAACCTGTTGCCGTGATGAACGAGCTGTGTTTCAAGTTGTAAAACAGTCACTGTAAGCTATTTATGGGAAGGCGAAACATCAGCGCGGACTTCAAAGTCGGAATACCTGCCTGTATTTTAACCATCCTGCGTCACAGGTTTTGAAGCGATGGTTTATGGAAATTACTTAGAACCTGAACTTTTCTCCATGATTGGTTCAGGTTTTTTTATTCAGATTTATGATAGCCGGCAGCGGGAATGTTGGGACGGCCCCGGCCCGCCCCTTGACGCCGTGGTCGTTTCCCATACTTTATGCTGAAGGAAGGGTAAGTTTTGAAAATATTGATGTCGTCGGTCAATTTCAATACCGCCAGATTGGAAGACCGGGAAAAGTTTTCTTTCACCAATGACGCCTTGGCGGCGCTTTACGACAGGATCGCCGCCAGGGGAGACGTTTTGGGCTGCGTCGTCCTTTGCACCTGCAACCGCACGGAAGTATATCTCTCCGTGGCGGATACGGCCTCTATGGATCCTTTCGTCCTGTTATGCGAGAGCGCGGGATTGGATGCGGAGGAGTACAAGGAACTGTATATTTGCAAAGAGGATCAGGACGCTGTACGGCATATATGCGAGGTGGCCTGCGGCCTGCAATCGCAGATCTGGGGAGAGGATCAGATCATTTCCCAGGTGAAGAACGCCCTGGTCCTGGCCAGGGAATGCAAAGCCGCCGACAGCGTATTGGAGGTCTTGTTCCGCAATGCCGTCAGCGCCGCCAAAAAGGCGAAAACCCTGGTGGCGTTCAAAAACTACGAAGATAACGCCTCCCGGCGGGCGGCCAATATTGTGAAAAAGGCATTCCCCCAGGGTACCGCCCTGGTGATCGGCAACGGCGCCGCCGGCAGAAGCATTTGTCAGTTTTTGGTGGAGCAAGGCGTCGACGTGACCATGACCAAAAGACAGTACCGGCATGGCAACAATATCATTCCCCAAGGGGCGGACGGCATAGACTATACGGAACGGTATGAATTTCTTACCCATGTGGATGTGGTGATCAGCGCCACCCTGAGCCCCCATTATACCATCCTCTATGATGAGCTCATCCGCTTGCCGAAGCGGCCAAAGCTGTTTATCGATATGGCGCTGCCCCGGGATATCGATCCCAAAATCGAAGAGATCGACGGCATAACCTACTATAATATAGACGATATCTGCCGCGAAGAGATCAATACCATGCATGAGATGCAGACGGCGCAGATCAATACCATATTGCAAAAGTATATAGACGATTTTTATACCTGGCACAGCAATAGGATGAAGCATCTGGGCGTCGGTTAAGCAAACGGCGGGCCGCAGCCGCCGGCTGGGAGGGAGCCTTGTGGAAAAAAGAGAATTCTTTCCTTTGTTTATCAGAAGCAGCGATTATCATGCGGTGGTTTTCGGCGGCGGGGCCATCGCCGCCCGCCGGATACAAACGTTGCTGCGTTTTCACTTTCGCATAACCATAGTCGCTCCCCGTATGCAGGAGGATATCCTGGCCTTGGCCGGGGACGTGAATCTGATCACGGACCTATACGACCCCAAGTATTTAGATGGGGCGCAGCTGGTTTTGGCCTGTACCGACAGCAGGGAAGTCAACCGCCGGATCCAAACCGACGCGTCGCAAAGGCATATATGGGTAAATGTCTGCGACCGTAAAGAGGATTGCGATTTTTATTTCCCGGGCGTGGTTTTCGGCCGGGAGGCTACTTTGGGCGTCGTCGGCAGCGGTGAAGATCATCATGGCATAAAAAGAGTGATCGACAAGATCAGAAAAATGTTTGAAGGTGAAGAAAATGAAAATTAGAATCGGCAGTCGGGAAAGCAAGCTGGCGGTCATCCAATCGGAAATCTTTATGGAGGAAATGCGTAAGAATAACCCCGGCGTGGAAATGGAATTGATCACTATGAAAACCACCGGCGATAAGATTTTGGACCGTACTTTGGATAAGGTGGGCGGCAAGGGGCTTTTCCTCAAAGAATTGGAGCAAGCCCTGCTGGAAGGAAAAGTGGATTTGACGGTACATAGCTTAAAAGATATGGCCATGGATATCCGGGAGGAGATACCGATTTTGGCCGTATCCAAACGGGAAGACCCCCGGGACGTATTGGTATTGCCCCAGGGGGCCAAAGAAATCGATTTCAGCAAACCCTTCGGCTGCGCCAGCCTGCGGCGGAAGCTGCAGATCCAGGCTTTGTATCCGGGGGCGGCGGTGAAGCCCGTCCGCGGCAATGTGCTGACCAGACTGGCCAAGCTGGACGCCGGCGAATACTGCGCTTTGATTTTGGCTTATGCGGGCATGAAAAGGTTGCATTTGGAATCCCGCATCCATTCGGTTTTCGAGGTAGAAGAGATCCTGCCTTCCGCCTGCCAGGGGGTTTTGGCGGTGCAGGGCAGAAAGGATTTCGATCGATCCGTCTTAAGCTCTTTCCACGACGAGGAAACGTTTATCACTTCGATGGCTGAGCGCAGTTTTGTGCGGGCCCTGGACGGCGGTTGTTCTTCGCCGGTGGCCGCCTATGCGCAAATTCAGGGAAATCAAATATCCATCGCCGGCTTTTTTGCCGACGACGACGGCAATTGCAGCAAAGATAAAATCACAGGCCCCAAGGAAGACGGGGTGGCGTTGGGACAGGAACTGGCAAATATTATGAAAAGAAGAGGGTAATGGCTATGAGCGCAGGTAAGGTGTTTTTGGTGGGGGCCGGACCGGGAGACGCGGATCTGCTGACCGTCAAGGCCGTCCGGGCTCTGGAAAAGGCGGACGTAGTGGTATACGACCGGTTGGTCAGCCAATCCATTATGGATTTGATCCCCAGCCACGTCCGGAAAATCGACGTTGGCAAAAATGCCGGCAACCATCCGGTGCCGCAGCATAGGATCAACGAGATATTAAAAGAAGAAGCACAAAAAGGGAATCTTACGGTACGTTTAAAAAGCGGCGATCCTTTTGTCTTTGGCCGCGGCGGCGAGGAACTGGAATACTTATGCGAAAACGGAGTAGAGTTTGAGGCCGTTCCCGGCATCACCTCGCCGTTGGCGGTGCCTGCATATGCCGGTATCCCCGTGACCCACCGGGATTTTTGTTCCTCTTTGCATATTATCACCGGTCATGCCAAAGCCGGGAAGGATTTGGATATCGATTTTGAATCCCTGGTGAAATTAAACGGCACTTTGATTTTTATGATGTCTGTGGCCACCATAGACGGCATTGCCGAAGGCCTGATGCAGGCGGGCATGGACAAGGATATGCCCTGCGCCGTGATCGAAAACGGCACCAGGACCGATCAGCGGAAATTCATTTCCACCCTGGATCAGGTGGGCGAAACCGTGCGTTTGCATCATGTGCAATCTCCGGCGGTGATCGCCGTGGGCAAGGTATGCCGGCTGTCTTTCGATTGGTTCAGCGGCAAGCCGTTGAAGAACAAACGGATCATTCTCACCCTGCCCCAGCGCAAGCAGTCGGCCTTGGCCCAAATG
Source organism: Bacillota bacterium (assembly GCA_024679955.1). GTDB lineage: Bacteria > Bacillota > Dehalobacteriia > UBA4068 > UBA4068 > JAILCQ01. The sequence goes on along the minus strand of JAILCQ010000007.1, from coordinate 41,733 downwards.
CTCCACGATATGGGGGCGGATGTTTTGACCTATCCCTGCATCGAAACGAAAGCGCTGCCGGATTTCGATGTAGACGCGGGAGATTGTTCGGTCCTGGTCTTTACCAGCGCCGCCGGTGTGGAAAGCTATTTTGAACGGCTTTTGGCCAAAGGTATGGACGCCAGAAGTCTTGCCGGCAAAAAGATCGCCTGCATCGGGGAAAAAACCGGGGCCAAGCTGCGGCAATATGGCATGGCTTGCGATTTCCTTCCCTCCGTGTACGACGGCGAGACTTTGGCGCAGGAAATGATCGGCAAAGGATTCATTTCCCAGAAAGACAAAGTTTTGCTTTTGCGGGCGGAGTGGGCTTCCCCGGTCTTGGCGGAGGTTTTGCGGCGGCATTCTATCGATTTTTGCGAACGGCCGGTTTACAGCACCGCTTTTATTGCCCATGAACCGCTGGACTTAAGCGACTACGATTATATCACCTTCACCAGCGGCAGCTGCGTGGAAGGGTTCCTGAATTGCAATCCGGAGGCGGATTGCGCCAAAATCAAAGCCGTTTGCATCGGCAAATCCACGGCCGCCAAGGCGAAAGCGGCCGGTTTCCCCGTTTTGGTATCGGATAAGGCGACGATGGAGAGTATGTGCGATAGATTAAGGAGCGATGCGGCATGTTGATCAGACCCAGAAGATTAAGAGAAAATCCGGTGATCCGCAAAATGGCGCGGGAAACGCGGATATCCAAGGACAGCCTGATCCTGCCTCTGTTTTTGGAGGAGGGAAAAGATATCAAAAGCCCCATACCGTCTTTGGACGGGCATTTCCGTTACAGTCCGGACCGGATAGGCGAGGCGATCGAAAACGCTTTGCGGCACGGCGTGGATAAAGCGCTGCTGTTCGGCATCCCCGCCTGCAAGGATGAAAAGGGCAGTTCCGCCTATGCGGAAAACGGCGTGGTCCAGCAAGGCATACGCAAGATCAAAGCGCAATATCCGGAAGTATGCGTAATCACCGACGTATGCATGTGCGAATACACATCCCACGGCCATTGCGGCATATTGAAAGATGGAAAAGTGGACAATGACGCGACTTTGGACTATCTGGCCGCCGCCGCTTTGTCCCATGTGGAAGCCGGCGCCGATATGGTGGCGCCTTCGGATATGATGGACGGCCGGGTTTTGGCCATTCGTGAAGCTCTGGATGACAATGGTTATACCTATATCCCGATCATGTCCTATGCGGTGAAATATGCTTCCTACTTTTACGGGCCGTTCCGCGACGCCGCCGGTTCCGCCCCCGGTTTCGGCGACCGGCGGGGCTATCAGATGGATTGGCACAATGCCAAGGAAGCGGCCAAAGAGGCGCTGCTGGACGTGGAAGAAGGGGCGGATATCCTCATGGTGAAACCCGCCCTGGGCTATCTGGATATCGTCAAATCGGTGGCGGAAAGAATCAATCTGCCTTTGGCCGCCTACAGCGTCAGCGGCGAATACGCCATGATCAAGGCCGCGGCGAAAATGGGGTTGATCGACGAATACGGCATACTGTGCGAAAGCGCGGTTTCCATTTATCGGGCCGGGGCGGATATTTTGATCACCTATTATGCCAATGAGATCGCTGAAGCAATAGAAAAGGGAGATATCGGATAATGAGCATATCGGAAACATGGTTTGCCAGAGCGCAAAACGTCATGCCGGGGGGCGTGAACAGCCCGGTGCGGGCTTTTCGCTCGGTAGGCGGCGGGCCCCGCTTTATTCGGGCGGCCAAGGGCAGCAAAATCTATGACGTGGACGGCAACGAATACCTGGATTATATCGGTTCCTGGGGGCCGATGATCCTGGGCCATGCCCATGAGGAAGTGGAAGCCGCCGTAATGCAGGCGGTGAAAAACGGTTTGAGCTTCGGCGCTTGTTCGGAGCCGGAGGTGCGCCTGGCCGAGCTGGTTTGCGGCAATATCCCCCATGTGGAAATGATACGTATGGTAAGCAGTGGTACGGAGGCGGTGATGAGCGCCTTGCGCTTGGCCAGGGGCTATACCCGCCGGGACAAAGTGATCAAATTTGCCGGTTGTTATCATGGGCATAGCGACAGCATGCTGATCAAAGCCGGTTCCGGGGCTTTGACCTTCGGCGTGCCCGACAGCGCCGGCGTTACCAAAGGCGCGGTGGCCGATACGCTTTCGGCCAAATACAACGACTTGGATAACGTTCGGGCCTTGTTTGCGGAAAACAAGGACAAGATCGCCTGCGTGATCGTGGAACCGGTGGCGGCCAATATGGGCGTGGCCGGGCCCAGAGACGGATTTTTGCAGGGCTTGCGGGATTTGTGCGACGCCAACGGCAGCCTGCTGATATTCGATGAAGTGATCACCGGCTTCCGGCTTTGCTTCGGCGGCGCCGGCCAGTATTTCGGCGTGATCCCGGATCTGGTCACCTACGGCAAGATCATCGGCGGCGGTATGCCGGTGGGCGCTTACGGCGGCAAAAAAGAGATCATGTCCCAGGTTTCCCCTTTGGGGCCGGTGTATCAGGCCGGCACCCTTTCGGGCAATCCGGTGGCCATGGCCGCCGGTATCGCCGCTTTGCAATATCTGTTGGATCATCCCCAGGTCTATGACAAGATCAATGCCCTGGGCGAGTATATGGCTCAAGAGATACGCAAGCGCACCCGTTATACGGTGAATCAGGTGGGATCGCTGCTTAGCCTCTTTTTCACTGAGGAAACGGTGGGCGATTATGACGAAGCCTTGCGCTCGGATACGGCAAAATACGCCGCCTATTTTCATAAGATGCTGGAACACGGCATCTACCTGCCGCCAGCTCAGTTTGAGGCCGTATTCATCAGCGACGCCCATAGCCGGGCGGACGTGGACCATACCGTGGAAACCATCGGCAAAGTATTACAGGAGATAGAGTAGAACGGCGGAATAAATGCCGGACAGGGCGGAACCGTTGCATATACTGCGGCAAAATGATATACTATATGACGGCATACAGCGAGCCCGGCAGCGGGCGCAAACGTTTATGCCGTCATTCTTTCCGGCGGCGATCCGCCGCAGGTATACGGAGGTTTTATGCGCGTATATTTAGTGGATTTTGAGAACGTACATTATGAAGGCTTGAGCGGGGTCATGGATTTGACCGGGGACGATCAGGTATATGTTTTTTACAGCAATAACGGCAAACGCCTGACTTTTGAATTGCATCAGCAGATCATGCAATCCCCCGCCCGTTTTGCCTATTATGAAGCTGCGGTGGGCGGTAAAAACGCCTTGGATCATCAGTTGTCCAGCTTTTTGGGCTTTTTGATCGGCAGCGGCCCCCAGGCCGATTATTTCATCGTCAGCAAAGATCAAGGCTACCGGCACTTGATCCGTTTCTGGCAAAAGCAAAAAGAAGACCTGTCCATAAGCCTAATCGATAATCTGCAGGCCAAACCCCATATGGAAAGCCGGAAAACGCCGAAAGCCATATCTTGGGAAGCGGCAAATACGGAGGATACCAGCCAGCTGCGGGAAGCCGTTGCCATGGCTGCCCCGGAAGCGCCGGCGGAAAAGGAAAACCATAGTGAACCGCAGGCCGCCGCCGGCGCTCATCCGCAAGCGGCGGAGAAAGAGGAGAATACGCCTGTGACGGCGGTCAAAAGCAACCGCCGGGGCATGCGCTGGAATAAAGGCCAACGCCGGGGCAACTACAAAGCCAATACGGCCAAAACCGAGCCTGCCCGCGAAACGGAAACGGCTGCCCAAGAAACAGCGGCAACAGAAGCGGCTATAACGGAAGTCGCGGCCCAAGAAAGCGCGATCCAAGAAGCTGCAGCCAAGGAAATGTCCGCAAAGGAAACGGCCGTACAAGAAACGGCGGCCACGGCAAATACCGCGTCCCGACGTAAAAACCAACGGGGAACGGCGGCCGGCCGGGGCAAGCAGCAGGACGGGGAGAAAAAGCCCCCGGCGCATACGGCGGCCGCCGTCCGGGAGGCCAACCAAGGCGACGACGCCGGCAAATCGGCGAAAACAGCGGCGGAGAGCCCGGAGAAAAAGCAACGGCCCTTGCTGACAGAAACAGCGGTTTTGGAGGTCTTACCCGAGGCCGCCGGCCGGCAATGGCTGCCGAAGGTGGTGAAATATACCAACAACGCCGCCAACAAAGCGGATCTGTACAACAAGATCCGCAGCCTGTTGGGACAAAAGGAAGGCAGTCAGGTATATAAGGCTTTACGTAAATTTGTGTAGTAAGGATTGACAAAAAGAATCCTGAAAGATTATTATTAAATTCAGCCAATTACATATATGCTACACACTTGGAATTATACTGGGAGGGAATTGTTTTGCGTCAGGTACAGGATGTTTTAAATTATTGCCGGGAAAACGGCATCAAAATGATCGATTTTAAAATGATCGATATCGACGGCCGTTGGCGGCATATCACCATTCCGTATCAAAGGCTCACCGAAGATACCCTGGTATACGGTATCGGCTTCGACGGCTCCAATTACGGCTTTGCGCCGGTGGAAAAAAGCGATATGGTGTTTATCCCCAATTTGGAAACCGCTACGGTGGATCCGTTCTTGTCCACGCCCACGTTGACCATGACCGGCGACGTCTGCATCATCGATCAGCCCAATAACCGGCCTTTCGATCAGTATCCCCGCAACGTGGCCGTCCGCGCCATTCAGTATATGCAGGAGCAGGGCATTGCGGATCGCATGATCATCGGCCCCGAATTCGAATTCCATCTGTTCGACCGGGTGAACTACCAGGCCATGCCCAATAAAGTTTCTTATGAAGTGGACACCGCCCAGGCTTTCTGGAACACCGGCGATACGGACGCGGCCAATAAAGGCTATCAGGTACCGCTGAAAAGCGGTTATCATGTGGCCGCGCCCCAGGACATCACCTTTGACCTGCGCAGCCAGATCTGCCTGATGCTGGAAGAATGGGGCGTGAACGTCAAATACCATCATCATGAAGTAGGCGGCCCCGGCCAGGTGGAAATCGAAACGGAATTAGGCGATATGCTGGAAATGGCCGATCAAACCATGATCGTCAAATATGTGGTGAAGAACGCGGCGGTGGCCAACGGCAAAACCGCGACCTTCATGCCCAAACCGATTTTCGGCGAAGCCGGCAACGGCATGCACGTACACATGCTGCTGCTGAAAGACGGCAAACCTTTGTTCTATGATCCCAAAGGCTATTCCGGCTTAAGCGAAACGGCCCATTGGTTCATGGGCGGCCTGCTGAAACATGCCCGCTCCCTGTGCGCCATCACCAATCCCTCCACCAACTCTTTCAAACGTTTGGTGCCGGGATATGAAGCGCCGGTCACCATCGGCTACGCCACCTCCAACCGCAGCGCGGTCATCCGTATTCCCGCGTATGCCAAATCTCCGGAGACCAAGCGCTTCGAATTGCGCAATCCGGACGCCACCTGCAATCCCTATTACGCTTATTCCGCCATTTTAATGGCGGGCCTGGACGGGATCAAAAACCGCATCGATCCTCATGCCAACGGCTGGGGACCCTATGATATGAATCTGTTCACCTTGCCGGATGAGGAAAAAGCCCGCTTGACTTCCTTGCCCAAAACTTTGGACGAAGCTTTGGACGCGCTGGTAGAGGATCATGACTATCTGCTGGCCGGCGGCGTTTTCCCCCAGGCTTTGCTGGATATCCTGCTGAAGAACAAACGGGCGGAAGCCTCCGCCATCAATACCATCCCGCATCCGGCAGAATTTGCCCATTACTATGATTTATAAGCGGCGTCGCCGGTTTTGACCGGGTATATGCCGCCACAACGGGGATTGGAGGAGCGAGGCCTGTTTTTGCCGCGGCTTACTGCCAATCCCCGTTTTCTGCCTGTATATGCCGAAGCGAAAGAAGGCGAAGGCAACACTCCTTTTCCGGAAGCGTAGAGTGGTCATGTATGGAAAAAACACATTGGCAAAAGAATATACTGCTATTGCTGGCCAGCCTGATTTGGGGTTGCGGTTTTGTGGCGCAAAGCCTCTGCACCCGTTATATTGGGCCTTTTACCTATGTGGCGATCCGCAGCCTGCTGGGCGGGCTGTTCCTTTTGCCCTGCATATCCCTGCTGGGCAAAGGCCGGAAGCCGGAAGCCGAAGCCGGTGGGAAAAGCGCCGGCCGCCGCAGCCTGCTGCTTTCCGGTACCCTGTGCGGCGCGGCATTATGCGTGGCCACCCTGTTCCAGCAAGCCGGCATCGCCTATACCACAGTGGGGAAAACCGGTTTTATCACCACGCTGTACATAGTCTTTGTGCCTGCCGTGGCTTGGCTTTCCGGTAAAAAGCCAAGCAAATTCTTGTGTATCGCCGTGCCGGTGGCCCTGGCCGGTATTTATTTTTTATGCATGAATGAAAGCATATCCGTAAACAAAGGGGACGTTTTGGTTTTGCTTTGCGCCCTGTGCTATACGGGGCATATCCTGCTGATCGACCGCTTTGCGCCGCAAACGGACGGCGTGCAGATGTCCTGCCTGCAATTGTTCGTATGCGCCGCCTTAAGCAGCGTGCCCATGCTGCTCTGGGAACGGCCGGATTTATCCGGGATCTTGGCCGCCGCCTGGCCCTTGCTGTATTCCGGCATCCTTTCCTGCGCCGTGGCCTACACCCTGCAGATCCTGGGACAAAAGAACAACGATCCCACGGTATCTTCTTTGTTGCTCAGTCTGGAAGCGGTATTCGCCGCCATCGTCGGCTGGCTGTTTTTGCAGCAAGCCATGAGCGGACGGGAAGTGTTGGGCTGCGTTTTGATGTTTGCCGCGATCATCCTGGCGCAGATCCCGAATAAAAAGACTTCGCTTCCGGGGGAAAGCTGAGCGGAGAGGGCTGGTTTTTTCGGGGGATTTGTCAAACAATTTTAACTTTTTTTTGCAGCGATAAAAGTTTTGACAACGGATGATTTTTTTGCTATAGTAATCCCCGTAGGTTGTGCCGGAAGGCACGGTAAAACGGTAAGACGGTTATTTATTTTTTTTGCGTAGTACGGAAGGAGGGGTATCATGCATAGTCTTTTTTGTCATGGGCCAAACCGGGCCGGTAAGGATTACCTTGCCATGAGCGCCGGCGGTCTGTTTTTTTATTGCCCGCCCGGGAATAAGCAGCCGGCTGTAATATCGTAAGCGCCTGTAGGCGCAATTTTGCAGATTCCTTGGGAGGTAAAGAACGTGACGATCAAAATCCTTTTGGTAATACTCTTTTTCGGCGTGATGCTGGGCGTGGGCCTGTATTCCCGCAGGCATGCCTTAAGCGTCGCCGGTTTTGTTTTGGGCGGCCGCAACGTGGGTCCCTGGCTCACTGCTTTCGCTTACGGTACCTCGTATTTTTCCGCTGTGGTCTTTGTGGGCTATGCCGGACAGTTCGGCTGGAAATACGGTTTGGCTTCCACCTGGATCGGCATCGGCAACGCCTTGATCGGCAGCCTTTTGGCCTGGGTGCTTTTGGGCCGCCGCACCCGCATCATGACCAATCATTTATCCGCCGCCACCATGCCGGACTTTTTCGGCAAAAGATACCAAAGCCATTCCTTGAAAATCGTGGCGTCGGCCATCATCTTTGTTTTTATGATCCCCTATACCGCGTCTGTATACAACGGTTTGTCCCGTCTTTTCGGTATGGCTTTTGATATCCCGTATACCGCCTGCGTGATCGCCATGGCCGTCTTGACCGGCGCTTATGTGATCTTAGGCGGCTACATGGCCACAGCCATCAACGATTTTATTCAGGGCATCATTATGCTTTTCGGCATCGTCGCCGTGATCACCGCCGTGCTGAACGGCCAGGGCGGATTCTATACGGCGGTGCAAAAGCTTGCTGAATTCCCCAGCGAGACCGCGCCTACATTGGGCCAGGCCGGCGCCTATACCTCGTTTTTCGGTCCGGATCCCGTGAATTTGCTGGGCGTGATCATCCTCACATCTCTGGGCACCTGGGGCTTGCCGCAAATGGTGCATAAATTCTATACGATCAAAAGCGAAAAAACCATCAATACCGGGACGATCGTTTCCACCGCTTTCGCTTTTGTCGTGGCCGGCGGCAGCTATTATCTGGGCGGCTTCGGCCGTTTGTTCGACAGCCCGGCCGTGCGGGCCCAGGACGGGGCTGTGATCTACGACGGCGTCATCCCCAATATGCTTTCCACCTTGCCGGATATCCTTCTGGGCATCGTCGTGGTATTGGTGCTGTCCGCCTCCATGTCCACCTTGTCCTCTTTGGTGTTGACCTCCAGTTCCACCCTGACGCTGGATTTCCTGAAGGGCACTTTCATGAAAAATATGGACGAGAAACGGCAGATGCTGATCATGCGCCTTTTGATCGTTTTCTTCATCGGCATTTCCGTGGCTTTGGCCCTGAATCCGCCTACCTTTATTGCACAGTTGATGGGTATATCCTGGGGCGCGATGGCCGGTTCGTTTTTGGCGCCTTTCCTCTACGGCTTATATTGGCGCCGCGTCAGCAAGGCCGCCGTTTGGGCCAGCTTCTTTACCGGCGTCGCCTTGACCGTAGGCAACATTTTCTTCAAATTCATCCAGTCGCCGATCAATGCCGGCGCTTTGGCCATGATTTTGGGCCTGATCGTGGTGCCCTTGGTCACCCTGATCACCAAACCCGTGGACAAAGAATATACGGAAGGCTTGTTCTCCAGCTATGAAGAAGTGGTCATGGTGCCGCAAAAGAGCTCGCTTACGTTTAAAAATAAAAAATGGCAGGACTTTGCCGGCGAGACTGCGAAAAAGAATATTTACTCTTGACAACGGCTGAAAACCATGATATAGTCCTTACCATGTATGAACAACTTCATATCGTCTAAACGCTGAGATAGGGAAAAAAGATTATGTGTTGCGGCGCAGAGAGCTGCCGGTAGGTGCGAGGCAGTCCCAAACATGATTTACGCTCGCCCTGGAGCGGCCGGGCTGAAAGGTGTCAGTAAGCCCGGACGGGGTTCCTCCCGTGATCAATGGAAGGCATTAATGGATGCTTTAAGAGGGTATGTGCGCATACCAACAAGAGTGGTACCGCGGAAGCGACGCTTTCGTCTCTTGGCCCAAGAGACGAAAGCGTTTTTATATTGCGTATGTAAAAAGCATACGATATAAAGAAGCAGGAGGATTATGTATGAAATTGGCTTTTTCTACTCTGGGTTGTCCCGACTTTGATTGGTCGGATATATATTCTATGGCGAAAGACTTTGGTTTTTCCGGCATAGAACTGAGAGGTTTGGGCGACAGCGTCTTTTCCGTCCACGCCAAACCTTTTCAGGATAAATATTTGCCGCAAACCATCGCCACGCTGAAAAAACTGCATTTGGAGATTCCTTGCCTGTCTTCCGGCTGCTGCCTGAACAAAAAAGAGAATATGCCGGAAACCATCGCGGAAATCAAAGAATACATCGATTTGGCGGCCAAATTGGGCACGCCCTATATCCGGCTGCTTTGCGAGCCCAAAGCCAAGCCCATGGAAGAAGTGGACGATCAAGTGGTTTTGGACTATCTGCGGCAAACGATCCCCTATGCGGAAGAACGGGACGTGATCCTCTTGCTGGAGACCAGCGGCGCCTATTGCGACACCGCCAGATTGGCCCAGGTGCTGACCCAGGCCGGCAGCGACGCGGTGGCCGCCTTGTGGGACGTGCATCATCCGGTGCGCTTCCACGATGAGACGCCGGATGAAACGCTGAACAATTTGGGCGCGTTCATCAAATACATCCATATCAAGGATTCCGTTATGGAAAACGGCAGCGTCAAGTATAAGATGATGGGCGAGGGCGATATCCCCATCCCCGATATCATGCTGGCTTTGCGTTCCATCAATTACGACGGCTATATCACGTTTGAGTGGCTGAAAAGCTACGCCCCGGATCTGAGCGACGCGGGCATTGTCTTTCCCCATTACGCCAATTATATGAGCCAATATGTGGCCATTGGCGGCAAAGGCTCCAAGCTGTACCTGAGCCGGGCGGGAACGGGACAGTACGTATGGCCCAAGGAGCACTTGATCGACCTGACCTTTCCCCAGGTTTTGGACCGGATGGTGGACGAATTCCCCGACCAGTATGCCTTCCGTTATACAACTTTGGATTATACCCGCACCTATGAGGAATTCCGGGACGACGTGGATACCTTCGCCCGCAGCTTGATCGCCATGGGCGTCCGGCCCGGTTCTCATGTGGCCATTTGGGCCACCAATGTGCCGGCTTGGTTCATCACCTTTTGGGCTACCACGAAAATCGGCGCGGTTTTGGTCACCGTCAATACGGCGTATAAAATACACGAGGCCGAATACCTGCTGCGCCAATCGGATACCCATACCCTGGTGATGATCGACGGCTACAAGGATTCCGACTATGTGTCCATTATCAACGAGCTGTGTCCGGAATTGGCGGAGGCCCAGCCGGGCAAGCCGCTGCATATCAAAAGATTGCCTTTCCTGCGCAATATCATCACCGTAGACTCCAAACAACCGGGCTGCTACACCTGGGACGAGGCCATCGCTCTGGCGGAAAAAGTACCGGTAGAGGAGGTTTACCGCCGGGCGGCCATGGTGGACAACCGGGACGTCTGCAATATGCAATACACCTCCGGCACCACCGGCTTTCCCAAAGGGGTCATGCTCACCCATTACAATGTGGTCAACAACGGCAAAGCCATCGGCGACTGCATGGATTTGTCCACCGCCGACAAAATGATGATACAGGTGCCCATGTTCCACTGCTTCGGCATGGTTTTGGCCATGACGGCGTCGATGACCCATGGCACCACCATGTGTCCGATCCCCGCTTTTTCTCCCGGGATCAGCCTGCAATGCATCAATCAGGAGAAAATCACGGCTTTCCACGGCGTGCCCACCATGTTTATCGCCATGCTCAATCACGAGCTGTTCCCCAGTACCGATTTCAGCCATATGCGCACCGGCATCATGGCCGGCAGCCCTTGTCCCATCAAGGTGATGAAAGACGTGATCGAAAAAATGAACATGACGGAGATCTGTATCACCTATGGGCAGACCGAGGCTTCTCCCGCCTGTTCCATGAGCAAAACCACCGATTCCATCGATGTGCGGGTGAATACGGTAGGCGGCGATATATTCGGCGTCACCTGCAAGATCGTGGATCCGGAGACCGGCGAAGATCTGCCGCCCAATGTGGACGGGGAATTTGTGGCCAAGGGCTATAATATCATGAAAGGCTATTATAAAATGCCCGCGGCCACTGCCGCCGCCATCGACGAAGACGGTTGGCTGCATACCGGGGATTTGGCCCGCAAAGATGAAAACGGCAACTATAAGATCACCGGCCGCATCAAAGATATGATCATTCGCGGCGGCGAGAACATTTATCCCAAGGAAATCGAGGATTTCATCTATACCCATCCCAAAGTATCCGACGTACAGGTCATCGGCGTGCCGGATAAACAGTATGGGGAAGAGATCATGGCCTGCATCATCCTGAAAGAGGGGGAAACGGCCAGCGAAGACGAGATAAAGGAATATGTGCGCAGCCATATGGCCAAACATAAGACCCCACGTTACGTTGTCTTTGTGGACGACTTCCCCATGAACGCGGCGGGGAAGATACTCAAATACAAAATGCGGGAGCAGGCGGTGGCTATGCTGAATCTGCACGACGCCGAAAGCATTGAAACCGCGTAGCTTCGGCGCAGGCGGCCGCCGGGCGGCAAATTTCCCGGCATAATGCGGGTAAGGAGTGATATATGACGTTGACATTTGCATTGCAAGGCGGCGATAAAGACACCATGGCCAGGGCCGGGCTGCTGACCTTGCCCCACGGACAGGTGCGCACGCCGGTGTTCATGCCGGTGGGCACTTTGGCCACGGTGAAAACCCTGTCGCCGGAAGAATTGAAAGATTTAGGGGCCCAGATCATTCTGGCCAATACCTATCATCTGTATTTGCGTCCCGGCCATGAACTGATCGCCAGCGCCGGAGATTTGCATGAATTTATGCATTGGGACGGGCCGATTTTGACGGATAGCGGCGGTTTCCAGGTGTTCAGTTTGGCCGCCATGCGCAAGATCAATGAAGACGGCGCAGTGTTTTCCTCGCATATTGACGGCAGCCGCCATGTGTTCACCCCGGAAAAAGTCATGGAGATCGAAGCCGCCCTGGGTTCGGATATCGCCATGTGCTTCGACGAGTGTTCTCCCTATCCCAGCAGCTACGAGCAGGTGCGCCAGGCGGACGCCCGTACCTTGTCCTGGGCAAAGCGCTGCCGGGATTCCCACAGCCATCCCTGGCAGTCGCTGTTCGGCATTGTACAGGGCGGCGTTTTCCGGGACTTGCGAAAAAAAAGTGTGGCCGATATCACCGCTTGGGATTTTCCCGGTTACGGCATCGGCGGCTTATCGGTAGGGGAGCCGAAACCGGTAATGTATGATATCCTGGAAACCATCACGCCCTTGCTGCCGGAGGACAAGCCCCGCTATTTGATGGGCGTGGGTTCCCCGGACTGTTTGGTGGAAGGCGTGGCCCGGGGCGTGGATATGTTCGATTGCGTTTTGCCCACCCGCATGGCCCGAAACGGCGCCGTGCTTACCCCCAGGGGCAGGATGAACCTGCGCAACGCCGCCTATGCCAAGGATCTGCGGCCCATCGACGAGAACTGTCAATGCTATGCCTGCCGCAATTTTTCCCGGGCTTATATCCGCCATTTGATCAAAGAAAATGAAGTGCTGGGGATCCGTCTGACCAGCATACACAATCTCTATTATCTTTGCCATTTGATGCAGGATATCCGCCGGGCGATCCTGGACGGCAGCTTTGGCAGCTTCCGCCGGGAATTCTGGCGTCAGTACCGGGTCTGATCCCGATCCGCAGCCGTTACTCTATTTTCGGATAAAAAACGCCGGTTTGTCTGTCTCATCAACGGTGAAAACAGGCAAACCGGCGAAAGTCTATCGAAAAAGGGCGGATAGAGAACACTATATGCAAAAACCAGGCAGGCAAAGGAGGATTTCCAAGGAGGCGTCGCTTTCCGGCCGGGGCGCATAAGCCAGTTTTATCGTTTCAGGAAATGCCATGATCTTCCAGACATGCCATTTCCTGTTTTTTTTGGTTCTTTTTCAACAGCATTTGTTTGCCACTCTGGCTTTCCGGCGTTCGCTTAAAAGCGCCAAGGCTGCATATCCAACAAGCTATCTATTGCTTTTTGTTTCCTGCTGTTCTGCCAACAAGGAAAAGGTGACAGTGGCGTTTCCGTCACCGAGGATATCTTTCAGCTCTGCCTGCGTCAGACCCTGCACCTTTCCCAGCCGTGTGAAGCTCCAGCTGTTTACGTCATAATAGATCGTGATCTGGTTGCCCTGATAAAGAATCACATCCCCCGGCTCCGTGGTGATTGGCCCGTCATTCTGGGGGAGGTAGGCGCCAAGGGGACCTACCTTTTCAAAGCTGCCGTAATCATGCATTTCTATTGTCACATCGCCGGCTTTCAGCAATTCTATAAGCGCTGCGGCGGAGGAATTGTCTGCCGGAAGTATCGTAAGGACCCGGTGGTTCACATAGGCGTAGATCATGGCGACGCCTCCTTCCGTATTGCCGTTTTCCCCACGATCTGCGGCAGAGGCTTTATGATCCCCGTCCTCAGAGAAGGCTTCCGGCAGGATCACATCCACCGAAGCGTTTGCTTCGTCCCAGGGACGCGTTGCGTTTTCAGAACCGAAAGCGCAATCTGTCAGCAGCATGGCTGCCGCCAACAGAAGGCAGAGGAAAATGACAGGCTTGCCTATAGCGCATAAAGCCATGCACTTTGTCATAACGCCGCCGCCATTTTTGCGATTTTTTCCATCACGTCCGGGTCATGATTTGTAAATATTCCCATGCCCTCCAGCCCGAGATAGCCAAGGAAATCTCCGTCGTAGGAAAATTTTGCCCCTGCATACATATTGCCATCCCCAGAGCTTAAGAACATGGCAACCTTTTTCAGACTCTTCGGCGCTTTCGGATACAGGGCGGAATAAAAACGATCGATCGCACATTTCAGCTGGCCGGAGATGCCGTGATAATAGATGGGGGAAGCAAGGATCAGCATATTGGCTTCTTTCAGTAGAGCATAGATGTCCTGCATTTCATCCTTTTGGGCGCATTCGCCATGGCCCTCGCCGTGGCAGTATTCGCAGGCAAGACATCCTTTGATATCCTTTCCGCAAACATTGACCACATCCACCTGATGGCCGGCAGCCTCCGCGGCGTTCTTAAAAGCATTGACCATTGCCGCGGTATGGCCTTTGGGTCTCGGACTTCCGTTCAGTATCAGTATTTTCATATAGTCCTCCATGCTTAAAGACGTACGCAGGCAGTTTCCGGCATGCCCACGCTTTTTTATTGTAGATGTTCTGCAAAGAAGCGCTGAAGCTTATCAAAGGGGATCATATCTTTGCCGCCGCCGTCATAAAGATCGGTATGGACGGCATCGGGGATGAGCAGAAGCGCCTTGTTATCCGTATATTTGCTGCCTTTTGTCATGGCGGCGAAGGCGTCCTTTGAGAAATAGCAGGAATGCGCCTTTTCACCATGCACAAGCAGGACCGCGCTGCGGATCTCATTGCTATATTTCAAGATCGGCTGATTGAGAAAGGATTCACAGCCGATGACGTTCCAGCCGCTGTTGGAATTGAGAGAACGGGGATGATAGCCGCGACCGGTCTTGTAATAGTCGTAATAGTCTTTTACAAAGAAAGGCGCGTCCTCCGGCAGAGGATCGACCACGCCGCCGCCGGGCGTATAGGCGCCGGCCTTCAGGTCCGCCAGTCTTTGGGCGCACAGAGCAGCCTTCTTTTCATAGCGGGCTTCTTCGCTGTCCTCAGAGTCGAAATAGCCATTGGCGTTCACACGGGTCATGTCGTACATGGTGGATGCTACGGTAGCTTTGATACGGGTATCCAGCGCCGCCGCGTTGATGGCCATGCCGCCCCAGCCGCAGATACCGATGACGCCGATGCGGTTCGGATCGGCTTTTTCATGCAAGGAGAGAAAGTCTACCGCCGCCATAAAGTCTTCGGTGTTGATATCCGGCGAGGCCATATATCTCACATTGCCGCCGCTTTCACCGGTGAAGGATGGATCAAAAGCAATGGTAAGAAAGCCGCGTTCCGCCATCGTTTGGGCGTATAGGCCGGAGCACTGCTCCTTGACGGCGCCAAAGGGGCCGGAAACCGCAATGGCAGGGAGGCTGCCTTCCGCATTCTTTGGTATATACAGATCGGCGGCCAGCGTGATGCCATAGCGGTTTACAAAGGTCACCTTGCTGTGATCGACTTTTTCGCTTTTGGGGAAGGTTTTGTCCCAATCCTTCACGAGACGGAGTTCTTCTTTTTTGATCATGTGTATACGCTCCTTTATTATCGTTTTTTCTGTATGGTTCTTGTTTTTGCCGTTTGCCGGATCAAAAAATCCAGGCAGTCTATTCTCCGCTGGCCCTCATGGAGCTCTTCTAACCGGCTGCAGCGGCATTTTCTCAAGTGGCGGATCATGGCGTCGGTATCGCCCGCTTCATAGAGCTGCTTTGCCTTCGTTATCTCCGCGCTTCCGCATCCGGCGTCCTTCAGGTTTGTGAGGATATTATCCAGTTCTTTACTCATGCACGGTATCTCCTATGTGTTCTTTCTTCCGTGATTTCATTATAAGGACTTTACGAATGCTTGGCTAATGGTTATAATGAATATCATGATATTCATTTTTAGCATATCATTGAATATAAGATCTAAGGAGACGGTAACATGGAAATCCGAACGCTAAGATATTTCCTGGCGGTAGCCCGAGAAGAAAATATGACCCGGGCCGCCGATTTTCTGCATGTTACGCAGCCGACCTTGTCCAAGGCTCTGAAAAGCCTGGAGGAGGAACTTGGGAAAAAACTGTTTACCCGGCGCAGCTTCAGCATTGCCCTGACGGAGGAAGGCGTCCTGCTTCGGAACCGGGCGGAAGATCTGGTATCCATGGCGGATAAGATCGAGCAGGAATTCCTGTCCCTGGACGATATAACCGGTGGAGACATCTATTTCGGGCTGGCGGAATCCTATCAGATCCGCTATCTTGCCAAAGAGATCCGGGGATTCAAAAAGATATATCCGGACCTTCGCTACCACATAACCAGCGGCGACACGGAGCAGGTCACGGAAAAGCTGGATAAGGGGCTCCTGGATTTCGCCGTGATCTGTGAAACGCCGGATGCGGGAAAATACGATTCCGTCCTGTTTCCGGAAGCGGATTATTTCGGGGCGGTTGTCCCAGCAGATTCGGAGCTGGCTAGAAAGGACAGCATCACCGCAGGGGATCTGGCAGGGCTGCCGCTGTTCACATCTGAACAAAGCTGGGAGAATGATATCAAGCCCTGGGCAAAGGAATGGTTTAAGCAGCTGCGCCTGGAAGGTTCCTTTCGACTGGCCTACAACGGATCCATGTTTGCCAGGGAAGGTCTGGGGATATTACTCACATTGAACAATCTGGTAGACACATCTCCAGCAAGCGGACTGGCATTCCGTCCGCTTTCCCCGCATCTGGAAATGAAGATGTACCTGATTTGGAATAAATATCAAAGTTTCACCCCCATCGCGGAAAGGTTCCTGAAGCAGATAAAAATCTCGTTTAACGGGTAATAAAAACGGTGTGAGAAGCAGCTGAAGCTCAACTTCTCGCACCGTATTCTTTATATTTGACATACCGGTAGGATACGATCCGATTCATTTGTCGCGTAATCCTGTCAGACAGATGCCAGAATTATCTTATGGCTCAATATGCTTTTGCGACGGTTCGTCTTCCGCCCCCGGCAATGTTTTTTCCGAAACCACGGGGACGCCGTTTTGCCGCAGCAAAGCGGCGCATACGCCGCTGCCGGCTATGGCTTTGTGGCAAAAGCTGCCGTCATAAACGCGGCTGCTGCCGCAGCTGGGGCTGGACTCTTTCAGTATCGCCAATTCCACGGCATGGGCCCGGCAGATTTGCAGCACCGCCTCCGCGCCGGCGGCAAATTGAGCGCTGACGTCTGCGCCCCGCCGGTTGACCACTGCGGCCTTTCCCGCCCAGAAGCTTTCCCCGTCGCCGCCCTGCAATTCCGCCGGCGGCCGGGGGACCGGCAGGCCGCCCAGGGCTTCCGGGCAGACGGCGATATAGTCCCGGCCCTGCAAATACCCGATCACCTGAGGACAAAGATTGCTTCCCCCGTCATATTTGCATGTTTCTCCCAATAAGCAGGCGCTTACCAATATCATCCCTGGCCGCCTCCTTCGGTTTTGCCATCCCATCTCTTGCCGTATTGCCGGTCCAAAGCGCCGCAGACCCGATCCTTGCCCATGGGGGCCAAATCTTCCAATCGTGTCAATATCTCTTTCATCTCCTGCCGCTTGCCCAGGCAGTTTTGGGGACAATGGCTTTCGCTGACCGGCAAATCGTTCTTTCGGGCAAAATAGCGGATCTGATCTTCCGGCACATAGACAAAGGGGCGGATGACCGTCAAATCCATGCGGTCCAGATAGGTGACCGGATTAAAGGACGCCAAACGACCCTCGAAAAAGCTGTTGAGCAGCAGGGTCTCCACTACGTCGTCCTGGTGATGGGCCAAGGCGATCTTGGAAAATCCGTTTTTTTTCGCCAATTGGTTCAGCGCCCCCCGCCGCATTTTGGCGCAAAGAGAGCAGGGATTGCTTTCCTGGCGGATATCGAAAACCACCTGGCCGATCTGGGTCTGTTCGCAGTAGAACGGCACGTCTAGTTCCCGGCAAAACTGCTCCATGGCCCCGGTGTCGTCGCCGGGAAAACCCAGGCACACATGACCGGCGGCCAGAGGATACTTGTACTTGGATATCTTCAGAAAACGGTGCAGGGCGTACAGCAGCGTCAGGCTGTCCTTGCCGCCGGACAACCCCACCATCAAAGGCGTGGCGTCGGCCAGCATATTGTGGGTGACGATGGCTTTTTTCATGCGCTTGAATATTTCGTCGAAACCGTGTCTCATTGGTTCTTCCTTTCCCGGTGCAGGAATTTTTATCTATTTTGGCGAAAAGAATACTGTTATGGCAAAATAGTGGTGTGGATTGGACTTATTTATTTGGAGGCCAGGCTATGAACAATAACGTGGTGCACATCAAAGGCAGCAAAAACGGTTTGATTTTTACCTTTGATATTACGGATACCCCTTTTAAAGAAGTATGCTTCCTCTTGGAAGATAAATTGGTACGCAGCGGTGATTTCTTTAGCAACGCGGAGTATGTGATCGACAATCCTTCCGTTTTTTCTGAGGAACAATTGCAGATCATCGAGCAGATCATGGAGAAACATCGCCTGATCAAGGGTGAGCCTACGCCGCATATCGTACCGATAGAAGAAAAACAAGAGGTGATCTATCAGGCCAACGGCGGCGACAGCGTTTTGATCACCCGCAGCGTTCGCGGGGGACAAAAGGTATCCGTCCGGGGCAACGCCATCATCATGGGGGATATCAACGCCGGGGGAGAGATCATCGCCTCGGGCAATATCGTGGTGATGGGGGTCTGCCGCGGGGTTTTGCATGCCGGCGCCGAAGGAGATCACAGTTGTTATATCATAGCCTACGGTATGGCGGCCCAGCAGATCCGTATCGCCGATTTGGTAGCCACCGTACCGCCGGAAATCGCTTCCAGCCCTTTGAAAGCGGCGATGATCAAAGACGGAGGCATCGTATTGACCGATTATAATCCGCCCTTGTTCAAAAACGGGCACATTGCCTGAGCCGAACCGCCGTTTATGTTGCCCGGATGCACAAATATCGGAATAGGATGGGAATCTAGTGACTATTGTAACACCGATGATGCGCCAATATCAAGCGGCGAAACAACAATATGCCGATTGCCTGCTGTTTTTCCGCATGGGCGACTTTTATGAAATGTTCGGCGACGACGCGATCTGCGCCAGCCGGGAATTGAACATCGTTTTGACCGCCAGAGACAGCGGCAACGGTACGAAAACGCCTATGTGCGGCGTGCCTTATCACGCTGTGGACAATTATCTGGCGCGGCTGATCGAAAAAGGCTATAAGGTGGCCATCTGCGAGCAAACGGAAGACCCCAAACAGGCCAAGGGCCTGGTGAAGCGGGAAGTCATCCGCGTGGTCACGCCAGGCACCATCATGGAAGATAATATGCTGGAAAAAAACAAGCATAATTATCTGGCTGCCTGCTGGCGGGAACAGGGCCGGAACAAGGACGGCTTCGGCCTGGCCTATACCGATATCTCCACCGGCGAATTCGCCGTCAGCGAATTGCGGGGGGAATATCTTTGGGATATACTGGCGGATGAATTGAGCCGCATCGATCCGGCGGAATTGATCCTGCCGCAAAACCTGTACGACGAAGAATTTTTCCAGATCCGTATGCGCGGCAACGGCGTGGGGACCGTCAGCCGCACCTACGACGACGCCTATATCAAAAACAACGCCGAAGAATTGGTGCGTATGCAGTTCCAGGTGGCCTCTTTGGAAGGCCTGGGGCTGCAGGATAAGCCATTGGCAGTCAAAGCGGCGGCGGCTGTTTTGGATTTTTTGGCGCAAACGCAAAAGAAATCACTGGAATATATAGATCAAATCCATGTGTTCGCCGTAGGCGAGCATATGATACTGGATCAGTCCGCCCGGCGGAATCTGGAGCTTACCGCTACCATGCGCAACAATCAGCGGTACGGCTCTTTATTATGGGTAGTGGATGATACCCTGACGCCGATGGGCGGACGTTTGTTAAAAGATTGGCTGGAAAACCCATTATTAAGCAGTGAATTGATCAGCCGTCGCCTGGACGGCGTGGAAGAATTGACCCGGCAGCCGCTGCTGCTGGACGATTTGCGCAATCAGTTGAAGAATATTTACGACCTGGAACGTATCGTCGGCCGCATTTGCTATGGCAGCGCTTCTCCCAGGGATTTGATCGCTTTGCGCAATTCCCTGTATTTGCTGCCGGGGATATATGCCTTTATCAACCGTTTGCAAAGTCCCTTTTTCATGATCCTCTTTGAGCATCTGGATCTTTTGGAGGATATTTGCCAACTGCTGGAAGAATCCATCGCCGACGAACCGCCGGTTTCCGCCAAGGACAGCGGCGTGATCAAGGAGGGCTATCATCAGGAAGTGGATCAGCTGCGTTCCATCACCGGCGGCGCCAAAAACTGGCTGCTGGATTTTGAAAACCAGGAACGGGAGCGCACCGGCATCCGCACGCTGAAAGTGGGCTTCAATAAAGTATTCGGCTATTATATCGAGGTCAGCAAAGGCCGTCTGGCGGACGTGCCGGAAGAATACACCCGAAAGCAGACCCTGGTCAACGGCGAACGGTTTATTACCGCCGAGCTGAAAGCCATGGAAGATAAAATGCTCAGCGCCGGGGACAAGCTGGCCGCTTTGGAATATCAGTTGTTCTGCGAGGTCCGCGACAAACTGGCCGCCGCCGGCAGCCGCATCCGCCGGGCCGCCGATGTGGTGGCTCATCTGGACGCCATCCAGTCCCTGGCGTCGGTGGCCATCGCCAATGATTATTGCAAACCGCAGGTGAACGACGGAAAAGCTTTGCAGATCCGCCAGGGCCGCCATCCGGTCATTGAAAAAATCATCGGCCGGGAAAACTATATCGAAAACGATGCCGATCTGGACGGTAAAAAACAAATGATGCTGATCACCGGCCCCAATATGGCAGGGAAAAGCACCTATATGCGGCAGGTGGCTTTGATTGCCCTGATGGCCAGGACCGGCAGCTTCGTCCCGGCCAAAGAGGCGGTGGTGGGCTATATCGACCGCATTTTTACCCGGGTGGGGGCGGCGGACGATTTGGCCGCCGGACAAAGCACGTTTATGGTGGAGATGAATGAAACCTCCAATATCCTGCGCAATGCCACGGAGAACAGCTTGATCATTTTGGACGAGATCGGCCGCGGCACTTCCACTTTTGACGGCTTGAGCATCGCCTGGGCGGTAGCGGAATATTTGTGTTCCGGTCCCTGCCGTCCCAAAACCTTATTTGCCACCCATTATCATGAATTGACCGCTTTGGCGGACAATTTCCCGGAGATCCGCAATTATTCCATATCGGTTAAAGAAAGAAACGGCAAAATCATCTTCCTGCGCAAGATCGTTCCCGGCGGCACGGATCGAAGCTACGGCATTCAGGTGGCCCGTTTGGCCGGCTTGCCTGCGCCGGTGATCAAAAGAGCCAAAGAAGTACTTTCCGCATTGGAAGCGGAAAAGCATGTGGAAAACAAACTGAAAAAAGGCGAGCAGTTGACCTTTGCCGATATCCTGTTAGGCGAACAACAGGCGGAAACCCCGGAAATCCTTGAAGAATTGGCCCGGCTGGACTTGGACGGACTGACGCCTTTGGCCGCCTTGACCTTGCTCAGCCAATGGAAGAAAGAGTATGTCGATGAACGATAACCGCATCCGTATTTTAGATTCTCATACCGCCAACCAAATCGCCGCCGGCGAAGTGGTGGAACGCCCGGCTTCCGTGGTCAAAGAATTGGTGGAAAACGCCATTGACGCCCAGGCCAGCATCATCGATGTACGGGTATTTGATCAGGAATGCCAAAGGATCCAGGTCTCCGATAACGGTGTGGGCATGAGCCCCGCCGATATGCGGCTGGCCGTGATGCGGCACGCCACCAGCAAGATCCGTTCGGCGGCGGATCTGTCGGCTTTGCACAGTTTGGGCTTCCGGGGCGAAGCCCTGCCTTCCATCGCTTCGGTCAGCTATTTTACGCTGGTCTCCAAACAAAGGGAAGCGGAAACCGGCTATTCCATAACGGTGCGGGACGGCAAAGCCTCCGTTCCCGAGCCGGCCGCCGCCAAGGACGGCACCGTGGCCATGGTAGACCGGCTGTTTTACAATACGCCGGTGCGCAAAAAGTTCTTGCGCACTCCCCGGGGAGAATTTGCCGCCATCAGCGATTTGCTGGCCAAAATGGCCATCGGCCGGCCGGATATTTCTTTTTCCCTGCGCCATGGGGAGAGGACCGTTTTTTCCACCTCCGGCGCCGATGATATCGTAGGCGCGGTCATGGGCGCTTACGGCCGGGAAACGGCGGAGCATCTCATCCGGGTGGAACGCCTGTCGCCGCTGTGGATACACGGTTTGATTTCTTTGCCCGCCCTGACCCGGGCCAACCGCCAGGAGTACAACTTTTTCGTCAACGGCCGGCTGGTGCGCAGCCGGGAATTGAACAAAACGGTGGACGAGGCCTACGATACCCTGTTGCCCCAGCGCCGCTACCCCGTTGTTTTTCTTTTTATGGAAGTGGAGCCGGAAAGCATCGACGTCAATGTGCATCCGGCCAAATTGGAAATCAAATTCAAAGATATATCCTTCATCCGCCGGGAACTGACCGCGGCCATACGCGAAGCCTGGCAGCGTCAGGAAGTTTTGGTCCCCCGCCTGGGGACCCTCAACCGGCCGCTGCAAAGTGCCGCCGCCTCCACGGAAAACGAAGACGAAGGCTTTCGCCTGAAACAGAAAAATACCCGGAAAAGCCTGCCGCTGATGGAGCCCAAGGCCTATCCCCCCGGCGGCCTGTACGCCGCCTTATACGGCAAAAAAAACGTTGACGCAGCCTTTCCGGCGGCAGCGGATATAGAGAATGCGGCGGGCATAGCGGAAAGGGCGGAAATCGCAGAAAAAGCGGGTATGACGCTTGCGGAGGAAGCGCCTGCCCAAAGCTTGCCGCCGCGGCAGGAAGATCAGCCTGCCGCCGGGCCGGAACCGGAACCGGATACGGATACGGCGAAAGCCGTCCCCGCCTTGTGCTTTGCCGCATTAAGACCCATCGGCCAGGCGGCCAATTCGTTTATTATCGCCGAAGGGGAAGACGGCGTGTATTTGATCGATCAGCATGCGGCGGCGGAACGGATACTCTATGAGCGGATCCTGCGGGCGGCCGCCAAACAAACGGAAGCCTGCGAACAGCTGGCCACGCCTTTGATGATGGAACTGACTGCCACGGAAGCCCATCTGCTGATCGAAAACATCCTGCAGATCCGGGAGATGGGTTTTATCGTCGAGCATTTCGGCGGCAACAGTTTCGTCCTGCGGGGCGCGCCCTTTTGGTATGATGGCAGCGATCCCTGCTTTTTGCTGCGTTCCCTGTTGGATCAGCTGGCGGCCGGCGGCGGCGACGCCCTGTCTTTGCGCAAGGAACGGTTGTTCCAGGCTGCCTGCAAACAGGCGATCAAAGCCAACCGGCGGCTGAATCCGGAGGATATCGCCGTCTTGTTTCGAGACCTGGATCGATGCGATCAACCCTTTACCTGCCCCCATGGCCGTCCCTTGATCATCAAACTGACTTTTGCGGAAATCCGAAAACGTTTTCTGCGGGACGGCATATAATAGTAAGAGGATAAGCTATGAAAGATACCAGGGAAAAACCTTTGGCGATTCTCACCGGGCCCACCGCCTCCGGCAAAAGCGACGTATCTTTGGCTCTGGCAGAACGCTTCGATGGTGAGATCGTTTCCGCGGACTCCATGCAGATCTATCGGGGCATGGATATCGGCACGGCCAAGCTGCCTTTGGCGCAGCGCAGGGGAATACCCCATCATTTAATGGATATCGTGGAACCCACGGAGAGTTTTTCCGTCGCCGATTATGTGGCCCGTGCCCGGGAAGCCATGGACGGCATTTACAGCCGGGGGCATTTGCCCATTGTGGTGGGGGGAACGGGATTGTATATCAACGCTTTGATCAATCCCTATAATTTGCAGCCGGCGGCGGCCCGGGACCCGGCCTACCGGCAGATCCTCAAAAGCCAATTCGATATCGATCAGGGAGAGACCCTGCACCGGCAATTGCAGGCCATCGATCCCCAGGCGGCCCAGCGCATCCATCCCCACGACGCCCAAAGGCTGTTCCGGGCTTTGGAGGTATATCGGGCCACCAAGCAGACGATGAGCCAATGGCAAAGCCAAAATGAACAACCGCCCGCCTATCGTCTGGCGTTTTTGGCGCTGACCATGGACCGGCAGCGGTTGTATGAACGCATCGACGCCAGGGTGGAGCAAATGCTGGCCGGCGGTTTGGCGGCGGAGGTGGAAGGCCTGCTGCGGCAGGGCGTATCGCCCCAATGCCAGTCCATGCAGGGCATCGGCTACCGGCAAATGGTCGCCTGGCTGCAGGGGGATATCCCTTATGAGCAGGCGGTGGGATGGATCAAACGGGACACGCGCCGTTATGCCAAACGGCAGTATACCTGGTTCAAGCGGGATCCCCGCATCCTATGGCTATCCAGAGAGGAATATCCGGAGGAGGAGATACCGAAACAAGCGGCCGCTGCGCTTCTCAAAGCCTTTGAGGAGGCATGATACTATGGTTGCCGCCGGTTTGCAGAATCATTTTTTAGACGCAGTGTGTAAAAACGGTATCCCGGCTACGTTTTATTTGGTCAACGGTTTGCCGCTGAAGGGCAGGCTGCAGGCTTTTGACGCTCATACGCTCCTTGTCGAAAGCCACGGCGTCCAACAATTGATCTTCAAACACGCCGTCAGCACTGTTATCCCGGAAACGCCTGTTGCGTTAGGGGATCGCGGCTGCGGTTGACCGGCTTTTCGGAAGGCAAGGCCTATCGAGAAAGATCTCTCGATAGGCCTTGTTCTGTCTCCTGGCCCGGCTGTCTGCCTTTCTACGGGCCGGGAAAATTTTGGGGTACCTGCACCGGCCGTCTTTCCCGGCGTAAGCTGTAACCATTCATGACCGGGATAGGGGAGATGGGCCCATGGAATTGAGATTCGATATGCAGCGACGGGATCGGCCGCCGCGCCAAGAGGTTTTTGTCCATACGAAAGCGGCGGCGGGGCCGCCCATATCCCCGATGGATAAGGCGGATAAGAATAAGGACAAAGACAGCGCAAACGACGGCGTAGGCAAGCTGTTTGCCGAACTCAACGATATGGTGGGTTTGACGGAGATCAAAAAACTGTTTTATGAAGTATACGCTTTCGCCCAAGTCCAAAAGCAGCGACGGAAAGAACAGCTTTGCGCCGAAGCCACGGTATTGCACGCGGTTTTTACCGGCAATCCGGGCACGGGAAAAACCACGGTAGCCCGTTTGATGGCCAGACTGTATAAAGAAATGGAGGTCTTGCCCAAAGGCCAGCTGATCGAAGTGGAAAGAGCCGATTTGGTAGGCGAATTCGTGGGGCATACCGCGCAAAAAACCAAAGAACAGGTAAAAAAGGCTTTGGGCGGCTTGTTGTTCGTGGACGAAGCCTATTCGCTGCTGCGGGGCGGGGAAAGGGATTTTGGCCGGGAGGCCATCGATACGCTGGTGAAAGCCATGGAAGATCACAAAAATGAATTTGTATTGGTGCTGGCCGGTTACAACAGGGAAATGGAGGATTTTTTGAACGCCAATCCCGGTCTGCGCTCCCGTCTTCCCCTGCAAATCGATTTTGCCGATTATACTTTGCAGGAACTGCGGGAAATTGCCGCTTTGATGTATCAAAAGCGGCAATATACGCCGACGGAAAGCGGTTGGCTGGAAATCGAAAAGTTTTTGTGGCAATCCCTGAACGGCCTGGGCGGCGCTATGCAAACGGGCAACGCCCGCACGGTACGCAATCTGGTGGAGGGCTCTTTGCGCAGCCAGGCCGTGCGCCTGCTGGCGGAAGGCGGTCCTTCCTGGGATCGCCGGCGGCTGCAAACCATCGTGGGAGAAGATATTGCGGCCGCCGCAATCAGGTTGAATAAAAATTGGGAACAAAGCAGGCAGGGAAAAGCGGAAGCGGGAAAAATATTATATATGAATCACGGATAGGAATATCGGTTTACAATAATCGGTTTATGGAGGAACTATGAAAACAAAGATCGCCGCCGCCCGGAAAATCATGCAGGAATACGCCGCCTGGGGGGAGACCCGGGCCGAAAACAATTTTCTCCGGGTCCTGGACGCCTTTCGGGAACAGAGAGTGTCCGCCCAGCATTTTTCGCCCAGCACCGGCTATGGCTATAACGATGCGGGCCGGGATAAGCTGGAGCAGGTATATGCCCAGGTGTTTGGAGGGGAAGCGGCTTTGGTGCGGCAGCAGATCGTATCCGGCAGCCATGCCATCGCCCTGGCCTTGTTCGGCAATCTGCTGCCGGGCGATGAATTGCTGTGTTGCGGCATGCCCTATGACACGCTGCAAACGGTCATCGGCATAAAGAAAAACACCCCCGGTTGTTTACGGGAACTGTCCGTATCCTGCCGGGTGATCGATATCGATTTTGCCGACCCGGATTGTCAAAAAATCGTCGATGCTCTGGGCCCCAAGACCAAAATGGTGGCTTTGCAGCGTTCCTGCGGTTACGCCCTGCGTCCGGCTTTGACGGTGGCCAATATCGAAAAGATCGCCGCCGCCGTGAAAGCCGCCCGGCCGGATGTTTTGCTTTTTGTGGACAATTGTTACGGCGAAATGGTGGAAGAACGGGAGCCTACCATGGCGGGGGCGGATATCATCGCCGGTTCTTTGATCAAGAATCCCGGCGCGGGGGTGGCCCCCGGCGGCGGCTATCTGGTGGGAAAACAGGAGTGTATAGAAAGGGCCGCCTGCCGCTTGACCATACCCGGCGCCGGCAGCGAGCTGGGAGCCAGCTTATGCGATAACCGGCCGTTTTTCCAGGCTTTGTTCCTCACCCCGCAAATCGTCCTGGAGGCCTTATGCGGCGCTGTTTTCTGCGCCGCCTTATTGAGCCAATTGGGCTTTGCGGTCTATCCGGCGGCGGACGCCGAGCGGGCCGATATCATTCAGATCGCCGAATTCGGCCGGGCGGAGCCGCTGATCGCCTTTTGCCAGGGCATACAAAAGTATTCGCCGGTGGACAGCTTCGTCCAGCCCACGCCCTGGCCTATGCCGGGCTATGACAACGATATCATCATGGCTTCCGGCGGTTTCGTGGCCGGTTCTTCTATCGAGCTTTCCGCCGACGCGCCGCTGCGCCCACCCTATCTTTTGTTTATACAGGGCGGCCTGAACCGCTGGCATACCATTCATGCCGTCTGCCGCACTTTGGAGGATATGCGCCGGGAAAACCTGCTGTAAACGGAGACAACCGGATCGCTTTGGCAGCATCGTCCCGTCTTTACCGGCGCTTGAGAGCGCCGCTCCGCCAAATCGCCAAAAGATATACGCCCAGGAACACCCCGGCGGTGGCCGCCGCCAACTGAGGTTGCGTCACGGCCTTTTCCAGCAGCGGACGGACCGCCATCCGGCAGGCCAGGGCCGCCGCCAGGGACAAGGCGGGCGCTTGAACGATCTTGTCCCAGGGGATGCGCAGCTTTCCCAAGGCCTGGATACGCCAGGCATTGAAGATCGCCCCGCCGCACCAGGCGCAATCGGCGGCCAATGCCGCGCCGAGAATGCCGAATTGGGGAAGAGGCGTGAACAGGACGGCGCCCAGCAGTAGCAGTGCGCCGGATAGGATATTGCCGTACAAGACCTGTTTGGCGGCGCCCATCCCTTGCAGAATGCTGAGCAGCGTCACCTGGATATACCAAAAGACGCCGCCTGCCGCCAGAACCCGCAATATGGGGGCGGCCAATGGCGTGTCAAAGATCCAGGCGGTCAATTCGCCGGCATAAAGATACAGTATGGCCATTCCCGGCAAGGTGAAGATCACTGTTGCCGACAGGGATTGGCATATTCTTTTTTGCAACAAATCCTTGGCGGAAGGCCGCAGCGTCTCCGCCACCGCCGGCAAAACGGCCACGCTGAGCGCGGCGGTAAATACCCCCGGCAAATGCAGCAGCGTCATAGCCACGCCGGAAAAGCGGCCGTAGATCTCCGTTGCCCCCCGCATATCCCAGCCGGCCTTTTGCAAAGCCCAGGGGATGAGAAAGGCTTGCGCCATCAGAATGCCGCTGTTGACTAGGCGGCCGGCGGTAACGGGCAGACCGTAGCGCAATAGTTCCTTGGCCATGGCAGGGGAAAAGCGACCCCGCCGGCATTCGCTGCCGTGGTTTTGCCGCCAGAACAGCAGCAACAGCAGCAAAAAGCCGCCCAGCTCCCCGCAGACCGTAGCCAAAGAGGCGGCGGATACCGCCTGAGATAAAGGCAGATCCAGCATAAGTTTGGTCAGATAAACGCCGCAGAGGACGCGTATCATCTGTTCAGCGGTTTGGCTGCCGCCGATGGCGGCGATTTGCCGCCGGCCCTGAAACCATCCCCGATAAGCAGAGGCGATGCTGACAATGGGCACAGCCGGCAGTAGGGTACGAAAGCAAAGATAGATCCGGGGATCCGGTGCAAAAACGGCGACAATCTCTTCGCAGAGCAGATAGGCCAAAACGGTCAAAACCACGCCGGCGGCCAGCATGATCTGTCGGCCGGTATGCAGATAATCCAGATGGGCGGCGTCGTTTTGGGCGATCTTCTGGGATAGGGCAGGCTGTATGCCCAAACCGGCCAATACCAGCAGGAAGGCGTATAAAGGAGTGACCATTTCGATCAACCCCATGCCTTCCGCGCCCAATAATCGCACCATGACCACCCGATAGAAAAAACCCAGACCTTTGACGGCGATGTTGGAGACGAGCATCCAAAAGGTTCCCCACCAAAGGCTTTTTTCCCCGTACATAGCCGTCGCTCCCCATCTTGTCTATGGAAAAACCTATGCCGTCCTTTGCAAAAATATCTCCCGTTTTAAAAGGAATTATTTGTTCGACATATAATATATAAATGATTGCGCAAATTCATCTTCGATTATTTATTGCTGTTTAAGGAGGACGTTCAATGAAGGTATTTGCTTCTGACAAAATTCGCAACGTGGCGATTGTAGCGCACCAAGGCGCTGGTAAAACTTCTCTTACCGAAGCAATGGTATTCAACACCGGCGCCGTTAACCGGCTGGGCAAAGTCGATGACGGCAATACGGTAGCCGATTATCATCCCGAAGAATTAAAACGTAAAAGCACCGTCAACACTTCCTTGGTGGCTTGCCAATGGCGGGATCACAAAATCAATATTTTGGATGTTCCCGGTTTTTCCGACTTTTTTGGCGAAGTTGTCAGCGCCCTGCGGGTTGCCGATAGTCTGGTCATGGTTTTGGACGCGGTAGCCGGGGTGGAAGTAACTACCGAAATCATTTGGGAACTGGCCGACGACGCCAAGATCCCGGTGATCGCCTTTATCAATAAGCTGGATCGGGAAAACGCCGACTTTATCAAAGCTTTCGATTCCATGGGCGAAAAACTGACCCGGCAAATCGTTCCCGTACAATTGCCCATCGGCAAAGAATCCGGTTTCAACGGCATGGTGGATCTGATCACGATGAAAGCCTATGCCTATGAAAAAGGCAAAGCCACGGAAGTTCCGGTCCCCGGCGATATGCAGGACGAAATCGCTCACTATCGGGAAATGATGATCGAAGCCGCCGCGGAAGGCGACGACGACATCACCATGAAATATCTGGAAGGCGAAGAACTGACCACCGATGAAATCATCCTGGGCCTGAAAGAAGGTCTGAAAAACGCCAAAGTCGTTCCGGTGCTGTGCGGTTCCGCTTTGAAAAACATCGGCGCGGACAAACTGATGGACGTTTTGGTGGATTACGCGCCCAATCCTTTGGAAGCTCTGCCGGAAGACGCGGCCAATCAGCCGGCGGCCGCTTTGGTATTCAAAACCCTGGCCGATCCCTATGTGGGCCGCATCAGCATGTTCAAAGTTTTGTCCGGCAAGATGAAGGGCGATTGCGCCATGTACAATCCCAATAAATCCGCGGACGAAAAAGTGGCCCAGCTTTCCACCATGATCGGTAAAACCGCCGACCCGGTCACCGAAGTCAATTTGGGCGATATCGCCACTGTCAGCAAACTCTCTTCCACCGTTACGGGCGATACGCTTACCATGAAAGACAGCAAGATCGTATTGGACGGCATCGATTTCCCCGAACCTACTCTGACCATGGCCATCGTGCCCAAGACC
Organism: Bacillota bacterium; assembly: GCA_024679955.1. Lineage (GTDB taxonomy): Bacteria > Bacillota > Dehalobacteriia > UBA4068 > UBA4068 > JAILCQ01. Next base: position 11,819 of record JAILCQ010000007.1, on the reverse strand, counting down.
AAAGCGGACGAAGACAAGTTGGGCAACGCCATCAACAGGCTGTTGGAGGAAGATCCCACCCTGCGCTATGAAAAGAACGTGGAAACCAGACAAACCCTGTTGACCGGTATGGGCGAGGCCCATCTGAATATCGTCATCGACCGTCTGGCCCGGAAATTCGGCGTGGAAGTGAATACCGCGGATATCAAAATCCCCTATCGGGAAACCATTCGCGGCACCGCCCAATTGGTAGAAGGCAAACACAAAAAACAATCCGGCGGCCATGGACAATACGGTCACGTTAAAATCGATATCGAGCCCGATCCGGAAAACGATTTTACCTTTGAAGAAAAGATCTTCGGCGGCTCCGTACCCAAACAATATATCCCGGCCGTGGAAAAAGGTATGCGCGAATCCATGAGCGAAGGTATTTTGGCCGGTTTCCCCGCCACTCATATCAAAATCACTCTGGTGGACGGTTCCTACCATGACGTAGACTCTTCGGAAATGGCCTTCAAAATCGCCGCCAACCTGGCTTTCAAAAAAGCCTGCGAGCTGGCGAAGCCCATTCTCCTGGAGCCGGTCATGGATGTGGATATTTTGGTGCCCGAACAGTTCATGGGCGACATCATGGGCGATATGAACACCAAGCGGGGCCGTATCATGGGTATGGAACAGCAAGGCAAACGCCAAATGATCCATGCGCAGGCGCCTTTGGCGGAAATGAGCCGTTACGCCATCGACCTGAAATCCATTACCCAGGGCAGAGGCAAATTCACCATGAAATTTGCCAAATACGAAGAAGTGCCCAATAACATTGCGGAAAAAGTGATCGCCCAGGCCAAAGCGGAAAAAGAAAACGAATAATCCCGAAACGCCATACGTTTAGACGTATATTGGGAAGGCAATGCGCAAGAGAAAACAGTATGCGCAAGTTCCGTTTCGGCACTGCGCACGCCCCACGGGCTACGTTGAGTGATCAACCAAAAAGAGGAGGAAGAGAATCATGAAGAGAATGCTGTTTGGAGTATTGCTGATAGCTTTGGCTTTATGCCTGTGCGCTTGCGGAGCCCCCGCTGCGCAGGATACAGATACGCAAGATACGGATACGCAGGACGCGGATACGCAAACCGCGGATAGCGTCGTTTCCGACTACGCGGTAGAATTGCAAGACGCTCAGGTTTTCACGGATTCCGAAGGGAACAACCTGCTGTTCGTCAAATATACCTTTACCAATAACGGCGAAGAAGCGACCAGTGCGGAAGTAGCCCTGTATATCCAAGGCTTTCAAGACGGCGTAGAGCTGGAAAAAGGTTTTGTTTTCAGCGACGATTTGCCGGAAGATCTGGCCCCGCTTTATGAGAACGATTGGAAGGATTTACAGACCGGCGCCAGCATCGAGTGCTATGATTGCTTTGAATTGACCAGCGATTCGGATGTTCAGGTCATCGTCACTGAGTTTCTCAGCTTAGAAGATACGGTTTTGGCCGAACAAACCTATAGCGTCCAATAATCGAAACGGAAGGTAAAACGATAAAGCGCGTTGTCTGGCCAATTTCATAACAGCCGTATCAGGACATAGATCGGCAACCGATCGATGAAAAAGCACAGATAAAAATCGCCGGCGATTTCTGGCCGGCGATTTTTATGCGCCGTTTGTTGCTGTATTGCGGAAGCCTGTCCGCTCCGAGAAAAGGGTGTGGCAGCGGGTAGCGCCAAGGGACATGCGCAAATCTGCTTTACAAACCGGGCGTTGAAAAAAACATGGTTTTTGCGTAGAATGATTATGAGAAACGAATAAGGTGAATATTAAAGAATAATTGGGGAGGTAAACGAAGCATGGGAGAAAACAGTGAACTCTCTGCTATTGCGGCGGAAAGAGAAAAAACAATCGTAAGGACGAGCGTTATCGGTATTGCGGCCAACGTACTGTTGGCGGGGTTTAAAGCGTTTGTCGGTTTGCTCTCCAACTCCATCGCAGTCATATTGGATGCGGTCAACAATTTGTCCGACGCTCTTTCCTCCGTGGTAACGATCATCGGCGCAAAGCTCGGCGCAAAACAGCCGGATAAAAAGCATCCGCTGGGTTATGGCAGGATAGAGTATTTGAGCTCTACGATCGTTGCCGCCATCGTGCTTTATGCGGGCATCACCGCTCTGGTGGAATCTATCAAAAAGATCATTCATCCGGAGGCTGCCGACTACAGCGCCGTTTCTTTGATCATTATTGCCGTTGCCATAGGGGTAAAGCTGATCCTCGGCGCATACGTAAAAAAGCAGGGGAAAAAGGTGAATTCCGGGGCGCTGGTCGCATCCGGTTCGGACGCTTCTTTCGACGCCATTTTATCGGCTTCCGTGCTGGCTTCGGCTATCATTTTTTTGATCTGGGGGATTTCTCTTGAAGCCTATGTGGGCGTAGTGATCGCAGCTTTCATTATTAAAGCGGGCATTGAAATGATGATAGAGACGCTGAATGATATCATAGGGCAGCGCGGCGATGGAGAAACAAGCAAGGAATTAAAACAAATCATCTGTGAAGAAGAAGCGGTATTGGGCGCATATGATATGATACTGTTCAACTACGGGCCGAACAAGAATTACGGTTCGGTACATATCGAGCTGCCCGACAATTTGACCGTTGATATGGTCGATCAGATCACGCGGCGGATACAACTGAACGTCTATCAAAAAACCGGCGTGATCCTTACCGGCATAGGCGTTTATTCCTTCAACACCTCGGACGATGAAGCGGCCCGGATGCGAAACAAGATTCAAGATACAGTATTGTCCCATGCATGGGCTTTGCAGATGCACGGCTTTTATGCCGATATAGAAAAAAAGACGATACGTTTCGACGTTGTCGTCAGCTTCGATGCGGACAGAAGCGAAGCGTTGGCGATTATGACCGAAGAGATTCAGGCCTTGTATCCGGATTATGCGCTGCAGATCATTCTGGATGCGGATGTGTCGGATTGATAAGCCTTTATGCCGCCTGCATAGCGGGAACTACTTTACAAGAGTGAAAAGCAGGAGGGGCGACGTTTGCGTCGCCCCTCGTAGATTTTTTATAGCGCTTTTGTTATGGAAATCACTTAATGTTTTCGCAAAAACGATGGAGTATAGCCGCGACCTGCGCCCGGGTGGCTTTGCCCTGAGGATCCAGGCGGCCGTTGCCAACGCCTTCCATCAGTCCGTTCATTACGCACCAATGCATGGCTTCGTTGGCATATTGGCTGATACTGTCCGCGTCCTCATAATCCAGCCGGAACATCCAGGCGCCGCTGAAGCCTTTGCCTTTATACTGCGCGTAGCGATAGAGGATCGCCGCCATCTGTTCCCGGGTGATGTTATCGTTGGGGCCGAATTCTGTTGCGCTGTAACCTTTGACGATATCATGCTGCTGCGCCCAGGCGATGGCTTTGGCGTACCATTGGCCCTCCGCCACATCGCGGAAGGGATTGGTTCCGCTGACTGCCGGCTGATTCTCCAGACGGTAGAGGATGGTCACGATCATGGCCCGGGTGGTATAGGCGTTGGGCGCAAATTGCGTGGCGTGAATACCTTCCATGAGGCCGTTTTCAAAGACATAATGTACGTCGTCATGGAACCAGTCGGTGGGTTTCACGTCCGTAAAAGGCAAAGTGCAGGCATGCTCCCCATCGCCCATGGCATAACCGCAGACGTCGCATTTGTTATCCTTGTCGGCATCCACATGCGCGGCCTTATCCTTGACGGCGCCGTCGTTGTCCCGGCATTCTTTCCAGTGGTAGTTGGCGTCGGATCGCCAATCGCCATAAGTATGGATATGGGAATCATCCTGGGAATCCGAGCTTCCGCCGTAGCTGTTTTTCGTATAGGTCGCCATCAGCGTCACGTTTCCGGCAGGCATGACGAATGTCGTGGTTCTGGCCGTGCTGTCTGCCAGCGTTACATCGCCGCTCAGCACTTGCCAAGAGCGGAAGGTATACCCGCTTATCCTGTCCGCGGTGACGGTGACGGTATCGCCGGCAGCGGCTCTTTCCGCATCGGCGACGCCGTTGATCACCGTTATGCTGTAATCGTCGGCGTCTTCCGCTTCAGAAATCTGCCACAGCTGCGCGCCGTAATAGGGGTTTGCCGTGCCTACATACACTTCGCCGTCATATTCGGTGAAGGTTCTGGCGCCGTAGTTGTAGGGATCCCGCAAACCGTCGTCTACGATCCGTTCCCAGGTGTCGCCGTCTTCGCTGACCAGAATATCAAAGCCGCTGCCGGCACGGTTGACGATTTCTCTTGCGGCCGCCCAGTAACGCAGGCCTTCTATATCGATGGTTTGCAGCAGCCAGTCTATGTTGTCCAGCATATCCTGGGGAATCAGAGAGTCGTTGACGGGGAGGGCTTCAAGCGGACCGGCTCCGCGCCGGGCAGGGGAGGCCTTTTTGCTGTTGTTCTCCGCAAATTCCTCGCGGGCCCCGGCAAGGGCTGTCATTTCCTGCAGCAGATCCTCTACGTCCGCTTCGTTGTTCTGAAAAGCGTTCAGGCAGTTGAAAGCGTCGGTCGCCGCAGCGAGCAGCGCCTCCGCCTCTTGCGTCTCTTCGCTAACGGCGAGCAGAGGCTCTTCGCTAACGGCAAGTAGAGGCTCCGCGGCTAACAGACGGTTGGCCTTGCCGGTCGCCGGCAGAAGGATGCTATCCCCGTTCAGCAGCGATTGGACTTCATCCGGTATGACAAAACCGTTTTTCTCCAGCAGATTGCCCAGGTTGGGCAGGGGGAAATTCAGAAAATAGGTGTACGCCGTTGCTGAGTCAAAAGTACCGGCATAAAGCTTTCCGTCATGCTCTATGAAGCGCCAGACATAATCGTTGGTGGTGCCATCCAGCAGCGCATTTGCCTCTGAAACGGCGGTTATGTTTTCTTCTTCATCCATGACCCAAATATGCTGCGGATGGGTAAGCACTTCGTATATGGGGGCAAAGATCTGCGCCAAAGTCGGGCCGGTACTGCCGCTTTCTTCATAGTTCATCAGCGCCTGAAGCTTGGCCAGCGCTTTGACAACGGTCTGGGTTTGTATCATTGTGGCGTTGTCGAAGGTACCGATATACATCTTGTCGTTATAAATATAGGGCGTTGCCGTGGATTCCAGCAGCCCCGTGCCATTGAGCATAGGGGCAAACTCACTGCAGCCGTACTCTTTTGCATACTGCCGGTTCAGCCTGCCGACCTCTTCGTCCATGGCCAGCGGGTATTTGCCCTGATCGCCGACGATCTCCGTCCAGGTCCAGCCGAAATCGTTAGGAGCGTCTCCACCCTTCTCGCCGCGGAACATGGCCCAACCTTCGTCATAAGCAAGGATAAGATACAGTTTGCCGTTATAGCTGCAAAGATCCCAGACGTTGCCGCCGCCTGAAACATAAACGCTGGCATAAGCATATTCGCCGAAATCACGGAAATCTGCCACGACGCCGTTCCAGTCTTCCTGTTCGCTGCCTGCCGTTTGCGGATCCAGGCGGCGAATGACGATAGGCAGCGGCCGGGGCTCGCCGGCATGAGCCTGCAAATAGGCGCGCCATGTCCGATAGGTGGCGTCCTGCCCTCCGAAGTATACGGTATCGCCGTCGCCGTCGTCATATATACAGCCTGCCCGCAGGCTGCTGGCGCTGGCTATGGTCTGATATACCACGTCGGCCTCGTCGTTTTCATTTATGCGAACCAGCTGCAGCATATTTACACCCAAGGAGCCGAAGTAGAGATTGCCGTTAAATTCTACAACAGAGCGAAAGGACGCTGTCTCCGAGGAAACGTCCGCCTGGGGTACCATGTTTCCATCTTTATCCGTATAGTAGAGCTTGCCGTCGTCGCCTTGGATGGTTTGGGGACGATAGATAACTTCTGTAGTGTTGTTTACCATGTCGAATTTGATGATTTGCGGGATATAATCTTCATCCTCAAGATTGACCGGCACCTCGCCGCCGGAAATAAAACCGATGACATTGCCCAGTTGTTCATTTGTGATATTCGGGTTTTGTGCATGGATAACCTTGGCCACCGCATTCAGCGCAGAGCCGAACAAGGTGCGGTTTGTGCCGATATAAATGCTGTCCCCGCGGGTAGCCTACCGCCCAGGCATAGCTGTTCAGGCGGTTGGCCGGGTATCCGGTGATATCATCGGTATTGATGCCGTCGGCTTCGCCGGAAACGGTAGAAGGGTTTGACACTTTGGTAAAAACATAATCGCCGTATGTCAGTGTTCTGCCGCCGGAGGCCGCCAGCGCCGTGATCGGCATCGCCGCGAAGAGCATGAGTAGAACGATCAGGATCGCCACCAGCCGGATGCCGGTGTTCGATTTTTTCATCATGATTTTCCTCCTTATCCTTTCTTTATTCCGGCCCTATTCCTGCCTATACGCATTGGCTGCACTTCAGATAAAAACCTGAAACAATATAGTGTTGACCTGTTTTTTACAAGAATAAGCCCGTTAGTTCATAATCAGTTTAGCAGATAATATAGTCTTTAGCAAGTGATAGATAATAATAATTATAATAGTATGGATGATATGTTTGCTTTTATCAGCGCGGCATTGCCATGGATTGCCATTGGGCTTTTGCTGGCCGTATTCTTTGCCAGGAACGCCAGCCATAAAAAAGATAAGGGGAAGAACCAGGACTACGGCTCCGAAGGCATGTCTCTGGGCATATGCTTCGGCGTCGCCATGGCCACGGCGCTCCATGTCAATGTTGGCCTGGGTATGATGCTGGGGATGGCGCTGGGACTGTTCATCGGTTCCTCCATGGAGAAAAAGGAAGATAAGAAAAGAGAATGATGGTTTGCGGATCGGAAAGCGTTTCTTTCAAAAGAACGGAACGCCGGCAGCATCACTTTATCGCGCAAAAAACAAATAAAAAAACCGGGGTATATTGCCTGACCGTGCATGAATACCTCGGTTTCTTTTTCGATCCTTATTCGATCCTTTTGTTCGTATGCCGGTCCGTTTCGCGGCCGGCGATTATCCGTGCATGGGGCAGCCATGGAAGGTGATCCCGCAGGATTCCCGCAGCAACGCTCTTTCATATATCATTTCTCCGGCGATGCTGACGGCGATTTCCTCCGGGGTGACCGCTTTGATGGCCGTGCCGATGGGGGAGTGGACGGTAGCGATCACTTCATCCGGGATGCCCAATTCTCTCAATTTGCTATTGACGAAATCCTTTTTACTTTTGGAGCCGATCACGCCCACATAGTAAGGGGGATGCCGCAGCACTTGTTCCTGCACATCCAAATCATGGACATGGCCGTGGGTCATGATCACCACATAATCTGCGGGCTCAACAGTCAAATAATCGGCGATATGGCAATAGTCGCCGCAAATAACGCTTTCCGCTTCCGGGAAAAGCGCCGGGTCGGCATATTCTGGCCGGTTGTCCACGACCACCACGCGGAAACCAACTTTTGCCAGCACCATGGCCAGGGCTTGCGTGCAATGACCGCCGCCAAACAGCAGGGCGCGATCCCGCACCGGCAGCGGCATGTAAAACATATTCTCTGTTTTGACATAGGTTTTACGGTCAAGGGCGGGGACGGCCCCTTCCAGTTGTCCGAAGACGGTATTGCCGTTTTCATCGATAACCGCCGGCACGCTGCCATCCAAATGCAGCGCCAGCCAGCCGGATTGATGGGCCGCAAAAATCGTCAGCAGCTTTTTGGCCAGTTCCCGCCATTCTTTTTGCGCCGCGCCGGCATACTGCACAAAGGCGGTTACGTCTCCGCCGCAGACCATGCCGATGCTGGCCGTCTCGTTTTGACGCAGAGCAAACTCCCGGATTTTCCAGTTTTTATTCTGTATGCATTGCAGCGCCAGCTCCTGGCAACGCTTTTCCACAGCGCCGCCGCCGACGCTGCCGGTGACGCTGCCGTCGCTTTTCACCAGCATTTGCGCGCCGATCCCTCTGGGAGAAGAACCTTCCTGGGCAATGATGGTGACCAAGGCCACGTCGCGGTTTTCTTCCAATTCATAAATCATTTTTGCAAATATAGCGTTCATATCCGTTTCCTTTCAATAGTGTATTGGTTTTTATGATTTCTTTTCGTATTAAGAAGTGCTGTTGAAACATTTGCCGCAGATGATCATCCGCTTCCGCAGAAACTGCCATGATTGTTATGACGGACGTCATTGTTGCCGCAAACCCGGTTTTCTGCGGTTTTGTAAGCGGCAAGCGTTGACATCCAGTCGGGCTTTTGTTATACTTTGCAAAGGCGAATTGCTATCATTGGCGGATCGCTTTATAGATTATTATGAAATACGCTTATATTTTCGCATCATGGCAGGGATTTGTCAAGAACACCTGCCTTGAAAAGCGATCATTTCGCAGAAAAAATAAAAATGAGTTTTCTGGCGTTTGTTTTTTTATTATGCAGTCGTTTACACTATTATTCTTTCGTTAAGATTATCATTATAAGGAGTCTATTATGACCCATGCATTGATCGTCGGTCCCCGTCATGTGGGGAAAACGACTTTGATCGACCGTGTCCTAGCGGAATTGGGGCGGCCGGTATGCGGATTTCAAACCAAAAAAGAAACGGAGTTTGCCGATGAACAGGGGCGGGAGCCGGTTTATATTTATCTTCCGGGGAAGCCACGCTTTCATACGGCGGAAAACCTGGTGGGGTATTGCAGTGCGAAAGGATTTACCACCGTACCCGGCGTTTTTCATCGCTACGCCGCCCATATCCTGCGCCCCGTACCCCGGGAAGGCGTCCTGGTTTTTGACGAGATCGGCTTTATGGAGGCCAAAGAGCAGGCCTTTTGTCAGGCTATTTTCTCCCGGCTGGAGGGAGATGTCCCGGTGATCGCCGCGGTCAAAAACAATACAGGCTTTGCCTTTTTGGAACAGGTGAGAAGCCATCCGAATTGCCGTTGTTTTTCCATTACTGCCGAAAACAGGGACGAGCTGTTCGGCCAGGTGTTGGACTTTATGCGCGTGCAACTGGAGTCTGCCGCCGCCGGCGGGAAGGACGGTTGAACTATGGATCCTTTGGATAAAATAGACAAGCGCTATCTGCCAACCGCCAATCTGGCGGATCTGCAGTATTTTTTGCAATTGCAGGAGGCCCGTTTGCCGGAGGCGCCGGATGTTTCCATGAGAAAATGGAATCAACGAGCCGAATTCTGGCAAAAGGAACGGGCCAACCGGCGCAAAGGCGACGGGCGGGTGCAAAGCGCCGTCCAGCTTTTGCGGCAGCGGGGCATTTTGAACGACAGCTACGATGTGGTGGACATCGGCTGCGGGCCGGGCCGCTTTGTGGCGGCCTTTGCCAAAGTGAGCCGCAGCGTCCTGGGCCTGGATATTTCGGAAAAAATGGTGGCCCACGGTATGGAGCATATTCGCAAGCAGGGGCTGAACAATGCCTCCCTGCGCGCCTGCGATTTCCAGGCCCTGGATATAGAAAAGGAAGGCTACAAAGCCGCCTTCGATTTGGCATTCAGCTCCATGACACCTGCCGTTCACGGCGTGGAAGGGATCGTCAAGCAGATGGAAATGAGCCGCGCCTGGTGCTGCAGCGTCACCCATTTGAGCGGACGCAATCGCCTGCGGCAGCAGATCACCCGGGAGGTTTTCGGCCGGGAAATGCCGCTGCAATGGAGCGGCAGATGGTTTTACGCCCTGTTCAATATTTTGTTTTTGATGGGCTACAATCCGGAAACCAGCTATGATACCCGGCGTCAGCAAGTATTTGTGGAAGCCGACGACGAATATACCGCCTTCATGATGGAGCATATGCTGCCCGAAGAGGAGCGCAACCGGGAGAACGCGGCGAAGATCCTTGCCTGGCTGCAGGCCCATGCGGACGGGGACGGACGTTTGCAGGAGATCACGGATTCCTGCTACGCCACGGTTTTATGGGACGTACGGGACAAAAGCGAACGCCCGGATTACGGGATTGTGGAAAAGGGGATATTATAGGCTGCCGCCGCTGGGGCAGGGAAGGGCATTCACCAAAACCCGCCTGACGGCGGCTTTTTTTGATCATTGCCGCCGCTATCACCAAAACCAAAACGCCAACAGCTTCATATCTTCTTATGCATGACAAAACCTCCTGTACCACAGGGAAGCGGTCGCCGGATCGCTCCTTGCCGTATGCAGGAGGTTTTTTCATTATAACATAACCTATACTTCACCTTGCCATATAGTGGTAGGAGTAGAGGGACAATTCGTCGCCGGGGATATGGAAAGTCATGCTGTTGCCGCTGTTTCTCACCGTCCCGATTTCTATATCGTTACACAGTTTCATTTCCTGTTCTTTCAATTGGTAAATAAAGGATTTCTTATTAAAGTTGTTCTTATCGCCGGTCGGATATTTTTCCAGCAGCAATTGTCTGGATCTGGCGCTGGGACGAAAATAAAAGTAAGTGCCGAGATAATGGTGACGGGGTTTAAGATATTTCCAGCTGAGCTGATGCAGCCAGCCTTCCTGAAAGGTAGCATATTCATTGCTCGCATAAAAATCTATGTATACGTCTATGCATTGGCGTTTCAGCGGATATTCTAAAGTATTACAGGCCAGATACAAAATATTAGCATGGATATTCATTTTATCGATCATCGTCTTGTACATTTGCAGAACGGATGGGTGGTTATCGACGATGATATACAAATCATTGGCGTCCAGAGATGGAAAATTGGTCAACAGATAAAAATAACTGTTGATATGGGTTTCCATGACCACGCGGCTTCCATCTTGCCGAGGCAAAGCGGCGATTTCCGATGATAACCAATTGTAGGATTTTTTGAAAAGCGTCATCATATCCGGCGGCAAAAGATTATAATACATGCATTCCAAATCCGGCTTATCGCCTTCCGCATAGGCCTCCAGCGGCGCGATCAAAATGCCGTTCTCTATTTTTAATTGATAGCCGCAATCACATTGGAAAACGCCTTTCATGATTTGTTGGTTTTCCAAAGTAGCGTCATGGAGCTTCAGGTTTTCACCGCATTTGGGACAACAAAGAAAAGGCAGAAAACTTAAAGATATCCCGCTACAGATATATTTATCTACAGTGAATTCCGCCTTCCTTTCCTGCAAAGTGCTGATCTGTGCGTTGATATTCTCCAGAATGCCCTGGGTTTCTTGATGGATCCCGTTCAATCTTTCTTGCTGCGCAATAAAGTACTGCAGCAGCTCGTCAATATGACGGGGATCGTTGAAATTGCTTATTCGCTTGAGGGTAAGTATCGCGTGGATATCATGAAGGGTAAAATACAAGGATTTGAGATGCAGGATCATCTCCAGATCTTCAAGGCAGCTTCGATCGAAATCGTACTGCGTGCCTTTTTGCTCAGGAACAAGCAAGCCGTTATTAATATAATAACGGATGGTGGCTATTGTTAAGTTGTATTTCTCAGCAACTTTTCCGATTTTCATATGCTTCCCTCCATCCGGTTGCCATATTCTTCTCTTGCAAATAAGATATATTACTGATATGAGTAATATATAAAAGAGGAAGTATGGTTTACTTTTTTTGGGTATCCAGTCACTACGGTAAAGCTACATTTTCTTTATTTGTAAATTCAGAAAATTTTGTACCTTGACGTAGTCCATGGATAAGCACTTAGAATCTAGAAAAGCGTTGAGTTATTCCAAAAATAATTCGGTTTTTCCTGATATATTTTTTTCACGTTTGTTTTATAACTGAAGCTGGTTTTCAATATTATACAATTATTAATGGAATAACGCAAGGCCAAATTAAAAAAAAGGAGGAAAGAACCATGAGTAATTTGTTGGAACAGATGAAAGATTCCATTGTCGACATGAATGATGAATTGGCAGTCAAGCTGGCTCATCAGGCCTTAGATGAGGGGATGG
>JAILCQ010000031.1 GCA_024679955.1 Bacillota bacterium | reverse complement strand
ACCCTGGAAGCGGCGGAGGCCGCCTATCAGGAGCTGGTGGAAGCCGCCGAACAGGCGGAGCAGGACGCCGCTGCAGCCGCCGGCGTGGATGAAATGATCGACGCTATCGGCCGGGTCACTCTGAACAGCGAAAACGCCATCAATGCCGCGCGGCGGGCGTACAATGCCTTGACGCCGCAGCAAAAGGCCTTGGTGGAGAATCTGGATGTTCTGGAGGCGGCGGAAGAGCGCCTGGCGGAATTGAAGGCCGCTTCCGGCGGTAACAATGGCGGCAACAATGGCGGCAATGGCAGCCATCACAACGGCGGCCACAGCAGCAACGACAACAACAATAACAGCAACAATAACAATAACGGCAGCGAGGGCAACAATACCCCGCCCAGCCAACCGGGCCAAACCTATGCCGATGTACCGGCCAATGCCTGGTTTGCCGACGCGGTGGACTATGTGACGGAAAAAGGTCTGATGCAGGGGGTAGGCGCGAACCTGTTCGCTCCCAACAGTGCCACCAGCCGGGCCATGATCGTCACCGTGCTCTACCGCTTGGCCGGTTCACCTGCCGTTTCCGGCGACAATCCCTTCAGCGACGTGGCGGAAGGCGCCTGGTATGCCGACGCGGTGGCCTGGGCCAATGCCAACGGCATTGTGGAAGGCTACGGCAACGGCAAATTCGGCTCGGATGACAACATCACTCGCGAGCAACTGGCCGCCATCCTCTATCGCTTCGCCAAAGCCCAGGGCTACGACGTGAGCCAGACCGCCGATCTTTCCGGCTATGGAGACGCCGGCCAGGTGGATGGCTGGGCACAACAGGCCATGGCCTGGGCCTGCGGCTCCGGCCTGATCCAGGGCGACGAACAGCACAACCTGCTGCCCTCTCAAGGCGCCACCCGGGCCCAGGTGGCGGCCATCCTCATGCGCTTTGTGGAAAGCGCAAAATAACTTGCATCCTTCACTTTTATGGTTTCTTATGGTTCAGGAAAGGCGCGCTTGGTCGCGCCTTTCCTGTTTCATAAAGAAAACCACGCCATAGTCGCATGGTTCCAAAATAAGCATATTCGCCTGCGCAGCCGATCGTATTGGGGCTATGCCCGAAAAGGGAAAACCCCCGGCTGGGCCGGGGGATATTTTGCGGCAGGCGGGGCTAGGTAAGGATGATGTAGCCGCCGTATATATAACCGTCTACATCGTTATAATTCACCCTGTACCATTCTCCGTCCGTGGAAAGGACGGCCAGCTGCGCTCCGTTGGGCGCTACGTCTAGGACGGTCCCGGAAAAGGAAGGGGTGGCGCGGATGTTCACGTCGAATCCGGCGGTGGCCACCGTGCCCAGACGGTATACGTCAGGTACGTTCAGGGGAATGCCGAAATAGGTGGCCACGCCCATGGCGATGGCCTCGGCGATGGAATCGATATTGTTTTCCAGCCATTGGGCGTCCTGTATATTGTCGTGAAAGCCCACCTCCATCAATACGCTGGGGGCTTTGGTGTTGGCCAGCTCATATAAGCTGACCGTGGGGATGGCCTGCACAAACTCGGGCAGGGGATAAATGCTCTTGAAATTCTCGGTGAAGATATCGGCGGCTTTTTTCCCTTCTTCGCTGCCCAGATAGTAATAGACCTGCACGCCCCGGTTTTGGCCGGCCAGGGGTTCCGCCGAGGCATTGGAATGAATGGCCACATGCAGATCATAATCCCCGGCATTGGATTGGCGCACCGAATTGCCTACCGTCAGATTGGGATCGTTGCGGCTGAACTCGATGCCGGAAGCGATCAAATAGGGCTCGATGGCGTCGGCAATCAGGTTCATGAAGAATTCCTCGTTGAAACGGGTGACATATTCGTTATATTCCTGGGTGGAGGGGCTTAAATATACGTTGGGCATGGCTGCTTCTCCTTTTGGATGACGCTTTTCTATATACTATGCGCCGGGGCCGCCGCTGATGACTTGGCAGGGAAATCCGGCGCTGCGACGAATATTAATCAGGATACGAACAATTCTTTTGGAGATAGCTTTTGGTGCACATATGGACGTTTTGGCAGGATTGAATCAAAAACAGACGGAGGCGGTCACCGCCGGCGATAAACATATATTGGTAGTGGCCGGCGCCGGTTCCGGAAAAACAAAAGTGCTGGTCAGCCGGGCGGCCTGGCTCATCGATCAGGCCGGCGTGGCCCCCCGGGAAATCATGGCGGTGACCTTCACCAACAAAGCGGCCCGGGAAATGAAAGAAAGATTGAACCGTCTGGCCGGCGTGGACTGCCGCTATATGTGGATCGGCACCTTTCACGCTTTGTGCGCCCGCTTGCTGCGCCTGGAGGGAGATCAGTTCCGTTTGGGCAAATCCTTTGTCATCTACGACGACGGGGACAGCAAGGCCTTGATCAAAAAATGCCTGCTGGAATTGAATGTAGATACCTCGGACAAGCGTTTTTCTCCCGCCGCCGTGTTGAGCGTGATCAGCGACGCCAAAAACAAGCTGATCCCGGCGGCAGAATATGCGTCTGCCGCGGAAGGGCACTACGAGCAGACCATGGGCCGGCTGTTTCTTTTGTATCAGCAGCGCCTGACCCAGAATCAGGCCCTGGATTTTGACGATCTGCTGTGCGAGACTGTGGGCCTGCTGCGGCAAAACCGGCAGATACTGGATAAATACCGCCTGCGCTTCCGCCATATTTTGGTGGACGAATACCAGGACACCAATCACAGCCAGTATCAATTGATTAAACTCTTGGTGGGCGAAACCGGCCATTTGCTGGCGGTGGGCGATCCCGACCAATCCATATACCGTTGGCGGGGCGCGGATATCGGCAATATTTTGGATTTTGCCGCCGACTATCCGGATTGCCGGGAGATCAAACTGACGCAAAATTACCGCTCCACCCAGAATATATTGAATGTGGCCAATAAAGTGATCGCCAACAACAAAAACCGGCTGCCCAAGGATTTGTTCAGCCAGGGGGAAGCCGGGGAAAAAGTGTTTTTCCATTACGCGGAGACCGACCGGGACGAGGCCCATTTTGTGGTGGGGGCCATAGCCGAGCTGCGGCGTCAGGGCTTTGCCCTGGCGGATTGCGCCGTTTTGTACCGCACCCACGGCCAAAGCCGTTTGTTTGAAGAGGAATGCGCCAAATACAATTTGCCCTATCGGGTTTTCGGCGGCATGAAATTCTACGAGCGCAAAGAGATCAAAGATACCCTGGCTTATTTGCGTCTGCTGGAAAACCCGGCGGACAACGAGGCCCTGCAGCGCATATACAATGAACCGCGCCGGGGCATCGGCAAGGCCACCTGGGATAAGGTGAATCAGTTGGCCGCTTCCCGGGGTGTCAGCGCCTATCAGCTTTTGTCCCAGGTCCAGGAACTGCCGGATCACTTCAACGCCGCAGCCCGCAACAAATTGACCGCCTTGCTGGCCTTGCTGCAGGGGTTGGGCGATCTTTCCCGGGAAACCCCTTCCGTAGCGGCATTGCTCAAGGAGGTTTGGCGGCGCACCGGCTACGACCGTATGCTGCAGGAGGAAAAAGACGCGACGGAACGGCTGGATATCCTGGAGCAGCTATACGATACCGCCAGCGATTTCGACCGGGAATATCAGGAAACCCTGCCTTTTCTGCCGGCGGAAGAGATCGAGTTCACCACGCCCCTGCAGGGTTTTTTGTGTCGCCTGGCCCTGGCCACCGATTTAGACGAGCAGGGCATGGAAGGCGGCTATGTGACGCTGATGACCTTGCATGCTGCCAAAGGGCTGGAATTTCCGGCGGTGTTTTTGGTGGGCATGGAAGAAGGGGTGCTGCCCCATAAACGGGCGGTGTTTTCCCTGGAAGAAGGGGATATGGAAGAAGAACGGCGTCTGTGCTATGTGGGTATGACCCGGGCCAGGAAACGTTTGTGCCTGTCCGCCGCCGCCCGCCGCCTCTACTGGGGCAATTACGAGTATAACGCCGCCTCCCGTTTTATCAAAGAGATCCCCCAGGAATTGCTGGCCAAAAGCGGTATTGCCGGTCGCCATGACAATACGCAAGCCCGCGCCGCCTACCGGCCGCAGCCCACGGGCAACCTGTTCGCCCCCAGGGCGACCCCCGCCGTCCCCAAGCCGGCGGCGAAGGCCCTGATCGCCGTGGGCGACAAAGTGAAACACAGCAAATTCGGCGAAGGCATTGTGGTGTCGGTCAGCGGCAGCGGCGACGATTGCCAGCTGAGCGTGGCCTTCCCCAACATGGGCATCAAAAAACTGATGTGGAAGTATGCGCCTTTGACAAAATTGGCAGACTAAAACCGGAAACCGCCGGCCTCCATGCCGGGCCGCGGCAGAACAGGAGAATGGGGATACGCCTCGGATGACAAGTATGGATCATAAACAAAGCGAAGAGCAGATCCGCCGCGAGATCGAGGATCTGCGCCGGCAATTGCAAGCCTATAACCGGGCCTATTATGAATTGGATCAGCCTTTGGTGGAGGATTATCAGTACGACCAGGCTTTGCGCCGCCTGCAGGAATTGGAGGAAGCCTATCCCCAGTACCGGCAGGCCGATTCCCCCACGCAAAAGGTAGGCGGCCGGGCTACGGAACAGTTTGCGCCCTCGGCCCATCCCCGGCCGCTGCTGTCTTTGGAAAACGCCTTCAGCCGGGAGGATATGGCCGCTTTCCTTCGCCGCCTGGAAAAAACCGGCGCGCCCCAGGTCTTTGTTCTGGAGCAGAAAATGGACGGTCTGTCCCTGGCCGTCACCTATACCGACGGCGCGCTTACGGCCGCCGTCACCCGGGGCGACGGTTTGGTGGGGGAAAACGTGACGGCCAATGCCGCTACCATCAAAAATCTGCCCCACCGGCTGAAAAGCGCGCCTCACCGGTTGACCTTGCGCGGAGAGGTGTATATGCCTAAGGCCGCCTTTGCGGCCCTGAACCGGCAGCGGGAGGAAGACGGCGAAAGCCTGTTCGCCAATCCCCGCAACGCCGCCGCCGGCAGTTTGCGGCAGATCAATCCCGCCGTTACCGCCGAACGGCAGTTGGATATCTTCCTCTATGATATCGTGGACACGGACGGGACTTTGCCGGCGGATCAGGAAGCCTTACTGGAAGAACTGGCAGCCTGGGGCCTGCCGGTGAATCCGCAGCGCCGCGTTTGCCATGACTTATCGGAGATCATGGCCTATATTGATGAAATGAGCGAAAAACGGCATGATTTGACCTATGATACCGACGGCATCGTGGTCAAATTGGCGGATCTGACGGCCCGGAACGCCATCGGCAGCACCGCCAAATATCCCCGTTGGGCCATCGCCTATAAGTTCCCGCCGGAACAGGCCATGGCCCAGGTGCAGGATATCGCGGTCAGTGTGGGCCGTACCGGCGTTTTGACGCCTACGGCGGTGCTGACCCCCACCAAATTGGCGGGCAGCGTCATCAGCCGCGCCACTTTGCACAATGAAGATTTGATCGCTGCCAAGGATATACGCGTCGGCGATTGGGTGTGGATCCATAAAGCCGGGGACGTGATCCCCGAGGTGGCCCAGGTGATCGAGGAAAAACGCAGCGGCGCGGAGCAGCCTTTCGTCATGCCCCGGCTTTGTCCGGAATGCGGCAGCTCTACGCTGCGGCCGGAGGGGGAAGCGGCTCGCCGCTGTCCCAACCCGGCCTGTCCCGCCAGATTGCGGGAGAACCTGCTGCATTTTGTGGGCAAAAAGGCCATGGATATCGACGGCCTGGGGCCGGCGGTGATCCAATTGCTGCTGCGGGAAGGCTTGATCGCCAAACCGGCGGATCTTTATGATTTAGACCGGCAGCAATTGGCGGCCTTGCCGGGGCTGGGGGAAAAATCCGCCGACCGGCTGCTGCAGCAATTGGCGGACAGCAAAAAGCTGCCTTTGCACCGGCTGCTGTTTGCTTTGGGCATTCGCCATGTCGGAGAAAAAGCTGCGGCTACCCTGGCCGCCGCCTTCGGCGATATGGAAAGCCTGAGCCGGGCGGCGGTGGAGGATATGTGCGCCGTGGCGGAGATCGGCGAGAAAACCGCCCAAAGCGTGGCGGCCTTTTTTGCCGACGCCGGCAACCGGCAGCATGTGGCCCGCTTGAAAGAATTGGGCTTGAATTTCCGGGCCGCTGAAACCGCCGCAGGCGGACGCTTATCGGGGAAAACATTCGTCCTCAGCGGCGCTTTGGCGGGGATCAGCCGGGAACAGGCCACGGCCATGATACAGGCGGCCGGGGGAAAAACGGCTTCTTCGGTAAGCAAAAAAACCGATTACCTGCTTTTGGGCGACAAGCCTGGCTCCAAATTGACCAAGGCCAAAGAGCTGGGCGTCGCCGTCATCGACAAGGATGGTTTTTTGGCCCTGTTGGGAGGGGAAGCCGATGCATGAGGCTTCACTGATGGAAAACATTTTGCGCAGCGCCCAGGCAGCCCTGGCCTCTTACCGGGTGGATAGGGTGAACGCTTTATATGTGCGGGCGGGAAAAATGGCCAATGTCATGCCTCATGCCCTGCAATTTGCTTTTCAAT
Source organism: Bacillota bacterium (assembly GCA_024679955.1). Classification (GTDB taxonomy): domain Bacteria; phylum Bacillota; class Dehalobacteriia; order UBA4068; family UBA4068; genus JAILCQ01. The sequence continues at coordinate 4,515 of JAILCQ010000031.1, read as the reverse complement.
CGCAAACGGAATCCGGATTGTTTGCCGGCGCGGTCTTGCATTTGCAAATCGAACCGGTTTCCGCCCGCTGCCGTCGATGCGGGCTGGACTATCAAAGCGAGATCATCCCTTTGACATGCCCCGCCTGCGCCAGCCATGATGCGGAGATCACCGGCGGCGACAGCGTATATTTATCCAGCATAGATTTTGACGGGGAGGAGATATAAATGCGTATCGATGTGGAACAGGATATCATGGAAATCAATAACGCGTATGCCGCGGACAACAGGCAATTGTTCAAAAACAGCGGCATTTTTACCATCAATATTATGGGCTCCCCCGGCGCAGGAAAAACGTCCCTGTTGGAGCGCACCCTGCATCTGATGCAAAACCAATTGAAAATCGGTGTGATCGAGGGGGACCTGGCCACCGCCATGGACGCCAAACGCATCGCTTCCATCGGCATATCCGTGGTGCAGATCAATACCGACGGCGGCTGCCATTTGGACGCCAAGATGATTAATCGGGTATTGCCCGGTTTTTATATGAACGCTTTGGATCTGCTGATCATCGAAAACGTGGGCAATCTGGTTTGCCCCGCCGCTTTCGATTTGGGCGAGGATTTGCGCATCGTGGTGATGAGCGTTACCGAGGGCGGCGATAAGCCCAATAAATACCCCAACGCTTTTCTCCGGGCTGACGTAGTGGTTTTGAATAAGATCGATATCCTGGAGGCTTCCGGCATGGATCTGGAAGAAACCAAAAAGGATATTTTGCGCATCAATCCCCGGGCGCGGATTTTTGAAACCAGCTGCCGCATGGGCGAAGTGTGCGGCGTGGAGCAGTTGGCGGAATATCTGGTGGAGCTGACCCTGGAAAAGAAAAAACATACGCTGCCATGAAGGAACGCTATGCCCTTCATGTCCAAGGCATCGTCCAGGGGGTGGGTTTCCGGCCTTTCGTTTTTAATCTGGCGGAAAGCCTGGGGCTCAGCGGCTGGGTGCTGAACTCTGCGGCAGGAGTGTTTATCGAGATCCAGGGCGAAGCGGCGGCCTGCGCCGGTTTTTGCCGCGCCCTGCAAAACCAGCCGCCGCCTTTGGCCCGTATCGATCAGGTGACATGCCAAAAAAAACCGCTGGCGGAGGAAGAAGGCTTCCGCATTCTGGAAAGCGCCCCCGGCGTCCGTCAAACTCTGGTTTCCGCCGATATGGCGGTTTGCCGGGATTGCCTGGCGGATCTGGAAGATCCTCAAAGCCGCATGTACCGCTATCCTTTTGTCAACTGTACCAATTGCGGCCCCCGCTTTACCATCATCGGCGATATTCCCTATGACCGGGCCAATACCACCATGGCGGATTTCCCCATGTGCCCGGATTGCGCCGGGGATTTCGCCGATCCCCGCAACCGCCGTTTCCATGCGCAGCCCATCGCTTGCCCGGCCTGCGGCCCCCGCTTAAGCTTTGTCCCGGCGGAAACGGGCGAGGCCATGCCGGGCGACCCCTTGGCTTTGGCTACGGATTGGCTGCGGCAGGGGAAGATCGTGGCCGTCAAGGGTCTGGGCGGTTATCATTTGGCCTGCGATCCTTTGAATCAGGAGGCGGTTTGCCGCCTGCGGCGGCGCAAAAACCGCTATGATAAGCCCCTGGCCTTGATGGCCGCCGGTCTGGCCGCCGCGGAAAAGATCTGCCTGCTGAACCAGGAGGAAAAAGAGCTGTTGCTCAGCAGGAGACGGCCGATCGTGCTGGCCCTGCGCCGTCCCCAAGGTCTGCCGGTGGCGGAGGCGGTGGCCCCCGGCAACCGGCGTTTGGGCGTGTTTTTGCCGTATACGCCGCTGCATCATCTGCTGTTGCAATCTTTCGACGCTTTGGTGATGACCAGCGGCAATCTTTCCGATGAACCCATCGCCTGCCGGGACGAGGACGCCTTTCAGAGGCTTTCCGCCATTGCTGACGGGTTTTTGACCCATAACCGGCGCATCCAACGCCGCTGCGATGACAGCGTGGCGGTATGGGCGGCGGGATCGGCCCGCCTACTGCGCCGTTCCCGAGGCTATGCGCCGGAGCCCTTGCCCGTGGCGGAGCAGGGGGATCTGCTGGCTTTGGGGGGGCAGCAAAGCAATACCTTTTGCCTGCTCCGTGAGGGGCAGGGCTTTTTAAGCCAGCATATCGGCGATTTGGACGATGAAGCCACCTATGCGGATTACCGGCGGCAGATCCGGGATTTTTGCCGCCTTTTTGAGGTAAAGCCACGGCTGCTGGTTTATGATAAGCATCCCCAGTACGCCACTGCCCGCTATGCAGCGGAAAGCGGCTTGCCCTTGTTGGCCGTGCAGCATCACCATGCCCATATGGCGTCGGTCCTGGCGGAATATGCCTTGCAAGGGCCGGCCTTGGCCTTGATTTTTGACGGCACCGGCTACGGCGACGACGGCGCTTTATGGGGCGGCGAGGTATTGCTGGGCGATCGCGCCCGCTACAGCCGTCTGGCTCATTTGGCCTACGCGCCTTTGCCCGGCGGCGAAATGGCGATCCGCCAACCCTGGCGTATGGCCCTGTCCTATTTGTCCGCCGCGGTACCGGCAGAAGAATTGGGGTCGGCGGCGGCCCTGTGCCACTGGCCCCGGCAATGGCCCCTGCTGCTGCAGGCGATGAAAAGCGGCGTCAACGCGCCGCTCAGCTCCGGCATGGGGCGGCTGTTCGACGCCGCCGCCGCCTTGGCGGGCTTCAGCGGAGACATCCGGTATCAGGGGCAGGCGGCGATCTATTTGGAACAATTGGCCTGGCAGGATCACAGCCAGGGCGCTTATACGTTGACCCGGACGGCGGAGGGTCAGATCGATTGGCGGCCCCTGTTCCGGGAAATGCTGCGGGATAAGCGACAGGGGGTCCCGCCGCCGGTATTGGCCGGCCGTTTCCATCGGGGCGTCGCCGATTTAGCCGTGAAATTGGCAGCGTTCTTCGCCAAGGAAACCGGCGTGCGTCAATTGGTTTTGTCCGGCGGCTGCTGGCAGAATCTGTGGCTGCTGGAACAGGTCTGGCCCCGGCTGCAGGAATCGGGCCTGGCCGTTTACGCCAATGCGGCGGTGCCGGTAAACGACGGCGGCTTGGCTTTGGGCCAGGCGGCCATCGGCGCGGCCCATCTCGCCCAGGGGAAAAAATAAACGATACGGAGGTTTGCCGTTTATGTGTTTGGCCATTCCGGGAAAAGTGCAAAGCATCGAAGGGGATATGGCGGTGATCGACTATACCGGCTTGCGCAAAAAGGCCAGCCTACGCCTGTTTCCACAGGTACGGGTGGGCGATTATGTGTTGATCCACGCCGGCTTTGTCATCCAGACCCTTGCCGCCGGGGAAGGGGAGGAATTGGCCGCCCTGGCGGAAGAAATGGATTTTGAAGGGGTGCTGGCCCATGACCGTTCAGCCCGATAATACCGTTGCCGCCGTAGAGCAGGCGGCCCGGGTGATACAAATATTAGGCCGGGAATTGGCCGCCGCCTGGCCGGGACGGATATTCACCTTGATGGAAGTTTGCGGCACCCATACCGTCAGCGTATACCGCTACGGTTTGCGCCGTTTTTTGCCGGAGAATATCCGTCTGCTTTCCGGCCCCGGCTGCCCGGTCTGCGTCAGCCCGGAAGCAACGATCGGCCAGGCGTTGGCTTTGGCCGATGATCCGGATTGCCTACTCATGACCTTTGGCGATATGCTGCGGGTGCCTTGCGGGGCCGACAGCTTGCTGCGCCGGAAAGAGCAGGGGCAGGACGTGCGCCTGGTGCTGTCCCCTCTGGACGCCGTGGAGCTGGCGGCGGCACAGCCCCGAAAACTGGCGGTGTTTTTTGCCGTGGGCTTTGAAACCACCGCTCCGCTGACCGCCGCCGCTTTGGCTATGGCCAGGGAACGGGGATTGAAAAATTTCAGCGTGCTTTCCGCCCACAAAACCATGCCGGCGGCTTTGCGTTCGCTGTTCACCCGGCAGCGGCAGGTGGACGGCCTGCTGTGTCCCGGCCATGTGGCGGCGATTACCGGCGCCGCCTATTTTCGCTTTGTGCCCCGGGAATTGGGCCTGGCCGCCGCCGTGGCGGGCTTCAGCCCCGGCGAGATTCTGATGGCGGTGGCCGCTTTGCTGCGGCAGCTGCTGGAGGAAAAGCCGGCCTTGGTCAATTGCTATCCCCGGGCGGTCACGGAGGCCGGCAACTTTTGGGCACAGTCGGCCATGGAAAATACCTTTGTCCCGACGGATAGCCAATGGCGGGGTTTGGGCGGCATCGCCCAAAGCGGCTTGGCTTTGTCGCCGGAATGGGAGGACTTTGACGCCGGACGCCGCTTTCCCGCCGTATCCGCCCGGCCGGCGGCGGAAGAAACGGATTGCCGCTGCGGTTTGATTTTGCAAGGTTTGGCACGGCCTCAGGATTGTCCTTTGTTTGCCGGCGCATGCACGCCGGAAAGCCCCAAGGGGGCTTGAATGGTATCGGTACCTATCGCCAGGAGCCGAGATTATTTCGCTACTATTATATTTTTACATCCGATGCAGCCTGTA
>JAILCQ010000029.1 GCA_024679955.1 Bacillota bacterium | reverse complement strand
CTGTCTGGTTCAGAGGGACGGTTCTTTTGTCCCAATGCTGGGACAACAAGAACCGTCCCTGCTGAACCAGATTGATACGCAACAAGAACCGTCCCTGCTGAACCATCACTGCGTTATGCAAAAGCCGTCCCGGCTGAAAGGTTTCTCTTTGTTGCACCGCAAACCCACCGCATCGCAACGCATTACAAAGGGGCGCAACCTGTCGTTGCGCCCCGATTTTTTCAGCTAGAAAACGCTGTAGTTCAGCAGCGTCAGCACGGTATAAAAGGCCAGCAGGCCGCCGAGGATCAGCGCCTGCTTGCCCCGGTGTTCCGTCAGCAGCCCCACAAACTCCCGCACCGCCGCATTGGGCCAGAAATACCACTTGGTTTTCGCCCCGACGCCCACCGCCCGCATTTTTACCCGCCGGGCGCAGAGGCCGCTGCGAAAAACATGATAATTGGTAGTGGCAAAAACGATCTTGCCCTGACCCCCGCCGTCGATCTGCCGGATCTTTTCCTTGGAAAACTTCATGTTTTCAAAGGTGCTGGTGGAGAGGTCTTCTTCGATAATCCGCTCTGCCGGGACGCCCTGCTGCAGCAGATATCGTTTCATGGCGGCGCTTTCGGAGATCGCTTCGTTGGGGCCACGGCCACCGGAGGTGACAAAAATCAGCTCCCGGCCCGTCTGCGCCTTTTGTTTTCGATAAAAAGCCAGCGCCCGGTCGATGCGCCCCTGCAACAGTGGCGACGGGCTGCCGTCCTTGCGCAAACCGCAGCCCAGGATGATCATAAAGTCCTTGTCCGGCTCCGGCTCGTGACGGGCGGCAATGGCGTCGGCCACCATAGCGCCGATCAGCATGCACTCGAAATACAGATACAGCGCCGATAAAAGATTGGCCAGCAAGTCGTGGAGCATCACCTGCCATTGACTGCCTGTGGCATAATAATCGAAGCAAAAGAGGAAAACCTCCCCGGCCAGCAGCAAAAAGGAAAGCAATATGCCCAGCAGATTGACCGGCCGCCGGCCTTCGTGGCGGATCAGCGAGATATTGGATATACACAGCGCCGCCGAAAAAACCAGGATGAAGGGCGCGGAGAGCAGCATATAGATTTTGGCCGAATTCAGCAGGACACGGAGGATTTCCCAGGCGGTGAAAACTTGGGGAAAGCGCAGCATCTGCACGGTAAGATAGACCTGGAAAAGAAAAACCGAGGAAACGAACAGGGCAAAGCCCATATAGTAGATGGTGTTGTAAGAATACGGATTGTATTGTATCTGCTCGAAAAAAGCCGCTACCAGCTGTATGACCACAGCGGCGAAAAAAACCGCCAGCAGGGCGCTGGCCGCAGCGCCGTATTCCTGCAGGCCGCCCCGGAGCAACAGCAGCAGCACGGCGTCCACGATGGCCGCCTCTATCAGAAGATGGTACAGCTTGGGCTTTTTGTCTCTGGTGTCAAATTTCAACCTGTTCGCCATGGGTCGCATCTTTCACAAACCGCCGCAGTCCTTCCGGCCAATCCGAAACCTCTTCCAGCCCGGTATCGCCGATCTCGATCATCTTGTTGTCGCCGTGATAGTCGCTGCCTGCGGTAATATACAGGCCGTACCGCTCCGCGAAGTCCAGGATCTCCCGGCGCAGCTTATCCGTAAAGCCGGAATAGAAGGCCTCCAACCCCTGTAGGCCGAATCCCATCAGCCGCCGGATGCGTTGATCCATATCCTCCCCCAAGATGAGCTGATCGCCGCTGCCATAGCAGGGGTGGGCCAATACAGGGATGCCGCCTGCGGCCAGCACGCCGCAGATGGCTTCTTCGGGGCTAAGATATTCGCTTTTGAAACGGAGCTGATTGATGTACAGCCGGATGGCGTCTTCCTTGGTTCCGGCATAGCCGTACTTTACCATAAGATTGGCGATATGAGGCTTGCCGGGATTATCCAAAGCCATCAGCCAATCCAGGGCCTCCTGGGGGAAATCAACGCCAAAGGTGGTTTTCAGATAATCCAGCCGGGCGCCGATCTTTTTCAGGCGCAGCTGATGGCCGTGATCCACCAGACGGCGGATCTCCGCCTCATCCGGGTCGAAGCCGTAGCCCAGGATGTGATACTTCCCTTCGCCGTCTTTGCAGGAAAACTCCACGCCGGGGATAAAACAGGGGTCGCCCGGGGAAAGCATCCCCAGAATGGCTTTTCCCCCCTTCACCGCATCATGATCCGTCAGGGAAAACAGGCCTAGACCGGCCCTTTTCACCTGTGCCAGGAATTCCGCCGGGGTATCCGTCCCGTCGGAAACAGCGCTGTGCATGTGCAGATCAATTTTGCCGTGACTGTTTATCATAAAGCCAAATCCGCTCCTTACAGGCTTTTTTTCAGCGTCAGGATATTCTGTCCGTCCCTGTAAGCATAGGAGACGTCGTCCATAAGGTTCTTGGTCATAAAAATGCCCAGGCCGCCGATTTCCCGATCCGCGGCGGCGGTGGTCACATCCGGGTCTTCCTTGGCCAGCGGATCATAGGGAACGCCGTGATCCACAAAGGTGATGGATACCACCACCGGATTTTCCGAGACCTCCACCCGCACCGTGGCCTTGCCCTTGTCCGGCTTGTAGGCGTAGTTGGCAATGTTGATGAATATCTCCTCCACCGCCACGCCGATCTGCATTTGCGCCTTGGCGGGGCAGCCGGAAGCTTCCAAATGCTCGTCCACAAAGGCCTGCACTTCCGGCAGGTTTTCCGCCACCGCCTCCAATTCCAATTCATTGGGGGCAAAAAGAAGCGTATCCGTTTTTTCCAGCAATTCCAGCAGTTCTTCTTTCCAGTGGGCGATCTCCGCCCGGCCCTGTTCGCTTTCCAGCCCGTGACGGCGGATGGAACGGCGGATCATGCGGGCATAGCCCACGACCCTGGCTTTGTCTTCCACCTCTTGATTTTTCCGGGGATTGTTCGTGCCCAGATAGGCCGACAACGATTTGCGCCAGAAGGCCAGGCCGGTATCCCAATCGAAGCCCATGAAGGCTTTGATATTATCGTGATCGAACTCCGAATAGCCGATAAAGGCATTGTACATGGAGGCCAGTTCAAATATGGGATGGCCCACGGACAGGGTATCCATATCGATCAGCAAGACCTCGTCGTTTTGCAGCTCCAGATTTTTGGTATGGTAATCTCCGTGGAGCATGTGGCCGTCATGGGGCACCGCCTCGATCAGCGCCAGCAGCTTTTTCCCGGCGGCTTCCGGCAAATGATCCTGCATGAATCTTGCCCAGCCCAGGGCGGTTTCCTTCATATCCGGCAGCTTGCCCGGCGGCACAAGGGTACCGTGTATCTTTTGCAGCATATCCACGTATTCCTGGACGCACCAGTCCATTTTTTCCGGTTCCTGTGCCAAAATCTTGGAAAAAGATCTGGCGTTCAGCAGCTCGAACACAGAACCATAACTATTCCCTACCTTGACCACGTCGTAAGATATAGCCGTGGGAATGCCCAAAATCAGGGCCAGCTTCGCCATTTCCCGTTCATGCTGTATATCCGCCAGCGCGTCGGCATTGTTGTATACCTTTACCACATTATCCTGATCGATACGGTAAATGGTGCCGTTGGCGCCCCGGCCGATCTCCTCGCAGCCCTCCACGGAAACCACGCGATACGCTTTTTCCACCGTCATCATCTCGGTAAATCCGGTCATTTCCAGAATCTCAAATACCTCGGAATTGACATTGGCGATGCAGATATCCGGATATGCCTTTTTCAGCCGCAGGATCACCCGCAGGCCGGCGCTGGAAATATAATCCAGATCCGCCGCATCCAAAAGCAGGGCGCTGCCTTCGGCGGTATCCTTCAGTTGGGCAAAGATTTCCTCCTCTATCCGGGCCGCGTTATTGGAATCGATACGGCCGGCCAGATCGATTTTTACAGCGTTTTCACCTTGATTGCATTCCATCCTATCATTCTCCTATCCGAAAAAGGTAATAGAAAACGGTCAATTGGCGGATTCAAAAACGGCCACATACTTCGCGTCCTCCGTCAACTCCACTGTAAACTGCGGTTCTGTAGAAAAATCCTCGCCGTTTTTCGTCCATTTTACAAATTCCCAGCCTTCCACGGTGGTTTGCGCGCCGAAGGTATAGGTTTCGGGCTTCGCCAGATTGATTTGCGCCGAGGTGACGGGAAATTCGTCGTTGAATTTCAGTTTCTTCCCGGCTTTGGCATATTCGATCTGGCCCATGCCCTCAGTGTTGATATCCACAAATATCTTGGCGTTCGGCATCGCCATGGGTGTAAAGTGATAGGTATCTCCGCCTTCTACGGTCATGATAACGTCCTCCTCGCCTTCCCGGGAAAGGGTGACGATCAACTCCCCATCCTCGCCCTCCGGGATCAAATTGCCATGCAAAGTATCGTCCTCCAGCTGCAGCACATTGCCGTAAGCATCCTCTCCCAGCGTGCAGTCGACCATCCAACCCTCGCCGCCGGCAGGGCTGATGAAGAGATAATTGCCGTTTTCATCCTCATACGCGCTCTCGCTGGGCCATTGGTCTTCCTCCGGCATAGATCTTGTTTCGCCGCAGGCGCAAAGCGCAAACGCCGTAACCGCCATAAGCAGCAGGCAAAGCCATTTTTTCATTTTTTTTCTCCTTTTCCATCGTTTTATTGGATCGTATCTGGATTCCGTGTTTGGCATCCGCAATGAAGATCCGCGCGTTATTCCTCGCCTCGATCAATATCCCCAGGTGAGCAATTCCCATTCGTCTCCGTCCTCACGGGCCAACCACCACTGGTAATCTTCATATTCCTGATCCGCCTCCCAGGCCGTCCCTTCCAGGTCTTTTTCCTCCGTGGGAGAATGGAAATCCGTCAGGAATTCGATGCATTGCCTATAATTTTTACCCTCTTTCAGCTGGTTCATCCATTGAATATTTTCTTCGCTATTGCACTCGTCACCGGCATAGTTGATGCTATGAAGCTCGCATCCGTTCCAAGTTGCGAATTCCTCCGCAATCAAAGCAATCGCGCTGTCCATCTCTTCTGGCGAATAAAGCTCCGATTCGTCATAAAAAGATGCATTCGTATCAAATGCTTCCAATTGGACGCGTGCGTAAACGGCGTCTCCATCCGCGCTTTTATCGACGGAAAGCAAGAAGTACGCATTGCCGCCCACTTTGGAAAGGTAATCCATGGTGCCGTCCGACTCCGTATAGAAAACACCGCCTTCCACTTCTTTAAAGCTTTCATCGTCGACAGCCGCATTATAGTATTCATCATATACCTCTTTATCAAGGGTGACGCCGATGGCCGCCGCTTCCAGATTTCCGTTGGTTTCGCCATCATAAAGATAAATTGCGCCTCTGGCGAATTCCACAGACCAGCCGTCGCGCAAATCAACGGTCACATAAATGCTGTTGCCGTCCTGATCCAATGTAGCGGCAGCGGTTTGTTGACCGGCGCTCCCGCTGGCGGGTTCATCCCCGGGGATAACACCGCAGGCTGTAATTGCCGGCAGCACAAAAGCAACCAGTAGCAAACAAATCAGCTTTTTCATATATACATACAATCTCCTTTTTTGGATTTGTGGCAAACATTTTCACCGCCATGCTTCCGCTTACATCCTTCTGCGCCAAAAGATCAGCAAAACGCTCACCACAAAACGACGGGTACAGCCGGAAAGGCATGGCGTCCATCCTCTAGACCTTTCTGTTTCCTTATTTTTATATCCCTGTTTATTTCTACATCCTTACCGTCATTATCCTTTATATTCCACACAAAGCATGGTGAGATCGTCAAACTTCTCCGCGCCTTTGACAAAGGCGTCCACGGCCCCGCGGACATTTTTCAGGATCTGTTCCGGCGCGGCGCCGGCCTGCTCGTTTAGGGCAGCCAGCATCCGTTCCCTGCCGAACATATTCCCCTCTCCGTCGGTTGCCTCCGGTACGCCGTCCGTATAAATGAACAGCTTGGCGCCGGGTTCCAACTGCAATTCATACTCCTTATATTTTGTGCAATCCATGGCGCCGATGACCAAACCATGCCGGTCTTTCAGAAGGGTGAAGCCGCCGCCGGCCTGTCGCAGCGCCGGATATTCATGTCCGGCGCTGGCCGCGGTGAGCTTGCCGCTGGAAATCTCCAAAATGCCCAGCCAGACCGTGACAAACATCCCCGCCTGGTTGTTGGAGCAGATGGCTTCGTTGGTCTTGTTCAAAATCTCCGCTGCGGATTTGCCCAGCATGGCGCAGCTTTGCAGGATGATTTTGGACGCCATCATAAACAAAGCCGCCGGAATGCCTTTGCCCGATACGTCCGCCATGACCAGGCACAGATGATCCTCGTCGATCAGGAAAAAGTCATAGAAATCGCCTCCCACTTCCTTGGCCGGTTCCATGGTGGCAAAGATGTCAAATTCATGCCTTTCCGGGTAAGGCGGGAAGATTTGCGGCATCATAGCCGCCTGTATGCGGGTGGCCAGCGAAAGCTCGGTGGTGACCCGTTCCTTTTCGGCGGTGATGGTTTTCATCGCCTCTTCATGTTCGTTCAGTTCCTGTTCCATATCCGCCATGACCAGGCTCAGATTCTCCACCTCGTCGCCGGTATGGATGTTCAGTTTGCCAAAATGGTCGATATCTTTCACGCCTGCCCGCCGGTCCTGGGCATAGAGTTCCGCGGCTTCGGTGATTTGATTGATGGGCTCCACCAGCTTTTTTTTCATATGCCGGGTCACGAAATATCCCATCAGCAGCATCGTAATGAGTATGGCGGCCGCATACTGGATCACGAAATTCTTCATACCATGAACCAAATTGTCCAGGGAAATATCGGTCAACACAAAGGCGACGGTATCGCCGTTTTGCCCCCGGATGGGCATGCCGCTGGTACACAGCCAGCCATAGTTTGCCGTGTGCTCGATTTCATAGAGCATGCCCTCGCCGTTCCAATCGAGGAATGTCTTCATGCCCTCCCGGGTCACAGGATCCCAGTCGCAGGGCAGCATGGCAGTTTCGGGATCTTCGTCCGGATCGGCTATGTATACCATGGCGGCGCTTTCCTCATCATACATAGCCAAATAAATGGCGTCAATATTGCCGTAGCCGCCGAATTTTGACAAGGTGCGGCGTACGGTCTGATAATCCTCCCGTTCCGTTATGGCCGAAAAACGGGCGCGATAAGCGTCTGTCCCGGTTTGGGCCCGCTCTGCATCGTCCAGGCCGCGATAGCTGTCCATGACCAGACCGGCCAGGGGTTCCACATCCACCAGCTCGTCCAAAACAGCCGCAGCGTTGCGGGAAAGGCTGAAGGATTCCGTAATATACTGACGCACCAGGGAATAGGTATACAACCCCAGCCCCACAGCCAGCGTCACCAGGCCCAGCACGGCGGAGCCCAAAAGCGTTGCATGAAAGGTGCGGGCAGCCAGAGAAAAGTGTCTTCTTTCCAGTCTGTTCATTTCTCTTACGGTCTTTTCAGGCATCGATTCCTCCGTTCCCAAAAATCACGGCTTGCCGCCTTTTCACTCCATTTCCGCAAGCCGGGATACGTATCATAAGCTGTAGCAGAGTGAAAATCAATCCTTATTTTGTTGCATTTGTCGCCTTTTTTGCTTTTTACTGCTTTTCAATGGTCAGGATACCGGTAAAACCGGTGACTTCAAAAATATCCATAACGGTTTCATTGACATGGATCAGCTTCATTTCCCCCTGTTTCGCCATGGCCTTTTGGGCCGAAAGCAGCACCCGCAGGCCGGCCGAAGAGATATAGGCCAGATTGGAAAAGTCCAGCGTCAGCCCTTTCGTCCCAGGGATCGCCTCTTTCAAGGCTTTCTCCAATTCCGGTGCGGTATTGGTATCCAGCTTTCCTTCCAGAGCGAAGCAAATACTCTCCTCTTCCACGCTTTTGTTGATGTTCAGCATGATCTATCCTCCTCAAACATTTTCATAAATCTGTATTTTTTCCCCAATGTTGCGCCATACTTCCCCATTCAGGAAAAATATGAGAAATATACAAGAATCTATAAATGCAAAGCGATATACCCACGACGATCACGGCCATCGGTATATCGCTTTTCAGGCGCTATGTCAATCGTCGGGACGTTTTTGCACTGCCGGGGTTTTCCAGACGTTCGCCCCATGGATAAGCCGCAAGCCGCAACCTATTGCCGTTCACCGGCTTCCTCAAGAAATCGTAAAGGACGTCAATAGCCGTTGGTAACGACTTCCCAGCCGCCACTGATGGTCGGTATATTCCCTATCAAAAGCTCCCAGGCGTCCTCAACCTCCAAGAAGAATGGAAGTCCAACAAAAACTCCCCCGCATAGGGAATGCTATGGGGTTCGCAGCCCGCGCAGGAGACAAATTTGCCTTTGATCTGGACGTTCCCCAAAAATCAATCGCGTTGTTGTCAAATATGGACCGTGCTGCTCCATAACATGGTAACATAAAACACACACACATCGCAACAGAAAAATCGTCCGGACGTGTGTGTATGTGTGTGTGTGTTTGTTTGTTGTAGCTATTTTCAGACAAAACAGCCCCGCTGCCCAATCGTTCTATGCCTTATCTCGAAAGCTTTTCTTTATTCATTATAATAATTTCCTCTAAAACATCCACGGCAATCGCCACCATTTTGGGACATAGCTTCATAAACAGATTGTTTTCCCGTGCATAGGCTATGCCTTCCTTGGTGGATGGGTCGCATCCCAGAATATCTTTGCACAGATAAGAACCGGCTTGTTCCGCAAACCGATTCATCATTTCATCATTTACCTGATTCGCTTGCTCTCGGCTTTGAATATCTGTTTCATCGGATTGGCCGTACAAGGCGCCTAAAACCATCAACGCCCCCGTACAGGCGCCGCATACTTCTCCTTTGCGCATACCGCTTCCGAAACACCCGCCCAACCTCAGCGCCTGATCTTCCGTCAAACCGCATTGATCCGCAAAGGCTGCCAAAACCGCCTGAGAACAATGATATTTCCTGCTGAAGTAATCTAAAGCCTTTTCTTTATTTGTCATCATAATTTTCGTTTCCTTTTCGTATTTTATATGCCAAAATATAACACGCTGTATCTAACCTGTAGACAAAAATGATGCTTGCTTCAATGCATTTTGCATTTTACAATAGTTTCCGTAATGGCGGTCAAAACGTGATCGCCATTTTGATTGCATACGTGAAAAGTCATCTCTACAAGACCGTTTTTTTCGTTCCGCCGGATAAGATTCGTGACAGTCACTGTTCCGGTCAGCACATCCCCGGCGAAAACGGGTTTGAACCATTCGATTTTCGTCGATATCCCCACCAGAAGCTCCTCGCCGAAAAAATCCACCTCCAGATACTTTGCCCACACCGACATAAAAGACACCATACCCGGTGAGATCAGTTGGCCGAAAGGCGTGGTCTTTGCATATTCTTCATCGGTGTGCAGAGGAAGATAATCATACTCCCGGGCAAAAGCCAACATTTTTTCTTTCTTTATCACTGCCGGTGCGGTTTTTACGGTCATACCAAGTTTGAATTCATCAAAATACATTGCATCTCACCTCAATCTTTGCATTTTTCGTCATACCGTTGCTTTCCGGCTGGATGGAAAAAACCGTGGTTTTGACAAGAAAGAGAAACGCCTTTGTTTTTCAGCGGCCGCCCGGCCGTTAACGATTTGGGCATAGAGCGCCTCCGCTATCATGGGCAAACGGATTTCCATACCTTTAAATGGCGCCGTCAACATTTTTGACCATTTCTATGGCTTAAAACGCAGCATTTATTTCCGCCTTGGCGGCCTGCAGTATGCCATCCACATCGGCGCCCCAAATATCCAGCCCTTCGGCTTTTATACAGAGGGCGCGGCCGACGCCGAAAAAGTCTGTGCACAGCTGCCGGATATAATCAAAGCCGAAATTGTGCGCGGGGATATGTCCGCCGGCGGTGGTCACATAAATCAACCTTTGGGCCCGGCATAACCCCTGCGGGACGCCATGCGCATTGTACTGAAAGGTCAGGCCGTTTACACAAACAGCTTCCAGATAGCATTTGAGAACGGCCGGAAAAGACAGATCCCAGTACGGCGCGGCGATGACGATATCATCCGCGGCTTGGAACTGCTTGGCATAGTCAAACATAGCATGGGAAAAATCGTTCTCCGCTATATATTGCTCCCGCTTGCGCAGCGTTTCATGATCCAGCGGCGGGATATGCGGCGGATAAAGATCCACCGTTTATATGTCTTGCGTATTCTTGGAAATTTTCTGCGCCGCCAGCCGTGCCAGAGGCAAGGTTCTGGATTCCGGCCGCGGGCAGGCGTTGATGAACAATAGCATTTTCTCACCTTTTTCTTTTTTCGCGGTTTGCCGGCGTAGGCAGATACCAGGATACTAACCGCTTGCTGTTTATGATATAAAAGCTGCTCGTCCTTACTCAGTGGTACAAAAAGTCCAGGACCGCCTCCGGCTCCATTTCCTGCAGTCCTTCCGGATCTGTCAAAACCCCCGATCCCGAAGTATCCCAGCTAAACCTGCCGGCATTTTCGCCCTCAAAGGTAAAGTATACTGCCGGATCACAGAGATAGATGGGATAGCGCTCATACCATGCCGCATAGTATTTCGACATATACTGATCCGCCAACACGCAGGCCTGACAATTCTCGGAGGTTCCCACCGCGCTGATCTGCACACCGCCTCCGGGCTGGCCTGCCCGGCTTTTGGAAGGCGTGGAATGCAGGATCACGACGCTTCCGTCCTCGCAGGTTCCCAGCGAGATCCATACATGGCCATTGATGCTCATGATATCCCCCGGCTTCATCTCATAGCCGTTCTGTCCGTCCGGGGCTTGTATATCCTGGGTCCATATGCCCCAGCCTTTTTCACCGAGCCGCTTTGCGCAGCCGGTCGCGCCGCCCACATAGCCTTCCTTCAGCGCTTCCGTCTCCATCGTGTTGTACAGGGCCCAGCCAACAAAGCCCGAGCAGTCGAGCCCGGCGTAATAATACGCATTGTAGCCGCCGTAAGGATAGTAACTGGTTGCGGGATCCGCCAGGGCTTCGTCTCCGTTTTTCTCCTTGTAAGTATAATTCTCGTCCTGGCTGTTAAAGAATCGGACCCAGTCGGCGGAAACGCCAAAAGATCTGGCCTGAAGGGACGAGCCCACATCCTGCTAGTCCCAGCCGCCGCCGTAGATGTAAAGCGTCGTGCCGACGGGCGCAAGCGCCGTTTTCAGGAAATTGGCCAGGGTTTTCTCCCCCGGCCTTCCCTGCACCACGGGAGTGAACGTCTCCGCTTCCGCCTCCTTCTCCGAAGCGTAGGTCACTTTGCCCTCTTCTACAGTAATGATATAGGCATACCCCTGCTTCAAAATGTTTTGAATAGCGTAATCGTAATTCCCTTCCTCGTCCCGCACGCCGTTGTCGACTTTGAATACCTGCTCCTTGCCGTTTATTTCAAAACGGTAGGAAAAATCATCCTTATTATCCTTGTTGGTCTCCCCGGCGCCATAGTTCTCCACACCGAGATAGACCGCCTCGATCCCGTCGCTATTCTTGTTCATGTTTTCGCATCCTGTCATCATTAAAACGAAAAAAAGCAGCATCGCCAAAAATGCTATGGACTTCTTCATCCGGTTTTCTTTATCCATCATGTTCTTTCTCCTTGCCTTTTATGCGGAATTGCCGGTCCGTATTACTGTTTCGGCGATTTCCCTTCAAATCCCCGTTTGCCAAACCGGCAAAACGTATCTTTTTTCTTGCCAAACGCCGATAGACGCGCAAACCCTCAATCCTCCGACAGGAGGAACTTGCCCCTGCCGCCCTTCATGGGTTCGCCGAAAACGACGGCAAAGGCGCCGCCCAGGATGAGAACGGCGTCGGGACAAAGTATCGCCCGGTTTACCGCCTCTGCCAGCGGCAGATACTGTCCGTCCAGAAAAGAATCCGGCGAGAGCAGAAGGCAGACCTCCTCATGCTGCCGCACAAAGCGTGCAAATTCCGGACGGCGATCCATATCTTCGCCTTCCATGATGATTTTGGCTGGATCCAGCAGCTCTTTTGCCTGATGGCAGAACCGGCTGATCCCATCATATCTCTTTTTGGGCGCCGTCAGCTCGTAGAGCAGCCGCTCCCGGCGGCTCTTTCGGATAAACGCCTGCACGAAATGATGTTCCGCTGTATAGTCCATATTTTCCTCGATAAACGCAAAAGGTTGCTTATTCTCTTTTGCCGGCCTGCAGCATGCGCCGTTTTTATGTCCTGCTACTTTTTCTTTTTTACCGCCGGCAGCTCCTCATACATGGCCTCCAGCAATTGCCGCAGGAAATCCTTGTTTTCCACATTGTCTACTAGCAGCATTTCCTTAGCGCCCGCATAGGGCGGCTGTTTTTCCGCCTCCGGC
Organism: Bacillota bacterium; assembly: GCA_024679955.1. Taxonomy (GTDB): domain Bacteria; phylum Bacillota; class Dehalobacteriia; order UBA4068; family UBA4068; genus JAILCQ01. The sequence continues at coordinate 88,617 of JAILCQ010000029.1, read as the reverse complement.
AGCATGGCCAAAGCAGACTTGGTGGGCTTTACCAGAAAGCAGTCGTCATAAATGCCGCCGAAGATCTTGCCCCGATGGTACAGGATATATTCTCCCATCATGGCCCGGTAGGATATTTCCTCCACTTCCGATAATTGTTCCAGGATAAAATCCAGATACTCTTTACTTGAGGCCATTTTCTTCCCTCCCCGCAGCCATATGCTTGGCGATTTTTTCGAGCAGGGCGATATCCGCCGGCAGCCAGGGAACGGAATGCAGCTCTTCTTTGGCCAGCCACCGGCCCTCTGCCGCTTCCAAAAGCTTGGGTTCGCCTGCGGCGATCTCGCACCAGAAACAATCCATGGACAGATGAAAAGCGGGATAATCGTATTCGATCCTGTCCAGCAAATCGCCTACGGTGATCTTCACGGCCAATTCTTCCTCTATTTCCCGTACCAGGGCCTGCCGGGGCGTCTCCCCGGCTTCGATCTTGCCGCCGGGGAATTCCCACCGGCCTTTGAATTCGCCGTATCCTTTGGCCGTAGCGAATATGGATTTCTTTTCCGCAAGCGAATCGCATATCACCGCGGCGGCGACCTTAACCTCTTTCATATTTCTCTCTTTCCCCAATGCCCAGGGCCAAACGCCTATTCAGGCCCTGGGATGGATCTGCCGACTTGTTGATTACGCGGGCGCCTTCATAGTCCGCCCATTTTTCGCAGAAAAGGTCGAAATAGTCGTAGCGGCCTTCCCTGCGCCACTTTTTAAAGAGCGGAAAACGGGCCCAGGTGCTGCTGGGGAGCCCGATAACAAAGGGGAACAGCGGGCCCAGCATCAGCGATTGCATGGTGTGTCCGTATTCGTGTATCATAATGCGCCGGGCATAGGTTTCGCTGCCCCGCCAATGACCAAAAAAGATAAACATACCCAGAGCCATGGAAGACCGGCATTTCCAGTAGGAAACGACAGAACAGCGAAAGCAGAGCCGCTTTCGCCGGGGGTTGATCAGCGTCAGGGCCAAAAAGAGAAAAAGCCCGGCGATGTTTTGCGGCAAACCCCAGGTGAACTGCCATATCGTATACAATATGCGTTTGATTCTATTTCCGTATCCCGTCATGTTTCCGTTCTATCCTTTTGCCGTAAAACCTTCCTAGCCCGGCTTTTCGCCGGGCAAAACCCCTTGAAGAATCTCAGGCCGGGGACGTCAATCCTCATAATCTATGCGTTCGATCTTGAAGATGACCGGCCTGGTCCCATCCGAACAGCAGGCGATCATTTCGTTTTCTTTGGCCATCCAGCCTTCCATGATGGAGCCGCCCTGCAGCCCGGCGTAAATGTATCTGCCGATGGCGTCCCACAGCTCGGAGCAATGGGGGATCTTGGGGCCGCCCGCCACGGTATCGGGATCGGCGTTGGTTTTGACCAGCGTATTCCAACCCAAGCGCCAGAAATCCTTCCGCACGTCATCCCGATAGAACATGAATTCATCCCCCACATTATAGCAGGGACAGGGGCCGGCATTGGGATTTGCACAGTATTGCTGCTGCAGCTTTGGATATAGCTTTTTATCGATCACGGTAAGTTTCACTTTGTGTTTCATAGGGACCTCCTCTCCGTATTGACATACGTATTGTGCGGGTTGCCGCCTCTGTGATATTGCCGTACCTGGCCGGCGTTCTTTATTTGTTGGCTTTTTCCCATAGCTGGCGGATAGTTTGCGTTGGGCTGATGCCGGCGGCCTTGTTGGCCTCGATGTGATCAATTAGCTGCTGATCGCTATCCTTGCGCAGAGTTAAGTGATAGCGGCTATAGGTTTTTGCTTGGTACCTGGCTATAACTTCTTTTGATGGTCTGGTCATACAATCACTTGCCTTTCGTTGCCTTGCATGGTATAATGTGTTTACCGTTGGGGCGGCTGCGGTAAGGCTCGCGAACCGCCCAAGTATTCGAGGATAGCGGAACGCTTTTGAGGGGATTCCGCTATCCTTTTATTATGCTTTCACTTTGCTGCTTCTCACGATTTCGGCGGCTGTTGTAACGTCTTTGGCCGTGGCTTCGATCAGCTTGGCCAAGTTTTCAAGGTATTGGTTTAATTCGGCTGTCGTCATTTCGTCCATTTCCCTCACTTCCTTCCGTAAAGGGCGGTGCCCTTGGTTTCCCTGGCTTTTTGTTTTGATTTTATCCTCCATGCGCTGCAACGTCTGGAGGATTTCTTCTATATTTTTGAACTTTTCAACGATGATTCTCCATACTTCGATTTATATTTCCAAACGGTAAACATAATCGTCCATATAAAAGCCTGCGCCGATATCATTTTTTTCGCAGCCGGCAATCCGGAACCCCAGCTTTTCATAGGCATATCTGGCGCTGTTGTTTTTGTTCACATGCAGTTCGACGGCAGGCAAATGCTGCTCCCGGGCTTTGCGGATCACGAAATCCAGCATCTGGCCGGCATAGCCTTTCCCCCGTTCCGCTTTATACAAGTAGAATTTGCTCAGATACATACAGCGGGCTTTGGGATAAAAGGCCAGGAAGCCGATGTTTCTGCCGCCGGCCTTCACAAAATAATACTGATAACCATTCTGCAACTGGGCCCGGATCGCCTCCACGGTTTGAAATTTTTCGATCATATAGTTGTTCTGGGCTTTGCCGATGATCGGGTCGAAATGCTCCCGGACGATCGCCGTCGCCATTTCTGACATTTCCGGGATGCGCTCTTCTTCCGAAAGGCTTAATCGTTCAAATAGCATTGGTCTTGCCTCTTTAAAATACTCGCCGTCAAGGAAACGGCTTACCGTCTTTTCCAAATCCCCGTCGATCAGAGAACCTGATCAAGACTCATTCACGATTTTCCCCGTGATATATTCCGGCGTCAACGCAAACATAAGGGTCGCCGGACCTGAATGCTGGATTTCATGCCGGATATAGTCGATATCATCCGTGAATTTGCGGCTGAGTGCCGCGGCGATCCGGTATACCGTCTCTCGATCCTCGATGCATTCGATCTTTCCGAACACGATCACCGATCGAATATTCAATGCCCATTCTCCGTCTTTGCGATAGCCTTTATCATAAACGCAAAACGACGCTTTGTTATGCTTTTTTATCGCATCGATCTTATGTCCTTTTTTCCCGCCGTGAAAGTATAGTTTCCCATCCTCTTCGCAATAGTAATGGTTGAGCGGCATGCCGTAGGGATAGTCATCCTCTCCCAGAAGGGACAGCACGCCGCGGGGTTCTTCTTTGAGGATGCGGATACACTCCTCCTGGGTAAGCTGCTGTTTCTTTCTCTGCATCTCTCTGAACATACTCCATTCCTCCGAAAGCTTCGCGCTTTTCCTGTCTCCGCGACAGCGCAACCGGATAAGACAGCGAAACAGCGTTCTTATCCGTAATATTTCTCTACCCCGCCATAGCCCTTGATCCGCTTGCCCTGGCGCGTTTTTTCTATAAAATGGTTCAGCCGTTTTTGAAACTCGGCCGGCCGCTTTCTGGCCGCTTCGATATAAGCGATGCGGATGCGCCGGTAGGGTTCGGGAAATTGCCTGTAGTTTTCCCAAACGGTTTCATCCTGTCTGAGGCTATCCAGGATATCCTCAGGGAACACAAACGGCGCTTCGATGATGGGAAGCACGCTTTCCCGCACAGCCGGGTGGATCAAGCCGTGGGCTTCCAGCCAAATCAGTCTTTCGATATTCGGCCGGGAATAGGGGCTTCCTTTTCGCCGGGGCGTAAAGCGCTGTGCGCGGTGCAGTGTGTCTATATGCTTGATCGTGCTGTCGATCCAGCCAAAACAAAGGGCTTCTTCCACGGCGTCGTTATAGGAAAGGCTTTTTTCTCCGGAGCCTTGCATGGGAAAGATGAACCAGATTTCCTTGGCGCAGGCAAAATGCTCCGTCAGATATTTTCGCCATTCGCTTCGTTCGCTTGTATAAAACGTATGCATGCGACGCTCCTGTAAATCGGTTTTTTATTCTACCGCGAAAGGATCCCGGCTGCAATCGTCATTCCAGATATACTCCAGCCAATCGGCGCTGGCCTGGGCTTCTTCCTTTCCGAAGACGTCCGCCACAAATCCCAACGCCATATCCAAGCCGGCGGAAATGCCCGACGCGGTATAGAATTTTCCGTCATGCACCCATCTGGCGCTGCCCTGCCAGGAAACGGCGTCCGAGTTGGTCTTCACCCATTCAAAAGACAGCTTGTTGGAGGTGGCGCTGCGCCCGTCCAAAGCGCCGCTTTTGGCCAGCAGCGCCGAACCGGTGCAAACGGTCAACACATATTCCGCCTGATCGGACAGGGCCTTCAGCATGTCCAGATAAGCTTTGCTCTGTACCAACGGCCTGGTGCCGATACCGCCCGGAATGACCAATACGCTTCCCGCAGCAAACGCCTCCGTTTTTTCCGTCATCACCGGCACGCCGTGCACGCTGGTCACGATCCCGCCCTCTGCCGAAAGAAAATGCATTTCGCTGTCCTTGGTTCTTCCCAGTATCTCTACCGGTCCGAACATATCCAATGTTTCAAAGTCTTTGTACAGCAAACAATAAAACTTCATATGATCTCCTCCTGTTCCGCAAATACAGATTCCCAAGCGGCAGCCGGGTTCAAGCTCTACCTATACCCTTCACTGCTCAAAAATCGTTTTATTTCCGGCAGCGCATCGGCCGCTGCCCGCCGGCCTATTTGATATACCCTTTCCAGTTCGTCTGGATTTTTTTCCGTTCTGCCTATGCCCAAGGCTTGCGGCGGCCGGATGACAAGGGAAACGCCTTTTTGTTCTCTGTCCTTTATCTCCGCCATCTGCCGGTTATACATTTCATGACGTATAGCCATAGCCCCCGCCACGGCTGGATATTTACGAAGCATCAGCTTTACCAGGGGCAAGGCTGCGCTTTTGTGCTTGGCATAGCCTTCCGGCTGGGTCAATACGATCACATTCCGGTTATAGCCCAGGCTTTCCATATACGCGTAGGGCACGGCGTCGGCGATGCCGCCGTCCAGCAGCCGGTAGCCGTCCACGGCGACCGGCTTTGACACAAAGGGCATAGAAGCGGAGGCCTGCAGCCATTTCATATCCGTTTCTCCGCCGTCGCTGCATTTGTGATAGACGCATCGGCCGGTCTTTACATCCGTCGCGCCTACATAAAATTCCGTAGGATCCTTGCGGAACGTTTCCCGGTCAAAGGGATCCAGTACATCCGGCAGCTGCCGGTAGCAAAAATCCGCGCCGTACAGGTCGCCGGTTTTAATCAGCGAGCGAAGGCTGCAGTATCTGGAATCGCGGCAGTATTTTTTATTATAGCGAACGCCTCTGCCGCTTTGTCTGGATTTAAAATTGCAGCCCAAAGCCGCGCCTGCCGAAATACCGGCCGCGCCGTCAAAGCGGATACGGTTTTCCAAAAGCACGTCGATGACGCCGCAGGTAAACATACCGCGCATTGCGCCGCCTTCCATAATCAATGCGCTTTTCATAACCTGTCCATCTTGTAAGTATGCCAACGCATTTGTATCCGTTTGAATCACCTCGCAAATCCGGCGTCATGGGATAGATTCTGCATTCGCGCCAATTGGCGTCGTGTCATCCGCTCTCGCCTTATACTGCCCGCAGTTTTTTTACGGTATCCGTCACGCTTTGATGTTCGATCTTCCGCGGCTCAAATTTGATCAGGGAATAGATGATTTGCATGACGACCCCCGAGCCGAAGGTGCAGACCACGGTGCCTATGCCCACCGGCGCGCCCAGCAGCCAGCCGATGAGCAATACCGTTCCCCAAAGGATCATCTGCACCGCGCCGATGGGCAGCCGCCGCAACCGTTTGCCCAATCCGATCAAAAGCGCGTCTCTGGGTCCGCAGCATTGGGCGGATTTCATATAAAAATACTGACCCACCGCCAAAAAGGCAAGCCCTGCCACAATAGTCAGTATGCCGGCAAAAACGCCGCTTGTTTTGGGAAAAGGATCGATGTCGTTAAAAAGCTGAATGAAATTGCCGGTCAGCAAAGCGTCGATAATGGTACCGAAGCCGATTTTTTCTTTCAGTAAGAGGTCAATGATCAATATGGTGACGCCCATTGCCGTCATGGAAAGACCGTAATTCAAGGGCGTATGATAGGAAATGCCCATCCCCAGGCAGTCCCAGGGCGCCAGGCCCAAACCGGCGCGTATCGTCAAATGCACGCCGAAGGACAGGATAAGAAGCCCGAATACGATCCGCAGCCAGCTGTACAGTATGCTTTTTCGCTCCATTGTCTATCGCCTCACCTTTTCCGGCTGTTCCGGCGGGCCCTTGATCAACCACGAAAAGGCCCTGGCCTTTCGCCGGTCCGCGTCCCGAAAATGATTGCCCGCATTCCATTCCAAAACGCATTGTACGTTCTGCGCCTGCAAAAGGGCGTATGTCTCGCCTATCTTCTTCCCCACCGTGGCCATAACGGGGTTTCGTGTTTTTTCTTCTTTATCGCCAAGGCTGAGATACACCCGTTTGCTTTTTACCGCGTGCTCTTTCAGAAAATCTGTGAACCCGGGGAACCACAGGGAAGGAGAAGCCGCGGCCACGCCCCGAAAAACATCCGTTTGACAGGCCGCCCACAGGGCAAAAAGCCCGGCCAGGGAATAACCGCCGATAAAATAGGTCTTTGTCCTCTCTTCACAGTACGGCAATATGGCAGCCAGAGTCTCCGCCGCGCCGTTTCCAAAACCTTCTTTACCGAATAGGGCGGGCGCATTCCATGGCGAAAGGTCTTGGTTCCAGTTCGCAACCTGAAAAGCGACCAGCCGGAAGTCCATACCGGTTTGTTCCCGGATCGCCGCGATCTCGCTTTCCATCGAATCCAAATCATGACCGTCCACCGGCTGCAGCAAAACCACATCCGCCGCCGGATCGCCGTATTCCCATATATCCATCGCAGATCCCTTCCCTTTTACCGGTCACATCTTGACAAAAGACTCCATTTCCGCCTGCAGCAAGCGAAATACATTCGCCACCAGATAGCCGTCGGCGATGGCATGATTCAGGCGAACGGATACCGGCATGACCAACCGGCCGTTTTCCTGCCGGTACTTTCCCCAATTGACGATGGGCGCAAAAAACAAATAGCCGTCCGGCAACTCGATGTGCAAAGAATCATAGGAAAGCCATGGTATATACGACGCGTCAAACCAATTGGGGTGATTTTCCGCATCCAGCGCATAGGCCCGGGTGCTTTTGGCCGCTTCGATATCCCGGAGGGCATTGGCATAGAAGGTGGGATAGTCCCGACAGTATATGCTATACACCGGCGTGCATGTCTCCGTATCTTCATGAAAAATATACTGCGTGGGATGGATCACATCATAGCAGATTAACTCACCGGTCTGCCAGAGATAGCCCATTTTGTAATCCTCCCGGGAATTCAGTACCTTGGAGAGGATATACAAAAAATTGATGTAAAATTTGCTGCCTTTCTTTTGGGAATATGCCGCCAGGCCGGTCACATCCACTCTGGCCGTCATAGATGTGGAGCACTTGCAATCCTCGGAAAAATGACGGAAAACATCTCGCCGGTAATAGGTTTCTTTGTCAACGACCTTATACTCCATAAGACTTTTCTCCCGTATCCATCCTTGGCTGCAACTATCTGCGTGCCTCTGTCGTTTCCGACTTCAAAAAGCTTAAAATGCGCGCTTTATAATCCGGAGCGGTATCGTAGGCGGCATGGCCATAGCCGTCATACATAAAAAGAACGATACTGTTCTGCCGGTTCAGGCCTTCCGCGATCTGCCGGGCGGCGTCCGCCCCCAGCACCCGATCGTCCTCAGAGCCGATCACCAGCACCGGACAGGCGATTTTGGATAAATCGCTGCTTATATCAAAACCCCGCAGGCTTTCCGCCAAAATGACAAAGCGGCGCAAATCCTCGCCGGTCACGGAGCCGGCGGCTTGAGCCAAAAGCTCCCGGGACTGCGCAAACACTTCCTGCGGATAGATGGCCTGGCCGAAGGACAAATACAATTCCCTCTTTTCCCCGGCCTTGGCCAGCTGTATCCAATTTTCCACAGTCCGATAGCGGGCCTCCGGTATGGAGGCGGCAGTGGAACCCAGCGCCAGCTTTTGTACCAGCTCCGGCTGGTGTATGGCGATCTCCATGGCGATCATGCCGCCCTGGGAGGCGCCGAACAGGTTCACCCGCTTCAGACCCAGGGCGCGTATGGCCGCCGCCGTATCCCGGGCCATCTCTTGTAGGGAATAGGAAGCCGGCAATTCTTTGCGGCGATCCAACACATAGACGGTGTATTCGCCGTCGAATATCCCATAGGCTTCGGCCACGGCGTCCGCGAAATCCATGACGCTTTGCACGCTGAGTCCGGGCAGGATCACCAACGTTTCTTTTCCATGGCCGAACTGAAAATAGTCCATGGAAAAAGATTCTGTTTTTACTGTTTTTACTGTTTTCATTGTTCCTCTCTGTTATCTGTTTTCTCTCCCCAGGATCGATATCAGCGCCCTGTCCGGTCAATATCCGCATCAAGGTATTTTCGGATTTCCATTGTTTTTCTCATACGCCTCTTCCACCGGGCGGGAATCAAAATACCGCTCGGAATAACGATTGCTTGGCAAATCCATAGAAAACAGGATTATCTTCCTTTTATTTCTCGATTGCTTTCCCGCATTTGCTGCAGGTCCTGTGATGGACGGAAAAGGGATTGCCGCAATTCGGGCACGTCCAATGCTGCCGCTCGTATTCCAGAAAAGCATCCATGCCTTTTTCCCGGATCATCTTTAGGTTCTCAAGCGGAGACTCCCTGTGCGGATACTGTGTGGTATAACGATCCTCTTTCTCCATCACATCATCGCATGGATAGTCCGGACATTCATCACAATATTGGTATCTGTTTTCTTTCCGTTTATTGCAGAGGATAATGCCGCAATACATAGCACAAAACTCGGGTTTTTTGTCATCCGGCCCATTGCATCCCTGGCAAGGATTGTCCGCAATCAATGCCTGGGAACAAATATTACAATCCAGTCCGCAGGGGGCTATCATATCTGCTTTAAACATCGTATTTCCTCCCTCAATAGTAGTTTTACAGCATGTTCGCAGTCTGAATCAATTCACGTGCCCTGTTCTCCCGCACAACAAAGGCAGTCTGAATATCGCTTTGTAATCATCGGTCATGGCGAGGCCAATAAACTTAATAATCGACAAGTACCGGTTTTCAGAATTCGATCTCCAGTCAGCAGGAATAGAGCATCCTTCCATAATCAGATTCTGCTGGTTCTCTATTGCAGTCCTGATGATCTCCTGGGCAAGCGGAACAAACCCACTTCCAAATGATCAATAGACAGATATGGATACTTGTATATCTCGAGCATTATACGAATGAAACACATCCATAAAATTGGAATTCAACGCTCTGTTTTTCTAAACAATGTAATACTATTAATAATAACTGAAAGAATAGTTAATATCCATAGCCATCTTGCCATAGCAGGAACTACATCCATCAAGGCGGGCCAGTCTTCATTGACGACCCATTTGGCAGTGACACTGTAAAATGCACATACTGTCAGTGCAGTCGTAGAGATACTAATAAAACGAAACCACTTAGAATCCTTTCCTTTCGCCGCCCATGCAATATTCAGCAATGCCGTTATGATTGCAACAATCCCGAAAACGATCCACATGGTAAACACCTCTTTCTAAATATTCGTCAGTTCTATTCCTTTTTCACATTGGTGCTCTGGGTATCGTAGCCCAGCTTTTCAGGCTCTTTTCATCTATCTAGCACACTTTAACCGGCTTTCATCATTAATGTTACGCATTCGACATGGCAGGTCTGCGGGAACATATCAAAAGGCTGCAGCCGGCGCACCGTATAGCCCTGGGCGGTAAACTGCGCCAAATCTCTGGCCAAGGTAGCCGGGTTGCAGGACACATAGATGATTCTTTCCGCGCCGCTTTTGCAGAGCGCCTGGATGACTTTGGCGTCGCAGCCGCTGCGGGGCGGGTCCACCACGATCACCTGAGGCCGGCAATCCGCTTTTTGCGCCAGATCCAGACAAATCTTTTCCGCTTTTCCCGCATAAAAGCGACAATTCTCCGATCCGTTCAGGGCTGCATTGGCGGCGGCCTGTTGGGCGGCGGGTTCGTAGCTTTCTATGCCGATCACCCGGCGGGCGGCGGCAGCCAGGCTGACGCCGATCACGCCCACGCCGCCGTATACGTCCCACACCGTTTCACGGCCCTGCAGCGCGGCCATATCGCCGATCCATTGCAGCAGGTTTTCGCTCTGCGCCCGATTCACTTGCAAAAAAGCCCCTGGCGGGACTTGAAAACTCCAGGAAGCAAAATGGTCGTAAAAATCCGGCGCGCCGGCGAGCAAATGCCAGTTGCGCCCATATACCCCCGACACCGTAGGCCCGTCGTTCAGCCACAAGGCCGTCAGACGAGGGGCCGTCTGCAGCATTTGCGGGGCGATGCGTTCAAGCTGGGGCAAATCTCCCGCGGCGGTAAGGATCGCCACGGTTTGCCCCTGCCGGTTACCCCGCACCGTGATATGGCGCAGGGCTGAAAAACGGTTTGCCAGCGGCAATAGGATATTTTCCAAAGCGGCGGCGGTTTCCCGCACCGGTTCTTCCGCCAAAATACAGGATACGCCGCCGCCGAAATCATGGCTTCCGGCGGCAAAAAGAGAAAACCGCGACCGCTCCCCTGCCGGCGTCCAATGCCAGGTGCTGCGATTGCGGTACCCATAAACGGCGGGGGAAGCCACCACCGGCGGTACTTCCACAGAGATATGGGCGATGCGCCGTATGGCGCCGGCAACGATTTGCCGCTTGTATTCCAGTTGCGCCTCGTATTTCGCGTTTTGCCATACGCAGCCGCCGCAAGCGGCAAAATAGGGGCATGGCGGCTCTTGCCGCTGGGGCGAGGGCGAAACGATTCTCATTATTTTCGCCTGCGCGTAGCGTTTGCCCACAAAGCAGATCTCCGCCTCCGCCACATCCCCGGGCAAAGCGCCGTCTACAAACACCGCCATGCCCTGATGCCGCGCTACGCCCTGCCCCTGACTGGCGACGCCGTCCACGGCCAGCCGCACCGTTTGCCCAATCTCCATAGTTTCTCCTTGTACCATTGCAAGCATTTTATCGCCAGCGTTCTATTGCAAAAGGCTTCGTACCGCCTGGATGTTGACCGCTTCTTTATCCCGCAGCGTCTCGGCGGCGGCTTTGGCCTGCTCTCTTCCAACAGCGGCGATACGGTCGATCTGCGCGCACAGTTTGGCGGCCGCCAGATGATCCAAATCGATACAGGCGTCGGAGCCGATATCTTTCATAAAGCTTTCCACTTTTACGTCATAAGAAATACCCACCACCGGGGTATGGCCGCAGGTGGCCAAAATCAAGGCGTGCAGGCGCATGGCCACCACCGCTTCCATAGAGCCCAAAATGGCGATCAAATCCTCTACTCCGTAGCGTTTTTCGCAGGAAATATAGGGACAATGCAAATGGCGAATAACTTTTGCCGCCGCGTCGATATCTTTCGGCGGTTCAAAAGGCAAAAACACCGGCAATAATCCGTACTGTTTATAGGCGTATTCCGCCGCTGCGGCGATTTCCTGATATTTGTCAAAAGTACCCCAATTGCGCAGGCAAAAACAGATCTTCGGCTTGTCGGCCGGTATGTTTTCCAAAGCCAGGGCTTTGTCCGGCTCTTGCCGGTCCGCTCTGGCAATGCTTACCGTAGGATCGGCGGAAATCATGATCCGCGGTTTATCCACATGCATTTGCTCCAGCGTTTGCAGGGAGTAGCTGTCCCGCAGGGTGATCGTTTCCGCCGTATCGTTCAATACCGCAGAGACGATGCGTTTGTTCAGATTTCGCTGAATGGGCCCGATGCCGCAGCCGTACATGATCACCCGGCAGCCGCATAATTTGGCCATTTTCAACGTGAACAGATAGAAATACAAAGAACGGCTGGAGGTCACATCCTGGATCAAGCTGCCGCCGCCGTTGATAAATAGCTTCGACTGCCGCAAATGGCGGATAAACGCCGGTATATTAAAAATATAGATGGCGTTGGTGCGGTAATTCATTCGGGTCTCCGCTTTATCGCGGGTCATCACCGTCAGCGGCATTTCCCGGTCGATTTGCCGCAATTGGGCGACGATGGCCTGCAAAATCGCGTCGTCGCCGGCATTGCCCCGGCCGTACGCGCCGCAAATCACCGCGCCGTAGCGTCCTTGGCATTCTCTGCGGCGGCAAATGGTCTCATAAACGGCCAATTGATCCTTGCGCATCTTTTCCAGAGAGAACTGACTTTTGGCCAATTGAAACAGGGCCTCCGCCAAAGCGGACCGTTTTTCGTCGTCCACGGACAGCTCATAAATATAGCGGCCGAAGGTTTGATGATCTTCCGGCTCGAACAAAAAGCCGGTTTTGCCGTGTTCGATCAGATAGGGCATGCCCCCCACATTGCTGGCGATGGCGGCGCAATGCTCAAAAGCGCCCTCCAGCAGCGAATAGGGAAAAGTTTCGGAAAAAGAAGACAAAACATTGATATCCACCTGGGAAAAGAAGCCTCGCATATCGGTGATCCAGCCCACGAAGTCCACCCGATGGGAGATCTCCAGCTGTTTTGCCAATTCTTTCAAGGCTTCCTCGTCCTCACCGATACCCGCTATTTTCAAACGCAGGCGGGGATTTTTGGCATAGGCCCAGGCAAAGGCTTTCAACAGGGTGGGAATATTTTTGATCGGCGTCAGCCGGGCGGCGATGCCCACCACAATGTCGCCATCTTTTTTGACCGGTTTGGGGGCGCCGTCGGCTTGGGAAAAATCCAAGCCGTTGTAAATGGTAAAGATCCGTTGGGGATTGAATCCTCTTTCGATCAGATTTTGTTCCATTTTACCGGCCACGGCCATAAAATAGTCCATGCGCCGCAAGGCCCAGGCATTGATTTGGCCGAAGGTATACTGCTTGAGCGGCGCGCCCATATAGTCCAGCTTGGGATCCGAGTGCACGGTGGTGATGATGGGAATATGCCGGAGTTTCTTTACCATCACCGCCATCATATTGGCCTTGGCCCCATGGCAATGGATCACATCCGGTTTAAACTGATCTGCCGCTTGCAGGGCTTTCTGCAGGCATTCCCATACGTTCCAGCTTTTTTCCACTTCCAAAACCTTCAGGCCCATGGCCCTGGCTTCGGCGGCGAAAGGCCCCTTGCGGAAGCTGACCAACAGATAGTCGTTGTCCGCCGCCAATTCCCTGCCCAGGGATAAAATATGGGTTTTGGCGCCGCCGATATCGCCGCCGCCGGCAAAATGCATGATTCTCATTTGCGTCCCCTTTTACAGTAAAGAATAAATGATTTTGGCGATTTCGCCCCGGGTTATGCTTTGGCCGGGCATGATCTTATTGTTATAGCCGCTGATCACGCCCTGAGCCGTCAAAGTCTTGACAAACGGCAGAGCCCAATCCCCTACGCTGGCGGCGTCGCTGAATTTCAATTCCGTTTCCGCAAAGCCCCGCTCCTGGATGCGGCCGATCATCGTCATAGCTTCGGCGCGGGTGATATTGCTGTTGGGTTTGAATTTCAGGTCGTTCCCGCTGCCATAACCGCTGATCACGCCCAAAGTATACATGGCTTTTACCTGGTTGTAAGCCCAATCGGGTATGGACGCCTTATCGGCAAAGGGCATATCCGCGCCGGCATAGGCCGCCCCATCGATACCCTGCCAGTTGGCGACGATCACGGCAAACTGGGCCCGGGTCAGCGGCGCGTTCGCCTGATAGGTCAATCCGGCGTCCGTAATGATACCGCTGATAATGCCCTGGTGGAACAGATATTCCGCATAAGGTTTCGCCCAATGGCCTTGGATATCGCTAAAAATATCCTCCGTCTGACTGGCCGCCACATAATGGGAAGCTTTGGTCAAATTGCCGCTGGCGTCGGCTGCCTGTATGCTGATGATATGGGCGTATGGGTCGCTGATGGCCACAGTCGCGCTCAATGTGCCGCCGGCCGGTTGGAAATTAAAAGCCTGGGCTTTGCCGTCTACCGTCACCCGTATATCTTTGCTGTCCAGACCGCCGCTGCGGTCATCCTGAATGGTAGCCGCCAACTGGCCGCCGCTGAAGCCGTCGACGGTGATTTTGGGCCCTTGCTTATCCATGACCGGCACGCTGCTGCTCATCAGCTGGTCTATATATACCGTGCCTTTGCCGGTACCGCGAACGCTGAAAGCCGTAACGCCGTAGCAGTCGCCGGGGATGGGTACGGCTACGCTTTGCCAACCTTTGAAATTGACGACCGAGGCCACGATCTCCTCCGCGCCGGCGGCGGTGGCAAAGGTGACGGTGAGCTGATTGGCGCTTTTATCTCCGTACAGCCAGAAATCCAAATACGGATCGTCGCCGGACAAGGTATAATTGGCCGGGGCGCTGAGCACGGCCGTATTGCCGCCCAGATTATAATCCAGGGCCAGGGAATGGGCGCCGTATTTGACATAAGCTTTGTTCCCATTGTCTCTGGGCGTTATCCCGGCGGCGGCGCTGACGGCGCTGCCGTTTTCAAAGCCGTCCAATATCTGCACGGTGCCGTCGACCACCGTGATGCTGGCGGCGACGGTCACGTTGATGGTAACGGTTTTCGCGCCGTAGCTGACGGTGATCGATCCCACGCCGCCGTAAGGAGAAGGCGTAAACGAACCGTTTTGATCGATGCTGCCGATGGGGCCGTTCACTTTCCACTGAAACGCGTTGTCGCTGGATTGCAGAATCTGCGTCTGGTATTTGGCTCTGGCCGTTAAGGAAACGCTGTCGTTGCCGTTCACAGCCAAAGCGGTCACGGCTTTGCTCAGATCGCCTTCTTTATAGACGGTTATTTTTTCCGGCGCGTTGATCACTCTCACATTGGTGGAACCGGCGGCTTCCGCCAGGCTGGCGTTGATCTGGCCGCTGGCCGCCGCATTGCCGGCTATGAAACGTCCGCCGTCGCATACGCCGGCCTCCGGGTTGACGTCCAGGAAAGGCTCGCCGGGCAAAGTCACGGGATAATAATTGGCGTCGCTGCCTTTGACCGTCAGCGGGATGGAGCTGCCCGCCAAAACCAACATATTGTAAGGATAGATATGCAAATGGCTCAAGCCGCCTACCGCTTGTCCCTGATTGACCAAAAACAGATAATCGCCGCAGGAACGCAGAGAACCGCCGGAAGGGCTGTTGATGAGCTGCAGCTGTCCGTAGGCGTTGCCCGGCAGCAAAGCCGCCAGGGTGGTGGAGCCGCCGCCGTCCAGATTGACCGCATCCACGCAGCCCAGTTCCAGCAAGCGCTGGGCCACTTCTTTCAAGGTAGCGCCGGCGGACAAACCCTTTTGCCGCCCGTCCACCGTATAAAAGACCACGTTGCCGTTGCTTTTCACGCCCAAAGCCGTTCTGGGGGCGGCGGTGCTGTTGCTGGCCACGTTTTTGCCGGCGCGCAGCAAACGCTCGCTGCCGCCGCAGGCATAAACCACATCCCCCCATGCAGAGGAATTGCTGACCGACACAGTCAGCACATCGCCCACGGCGATTTTTTTCAAAGAAGCCAAGGCGGAAGCCGATCCTTCTTGCGCCAGGGACAGTACCGCCTGTCCTTCGGCCAAGGCACGGGGAGAGGAACTGGCGCCTACGGCAACCACCCTGCCCTGCAACTGACCGCCCACGCTCAACTTGCCGGATTCGATGTCCATCACCACGTTATAGGTGGAAACGGAAGCCCGGGTGGTGGTGGAATACACCTTGGTATATAAAGTCAGGCCGCTGCTTTTCGACATTTCCTTGTTGATTTTGTTGATGCTCAACGTGCCGAAATTACCGGTCAGTTTATAGGTGATTTTCGGTTCGCCCATGATCACCGAGCCGTCCCGTTTAAAGCCGATGGTCTCCCAGCCGTTGCTTTCGGAACTGAGGATTTCCCCGTTGAACATCACCATGCCCACGGGAACGCCGGTGGAGGTATTGAAAAAATCGGCGTTCAGTCCGGCCAACACGGAATAGCCCCGGTTGGTCAACACATTTACCGCCGTTTTCAGACTGGCCGCGCCGTATAGATCGTTCCCGTAACCGACCACTGCCGCAACGGAACCGCCCGGCTGCAGCAGCAAATAGTTCTCCGTCACATAATCGTTGTAGCCGGAGCTCCAGTACACCCCTTTGGCCAGTTGGGCCTGGCCTGCCAAAGATATTTGGGAATCGTACAATTGGCTGCCCATAGAAGCGGCGCAAACCGGCGTCGCCAGAAGCAAAGATAACAATAGGGCAAAACATACCGTTCGCAAGAAATATCGTTTTTTCATTGGCATTCTTTCCTTCCGTTTCTTTTCCCTATTTTCTTCCGTTCCTTCTCCCTACTGCAGCGGTTCGATCAACAGGTCGACGATACCGCCGCAGGCATTCTCTTCGTCCACATTTTCGGAACCGGTGATATCCACCGTATAGCGGCAGCAAATCCCCTGCTGTATGACTGTTTGGGCTTTTTCTATGGCGCCGCTTTCCACATAACCGCCGCCGACGGTGCCGATGCAGGAGCCGTCCTCCTGCACGATCATCTTGGTGCCGGCGGAGCGGGGCGCGGAACCCCGCCGCCGCAATATGGTCACCAAAGCCCGACGTTGCGCCGGAGGCTGCGACAAGGCCCGTTCCGCCGCAGGGCTGCCGCTGGCGCCGCCCCGGGCGCTGCGCACCTGTATGATCTCCGCCATAATGGCCACGGCGATCTCCTCCGGGGTCTCCGCGCCGATACGCAAACCGATGGGCGAATGCATGGCGTCGATCTTTTGCTTATCATAGCCTTCCGCCGCCATGGTTTCCCGCACGTTTTTCACCCGGGTTTTGCTGCCGATCATGCCCAAATAGGCATACTCGTTTTTCAACAGGATGCGCAAGCACTCGATATCGAACTGCTGTCCCCGGGTAACGATCACATAATAATTGTTTTTGCCGCGAATATGGGGCAAAGCCTGGGAAAATGACATACACATGACCTGCGCGTCGGGAAAGCGCCGGTTGTTGGCAAAAAAGCTGCGGTCGTCGATGACCGTGACCTCGAAGCCCAGCATGGTCCCCAGCTGCGCCACAGGCAAAGACACATGGCCGCCGCCGCAAATCACCAATTTGTTGTCGCCGCCGTGCAAAGGTTCAAAAAAGATCTCGCATTCTTCTCCCTGATATGTGGATGCGACCAAATGGTAGCCGCTTTCCGGGACCTGCTGGGCCTGCCAAAAAGCGGCGCTCTGATCCGGATATACGGCCAGCAGCCCGCCGTCATGCCACAAGGCTTTGCTGCCGGTATATTTTCCCCTGGTGACGGTGGTCAAATAGGATTCGCCTTCGTTGGCTTCCCCCTGCACCAATTTATAGAACATGCCGATGTCCATGCCGCGCCCGACCCCCTTTTTATCTGCATTGGCAGGATTGTCCAGCGCATTGGCAATTCTGATTGAATTGCCAGCGCATGATCGCCGTTAATACAGAACCGCCCAAAGCCCTGGCTTTATCGGATATGGTAAAGCAATGGCTCTGTTCGCAGCGGGGATCGATATCCCCTACCTTCATGCCTTGAAACACCGGCAATTCCGGATGCAGCAAGCCACGCAAATAACCGTCGATGGTGGCCGTCATTTCCACGCCGCCGCAATAAGCGAGCAAATCGCCGGCATGCACAAACTGGCCGATCTCGGCGCAGGTTTCAAACAGGCCGTCTCCGGTGGCCCGCAGCAGTCTTTCCGTGCTTTTGCCGCCTACTACCCCCGGCGTATTGGTATTGGGCAAGGCGCCGCCGCTGTAGATCAAACGCCCCAAATTATGGCCGCGCATGGTTTCCACCACCACGTCGGCGTCCACTCCGGCGATGAATCCCGGCCCCAAAGCCACTACCAAAGGGGCCATATCCTTATCGATACCGGTATTATGCTTGGCCAGGGTGGCCTCCACCAAAACGTCCGGTTGGAAAAGCTGCAGCACATCCATGTCTTCGTCTATGAGGATGGGGATGTCGCCGTCTTCGATCACGGCCCAGGCGTCGTCCAGATCGCCCACCAAATGGGCCCGCACTTCTTCCACTTCCATCCAGCCTTGATAAACCGCCTGGGCAAAAGCCACTTCCCGACGGATCACCGTAGGCGAAGACAGCTCAGTCATTAAAATCTGAAAGCCCGCCTGATACAAAGAACAAGCTACGCCGGTAGCCAAATCTCCCGCGCCTTTAATCAATACTCGCATGCATTTCCCTCCTGTATTTTTCATACTGCGCCGGGACATCGATATCCATGCACACCGACACATCTTCCATAGGTATCCATTCCACCTGCTCCGCATATTTGGCAATCAATGGTCTGGCGCCGGTATCTCCTTGCAGCGCCATGATTTCCCGTCGCATCTTCGGGCCAAAGATCGTGGGATTCCCCCGACGCCCATCGCTTAAGCGGGGCACCGCGATCTCTTTATCGCTGAGTTGATAGGCTTTCAGCACCCGGCGGTAGGCGTCCGCCGGGATCAGCGGCTGATCGCCCAATATATACATGGCCGCCATATGGTCATCGATCCGCTCCAAGCCCGCCCGGAGCGACGTGCTCTGCCCCTGGGCAAAATCGGGATTGTATACGCAGGGGATGCCGCTGGCGGCGGCGATCCGTTCCATTTTCTCCCGTTCCGCGCCGCACACCATATACAAAGGGCTTATGCCGGCGGCAGTAGCCTGCCGGATCACTTCTTCCAAAACCGTACGGCCGTCTTTCCACGGCAGCAGCAGCTTGTTTTCGCCCATGCGGGAAGAAAGCCCTGCGGCCAAAAGAATGCCCGCCACCGGCTTGCGGCAGCGGCGCTCCAACATCAGCCGCCCGCCGCCTACGGCGGCGATCACCGTCTCTTCTATGCCGGCGGCCAGCATCTCCCCGGCCAAAGAAACGGCCTTGCCGAAAGAGGCGGGGTCGTCCGCTTTATTGATCATAGCGATAAAACGCATACCCGGTTTGCAGCCCTTTCTTCCGCCTTGCGGCGAGGCCACCGTCTGCGCCATCACTTGTTCCGTTATGGGCTGCCCCATGGCCAGGCCGGTCAAAGCCTGTATCCGTTCCGGGCGATGGCAATATTGGGGATCCAAAGGCTTGTCCAGCGCGTCCACGCCGCAAACATAGATCAGCGTGGTACAGCTGTCGGGGATCACCGGTTCATGCCCGGCCGGGGCTTTAAAAGGTTTGCGGGCCGCCCCGTCGGCTTCCACAATGACATAATCGCAAAAATCCCGGCGGAACAAAGCGTCGCAGAGCCGGGGGGCGACGCCGACGGATTTATTGTTCTGTTTCTTGCCGGACAATACTGCGACGATCTCGCCGGGCGCAGGGCCGCCGCCGCGGGCAAAGGTATCCAGTATCTGCTTTTCATCCCCGGTGATCAGCCGGTCCGCCTGCTGCCCGGTGGGTTCCATGATTTTTGTGGTGGTGGTGACGACTACCCGATGCTTTTCCTCAGCCAAAGCCTTGGCCAAAGCGTACATGGTGGTGGTTTTGCCGCCGCCGCCGCACAATACGATAACCTCATTTGAGGATAATTGAAATGGATGCATAGTCTTTCCTGCCGTCGTAAACGAACCGGTTTCCTGTGGGGCAAACTGCCGGAATCAGGATTCCGGATCGGGATTCTCCTGCCACTGCCGCAAAAACGCTTCTTTTGAAACGCCCAGGTGTTCCCTGGCGCATTTTTCCGCAGCTTCGCCGTCCCGTTTTTCAATAGCCTGCAGCAAACGTTCATGTTCTTCCCAGGAATGCTCCATACGCCCGGGCACCTGCATGGTATAGGCGCGGAACAGCTGGATATAATCGTTGTTGGTTTTCAATAAAGCTTCCACTCTTTTGTTCTGGCAAGCTTCATAGATGGTAAAATGGAACCGCTGATGCAATTGCATTTCCAGGTTTCGGTCTTCTGCAGCCAGGGTGGCCTTCATATTCTTCAGCAGGCGTTTTAAGTTGTCCAAAATTTCCTGGGTGACGTTTTCCGCCAGCAGGCGGGCGGCGTATCCCTCCAGAACGATGCTCAAATCGTAAATATCGGATACCTCTTTTACGCTCAATTGCCGCACTTCCACACCCCGGCGGCGGTGATGCTTCACCAGCCCCTCGCTTTCCAGTTTGCGCAGGGCTTCCCGCACCGGCGTCCTGCTGGCGTTCAAATTGCGGGCCAGGTCGTCTTCCACCAAATGGCAGCCGTCCGGCAAGCGCCGTTTGATAATGGCGTCCCGCATATATTGATAGATCAATTCCCGCATGGGGGCAAATTCATTCTTCGCCGCGTATTCTCCGAATTCCGCAAATACGCTTTCCAGATTGTCGTTGGCGCCAACCATTCTATTCCTCCCTATCGGGCCGCTCAAGGTTTGATTTGGCGGCTTCCGGGCTTCACCAGTTCCAGTTTTCCCTCTTTGCACAAGGGGCAGTTTTCCGGCGGGAAACTTTCGATTTCCAAAGAGACCAGGGCCTTCAAAGGCACGCCGAAATCGATTTTGCCGTTGCTGCGATCCACCAGCACGCCGACGCCGGCCACTTCCGCGCCGAATCCCCGCACCACTTCGATGACTTCTTTCACCGATCCGCCGGTGGTCACCACATCTTCTACCACCAAAACCCGGGAACCGGGTTTGATTTCAAAACCCCGCCGCAGGCACATCACGCCGTTTTCCCGTTCCGTGAACAAAGCTTTGGTTTTTAAGGCCCGGGCCACTTCATAGGCGATAATGATTGCGCCGGTAGCCGGACCGACTACGGTATCGATATGTTCATCGGCGAATTGACCGGCCAATTGTTCACATAAAGGGCCGGCTGCGTCCGGATATTGCAGCAGTTTGGCGCATTGCATATAATAAGCAGCATGTCTGCCGGATGTAAGGCGAAAATGTCCTTCCAGTAAAGCGTCTTTCGCTTTCAAAATGGCTAAAATTTCTTCGCTGTTGTACATATGCTCAACTCCTGGTATGATTATTTTTGTATCCTTAATTAATTCGCGATGAAACGGCCCAAACCTTTATTTTCCGTGGATATATTGCCAAAGGCTACCTGAACGGAAAAATTATATTATCCCTAAAACAAGCAAAATCCGCCCTGGGGAGAAAAGAAAAGCATCCCCGGAAAAAGGCGGCGGCCGTATTTGCCGGCGGCGACCAAATATCAGAAATGCATAAATATTTATACAATAATTTGTTTCTTGTATCCTTGGCGGCAATATGATATGATACAAGGCAAAATGAGCGGAGGTTATTGGCAATGAATATGCTTAAACGATATTTGGCCCATATCTTTATCGACGGCCTATCCGGAATGGCTTTGGGATTGTTCGCCACCTTGATCATCGGCACCATCCTCAATCAAATCGGCGTTTTGATCGGCGGCACATTCGGTCAATATATCGTGCTGATCGCCTCCGTGGCCAAATGTTTGACCGGCGCAGGCATTGCCATCGGCGTAGGCTATAAATTCCACAGCTCGCCGCTGACGGCGGCCTCCGCGGCGGTCGCCGGTATGGTGGGCGCTTTCGCTTCCAGTATTCTATCCGGAACCATCAACGCCTCCGGCGCCATCACCTTGGCCGGGCCCGGCGAACCTTTGGGCGCTTTTCTCGCCTCTTTCGTCGCCTTGGAGCTGGGCGGCCTGGTATCGGGCAAAACCAAACTGGATATCCTGATCACCCCTGTGACCGCCATTGCCTCCGGTTCTGTGGTCGGCTTATTGCTGGGACCGCCGATCTCCTCTTTGATGACGGCTTTGGGCGATTTGATCAACTGGGGCGTGGTACAGCAACCCATACTCATGGGCATCATCGTTTCCGTGGTCATGGGCATGTGCCTGACTTTGCCCATCAGTTCCGCGGCTTTGGGCATCATTCTCGGGCTGTCCGGCACGGCGGCCGGGGCGGCTGTGGCCGGCTGCGCGGCGCAAATGGTAGGCTTCGCCGTGATCAGCTATCGGGAAAACAAGCTGGGCGGTTTGATCGCCCAGGGCATCGGCACCTCCATGCTGCAAATGGCCAATATCGTGCGCAATCCCCTGATCTGGGTACCGGCCATCCTGGCCAGCGCCATCACCGGCCCGATTTCCAGCAAGGTTCTGGGTATGACCTGCGGCGCCACCGGCTGCGGCATGGGTACCTCCGGCCTGGTGGGGCAGATCATCACCTGGCAAACCATGATCGCCGACGGTTTTGCCCCGGGCGTGGTACTGGCGGAGATCGCCGCCGTCCACTTTATTCTTCCCGCCGTATTGGCCTTGTTATTCGCCACCTTTATGCGGCGGAAAGGCTGGATCAAAGAAAACGATTTAAAACTGGATTTAGACTGATACTGCGGCCTGTGAAACCATACGGCCTTCGCCAAACCCCGGTAAAACGGGGTTTGCTTTTTTCTCCCGAAAAGCTATAATAGAAACGTTCGATAGCAAAACCTTTTTAAACGCAAAGGAGCCGATATGAGCGACTATTTGATCAAAGCCATGGCCGCCGGCGGGCAGATCCGCGCCTATGCCGCCACCACCGCGGCCATCGTGGAAGAAGCCCGGCAGCGGCATAATACCAGCCCCATCGCCAGCGCCGCCCTGGGCCGTCTGTTGACCGCCGGGGCGATGATGGGCGCGATGATGAAAACCGCGGAAGAAAAACTGACCCTGCGCATCAACGGCAGCGGGCCCATCGGCGGCTTGACGGTTTGCGCCGACGCCGCCTCCCAGGTAAAAGGCTATGCCAAAAACCCGCAAGTCATGCTGCCCCCTACCCCCAACGGCAAGCTGGACGTGGCGGGGGCAATCGGCGCGGGGGTGCTCAGCGTCACCCGGGATCTGCGCATGGGAGAACCCTTTACCGGCAATTGCATCCTGGTCAGCGGGGAGATCGCCGAAGACCTGACCTATTATTTCGCCACCTCGGAACAAACCCCGTCCTCCGTGGCCTTGGGCGTACAAATGAACAAAAACAATACGGTGAAGCATGCCGGCGGCTTTATCCTGCAACTGATGCCCGACGCCGATGACGGCATTGCGGAAGCCTTGGAAAACAAAATCGCCGCCCTGCCGCCGGTCACCACCCTTTTGGATCAGAGCAATACGCCGGAAGATATTCTCCAATTGCTGCTGGGGGATCATTCCCTGCAAATACTCAGCAAAACCCCTTGCGCTTTTGCCTGTGATTGCAGCAAAGAGCGTATCCTGGCGGCCATCGCCGGTTTGCAGCGGGAAGAATTGGCCGCCTGGATCGAAGATCAAATCCCTGTGGAAGGGGTATGCGAATTCTGCGGGGAAAAATATCAAATCCAACCCGAGGAATTGCGGCGGCTGTTCGACGGTAAAAGCGATGCCTAAGGACAGCAAAAAAGTACGCATTGCCCGGGCGGCCCTGCATTTTGACGAGGAGCCCTGCATCAGCGGGGGCGGCGGTTCCGGCGCGATCTTTTTCGCCGGCTGCCATGTGCGCTGCGTTTTTTGCCAGAACCATTCCATCAGCCGGCTGCTGCAGGGGAAAGATGCGGATAGCCGCCGCCTGGCCCAGATTTATCAGGAATTGATCGAGCAAGGGGCGGAAAATATCAATCTGGTCACCGCCGATCATTACGCGGACGCGGTGGTGGAATCCTTCGGCTATTACCGGCCGCCAGTACCGGTGATTTGGAATACCGGCGGTTATGTCCGTCCGGCCCTTTTGCAAAAACTGGCTCCCTTCATCGACGTCTACCTGGCGGATTTGAAATTTACCGACCGGGAAACGGCCAAACGCTATTGCGCCCACGAGGATTATTTTGCAGTGGCGGCGACGGCCATCCGGGAAATGCGCCGCCTCAGCGGCAAAGCGGTTTTTGACAGCCGGGGCTTGATTCGCCGGGGCACGATCGTGCGGCATCTGATTCTGCCCAATGCCGTGGAAAACGCCAAACGGGCCATTGATTTTGTGGCCTCTTTGCCGGAAACCCCCATTTCCCTGATGGCCCAATACCTGCCCTGGGGCGAAGCGGCGGCCTATCCGGAAATCAACCGCACCCTGCGGCCGGAGGAATACGGGCAGGTACAGTCCTATCTGTTCGCCACCGGTCTGGACGGTTGGGTACAGGATCTAAGTTCCGCGGACGCCTCCTATATACCGGAATTCAACGGCTGCGGCGTATAAGAATTTATGCGATTAGAAAAAAAAGCAACAAGCAGAAGGGAGGCACTTCGTAAGGAAGTTGCCTCCCTTCTGCTTTTGTAATCAGTCAGAATGATTGAATTGCAGGAATCAATCTTATTTGGAGGATTACATCATGGAAAAAAGCATTTACGACGAGAAGAACGGGCTATGGTACGAGCTGCAAGGCGATTATTACATTCCCTGTTTGAAGCTGCCCGATGAAGAACAAAGGCCCATCGGTATTTGGGGCCAGCGGCATCTGCGGTATCTCCAGCAGTACCGAAAGGCGCTCTATACGCAGCTACAGTTTACCGGCAAGCTGAATAGTTATCTGGCCGATCTGAACGAACAGGCGGAAAACATGTTTCTTGAGCTGGTAAAACAGCTTGCCGCCCGTGAAAACGTTACCGAACAGCTCAAGGCACAGGATCAAATGCTGTTGGTACAGCGGATAAACTGCATTCGGGAACGGGCAAGGGAGATAGTGAATGCGGAACTAATATATACTTGAGCGTCATGAGCGGCGGGGAGCAATCCCCGTCGCTAATTTCATTATAGTGCTAATTCCTCTTAACCATATCATTTCAAAGATGCTTGAATTCTAATGTCACATATCTATTCATGTTCATTAAAACACAAAACTCATTTTGTAAAAATATATATTATTCTTCAATTTTCTTTCAATCATTCCAGGCTATTCTTGAATCGTCAAAAGACAGGAGGCGACAACAATGGCAATTACAGTTATGCAGCGGTATGAGATGAAATATCTGCTGAACGCCAGACAGACGGACTATCTTTACCGACAGCTTGAAGGGTATATGCAGATCGACGAGTATGGACTGACATCGATCGCGTCTCTATATTATGACACATCTGATGAACGGCTGATTCGTGAAAGTCTTGAAAAGCCGAAATTCAAAGAAAAACTTCGTTTGCGCTCTTACGGACTCGCAACCGACAAGTCCCCTGTTTATCTGGAGCTGAAGCGAAAATATGACGGCGTCGTATATAAGCGCCGGATACAGTCCACGATCATGGATGTAGATTCATTCTTCTCCGGATACGATACGCTGGGAACTGGACAGATTCAAAAGGAGCTCACCTACTTCCGAGACTATTACAAGACGCTTATCCCCACCTGCCTCATTATCTATGACCGAGCAGCATACTTCGAACCCGACGGAGATTTACGCCTGACGATCGACAACAAACCGCGTTATCGGATGGAAGGTTTATCGCTGACCAAATCAATGGATGGGATTCCGCTCCTGGACACAGGATGGAGCATTCTGGAGGTCAAAGTACAGGGGGCAATGCCGCTGTGGCTCTCCTCAATTCTCAACAATGGAAGAATCTATAAAAGCAGTTTTTCAAAATACGGAGAGGCATATCGACGGGAACTACTTAAACAGAAAGAAAGAAAGATTGTATACACAGCACCGAAATTGTTCGGTGTCGCATGAAAGGACAATACCAACATGTTTGATTCTATTTATTCAGCTATAGTTACTCCGACTCAGTTTTTCCTTATGGCGGCCGCAGCGATTGTTTCAGGCTTTGTCTTTTCATGGATCATGAGTTTTCGCATCCGCTCTACAAAGCGTTTTTTCATCATCAGCGCACTGATCCCTTTCGTGGTGAGCGCAGTAATCACCTTTGTCAACGGCAATATCGGCGCCGGAGTTGCTATCGGCGGCGCCTTCGGCTTGATTCGTTTCCGCTCAGCTCAGGGCAGTGCAGACGAAATTGCCGCCATTTTGGTAGCCATGGGATCCGGCATCGCCTTCGGTATGGGTTATATCGTTTACGGTGTGATTATTCTTCTCGCCATGGCAGTTTTATTCCTGATACTCAGCTATGCTAACATATTCGAGCATAAGGGCATAACAGATGATCGTCTTCTGCGGATCACCATTCCGGAAACACTCGAGTATAGCGGAGCTTTTGACGACGCATTCGATTTCTATCTGAAAAAGGCGGAAAGCGTTGGCGTAAAGACCACCGGTATGGGCAGCATGTTTCGTCTCTCCTATAAGATTCAAATGAAGGACCCTAAAGAAGAAAAAGCGTTCATAGATGAGCTTCGTACCAGAAACGGCA
Organism: Bacillota bacterium; assembly: GCA_024679955.1. Taxonomy (GTDB): domain Bacteria; phylum Bacillota; class Dehalobacteriia; order UBA4068; family UBA4068; genus JAILCQ01. Next base: position 62,374 of record JAILCQ010000029.1, on the reverse strand, counting down.
ATCTTGAAATCTCAATTTTGCCTTACACGGAACAAACAAATCAGCTTTAATATAAACGAAAGTGAGGAAAACATTATGAAAAAAGCCTGTTTGCGGTAACAGCCGCTATTATGATTCTATCGATGGCACTCATGCTGACCGGATGCGGAGGAGCTTTGAACGCGAATGGATCCGGCACACAGAGCTCGGAAACTGTAGGAACAAACACATCGGAGGCAACTACCTCCAATCCTTCAGCGGCAGACCAAATCGGCAGTGAAAGCACGTCAGAGAAGGCTGCCGAAGCGAGCACGGACACGATTTCCGCCGAAGGCAGTGAACTGTCTATCGAAAAGCTACAGAAAGCTGCACGGCGCACTTCATCCGGGAAAAGGTCGTTTTTGAGCTGGTGCTGGAGAGTATGCAGCGAGTGCTCAAGAACGTGCAGATCTTCGAGAAAGAGTTCGCTCGAAAGCAGATGGAATGCTACAGCGAGGACAAGAAGAAGGAGCTTGCCGAAAAGCGCTGGGAACTGAACAAATCCAAGCGCCGTATCGCCGAAATCGATGGGCTGATCCAAAAGCTCTACGAGGACAACGCCAAGGGCAAACTCTCCGATGACCGCTACGCTACCCTGTCCATGGCTTACGAGGAGGAACAGCAGAAGCTGAAAGCCGCACTCCCCGAAATGCAGGTCTATCTGGAGACTGAGACGGACAAGACGGAGAATCTGCAGCGGTTCATTGCCAAGGTGAAGCAGCTCACCGAGATCAAGGAACTGACGCCGGAGCTGATCCACGAATTCATTGACAGGATCGTGGTATATGCCCCGAAGTACCTCGACGGAAAGCGATACCAGGTGGTGGACGTCTACTACAGCGGCGTCGGCATTCTCCGGGAACTCAGCCCCGAGGAAATGGAAGAAGCGTTCCAGAAACGCCTTGCGGGACAATCGCAGGGCAAAGAAATACCGGCGTAGCCATAGGGCCACGCCGATACCACATCAAACAACATTCAATTCAGATACAAGAGCCACCTTGGGGCACCTTCCTTACGGAGGGTGCCCCAAAAGAGTCGATCGTTTGTTTGCGATCGACTCTTTTTGTTTATTAGCACTGGCTTTTGTCCAATCCCGCAGGCGTCAGACGGCAGCCGTCATAGCTTTTCCATGCGGCAGGGCACGGATTTGATGGTGACAAAGCCGGAAATGGGATCCGTATAGTCCAAGCTGCATAAATCGTTGACATTTCCATTGGCCCATGCGGCGTTCATAAAAGAGCTGCCGCCGCCGAAAGGGATATGAATCGCCCCCTTGGCCATCGGCGCGATGCGGGCGGTAAAGCTTTTGCGGCCGAAGGGGCTGATCACGCAGACGGTCTCCCCGTCGCAAACCTGATACTGCGCGGCGTCGGCCGCGCTGATCTCCACAACCGGATAGGGGTCGTAGGCGGCCATTTCCGGAATGTTTTGACCAAAAGTGCCGATGCGCACCTTGCCACGGGAACCGGAGGTCAACAGCAGCGGATAGTATTGTTCATCCATGCCGGGCAAATCCCGTATATCCCGGTATTCCGGCAATGGATCATAGCCGTATTTTTCAAACAAGGCGGCATAGGGCTCGATTTTGCCGGATTCCGTGGGAAAGCCCGGCTTCCCATCTTTGCGCAATAATCCGTTTTCATATTTCCGGTATTGCCGGGGCGGCGGCTGCCGCAAATATACCGGCCCGCCGGCGGCGTTCAGCTTTTCCAACAGCGAAGCATCGCCTCCCAGGGCCCACAGATGCAGCTCCCGGTCGTTTTTGGGCAGCGCGTCGCCGAAGCCCAACCGTTCCGCCAGATTCTGCAGAATAAACACGTCGTTTTTGGCTTCTCCCAGGGGTTCGATCAAGGGATAGCGCAGCTGGCATTGGCCCTTGAAGAAATAGGCCGAGGCGTTTTCGTACCAGGTGGCCGCCGGAAAAATCACATCGGCGTATTTGGCGTCCTCCGTCATATAGCGCTCCAAAACGATCATATAGCGCAATTTGCCATAGGCTTCCCGCCAACAGCGGCTATCCGGATAGGAAAGCAGCGGCGAACCGCCGCAAAGCAGCAGGCCCTGCACCCCATAGGGTTTTTGTTCCAACACCGCTTGCGGGAAGCGGGAAAACTGCCCTTTGCCGGTAAAGGCGGCGAATACGGGAAAATCTTCCGCGCCCAGCGGCGGACCGGCGGGATCGACGGCATAGGGCCGCCAGGTTTCTATGGCCTGCTCGTCGATATACAGGCCGCCTTCCACATCCACTTTGCCGGTGATGGCCCACAGCAAAAAGATGGCGCGAATGCTTTGTACGCCGCTTAGCTGATATTCCAAACCGGTATAGGAGATCAGGGGGATCTTTTCCGAGGAGAGAAAGATATCCATCAATTGGCGGAACATCTGCTCCGGAATCCGGCAGCGGCGCAAAAGATCCGCCGTGTCCAGCCCCCGCAGGTAAGCCGCCAGTTTATCAAAATCCTTGGTATGGTCTGCCACGATCTTTTGGTCATAGGCCCGGTTTTCCACCGTGTATTTCAGCATGGCCAGGGCCAAAGCGCCGTCGCTGCCCGGCAACACCGGGACCCATAAATCGGCCTTTTCGCCGATGCCGGTTTGCCGCGGGTCGATCACCACCAGCTTGGCGCCGCGTTGCTGGGCTTTTTGAATTCTACGGGAATAAAATTTCGTACCTTCGTCCGTATCCGTATTCTTTCCCCAGACAAAGACGGCCCGGCAATGTTCCAGATCGGCGCTGAAACTGCTGCCGGATATGCCCAGCGTGGTAATGGGCGCAATATGCCGGGAAACGGTATTGCAAATCGATCCGCAATTCATACCGTTGGGGGAATGCAAAGCGTCCCAGAAACGATCCCCGGCCATAGTGATGGTGTCCTCCAGCACCCCCTGTCCGAAATAGGCGGCCAAAGCCCGGGGGCCGCCGTCCTCCAGGATATGCCGGAAGCCTTGGGCCGCATGGTCCAATGCCTCATCCCAGCCGGCGGCGCGGAATTTCCCCTCGCCCTTATCCCCGGTGCGGATCAGCGGATGCAGCAATCTGTCCTTGCCGTAGATGACGGACTTGGCCAAAGCCCCCCGGGCGCATAGCCGGCCCCGGGGAGAGGCGGTATCCGCCGCCAATTCCCGGATCACGCCGTCTGTTACCGTAGCGGTTATGGCGCATTGACTGCGGCACATGCCGCATAGTCCATGCTTGATCTCGGTTGCCATCGTTTCCACTCCCCTTCTGCTGTCCGCAGCTGGACGCCGGCCGGCTTTCCCACGCTGTTTTTCAATACTATATGGATGTTTTCGCCATGGGAAAGCCTTTTCCCTTGCTGGCAGCGCCGGCGCTTTTGGGTAAGCGGCTGGCCGTAGCCGTTTATTCCCTGCCGATCTCCTGGATCAGGTTTACCATTTCGATGGCGCCCATGGCGCAATCATAACCTTTGTTGCCCCCTTTGGAGCCTGCCCTTTCGATGGCCTGTTCCAGATTATCGGTGGTGAGCACGCCGAACATCACCGGTATGCCGCTGGACAAAGAAACGGCGGCCACGCCCTTGGAAACTTCGTTGCAAACATAATCGTAATGACTGGTGGCCCCGCGGATCACGGCCCCCAGGCAAATAACCGCGTCATATCTGCCGCTATTGGCCATTTTGGATGCGATCAAGGGGATCTCAAACGCCCCGGGCACCCAGGCCACATGCACATTCTTCTCCTGTACGTCGTGACGCAGCAAAGCGTCCATGGCCCCCTCCAGCAGTTTAGAGGTAATAAACTCGTTAAAACGGGAGGCGACTATGCCCACGGTCATGTCTTGCGACACCAGTTTGCCTTCAAATATTTTCATTGTTCTGGTCCTTTCCTTTAATATTTTAAAATATGTCCCATACGCTCTTGTTTGGTTCTCAAATAAAACAAATCATAATTCGTGGCGTCCATTTGTATCGGCACCCGTTCTTTGATTTCGATACCGAATTCCGCCAGTTGGTAGACCTTATCCGGATTGTTGGTCAAAAGACGCATGCTTTTTACCCCCAATTCCCGCAGGATCTGCGCGCCGATATAGTATTCCCGCTCGTCACCGGCAAAACCCAGGGCCAGATTGGCTTCCACCGTATCCATGCCCTGCTCCTGCAGGGCATAAGCCCGAAGCTTATTGATCAAGCCGATGCCTCTGCCCTCCTGGCGCATATAGAGCAGCACGCCCCGGCCTTCCTGCTCGATCTGGGTGGCAGCCGCAGCGAATTGCTGTCCGCAATCGCAGCGCAAAGAACCGAAAGCGTCCCCGGTCAGGCATTCGGAATGCACCCGGCACAACACGTTCTCACCGTCGCCGATCTCCCCTTTTACCAGGGCCACATGATGTTCGCCATTGAGCCGGTTGACAAAGCCATGGGCGATAAAATCTCCGTATTTGGTGGGCATATGCACGGCCGTCACTTGATCCACCAGCTTCTCATGATATTTTCGATAGTTCTGCAAATCCTTGATGGTGATAAATTTCAGATCCCAACGCGTTGCCAACTCCGCCAGTTCCGGCGTGCGCATCATCGTGCCGTCGTCCCGCATGATTTCGCAGCATAAGCCGCATTCTTTTAATCCCGCCAGGCGGCACAGATCTACCGTGGCCTCGGTATGGCCGTTGCGCTCCAGCACGCCGTTGGTTTTGGCCAACAAAGGAAACATATGCCCGGGCCGGCGAAAATCCTCCGGCCTGGCCGCCGGATCCACGCAGGCCAAGGCAGTGACGGACCGTTCGGCGGCGGATATCCCCGTAGAGGTGGATACATGATCGATGGACACGGTAAACGCCGTTTCATGATTGTCAGTATTGTGCCGTACCATCTGGGGAATACGCAATTTCTCTACATATTCTTCCGACATAGGCATGCAAATCAGCCCTTTGCCATAAGTGGCCATAAAATTGATATTGGCCGTGGTGGCAAATTCGGCGGCGCAAATAAAATCCCCCTCGTTTTCCCGGTCGGGATCGTCCGTGACCAAAATGATTTTTCCCTGCCGCAGATCTGCCAGCGCTTCTTCCACCGTATTGAATCGTATCATTTTTCAACCTCCTAAAACCCATATCTGGATAGCATTTCCCCGGTGATCCCGGTTTGTTCCGGGGACTCCGGCGCAATGCGCAACAGTTTTTCCACATATTTACCAATGATATCCGTTTCCAAATTGACCCAGTCGCCTTCCCGCCGCTCACGCAAGACCGTCTGTCCCATCGTATGCGGGATGATGGAAACGGAAAAATCCGTATTCCCCACCGCCGCCACCGTCAGGCTGACGCCATCCATGGCGACAGAGCCTTTTTCCACAATATAGCGCAAAATGGCCGGCGCAGCCTCCACCGTGTACCATACCGCCGTATCGTCCCGCCGGACGCGGATGATTTTACCCACCCCGTCCACATGACCGGCCACGATATGGCCGCCGAAGCGTCCATTGGCCGGTAAAGCCCGTTCCAAATTGACGGCGCTGCCCGGACGGAGCCGGGACAGGGATGAGCGGTTCAGCGTTTCGTGCATAACATCTACCGAAAAAGCAGCGGCGGTCAAGGCGGTTACCGTCAGGCATATGCCGTTTACGGCAATGCTGTCGCCGGTTTTTGTTCCTTCCAACACCGTTTTGGCCTGAATCTGCAAAACGGCGGAATGCGCCCCCCTGCGTATCCCTTCCACGACGCCGATTTCTTCAACGATCCCCGTAAACATCCGGTCTCACCTCGCCTTCGATCAACAAATCTTCATCCAGTTTGCGAACGGAATAATTCTGCAGCAAAATCGCCGCCGCCGGAGAAGCCACGCCCTGCCCTTCCACCGGTGTTTTGGCTTCCTTGCCGCCAAACAGCTTGGGCGCGATATAGATCTGCACTTTTTTGACGACGCCGCTTTCCAAAGCCGACCAATTCAAAATGCCGCCGCCTTCCAACAGCACGCTGTCCACATTTTCCTCCCCCAGCCGCCGCATCAACTGCCGCAAATCCACATGTCCGTCCTTTTCTTCCACCGGCAAAACCCGGCAGCCGCAGCGTTCATAGGCGGAAATCTTGCTTTTATCCCTGCAACAGGTGGCCAAAAGGGTGGGCGTCTGCGCCGCCGTAACCACCACCTGGGCCTGAAGCGGCGTGCGCAGGTGGGTATCGCAAATGATGCGAAGGGGATCCCTTTCGCCGGGGACGCGGCAGGTCAAGCGGGGATCATCCGCCAGCACCGTGCCTACCCCCACCATGATCGCCGCATGGCGGCTGCGTTGCAGCCGGGCATGACGGCGCGCCTCTTCCCCGGTGATCCATTGGGATTCGCCGGTATAGGCGGCGATTTTGCCGTCCATGGTCATGGCGTATTTCATGGTCACAAAGGGCAGCCCGCTTTGGACAAAATGGAAAAAGATCTCGTTCAGCTGCCGGCATTCTTTTTCCAGAACGTTTTCCGTCACCATCACGCCCTGCCGCCGCAAAATCTCTATGCCCTTGCCGGCAACCAAAGGATTGGGGTCGGTACAGCCCACGACCACCCGCCCCACACCGGCGGCCAAAATCGCCTCTACGCACGGGGGTTGTTTGCCGTAATGGCAGCATGGCTCCAAAGTCACATACATGGTAGAACCTGCGGGGGATTCCCGGCAGGCGGCCAAAGCGTTGCGCTCGGCATGGGGGCCGCCGTATACTGCATGCCAGCCCTGGCCGATCACCCGGCCGTCTTTGACGATGACGGCGCCCACCATGGGATTGGGAGAAGTCCGGCCCCGCCCCTTTTCCGCCAAAGCCAATGCCCGGCCCATATATTCTTCATCGTTCACAGTACCGCCCCCCAACATAAAAAACCCTGAACAAAACGTTCAGGGCCAACTGGCAACAACGGGACGGCGTTTCCGCAGAAACACAAAACTCCGGAATGCAAAACATTCCAGAGCAGTCTCTTCCTGCGCAGAAATGCTTTTTGCCTTCCGCGCTTCGTCATCTTCTTTCATCCAGACTATACTATCGGCTTCGGAGTTGCACCGAATCATGCCTTGCGGCTCGTGGGCTTTACCACCGGTCGGGAATTGCACCCTGCCCTGAAGATTTTGTTCTATTCAATTCTATTGCCAGTATATCCGCCTCAGCGGCATTTGTCAAGTCTTGCCGCGGCATGACGGCGTCAAATTGGGTTGAATTTTTTATTCTATCGATTTTTCTGTTGCGGTGATGCATCGGTTCCTGTGCCACTAATCTACAGCGAAATTCCGAAAGCTGCCGTTTGCTGTGAAAAACGATAATCAAGGGAACCGCCGGCCAAAAACCTGCGGTTCCCTTTTGTTTGTTGTTGTATGTAGAATAAATTCTGGCTTACAGCATGGCGGTTGCGCCGCCGCAGAATCAACTGTTCAATTGAGAAGCGATCAAGCCTTCGCCGCAGTACATCTCCCGCAGCTTCGGTTTTTCGATTTTGCCGGTGGGGTTGCGGGGCACTTCGGCAAAGATGACCCGTTTGGGCCGTTTGTAACGAGGCAGATCCTGGCAAAAGCTGTCCACATGCTGTTTATCCAGGGTATAATTCTCTTTTACCTCGATGATCGCCGCCGGGATCTCGCCCAGACGTTTATCCGGTATGCCGATGACGGCCACGTCCTTGACGGCTTCATTGGCCCGCAGGAAATCCTCGATCTGCACGGGATAAATATTCTCGCCGCCGCTGATGATCACGTCCTTCTTGCGATCCACCAAATAGATGAAACCGTCTTCATCCGTTTTGGCCATATCGCCGGTAAACAGCCAGCCGTCCTGCAAAACCGCTTCTGTGGCTTCCACGTCGTTAAAATAGCATTTCATGACGCCCGGCCCTTTTACCGCCAATTCGCCCACCGCGCCCTGGGGCACAGGGTTTTTGTTTTCGTCCACGATTTTCGTTTGCCAGTGATAGCCGGCCTTGCCGATGGCGCCGACTTTATCAATATTGCCCACGCCCAGATGAACGCAGCCGGGGCCGATGGATTCGGACAGGCCGTAATTGGTATCGTAGTCATGGTTGGGGAAATAGCGCAGCCAGCGTTTGACCAGGCTGGGCGGCACCGGCTGGGCGCCGATATGCATCAAACGCAGTTGATCCAGATGGTATTCGCCCAGATCGATCAAGCCGCTTTCGATGCTGTCCAGAATATCCTGGGCCCAGGGCACCAGCAGCCAGACGATGGTGGCTTTTTCATCGGAAATCGCCTGCATGATCCATTGGGGCTTGACGCCGCACAGCAGCACGGCTTTGCCGCCGGAAATCAAACTGCCGAACCAATGCATTTTCGCGCCGGTATGATACAGCGGCGGTATGCACAGAAAATTGTCTTTTCTGGTTTGCCCGTGATGCTTTTGCTCAGTAACGCAGGCCGAATACAGGCTGGCATGATCGTGCAGAATCGCCTTGGGAAAGCCTGTGGTACCTGAGGAAAAATATATGGCCGCGTCATCCTCCGGCTGCAGGTCCACCGCCGGCGCTTCCGCGGAAAAAGACGTGGTGACCTGGGGATAATCCTCCGCGAAATCCGGTTTGTTTTCCCCCAGGAAAAGCCATAATTGGATTTCCGGCAAGCCGTCTTTGATCGCTTCGATCCGCTGGGTAAAAACTTCGCCGAAAATCAATGCGTCGGATTGGGAAAGCTGCAGGCAATACTTGATTTCATCCGCCGTATAACGGAAGTTCAAGGGAACGGCCAAAGCGCCCGCTTTGAGAATGCCAAAATAAATGGGCAGCCATTCCAAACAGTTCACCATCAAAATGGCGACTTTTTTCCCTTTGCCCAAATTGCGGGAAAGCAAAAAATTGGCAAAACGGTTGGCCTGATCGTCAAATTCCCGCCAGGTCATTTCCCGGCGAAAATCCACGGCGGGCTGTATATGATTCATGTCATATTCATGCCAGGTCAAACCGGCGGTCTCTACTTTTGCCGGGCTTATTTCCACCAGACTCACTTCATCGCCATACAGCGCGGCGTTACGACTTAACAAATCCGTGATCACCATATTATGCTACAACCTCCTGCAATGATAAAGACGCAACAAAAAAGCGGCTTTTAGCACAGAAAAGCCGCAATAACTCCCTTTATCGCCATCTTTCCGTCCTACCGATTTGCATACTGAAAACCTGCTTTTTAGCCCGAAGCTAAAACCTACAATAGTTAGTATACCAGCAAATCCCTACTTTGTAAAGGCGGATACCCGGTCAAAAAGAAAATTTTGTCAAGGATTTGGCCCAAAAGCCATCTGTCGTTTGACAGATACTGCCGTCTTTTTCCGGGCATAAAAACGGCCGGAAAACGCAAAATAGCCATAGAACAACTGAAAAGGAGGACGGCCATGATAGATCCGAAAAACATGCCTTTGCGCGACGTCAAAGATCCTTTATTCGACGAAGACCGGCAGCGCTATTATTTCGCGTCTGCATCGGTTGCATCCGCCAACGATTGCACCGGTCTGGAGGTCACGCCGCCCAACACCGATGCAGAAGTAGAGTCCTATAGCCAAATCTACAAAACGCCATTAACAAAAAACGGGGGTAATCAGCATGTATGATAAGAAGATCGCCAGCATCGGCACGGAAGCCATCCAATATATCCAGGCTGCGGAAAAAGAACTGCACGCGAAAACCGGCACGGAAATCATTCTTGTCGCTTACGAAAGAAAGTACGGCAAATAAACCCGAACCGTGCAGGAACAGCAGCTGGAAGCCTGTGCATATGCGCTTCCTCAAAAGCGAGACGGCATACCCAAGGATGGTATGCCGTCTAAAGTTTGCCATTATACATCCGTTTTCCCGCCTTCGACTCAATCCAAACCGGCCCGGTGGAATACAAAATCGATATTGCGGACAAAATTGTTCAGGTCGAAAATTTCCATCAGTTCATCTTTGGCCAGATATTTGGCCACTTCTTCGTCTTCCAACAGCAGGAACTGAAAATCGATATGCTGATTCCAGGCTTCCGTGGCGTTGCGGTGAATGATTTCATAGGCGGTATTCCAGGACGCGCCTTTATCCATCATGCGGATCATCACCCGCTGGGAGAAGATCAAGCCCACGGTCTCGTCGATATTGCGGCGCATATTCTCCGGATAAACGATCAGGTTTTCCATGGTTTGGGTGAAATGATACAGCATATAATCCAGCAAACAGCAGCTGTCGCCGATCAGCATATCTTCGGGCACATTATGGCTGGCGTCCCGTTCATTCCATATCGCAATATCCTCCAAAGCGGCCATGGCGTTCCCCCGCAGGATACGGCTCATGCCGCAAATGCGTTCGCTGATCACCGGATTGCGCTTATGGGGCATGACGGCGGAATGGGTCTGGCCGGCGCTCATGTTCTCCTCCACTTCCTGCACATCGGTGCTTTGCAAAATCCGCAGATCCAAGGCAAATTTTTCCAGAGAACCGCCGATGATCGCCAGCGTGGTCATGAATTCCGCATGCCGGTCCCGCTGCAGCATCTGATTGGTAACATAAGCCGGATACAACCCCAAACGGCGGCATACAAACGTCTCCACCCGCGGGTCGATATTGGAAAACGTACCCACCGCGCCGGATAATTTGCCCACTGCCATCACATTGCGGGCATTGTTCAGCCGCACGATGGAACGGTCGATCTCCTTGGTCCACAAAGCCATTTTCCAACCGAAGGTGATGGGCTCCGCATGGGTGGCATGGGTGCGGCCGATCATCAACGTATCTTTATACTTTTTGGTCATCTCCGCCAAAAGCGCCCGCAAATGGGTGAGCTTGGCCAAAAGCAGATCGGAAGCTTTGCGGATCTGCAGGGACAAAGCGGTGTCTTTGATATCCATGGCGCTGATGCCGCGATACAGATAGTCGCCGGAGGGGCCGATGCTTTCCGCCACGGAATTCAAAAAAGCCACCACCGTATTATGACAGATGGCCTCGATCTCATCGATGCGATCCAAATCGTAGGCGGCCTTTGCTTTGATATCCTCATACACGGCTTTCGGCATTTGGCCGATATCCGCCATCGCTTCGCAAACGGTGATGGATACGTCCAGCATCAATTGAAAATGATTCTCTTCGCTGAATATTTTCGCCATTTCCGGCAACATATAGCGCCTGTTCATAATCTTCTCCTATTATTTTTTCCTTTCCTATCCCAAACGAATGGCAAATTGCGGACATACCGGCGCGCAATAGCCGCATAATATGCATTTTGCTTCGTCCACCTGGCAGCATTCCGGCCCCAAACGCAGGGCATGGTTGGGGCAAACCTGCACGCATGTGCCGCAATTTTTGCATAATGCCTGCATCAGCACCCAGCGTTTGCCGTTTTTCAAATGCGATAGTTCCTCTTCCTCTATGGTTTGACCGTTGAAATAACGCAGATTAAAAGCCAATTCCGATACGCGTACCATGCCCACTGCCACCGAAGCCACTCCCGGCAAACCGCAGACAAAATCCATAGCCTGGCGGTAGTCGCTCAGCAAAGCGCCGCCGCCCAAAGCCTTCATGGCATAGACGCCTTTGCCGGCAGCCGCAGCCTTGGCGATGGCCCGGCACATATCTTCCCTGCCGCCGGATAGAATCCCCAGCCCTGTCTTATTGATCAGCGGGAACAGCACGTCCACATCGGGATTCTCCGCCAAATCTTCTATCAGCTGCGCATTGTGGCTGGAAACGCCGGCTGCCCGGATATAGCCCTTCTGCCGGTAATCCAGCAGGCATTGCCAGGCGCCGGCTCTTTGCGTCAACAAATCCCGGCCCACCCGGGCGGCATGCAAATGGAAAATATCGATACAGTCCACGCCCAATTGCTCCAGGGCCTCTTCGATGGCCCGGCGCATACCGGCATAATCCGCGGCCGTGGATTTGCTGGCCAAAACCACCCGTTCCGGATAATGGCGCAAAGCCTTTGCCAAATGGGCATAGGTTCCGTAGGATTGGGCGGTATCAAAAAAATTCACGCCGTTTTCCATAGCGGCCAACAGCAATTCTCCGCCGTCATCCGGGGAAATATTGACCTGCAGCGGCCCCATCGGCAATACGCCGAAGCACAATTGGCTGACTTTAATGCCGGTATTGCCCAAAAGGTTGTAGCGCATAATTTGTCTCCTTCTGCCAAATCCAGACAAAGTGTATTTCAGATTATTATAGCATTTTCAGAGCATCATGCCAATAACTTGACAAAAAGTTATAATAATTCTATCATGAATGAGACAAGATATTTTCTGCCGGAAAGGAAGGAACAGCCGCAATGACCAATGTTTTCGATGTACTGAAAGAAAGAGGTTTTATAGAACAATCCACCAACGAAGAAGAAGTAAGAGAATTGCTGGGCTCCGGCCCGATCACCTTTTATATCGGCTTTGACCCTACCGCCGACAGTTTACATGTGGGCCATTTTATCCAAATCATCGTCATGATGCATATGCAAAAAGCCGGCCATCGCCCCATCGCCCTGATCGGCGGCGGCACCACCATGGTGGGCGACCCTTCCGGCCGCACCGATATGCGTAAAATGCTCACCCAGGAGGAAATCGCCGCCAACGGCGAACGTTTCAAAAAACAGTTCTCCAAATTCCTGCGTTTTGACGACAAAGACGGCGCCATCATGCTCAACAATGCAGAATGGCTTTTGCCCTTGAATTATATCGAATTCATCCGGGATTACGGCAAATATTTCTCCGTAAACAAAATGCTGACTGCGGAATGCTTCAAAAGCCGTATGGAAAAAGGCTTATCCTTCCTGGAATTCAACTATATGCTGATGCAGTCCTATGACTTTCTGGAACTGTACCGCCGCCATGGGGCCATTTTGGAAATGGGCGGCAATGATCAGTGGTCCAATATCCTGGCCGGCGCGGATTTGATCCGCCGGGTGGAAGGCGCCCAGGCCCATGCCTTGACCTTCCGGCTCTTGACCACCAGCGCCGGCAAAAAAATGGGCAAGACCGAAAGCGGCGCGGTATGGCTGGATCCGGAAAAAACCAGCCCTTACGATTTCTATCAATACTGGCGCAATATCGACGACGCGGACGTGGCCAATTGCCTGGGCCTGCTCACCTTTATCCCCATGGATGAAGTGCGCGCCCTTACCGACGTGGCGGCCGGCGCCAATATCAACAAAGCCAAAGAACGGCTGGCCTATGAAGTCACCGCTTTGGTGCACAGTCCGGAAGAAGCGGAAAAAGCCCAAAAAGCGGCCAGGGCTTTGTTTGGCGGCGGCGGCGGCAATTTGGACGACATGCCCACCACGGAAATCCGGCGGGAAGATCTGGCCGGTCTGGATATCACCGCCCTGCTCCATACATGCGGCCTGATCGCCAGCAACAGCGAAGGCCGCCGCCTGATCAAAGACGGCGGGATCTATTTAAACAATCAACGGGTAGGCGCTTTCGATCAAGCCATCGGCGAGGCGGATTTCAAAGACGGCTACGCCTTATTGCGCAAAGGGAAAAAAGTCTATCACAAAGTGCTGTTAAAATAAATGCCGCTTGCGGCGACAGATTTTTCAAGGAGCAGCCCCTCTTCGGGGTTGCTCCTTTTTTGCTAGGGGCTTTGTGAAAGGACTGCGGCAGGGTTGCACGCAACCGCCGCCGCAGTCCTTTTTCATCATCGCGATACGCCGTTTTGCGCCGGCTATTTGCCGATCACGCATACAGCCATTTTCACAAACATTTCTTTCAGCAAAGGCGTCCTGGCCAAAAGCTTGAAATAGCTTCGCAAAGGCGCCTCCCGATAATACTGAGGCGTTATGCCCATATCCTGCAGCATAGACTTGAATTTTTTCAGCGTCATTTTGTTGATATAGGTAAAGGCTTCCCTGCCTTGCCCGTCCAGACCGATTTTAAGCTGCAGCCGTTCCGCCTCATCCGGCAGGCCGCGGATCAAATCCTTGTAGGCGGCGACCAATGTTTTTTCGCGGAAAAACAAATGCACCCAGGGCATATTGATGGTGTCGCTGAGATGCGCGCCAAACGGATGATAATAGGGCGGGAAATTGATAAATATCCTTCCCTCCGGCGTCAACAGGCGTCGGGCTTCCGCCAGGGCCTGCCGGGGCTGGGAGACATGCTCCATAAAATCGTTCATGATGATCGTATCAAAGCTATTGTCCGCAAAAGGCAATGCGCAGGCCGAAGCGACGGCAAATGTAAATTTCCCGTCGAAAGACAGCTTTTTGGCCAGGGCCAGCGCTTCCTCCCGATAATGGGGCACGATATCCACGCCGGTCACATGATCCGCGCCGCACTTTACATAATAGAGGCTTTTGCCGGCCGCGCCGCAGCCCATGTCCAAAACCCTTTTATGTAAAAACATTTCGTCCAGGGAATACCGGTCCAAAAACAAACGCACCGTATCTTCCCCTTTGGCAAATTGCCATTCGGCATAGGTTTGCCGCCCGTTGTTTTGCAAATTAAAAGGGTGGACCACCTGCGGAAAAATATGATTCGTCCATTTTATGAACGAGGTAGAAACGCTCATGCCTCCGCCATTTCCTTTGCTTTCGCATAGTCGATCGCGCCGGTGTACAAAGCTTTGCCGATGATCACCCCGGATACGCCGATCTCCTTCAAACGCTGTATGGTCTGATAATCGGAAATGCCGCCGGCGATATAAATATCGGCTGCGCCGCTTTCGATCAATTCGCCTATGCTTTCCATATTGGGGCCTTTCATGCTGCCATAACGGCGCACATCGGTAAAGATGATATCCCGCATGCCCAAGGCGATGATCTCATCCAGCAAATGCCGTACGGTTTTGCTGGCGGAGGTCTCGAAGCCTTCTATGGTGGCCATGCCGTCCCGTCCGTCGATACCGGCCGCCACCTGACGGCCATAGGCGGCCAGAGCGCGCCCCGTCAATTCAGCGTTGCGCAAAACCGTGGCGCTGAGCACCACCTGATGTATGCCCAAAGAAACCAGGGTATCGATATTCTCCATGCTGCGGATACCGCCGGCCAGTTGTATTTCCACATCAGCGTCCCGCACCACTTCCTGCAGGATACGCAGATTGCACAAATGCCCGGAAAAAGAGCCGTCCACATCGGTGATATGCACTTTACCGGCGCCCAAGTTTTTGAATATATTTACCTGTTCCAATAGGTTGTCGGAATATACGTCCGCCGCCAGTTGATAATCGTCCAGCAAGCGAGCGCATGCCCCGACCCGTAAATCGATTGCCGGGATAACTTGCAAAATGACCAACCCTTTCCCCTTGGCGCGTTACATGTTTTCCAGATTTTTGATGACCATTTTATAACCGTCTACCCCATAATACAAGGAGTTTTTGACCCGGCTGATGGTAGCGGTAGAAGCGCCGGTCTTTTCGGAAATCGTCGTATAGGTTTCGTTCTGCAGCAGCATTTTTGCTACCTGCAGACGCTGGGCCAAGGATTTGATCTCCGGAACGGTGGTTAAATCCTCAAAAAACCGGTAACAGTCATCGATATTGTCCAGTGATAAAATGGCTTTGAACAGTTCGTCGATCACTTCGCTTTTAAATCTGCTTTCGAATGACATAATAAAACCTCCCATCGGCCGAAAACGGCATACTATATCTTTTCCCCACCGGCTTTTCCCGCAAAACCGGTACTGAACTATATAACTTAACTATAATATAATTATACTAAAGATTTACATATATTACCACATTAATTTAGCAATTTTTACAATTTTTTTTTATTGACTTGGTACAGTAGAAAAATGAGGCAGAACAACTGTCCGGCATAAGCCGTAGCCGTTCCGTAGACGGCCAGCCCCTCCATAAATTTTTCCGGCAAAGCGTATATCGCCAGGACCGCCCCGGTTTGCAGCAAGGCCCATAGGGCGCATAGCTGAAAACGCTCTTTGCCCTTTGCCTCCTTTTGCCGCCGCAGCCGGCGCATACAATCCACCGCGATCTGCCAGAGCAAGGCGATACCGGCCAAAATCACGGACAAAAGCAATAAAGCGGCGGGCAAAACCAGATATTCCACCCCGCCCCAAACGATCAACCGCAAAGCGCTTAACAGCGGATATTCCGTAAACGCCAGCAAATCGCCGAACAAGAGAATATTGCGAACCGTTACGGCTAAATAATACGCGCCGCATAGCAGAATTCCCTTTCGCAGCACAGAGAAACTTTTATCCGGATTTTGCAGCTTGGGTATATAGGATAAGCATAGCGGCAGCAAGACGACGCCGGAGACGGTTTTTCCCACAGCGGAATACCAACGGCCGGCAGCCGGCATGGCCAAGGGCAAAATGCGGGTCATATCCATATCCCCCAGCAGCAACAGGCTATCCAGGACAAAGAACAGCAAAAAAAGCAACAGGATAAAGGTCGCGGCTCTGGCGATAGCCTGCAAACCCCAATAGCAGGCGGCAGTCAAAAATACAAACAGCAGCAACAGCTTCAGCCAGGCCAAACCGGTCTGGCTGTCCAGATATTGCCACATATCAAAAGCCGCGGCGAGAAAAAGGCCGCCATAAACCCATAACAGCAGCAGCCACCAGGCCATACGCAAAGAAAAAAACCGGGCGGGCTCTCCCTCCAGGCAAGCAAAAACGCTTTGTCCCTGCAAATGCTCCAGCAATAAAAACAGCAGGTACAGCATGAGCAAAACAAACGGAACGGCGATGAGCAGGATCTGCCAAAGATTATGCCCCAAATCACATCCAGCATGAAAAAAAACCGCCATTCCGGCAAAAACATTGGCCATGATCAAGGCCAGGCCCTGGCCGCTGCTAAGCATGTCTCGGTTCATGATCCCCCAGCGCATCCTTGCGGATGGTTTCCTCTTTTATTTTGATTTCCAGGCGGCCGTCTTCCCTGCCGGTTTGCCGGTACAGGCAGGGCAAATCCAGCGGCCTGTTTTTCTGTAATCTTTCCATGACATAAAGCAGATTGGGCCGAACGTTCCGGGGCAGCGCGTCCCGGACCGCCCCGGCAATGCCGAAAGAGGCGTAATCCGCCTGTCCGAAGCCTTGCCGCAGCATATCCCCGGCCGGACCACTGGCTGTCACCAGCAACGAAGACGTGGCCAATTGCCGCAGGGAATGAAAATATTCGCTGATCTCCTCCATACGGGAAACCATGCTTTCGCCTACCAGGATCACCTGCAAATGTCCCCAGAACAACTCTTTTTCCAATTGGCAGTCCAACGCGGCCAGCGCTTGCTGCAGATCCCCGCCTTCGCTGACGAAAAACACCCCTTCGCCCAAATCATCCGGCGCTTTGGGCGCGGCCAGCTCTACCGTCACCCGGTATCCGCCCCGGCTGCCGCCGTCAACGGCCACGCCCAAAGCCACGGCTACGTCGTCGATCTCCTGCCGGTTGCCGCAACCGGTCAACAGCAGCCCGCAAATGCATATAAGCGGCAGCAGTCGTTTGCCCATATCAGTTTTCCTCCTTTTTGCCGACGCGCATGCGCCGGCGATTCCGACTCAAACCCGGCGGGCGAAACTGCAGATGCCGCAAAGGCAAACGCAGGGCTACATCCTTCAGCCCCTGCCAATTTAAGGGCGAAAAAGGCGCAAAATAGGCCAGGCCGAAAGAAGACAGAGCGCTTAAATAAAACAGCAGCAGCAAATTCACCAACAGCAAACCGTATACCCCCATGGCCCAACCGGCGGCCAAAAAGAACAACCGCAATACCGTGGAAACCTCCGATAGATTTACGGTGACAAAGGAAGCGGTGACCGTCAAAGACAGGGCGATCAGCACCGGCGCGGAAATCAAACCGGCGGATATGGCCGCGTCGCCCATAATGATCGCGCCAACGATGGAAATGGCCTGCCCCGCCGGTTTGGGCAAGCGTACGCCGGCCTCTTTGAGGACCTCATAGGCCAGCAGCATCAGCAGCATGGACAAGCCGGAAGAAAAAGGGGTGTTTTTTTCCGCCGCCGCCATGGACATAAACAAGCGGGCCGGGATGATTTGCGGATGCCAGGAAACGATGGCTACAAACAGGCCCGGCAGCCAAATATTGGTCAAAAACGCCAGCATGCGTATGATACGCAGCCAGGAGGCATAGTAAAATTTATTATAATAATCCTCCGCGCTTTGCAGGCCTTCGGCAAAAAACATAGGCACGGTCAGGGCCACCGGCGAACCGTCCACCAGGATCGCCGTGCGTCCCTCCATGATTTTGGCGGCGGCGATATCCGGCTTTTCCGTTATGCCCACGGTGGGAAACAGGGAATACCCGGTTTCCTGAATGAATTGCTCCACATAGCCGCTATCCAATATGGCGTCGATATCGATCTTTTGCAGTCGCTTTTTCACTTCCGCAAGGACCTGTTTGTTGGCAATGCTGTCCACATAGGCCAAAACCACCGGCGTATTGCTGTATTTGCCCAAACGCAGCTCCTCCAGGCGCAGATCTTTGTGATGGATCTTCCGCCGCAGCAGGGCCGCATTGGCCCGGACATTTTCGATAAATCCTTCCCTGGGCCCTCGTATCACCACATCGGTACCCGGTTCGACAATCCCTCGCTGAGGCCAACTGACCGCCTCTACGGCCACCGCCGTATCCGCCCCGGCCAGGAACAGGCCGGTCCAGCCCAGCAGCACCATATCGGTCAAATCCCGGAAACTGTCGATTTGCCGCAGCTCGCCGGTTTTTAACACGTCCTTGCATATTTGCCCCGGCGTGACGGGTCCCGGGACGGATATCCCTTGCAAAGGGGCGAAAAAATCCCGGCCCAGGATCTCTTTATTGACCAGATTATCGATATAGAATACGGCGGCTTCCTGCCCGTTGCCCAGACGGAAGTCCCGGATCACCACATCCATACTGCCGCCCAGGCAGGCGCGAACCTTTTCCATGTTCCGCCGGATATCCGTTTCGATGCGATCTTCTTGTATGCGGCATGCCGCGGCGGCAATTTGTTCAGTGGCTTGATCAGATGTATGCATCGGTATTTCCCCTCCAGCTTGCTGGCACTCATGGTCAGCATTTCCAAAAGCGATAAAAAAATACGCTTTGCCCAGGGAAAATCGACCGCCGCGGCAACAGGAATGTTCGCTCCCTGTCCAGAACCATAAAAGCAAAGCGGCGGCCCATTTTCTATGCGGAATAGCAAAAAATAAGACGCCGCCGCTTCAAACCGACGGTAAAAGGAGCCTGTTGCATGCAATATAGCAGCGATTACCAATCCCCTCTGGGAAAAATATGGCTATTCGCCGGGGAAGACGCCTTGACCGGGCTTTGCTTTGCCGAATCGCCGGGACGGCAAAAAATCCCAGAAAACGCCATAAAAAAAGATATCCCGCTTTTTTCCGCCGTAAAGCATTGGCTGGATATCTACTTTCAACAAAAGGAACCTGATTTTATGCCGCCTTTGTCCCTCTGCGGCTCGCCTTTTCAACTTTCCGTGTGGCAGCTCCTGCAAAGCATCCCCTACGGACAAACCGTTACTTATGGCGAAATCGCCGCATCCCTGGCCAGCAGCCAGGGCCGTCCCCGTATGTCGGCCCAGGCGGTAGGCGGAGCCGTGGGACGCAACCCCATATCCATCCTCATCCCCTGCCATCGGGTGGTAGGCGCCAACGGCAACTTGACCGGCTATGGCGGCGGCATAGACAGAAAGTGCCAACTGCTGCGCGGTGAAGGCATAGATATGGCCCGTTTCTTTCTGCCCGGTTCGAACAAGAGGCCCGGATAGATTTGCCGGGACAAAAGAAGACGTCCTTTGCCAGACCCTCGTACCACAGCTTCCTTATGCCGCAACCGCGCCGCGACAGCCTTGTCGAGCCGGAGCGGCCAAGCTGTTCCGCGAACCCTTCCCTGCGCCGGCTGTTTCCCTGACAGCGTCAAAAACGGCAACGAATATGCTAGGGCCATTATCCGGGGCTGCAAAGCAATTTGCGCATAGCGCCTGATTCTGCCGGTCGATACGACCATACGGCTTACCGTCCCCGAAAAGGCGCACAAACGGCAACGGTATAGAAAACGGCAAAAATAAAGAATGAGCCCGGTTGGATTCCGAGCTCATTCTTTTGCGATCTAATTTTTTTCTAAAAGGTTTTGGATCCGCTGCGCATTTGCGGCATTCTCTGCTCTGCCGCCAGGGAAGCATTTTGAACGCGCAGCCTATGGATTTGGCCGTTTAAAAGGCGGTGCCGAAGTCCGTGATGATGTATTCCGGGTCGCCGTCCGGATTGGGTCTCAAAACGCCGACGTTGTATTTATCCACAACCCAGCCGGATTCCTCATCATATTCTCCGGTAGCGGCCGTCATTTCGATGGGATCGGCGTTCTCGGTGGGATGCAGCTCGTATTTCACCTCAAAGGCGTATTCATCCGGCCCCAGCCCAAGGGATTTCAGCAGTTCGTCCGCCTGTTCTTCTTCCGCGGTGTAGATTTTTTCCACAGAGATTTTGGCGTCATCGATCTTGTCGCCGAAGGCTTCCTGCAAAAGATTCTTCATGGCAACCTGGATTTGGTGTTCGGCGTCGTTCAGACTCATGTTTTTCTCGACAGCCTCGGTCGCATCCTCGGTAGCGTCCTCGGTGGCGTCATCGATCACGTCCGCCGTCTCGTTTTCTTCATCCTGGGGCTGCGCGTCGGGCGTATTGCCGCAAGCGGCCAGCGTGCATACCATGGCCAGCGCCAAAAGCATGATGATGAGTTTTTTCACTGTTCTTCCTCCTTTTTCTCCTTCAAAACATATGTATTCGGAAAGCAGCCATGCCGCCGCTCTGCCGGCGCAGGATCTTTCAGACCGTTGCTTGGGCGGCAGAACCTCAGCCTGACGGCCACATTGCATTATACCAAAAACGCCAGAAAAATCAATAAGGATTTTGATTTTTTTCTGCGCCCCGCCAGCGGTATACGATGGGGAGGAAACGATGGAATATGCCCATGTTTCTGAAATAATTATAGATTCCTTTCCCTTTCTGATATCCTATAAATCCCTAAAAGCGCATTTTGGACACATGCTTACATGCTGATGATCGTTTCGTTATAGTCAAATCGATATTGTCTTTCTACATATCTTCCGATACCGTCTAATCCTGGAAATAAGGTTTTTTCATTGATTCCAACCATATCAAGCTCGTGTAATAAGGGTTGCTTGCTATCTGCATGTATGAAGAATTTAAATAGGATGTTATTCTGCTGATCATCTCCATATAGACGAATTCCATTATCAACCTCTGGAAGCTCCATAAACAACTCATCATTTAGAAGCATATCTTCCAAAGGTTCTTTTTTTGCACCCCATACGAGGAAATAGCTTTTTTGAGCACTCATACGTGCATCTACGTAATATGGAGTATACAGAACAGGATAATCAATTTCTTTATCGTCATTGAATAAATCGGATAAAATCTCTTTTACAGTCTTCTCTTTTGGTATCTGTAGGTTTTTAGCAAGGAACCTTTTATAGTTTGTTCCATGAAGCATCCATATAGCACCATCTTGTTCTGTTCTATCTCTACAGGCGAAGTATAGAGCAACTAATGGATTGCTGCTCCAATCCAAAAAACGTGTCGGTACACCGTAATGCTGTGCATATTCTGCCCATCGGGGTAAATCATTTGTTGAAATGCTTAATAATCCACTTGCTTCATGTATAAATGAAAGCAATAATGACTTCTCATTCGCCCAGGCAAGATACTTATTGTTTATTACGACACGGCCGTCAATATTGTCTTCTTTTTTTCTAAATACACTGGGAATCAATTTATATGAAACGTCACTTAACCCTCTGTACAAAAAAGTATTGGCAACTGGATTGTTTAGCATGATTCCAGATGGATAATAACTTTTAAGTTTTTCAATAGCATCGATCAATTGACTCAATGAAGAAATAGTTTTTTCTTTCATAGTTTTTTCTTTCATAGTTTTTTCTTTCATAGTTTTTCCTTTCATCGTTTTCGGTATTTGATTTGTTCATTGTATCTTTCGCATCGCATACCGATTTTTGATAAACTCATCGGCCTCATTTGCCGATGACATATTTTGTTCCAGCAACCTTCCGATCTGCATAGCGGACAACGTCTTTTATGACCAGCTTCTGAATTGCCGAAATCAGCAGTGCCATAGCCTGATAATCCGGCTTGCCGTCCTTTGAAGGAAGCATGATATCAAGAGCATCGGCATCTTTTGCATAGAAATTATGACCGTAATCGAATTTGCCGGTATGAGCGGCCTTGTGGCATGCCGAGGTAACGAATATCGATGCCTTCATCGGAACATTCTCAGTATGTACAATCGCCACATGGTCATCACCGCCGTAACGGTAATTGCGGTATTTGGCGGAACCGAACATATCAATAGTGGTCGTGTTCTTTTCAAATACTTCAACATCATTTCCTATAAAAGCAGAAACGCCTTCTTCGGCTTCACCTGCAGTTACAAACGGGAGAGTACCCGGAATGCGATCTTCGCTTTTCAGACGCTTCCCTCGAGTCGATTTTCCGTACAAGTCCTTAAGGTTAAAGGATTTCCAAACGTAAGAACTATAATCCGTTATCGCTCGTTCTTCCTCTTTGGACAATTCATAATTGTCCAGTCCGCTTACTGTTAAGTAAGCGGACTGCTCCGCTATACGCTCCGCCTCTAGCTCCGCTATACGCTCCGCCTCCAGCTCCGCTACAAATGATTCCATAAAATTAAAATCTATGTTTCCTTCGGACGAAACAGGTAAATAAACCTCTATATTCTTAAAGGTCGAATCAACATTGCGTACGAGAACAGAAAGAAGAATAGGTTTCTGCATGTTTAGTACAGTTGAAACGAATAAGATTGCCCCTTTTGGAATTGTTATTTTGGGCGTTATTTTGCGCATAAACTGACCAGCATACCAAGGTTTTCTTCTATAAAAGAAATCCATTTGCAGTAAGCCTAAACTCCAAGTCCCAGCAGGATTAATATTTTCTTTGTTAACAAAACCGGTAGATTGCAAAATCCCTTGATTCAGTGAAGTTCTAGTAACATAATCGTACTTTTCTCCTGGTACCAAGACATCTGCATTAAAACTAAGCGTGTTATCTATCTCAAATAATGAGCCGAGTTTATATTTGCCCCACTTAACAGTCCTCAGCTTTTCGTTAAGTGAGGCTGTCATTTTCCCAGGCGGTCGTCCTCCTTATCTTGGCTCTTCAGAAGGTTTGAAACCTCCCATGCCAAATAATCGCTGACCGTCTTTTTGAAGTCCTCCAGTGTCGGTCTTGTATCAATGGGCGCTGTTTGATTCCAGTCAGCACCGTTGTCGGGGTCAATGGTGCCCTCGTAATATTCCTTTTCGGTATAGTAATGTAACTTGCCCTTTCCGAAACGTACCAAATCTACAAGTTCTGCATAACGTTCTTTCGCATGATCGGTGTCCCTTAAATTGACGCTTGCTTTCTTACGGTTCGTTCTTGTATAACCATCAACGGAAAAGTCGATAAACCTAACAATATCATCCTTCTGGTGCGCTTCACCGACACGGAAAACATAAACATTAGTTTCACAGCTATTCGTCCCATAGTATTCCTGGTCCTCTTCTAAATAAACTGAACCGCTGACAACAGCTTGAAACTTAATCGTGTCATCGTCTATCCAGACAGAAGGAATACCTTCAAGGATCATATCCAAAAGTTCTGCCTTCGTCGGTACAAAAACACGAGAATTTGCCCGTTTTGCGCATTGTGGATGAACGGCTAGATAAGCGTTAATCCCTGTAAATAGATGATCATAGCACTTTTCATAGATAAACCGCTCCAGTTCGTTTCGGTAGCCAGGCATCTAAAGATCTTCCTCTCACAAAGTGTTTTTGTAATTATACCACCACATCTGATTATTGACAATAACACAGTGGAAATTCTCGTATTTGTGAAGAATTCTATTGCTTAAAAGAAGAATTCTGTATATAATCAATATATATATCATCTTCGAGGTGACGCAAAATGGAAATTAGTTATAAGAAGCTTTGGAAGCTGCTGATAGATAAGGATATGAAGAAAACCGACCTTCAAAAACAAGCGGGTATCAGCTGGGCTTCCGTAACGAAACTTTCTAAGAATGAAAATGTGAGTATGGAAGTTCTCATCAAGGTTTGTAAAGCGCTCGATTGTAACATTGGCGATATAATGGATTTCATTCCCGCTGAAAATGTGGAAGAAGGCGATCTGTAACTGTGTCTAGTGCAAACAACGATGAAATCATCAGCAATGCAAGCCCACATACGATAAAGAAGTTTGACCTGATTGAAAAATATGTTGAAGCTTGGTCTCAAATTCTCGCGCTCAATAAAAGCTGTAAATGCCTTATCTTTATCGATTGCATGAGTAATAGTGGAGAGTACTATGACGACGATGGTAATCCGGTTTTTGGTACTCCCATCCGTGTTGCAAAAATACTAAGAAAGGCAGCAGGCCAGTATTACCCTAAAAAATTTCTTTTATACTTTAACGATCGAGATGAGAGAAAAATTGCCCATCTAAAAGGCTTGCTTCCTGGCGACACAACAAACTTTAAGATTATTACACGTACCGAAGACGCTAACGACCTCCTAAAAAGAATTGGAAGCAGGTTGGATTCCTCACTTGGCTATCATTATTTGCTTGTATATGATCCATATGATGCACGAATTGACTGGCCAGCAATTCTCCCTTTCTTGAATAACTGGGGTGAAGTGATTATCAATCATATGGTTTCTGATTCTATCCGGGCTGTGAAACAAGCCAAAACTGACGCTGCTATCGGGAAATATGAAGGAACGTATCTTTCGCATATTGAAGACCTTATCCCACTTGGTAGTGATAAAAAGGCTCTCGAAGAGCGTATTGAGCAGATTATTTACATGCTTCATCGAAGGAAACAAAATGACTATTACGTCGCGGCATTTCCTTTTTTCAATGTCAACAATGCAATAGTGTATAACCTTATCCATTGTACCGGACATATCCAGGGATTTAAGCTATACAAGAAAACTGCATGGCAAGTCTTTGGAGGAAAATCCTCTACTAAAAATACACATGGCCGCGAAAATCAATATGTGATGGATTTTAGCGGAACAGGAGTTCCGGCAACCTCAACCGATGAATATTGCTATTATGTGAAAGATATTGCTGAATACCTTCAAAAAGCGTTTGCAGGGCAGACAGTATCTCTTGATGAAATATGGGCTGTCCTTGATGAACATCCAATTTTCCCATCTGAGGGCTTCAGAAAAGAGATTAAACAGATATTAACCACTTACTATGGTGCTTCAGAAGCCAGAGGGAGAAATGGTCAGAAAAGCACAATTACATTTCTCGATAGGGGTTGTAAGTCATGAAAAAAGTAGCTGGTTATATAGAGCGTAATTCCATGCTCTATGTTACCGGGGTTGAGTATGGTGATTACACTATGAATCATGTACTTGGCTGTGCACATGGCTGTAATTATCCCTGCTATGCCTATCTACAAAAGAAACGATTCGGTGTGGTAAAAAACTATGAGGAGTGGAAAAAACCCTATTTAGTATCTAACACTCTTGAACTGCTTGATAAGGAAATACCAAAGCTAAAAGATAGAATCACCTCGGTTCAGTTGTGTTTCACCACAGATCCTTTTATGTATGGGTATGACGAGATTTCCGACATGTCCATTGCTGCTATTCGGAAACTAAATGAGGCAGGAATCAAGTGCACTGTATTAACAAAGGGCGTCCTTCCAACTGAGCTCGCCGAGCTATCATCTGATAACGAGTATGGCATTACACTGGTCTCATTTGACGCAGAGTTCCGAAAGAAAATGGAACCTCACTCCTCGCCATATCCTAAGAGGTTGCATGCCTTACGGGAACTTCACGAGAAAGGCTGTAAGACCTGGGTTAGTATTGAACCATACCCCACACCCAATCTCGTAGAGCAAGATCTTCAAAAGCTTCTCAGGAAAGTTTCCTTTGTGGATAAAATAATTTTTGGCAGGACAAATTATAACCCTACTGTATCTGCCTACCCGGACCACAAGCATTTTTATAATGAAAAAGCAGCAGAGGTTATACAGTTTTGCGATAGTCGGAACATCGCTTACCACATAAAAGAGAAAACCATAACGAACTGAGTCCGTTTTTGGGGCAGCGCTTTTATAGAATTAGATGACATGGTGGCATGCTACGCCGCTGACAAACGGAGGAATCACTAAATGGATAATCAGGTGCATAATCAGATAGTCAGTTTTATTTGGGGGATCGCAGATGATTGCCTGCGCGATGTATATGTGCGCGGCAAGTATCGTGACGTCATTCTTCCGATGACGGTTATCCGCCGTCTGGACGCTATGCTAGAAGAAACAAAACCGGCAGTGCTGGCAATGAAGAAACAGCTTGATGCTGCAAAAATCGATAACCAGTGGCCTGCGCTGTGCAATGCAGCGGGACAGGCGTTTTGTAATGCGTCTCCCTTCCTTCTGAAAGATCTGACAAGCCGCGCAAAGGCGCAGACCTTGAAGGCGGACTTTATCGCATATCTTGATGGCTTCTCGCCAAATGTTCAGGTAATTCTGGATAAGTTCAAATTCCGTAACCAGATCGATACTATGGTGGATGCGGATATTCTTGGTGCGGTCATTGAGAAGTTTACATCTTCTGATATTAACCTGAGCCCGAATCCGATTTATAAAGACGCTGCGAAGACCATCCTCAAGCATCCCGGCCTCGATAATCACGGTATGGGTACCATCTTTGAGGAGCTGATCCGCAAGTTCAACGAGGAGAATAACGAGGAAGCCGGTGAACACTGGACGCCTCGTGATGTTGTCGAGCTTATGGCCGACCTTGTTTTCATGCCTATTGCCGACAAGATCAAGGATGCTTCCTATTCCTGCTATGACGGAGCCTGCGGTACGGGAGGCATGCTCACCGTCGCTCAGGACAGACTTTTGACGCTGGCTAAGAGGCGTGGCAAAGAAGTCGCCATCCATCTGTTCGGGCAGGAAATCAATCCGGAAACTTATGCGATCTGCACGGCGGATATGCTACTCAAGGGCGATGGAGAAGAGGCCGAGCACATTATGTATGGCTCCACACTTTCTGACGATCAGCACGCATCTCGTCAGTTTGACTTCATGCTCTCAAATCCTCCATACGGAAAGAGCTGGAAAACTGATGCCGAGAAAATGGGAGGCAAGAAGGAAATCCTCGATACCCGCTTCAACACCTATCTTGAAGGTGGGGATGTCATGCCGATGATTCCGCGTACCAGTGATGGCCAGCTCCTGTTCTTGCTAAACAATGTGGCAAAGATGAAGAAAGACACCGAGCTTGGCAGCCGTATTGCAGAGGTGCATAATGGCTCGTCGCTCTTTACAGGGGATGCAGGTAGCGGAGAAAGCAACGCACGTAAATATTTGATAGAGAATGACTATGTTGAAGCCATAATTGCGCTTACTGAAAACATGTTTTACAACACGGGAATTGGCACATATATATGGATTCTTTCAAACAAAAAAGAAGAACGTCGCAGGGGTAAAATACAGCTTATTGACGCAACGGAAATGAAGGCCCTCCTACGCAAGAACATGGGAAAGAAGAATTGCGAGTTAACAGCTGAAATACGTAAGGAAATTCTTAGAATTTTTATGAACATGGAACAAAGCAAGGTTAGCCGCATTTTTGACAATTCTGATTTTGGGTTTTGGTCTATAACGGTTGAACGCCCTCTTAGACTGCGTGTATATCCAGAACGACCTATTCCTGCGGACACATTTAAGAAAGCTGACGAATTTGAAGCAGTAAAGAGCGCATTGGCATCAGTTTCGGGTGATGCGTTCACAGATGATTGGTCGGCTTTTGCGAAAAAGACAAAACTTAAAGCTGCTACACTTAAAAAAATCCGCCCATTTATCACTGAGAAAGATCCCAGTGCTCAGCCCGTTGTAGGTGAAACGGATTCTGAACTCAGAGAGACAGAAATAGTTCCATTCAATTATGTTGATGGAATACAAGGATTTATGAGAAATGAAGTGTTGCCGTATAACGATGACGCATTTGTGGACGACAGTAAAACACAAACGGGATATGAAGTTTCTTTTTCGAGGTACTTCTA
The DNA here is from genome assembly GCA_024679955.1 of Bacillota bacterium. Lineage (GTDB taxonomy): Bacteria > Bacillota > Dehalobacteriia > UBA4068 > UBA4068 > JAILCQ01. The sequence continues at coordinate 34,388 of JAILCQ010000029.1, read as the reverse complement.
TAAAGCGTTCTCAAGTCGATCAATTCAAGATATTGTAGATGATTTAATCACTTTGGAAATCAAAGCAGATGGAAAGCTCGCAGATATCAAGGAGGGATTGCTCCATGAGGTATGAACTATACAAAGACAGTGAAATTCCTTGGATTGGCGAGATTCCATCCTCGTGGAAACTTATACCCAACAAGGTTTTGTTTAAGAAAAGGCAGATCAAGGTCGGTGAAGCGTACAAGAATTACCAACTGTTGTCACTGACAACCGGAGGCATCAAGGAGAAAAGTATAGAAGATAGAAGAGGAAAGGTCCCTGCTTCTTATAGTGGATACCAAGAGGTAAGACCACACGATATGGTTTTTTGCCTTTTTGATCTTGATGTTTCTGCAGTCTTCTCCGGCATATCAAAATATAATGGAATGATTACGTCCGCATATGATGTCGCAGAATGCAATGAATTATATATCGATGAAGATTATGTAGATTGCTGGTTTCAATATGTATTTTCAAACCGGAATTACAAAATGTATTCAAAGAACGTAAGATACACGATTTCATTTGACGCTTTTGGTGCGTTAAAAACACCTGTTCCTTCAATCGAGGAACAGAAGAAAATAGCTCATTATTTGGATTGGCAAGTATCAAAAATTAACTCCTTGATTGATACGAGAAAGCAACAAGTTAGGCTATTAAGGGAACAACGGGAAATCAGAATTAGTCGAATCGTAAAGAGAGGATTAGATGATACGCGCCATTTTAAAGATAGTGGAATTGATTACATCGGTAAAGTTCCTGAACATTGGCAAATCCTTTTAAATGGAAGGCTGTTCAAAGAGAATAGTCGTAAATTTGAGGGCAATGAGCTTGTCCTTTCACTTTCACAGAAGGACGGACTGTTGCCATACGAAAATATGAAGGAACGTTCTTTGCATACTGCATCATATGACAATTGGAAACTTGTGCTTCCTAATGATTTGGTTCTTAATAGATTCAAAGCACATTTAGGCGTATTTTTTGCCTCAAAGTATCGTGGAATTGTTACATTCCATTATGGCGTTTTTGTGCCCAAGCGAGATGCAAACTCTAAATATTATGAGGCGTTGTATCATACACCTGAATATAGGACTGTCTACGCAGGCCGGTCAAATGGAATGACAGTAGGTTTACAGAACCTTTCCAATCAGAACTTTTATGATGTTTACACCATTTATCCTCCAAAAGAAGAGCAGGATGCCATAGTTAAAGAGATTGAGAATGTAGAACAGCAAACAAAAGAAGCTATAGACGCAATCAATGATTATATTGATATATTACACGAGCTGCGTTCGAGAATTATTGCGGAAGCGGTCACAGGGCATATCGATGTGCGAGAAATCGAAGTGCCTGACTTTGAACACATAGATGAAGATATAGAAATAGAAAACGATGAAGAACTCGATGAAGCAGAGGAACAGGAGGATTAACAATGGCTTTTACCAACACAAAGGAAAGCGGCCTTGAATCCTTAATTGTAAAATGGCTTGTTGCGCAAAACGGATACGAGGAAGGAACAAACGCCGACTATAACAAAGAGTATGCTGTCGACGAAATGCGCCTGTTTCGGTTCCTGCAGGACACGCAGCCGAAGGAAATGGGTAAACTAGGCGTGTTTACTTCGGATACGAAGAAACGCCAGTTCCTGAACCGCCTGTCCGGAGAGATTGCCAGGCGCGGTATCATTGACGTGCTGCGCAATGGTGTGAAGGTATACCCTGCAGACCTCATCATGTTCTTCCTGACGCCGACCGAAAATAATGAGCAGGCCAGAATTATGTATGAGAGGAATATCTTCAGCGTGACCCGCCAGCTGCGCTACTCGCAGGATGCCGGAAAGCTGGCTCTGGATGTCTGCCTCTTTATCAACGGCCTGCCCGTCATCACGCTGGAGTTGAAGAACCAGCTGACAAAGCAGAACACGGAAAATGCTGTCCGCCAGTACAAGGAAGACCGTGATTTCCACGATCTCCTATTCTCTTTCAAGCGCTGCATGGTTCATTTTGCCGTGGACGATGCTACGATCCAGTTTTGCACAAAGCTCGCTGGGAAGGACAGCTGGTTCCTGCCGTTCAACAAAGGATATAACGATGGTGCAGGCAATCCGCCGAATCCGGACGGCCTCATGACCGACTATCTCTGGAAGGATATCCTTACAAAGAGAAAACTGTCACGCATTATAGAAAATTACGCTCAGGTCATTGAAGAAGTGGACGAGGACACCAGCAAAAAGTCCATCAAGCAGATTTGGCCGCGTTATCATCAGCTCGACTGCGTAGAAAAGCTGCTAGCTGATGTGAAAGAAAACGGTGTCGGCAAGCGGTACCTGATTCAGCACAGCGCCGGAAGCGGCAAGTCAAACTCTATCGCTTGGCTGGCTCATCAGTTGATCGGACTTGAAAAAGACGGCCACCCAATGATCGATTCTGTCCTTGTCGTCACTGACCGTCGTATTCTGGATAAGCAGATCCGCAATACGATCAAGCAGTTCATGCAGGTCAAGAACACCGTAACATGGGCTGAGCATTCCGGAGACCTGCGTAAAGCCATACAGGATGGCAAGCGCATCATTATATCTACGATTGAAAAGTTTCCGTACATCATCTCTGAGATTGGGCAAGAACATAAGAATAACAAGTTTGCCATCATCATCGATGAGGCGCACTCCGGCCAGAGCGGACGTAACTCCGCAAATATGAATCTGGCGCTTTCCGGGCTCGCTACAGATGATGAGGCTGATAATGAGGACAAGATCAATGCCATGATGGAAGGACGCAAACTCGTCCCCTCCGCCAGCTACTTTGCTTTCACCGCCACTCCGAAGAATAAGACTGAGGAGATGTTCGGTGTTGCCTATGAGGAGGACGGCGAAATCAAGCATCGTCCGTTCCATGTCTATACGATGAAGCAGGCTATTCAGGAAGGCTTTATCCTCGATGTGCTGCGAAATTATACGACCATCGACAGCTGGTATAAACTCATGAAAACAGTCGAGGACGACCCGATGTTTGACAAGAAGCGTGCGCAGAAGAAGCTGCGTGCCTTTGTCGAGGGCAATCCGGATGTTATCGCAAAAAAAGCTGCAATGATGGTGGATCACTTCCACGAGCAGGTTATTGCCAAGAAAAAGGTCGGCGGCAAAGCTCGTGCAATGGTAGTCACCGCCAGTATTCCAAGGTGTATCGAATACTATTATGCAATCAATAAGTGCCTCGCTGACAGGCATAGTCCTTATAAGACCATCGTGGCTTTTTCCGGTGAGCACAAGTATAACGGTCAGGAACCGGCATTGACATCGGCTGCCATGAACGGATTCCCGGACGCCAAGATTCCGAAGGAGTTCAAGAAAGATCCGTATAGGATACTTATCGTTGCTGACATGTTCCAGACCGGTTTCGACGAGCCGCTTCTGCAGACAATGTATGTGGATAAGCCGCTCTATGATATTGGTGCGGTGCAAACCCTTTCTCGCTTGAACAGAGCGTATCCTGGCAAGGATGAAGTATATGTTTTGGACTTTGCCAACAAGACCTCTGTGATTGAGGAGGCGTTCTCTAAGTTCTACAGAACAACTATTCTTTCCGGGGAGACCGATCCTAATAAGCTGTACGACTTGATTACTATCATGGAAGAGTATCAGGTCTATGACGAAAGCGATGTTGAAAAGCTGGTGGACCTTTTCCTGAGTGGTGCAGAACGTGACCGCCTTGATCCGATTTTGGATGCATGCACAGCTGTATATAAACAGCTTGAGCTGGACGATCAGATTAAATTCAAGAGCGCCGCTAAGTCTTTTGTGCGTACATATGGTTTCCTTGGTGCAATCCTCCCTTACGGAAATGTCGACTGGGAAAAGCTCTCGATCTTTCTGAACTTGCTGATTCCTAAGCTTCCATCGCCGCGAGACGACGATCTTTCCGAAGGCATCCTCCAAACGATAGATTTAAGCAGTTATCGGAACGAAGCACAGGAAGCTATCTCCATTAAACTTGAGGATTCCGACGCTGAAATTGCACCTGTACCCGCTGGAAAGATAGGTCATATTGTTGAGCCAGAGATGGATCTGCTTTCTAAGATCATCATGGACTTCAACGACATGTTCGGAAATATCAACTGGAACGACGCTGATAACGTACAGCAGCAAATCCTTCGTATTCCCGAAATGGTATCCAAGGATAAGAAATATCAGAATGCCATGAGGAACTCTGATGCTCAGGAAGCGCGTACCGAAAGCGAGCGTGCTCTGCAGCAGGTCATCTTCTCTATCATGGCGGACAATATGGAGCTGTTCAAACAGTTTCAGGACAATCCGTCTTTCAAGAAGTGGCTATCTGACTTGGTATTTAACCTGACATACAACCCTGAGGGGAAACCTTATGTAATGCCTCATTCAGAGGATGGCGTACTAGATGATATTGGCTCTGTAAGCCGGGAGGATGTTTGAAATGGCATACGGAAGATCAATTGAATTATTCTTGGCAAATGGAACGGCAGACAGCCTAATTACTGCTGAGCTTTCAAACTGGAATGGCAAAGCAATAAAAATCCCCCGCATTGAGGTTGCTGACTGTGACCGTGATGATGTGAAAGGACCTGGTGTATACTTCCTTTTTTGCAAGGATGAAGATGAATCCGACGCAGTATATATTGGGGAATCTGAAACAGTAAAGGACAGGCTTATTCAACACCTACGTGATTTCTCTGCGGATAAAGAAAAGTATTACTGGACAACAGCCGTGATCTTTACCGGCCGGGATCTGAATAAAACATTAATCCGGTATTTGGAAGATCGGTTGGTTGTTCTCGCTCGAGACAGTAAAAGGTATAAGGTTCTCACTAAAAACACATATGGAAAGACTGTCATTAAAGAATCCCAAGTCGCTGCAATGGAAGAATTTATCGATAATATCAAGGTCCTCATCAATGCGCTCGGATATAAGGTTCTCGAGCCAACAGTGCAGCCAACCGTCCCCGGAACCGAGGAGCAAGATGTCCTATACTTAAGCATGGGTAACACTAGGGCTAAAGGAATCATCACTACAGAAGGTTTTGTAGTTTTTGCTGGTGCTACTGTAAATCCAAAGACATCTGTCAAGTCACTGAACAAGAACTCCGTTGCCAGAAGAGAAAAACTGCTGGCTTCAGAAAAGGTTAAGGATTTCATAACCGTAGAAGATATTCTTTTCTCAAGCTCATCAGCTGCAGCTGATTTTATTACAGGCTACAGTGTGAGTGGGCCGGCAAACTGGAAAAACGCTGAGGGCAAATCGTTGAAAGAGATTGAAGCTGCGGAGGCGAAACAATAATCCAACGAACTACCCATAACTCCAACGAACCAGACAATAATCCAACGAACTACTCAATACTCCAACGAACTGCCCATAAATCCAACGAACCTGAATGACAGTTTGACCACAAAAAAACTTTAAAATGCGAAAAGGCCGGTCCCGGGAATGATCCGAGATCGGCCTTAAATCTTAATATCCCTCTGAAATCAAAGGTTTTTTGGCAAAAAGGTAAGGACCCTAATTCTATCAAAATTAGAGTCCTTATGTGGCGGAGACGGTGGGATTCGAACCCACGAGACCTTGCGGCCTACCTGATTTCGAGTCAGGCTCGTTATGACCACTTCGATACGTCTCCGTATATGCGCGCCGTTCCTTTCGTGATTCTGCAAGAAAAGGCGAAATAGGCAGCGCATGCTAAAGAATGAACACGCTTATTTTACCATAAACGGCAAGCTATAGCAAGGAGAAAAAACAATTTGCCTGCCCATACCGGCAGCCCTTCCCCTGGGAAAAGCTGCAAAAGACAAAAGAAGCGCGGCCCGCCCTGCCGGCGGTCAAAGGGCGCCTTTTTCCTGCAGGCGGCGGAACACCATAGGCGCCGCCGTACGGAACCAGGCGCAGTATTCTTCCGGCCGGGAAAGCAATCCCGCCATGATCTCTTCCGCGGCGCACCATTTCACTTCCTCTATTTCCCGAGGATCGGCCTGCACCGGCCCGGCATACGCGCCGATCAAAACATGGTCGTATTCATATTCAAACAAATCATCGGCAAAACGGTGAAAATAAACGAAAGAGCCGATCTCCTCCAGGGGGCAGTCGCAGGATAATTCTTCCGTCAAACGGCGGTGGGCTGCCGGCAGCAGTTCCTCCCCTGCCCGCGGATGGGAACAGCAGCTGTTCCCCCACAGGCCGCCGGAATGATATTTGCCTGCGGCCCGTTTTTGCAATAGTATCCTGTCTCCATCATAAAGAAAAATGGAAAAAGCCCGGTGCAGCATGGGCCGGCGATGGGCCGCCATCTTTTCTGCGCTGCCGGCCGGCCGGTCCAGCGCGTCCACCAAAATGATTTCATCCATAAAGCATACATCCTCCGTTTTGCCTTGTTCCTTCCTGCCGGCGGCTGATTCAAGGTGAATTCAAAACGACGGCCATGAAGTTCAAATAGCCGGCGAACAACAGCCATACCAGATACGGTATTTGCAAAAAAGCCGCCCAGCGGCTGATGGGATAAAAGGCTTTGATCATGGCGATCACCAATACCAGCAACAGCAGCAGCCACACCAAGGCCGCGCCAAAGGCCTGATCGGCGAAAAACAATCGGGGCCAAAAAACGTTTACCAGCAATTGGCCCACATATAAAGCCAAGGCCCGGCTTACGCCTTCCCCGCCCTGCCGCCACACCAGCCAGGCGGAAACAGCCATCAAAAAATACAAGACGCTCCACGCCAAGGGAAAAACCCAGGCCGGCGGGGCCAAAGGCGGCCGGTTCAGGCTTTGATAAATATCGGTGGAGCCGGATGCGAAAAACGACGCCACCGCCGCCGCCACCCCGACCAGCAGCAAACTGAACAATAAACCCAAAATATCCTTTCGTTTGCTCATATCTGTCACCTCCGCAACAATATATGAGCATTTACGCGGATTCATGCCGGGGCTCAATCATAAATAAGCATATACATGTTTCTGCTTTCATAAACATGCTGCACAAAACGCCTGGTCTCGGGAAAGGGGATATTCTCCGCGCTCTCCAGCCTGCCCAGCCACTGGCCTTGGGAAAGCCACACGTCTACATTGCTTTTGCCGCCGTTATAGGCCGCCACCGCCGCCACGGCATTGCCCTTGTATTGTTCTATCAACCAGGACAAATACCAAATCCCCAGCCGCAGATTGGCTTCCGGCTGCCATAACAGCCCCTCCCGATAATCGATACCGATGTTTCTGCATATCCACTCCGCGGTCTCCGGCATCAACTGCATCAAACCGCAAGCCGCCGCCGCAGAACGGGCATTGGGGTCAAAGCCGCTTTCCTCCCGGATCACCGCCATGGCCAGCCAATAGTCCACGTCATATTCCCGGCAGTAGGTTTCCACATATTCCGTATAGGTCAACGGATAAAAATAATGGATGATCCGCTCCCGGTTGGCGATCAGCAACGCCGCCGCCAACAGGATCAATACGATGACCGTAAGGCAGCCGCAGCCGCAGCCGCTCCTTCTTTTCGCCATATATACTGTATACTCCCTATATTCCCGAATTATCGCCCAGCCAATCCCGCATGGCCCGAGCCAATCGTGCCGCCAGCTGCGCCCGGTCGCCGTCGTTGACGATACGCAGGTCGGCTTGGGCGGCCATTTCTTCTTCGCTCATCTGGGCGGCCAGCCGGGCTTCGATTTTTTCCCTGCTGACGCCGTCTCTGGCCGCCGCCCGGGCCACGGCGATCTCATCCGGCGCGGTGATCAACCACACGCCGTCCACCAGGCGCATCAAATCGCTTTGCAAAAGCAAAGCCGCTTCAATGACGATCATCGGATACCCCTGGCTCGTGTATTCTTCTATCTTTTGTTGTATCTCCGCCGTGATTTGCGGATGGGTAATGGCGTTCAGCTTTCGCACATAGGCTCCGCTTGCATCGCCGAACACGGCGGCAGCCAATTTCTTTCTGTCGATTTCACCGGTTTCATCCAAATAGTCGCCGGGAATGGCGTCGATGATTTGATCATATGCCGGTTTCCCTTTGGCTATGATTTGATGTCCTACTTTATCGGCGTCGATGATCGCCGCTCCCATTTCCTTTAAGTCTGCGGCGGCCAGGCTTTTTCCCGAGCCGATCCTTCCCGTCAAACCGATCACAGTCGTCATGGTTTTCCTCATTTCTGGCAATGGGGGCAGTACACCGTTCCTCTGCCTCCTACTTTGATTTTCAGCAACGGCGTTCCGCAACGGAAACAGGGTTGACCGGCCCGGCTGTAGGCTTGTAAAAAAGGCAGGTTTTCCCCTTCTTTTCCTTCGCCGTCCACATAATCCCGAAAGGTGGTGCCGTTATGTTCAATGGCGGCTTGCAAAACCGGCGGAATGGCCGCCGCCAGCCGCCGCCACTCTTCTTCGTTTAAGCTATTCGCCCCGCGGCAAGGACAAATCCCCGCTGCGAACAGGCTCTCGTCGGCATAGATATTGCCCAATCCCGCCAAAACATGCTGATCCAAAAGGCCTTGTTTGACGGCGGCGCTTCTTTTGCCCAGGGCGCTCTGCAAATATTCCGGGCCGAATTCCGGCGACAGCGGCTCTATGCCCAGGGCGGACATACCGGTAAAATCATCCGTTTCTCCCGGCTCGATCAACCACAAACGGCCGAAGCGCCGCACATCGGTATAGCATAACCGGCAGCCGTCGGACAGGGCGCACACCACATGGGTGTGGGGTTTCAGGGGACGGTCCGCAGGCGCGTACAGCAATCGCCCGGTCATACGCAGATGCGCCGCCAAAACGGCCCCATCGTCCAAATGCAGCAGCAAATATTTGCCCCGGCGACTGATCTCCCGTATCTGCCGCCCGATGATACGCCGGGCGAAAAGCGCCGGCTGCGGATGTTTGATCACCGTTTCGTTGAACAATGTGCAATCCGTAAAGGATTTGCCGCATAGCAGCGGCGACAGGGTCCTTTTCACCGTTTCGATCTCCGGTAATTCCGGCATGGCATCCTCCCGTTCGTCCCGGTTTATTCCGGTTTACTCCATATGATACCAATCGGGGCCGGTTTTGATATCCACCGTCAAAGGCACGTCCAAAAGCATTGCCTGTTCCATACAGCGCCGCACCAGTCCCGGGAGGATATCCCGTTCCTCCGGGGGCATATTGAAGATCAATTCGTCGTGTACCTGCAGCAGCATTTGCGAACGCAGCCCCGCCGCTTCGATCCCGGCCGCAATATTGAGCATGGCGATCTTGATGATATCCGCGGCGCTGCCCTGTATAGGTGTGTTCATGGCCATACGCTGGCTGAAGCTGCGCAGATTGTGATTGAGGCTGTTCAGATCCGGCAAATACCGCCGGCGGCCGCAAATGGTGGTCACATACCCATTTTTGCTCCCGTTTTCCACGACTTGCTTCTGATAGGCTTCCACCTGGGGATATCTTTGGAAATAGCGCTGGATATATTCCCCCGCCTGCTTGCGGCTGATGGACAAATCCCGGGACAATCCGTAATCGCTGATGCCGTAGACGATGCCAAAGTTCACCGCTTTGGCGCTGCGGCGCATTTGCTTATCCACCTGTTCCGGGGGTACGCCGAACACTTCCGAGGCCGTCCGGGTATGGATATCCTCGCCCTTGGTAAAGGCTTCGATCAGTTTTTCGTCGCCGGACATATGAGCCAGCACCCGCAATTCGATCTGATTGTAATCGGCGGACAGCAAAATGTCGCCGGGCTTATCCGCCACAAATACCTGGCGTATGCGCCGGCCCAGCTCATGCCGGACGGGTATATTCTGCAAATTGGGCTCCACGGAGGACAGACGGCCGGTGGCGGTCACCGTTTGGGTAAAGGTGGTATGCAATTTGCCGCTTTTTTTATCGATCAGGGCCCGCAGGCCGTCGGTATAGGTGGATTTCAATTTGCTGACCAGGCGGTATTCCAGGATATGGGCGGCGATGGGCTGGGTTTCCGCCAATTGTTCCAAAACCTCCGCATCTGTGGAATAGCCGGTTTTATTCTTTTTCACCGGGGCGACGCCCATTTCCTCGAACAGCACCGCCGACAGCTGCTTAGGAGATTGCAGATTAAAGTCATGGCCGGCCAAGGCATAGATCTGCGCCTGCAGCGAGGCGGCGCTTTCGCTTAAAGTTTTGGACATATCCGCCAGTTTCTCTTCTTCCACCCGAATGCCCGTCCATTCCATATTGGCCAAAACCGGCGACAGGGGCAGCTCTAATCCCCGGTATAAGTTTTCCATACCGGTATCTTGCAATTGCTTGTGCAGCTTTTCCAGCAAAGGGGGCAAAATCAAAGCTGCCGTTGCGGCAGGGGCGGAAGCGGGCGGCGGATATACGCCGTTTTTTTCCGCGATGGCGGCGATATCATAGCTGCCCGCCGCCGGGTCCAAAAGATAGGCTGCCAGGATGGCGTCTTCGCGGACGCCGGTCAGCGCCATATCGTTGGCGCGGCATAAAACCTGCAATTCTTTGCCGTCGGCGGTGTATTTGGCGATCGATCCGTCCTGCCATATCTCCCGGAAAAAGCGCAGCAGCTCCAGAGCCGTATCCCCTTCCGCAAAAGCCGCCTGTTCTCCGGCAGCCACGGCCAAAGCCGTCAGGGTCTTGCCAAAGCCCGTCCCCGCATAAACAGCCACCGCCCCGCAGCGACCGTCGCGCCGGGCGGTATCCAGCACCGCCTGCCAATCTTCCACGGGAGAATTCCCGGCCTGCGTCTCCTGGCCGGCGTCGGCTTTTGCCGCCTTGCCGGCGGCGGAGCGGGAAGCTGCGTTTTCCCCTTCGCTTTTACCGGCCAGGCCCCTCAGCAATTGCCGCAGCTCCAGCCGTTGGTAAATCTCCCGCAGTTGGGGCCGGTCCATCCCGGCCTGATAGCGGTTGGCCTGCCAATCCACGACCATAGGCGCTTGGCGGTTCACCGTAGCCAAATCTCTGGACAGGAAAGCCTGCTCTTTATAGGTCTCCAGCTTTTGCCGCAGTTTTTCCTGCTTGACCTGGGGCAAATGGGCGTACAATTCCTCCAGGGAGCCGTATGCCGTCAATAATTTGACGGCGGTTTTTTCCCCTACCCCCGGCACGCCGGGAATATTGTCCGAGGTATCCCCCATCAAGCCTTTGATATCCGGCAGGCGCTCCGGGCCTACCCCGTATTTTTGCCGGAACGCCGCTTCGTCCCAGCATTCTATATCCGTGATGCCTTTTTTGGTCAAATATACCCGGGCATGTTCGCCGATCAATTGCAAAATGTCCCGGTCTCCGGAGATGATATCCACGGAAAAATCCTCTTGCGCGGCGGCGGATAAAGTGGCCAGCAAATCATCGGCTTCGTAACCGTCCATTTCCAACCAGGCCACGCCGGCGGCATCCAGCACTTGTTTCAGCAACTCGAATTGCCCTTTCAATTCGGCAGGCGTTTCTTTGCGGCCGGCCTTATAATCGGCAAACATGTCGTTGCGAAAGCTGATCCGGCTTTTATCAAAGCAAACCACGATATGATCCGGCTGCATTTGCTGGAGCAAACGGTTGAACATCATCATAAAGCCGTGTACGCCGTTGGTATATTGCCCCTGGCTGTTGGTGAGCAAGGGCAAAGCGTAAAAAGCCCGGTGCAGCAAGCTGCTTCCGTCGATCAATAACAGTTTTTTCATTCCTTTGTCGCCGCCTCTATCCTTTTACTTGCTATTTTGTAATTATACCACAAAGGCGCGGCTTTTACCATAGACAATCCGGCTGCCGCCCTGCCCCGGGCTGCCGGACAAACAACGGCATCCGTCCCCCTTACGGAAGACGAACGCCGTTATAGCTTCCTTTCCTTCAGCGCAGCCGCCGCTTACGTCCGGTCCGCGCCGCCGGTTTGCGCCTTCTTTTTACGGCGGCGGCGGAAAATCAAAAACAAAACCAGCGCCAAAAGGATCCATAGCGGGAACAGCCGCACGATGATCAATAGCAATCCGGCGAAAAAGTCCAGCATGCCGTTGATACCGTTGAAGAAAGCCTCCCGCAGGTCCCGCCAAAAGCCGGCGAAGCCTCTGGGCTCCACCGAAACATCATAGCGGCTGGGCGTATACAAATGGATCGAGATCAGGGACAAAGCGGTCAGCTGATCGTAATACTTTATCGAGCCTTGCAAGGCGTCCAGTTCCATTTGCACCCGGTTCAATTCCTGTTCCAGGGCCAACAAGTCATTAATGTTCTTCGCTTGCTGATAGAAATCCAACAAGCGTTCCTTTTGCGCCCGGTATTGTTCCAGGCGGCTCTGCGTATCATAATACTGATAGGTGATATCTTCGGTGGAAAGCTGCCGGTCCGTTACCGCGCCGATCTGCTGGATATCATCTAAGGCTTGGGATAAGGAATCCGCCGCTACCCGCAAGGATATAAATCCGGAGGTGGCGATATCGTTTTCATTGGTATAGACTTCTCCGGAAACCGTATAGCCCTCGTATTTTTGCGCCAAGTCGTTCAGCTGTTGGTAGGCTTTGTCAAAATCCTCCACCTTCAGGCTTAAATCCACGTTTTGGATAATCTTCCGCTGCAAGGCTGGATTCGCTTGGCCGCCTTCGCTTTCCGCCGCAGCGTCTTCCATATCATATGGCAAATCGGCGTCATATGCCCCATCGGCTTGGGCTTCGGCGGCGGGCTGGGACAGCTCCGTCTTGTAGGTCAGCATTTCCGGCGCTTCCTCGCTGGCGGCAGGGCCGGCGCTGTTGGCGCTTTCGAACGCCGCGGAATCATTGGCGCCTTTGCCGGAAAACGGATAGAAAACGCTGCCTATGCCAAACAGCAGCAATAAACAGGCCGCAGCGGCCAGGCCTTTGAACCAGGCATGGGAATATACCGGCCGGCGGCGGGGCCGCTTGCGGTTCTCTTCGGCCAGCGCCTGCTTTAACCTGGCCTCCGCCCCCTCCGGAAGCGGCGGCAGCTCCATTTGGGAAAAAGACGCGTGCAAAGCCCGGGCGGTCTCCGCCAAATTGCGGCAGTCTTCGCAGGTCCGGCAATGTTCCGCTAAATCTTTTTGCGCTTCCGGCGGCAAACCGCCGTCTATATCCAAAGAGATCCACGCTTGCGCTTGTTGACAATTCATGCTTGTTCCCTCCTTTGGCCGGTTAGACGGGACGCCTGCGGAAATTGTTCCGCGTCCTGCAGCGCCTGGCGGCTCATGGCCGCCCTGGCTCTGCTGATGCGGGATTTTACCGTTCCTTGGGAAACATTGGTTATGCGGCCGATTTCTTCATAACTGAGGCCGCAAAACTCCCGCAGCAAAACTGTCAAACGATATTTAGGCGAAAGACCTTCTATCAAACGGCACAAATACGCATGGCTTTCCCCCTCCAGCACCGCTTGTTCCGGCGCGAAGGAATAGTCGGCGATAGCGGCTTCGCCCTCCCCGTCTTCTTCCCCCAGAAAATCGCAGAAGGGCCTTTCTTTTTGCTTATAGGCTTTGCGCAAAAGATCCCGGCAGCAATTGACGGCGATCCGGTACAGCCAGGTGGAAAAGCGGGCGTCTCCGCGAAACGAAGGCAGGCCCCGATAGGCTTTCAGCATGGTTTCCTGCAGCATGTCCGCCGCATCCTCCGGATCGTGCAGCATTTGCAAACCGATATGGTACACCTGCTGTTGATAGGGAACGATCAAATCGGCAAAGGCGTTCACATCCCCGGCCTGACAGGCTTTGATTTGCTCCCGCTCCTTTTGAGCAGGACCGGCCTCATGGGAAAATACAGGCATAGCGCTTCCCTTCCTTTACTGGATGATAGTACGATATCGTGATGACCGCATAAAAACCGGCGGCATGCGATATGAACAGACTAACGCATAGGTTTGCTACTATGCATAGGACGTAAGGTTTTCTCTTTTTGTTCCCTTTTATTTGTCTCAAGTATGTGATAGAATGGTATAATAAAGAAAAATGAATAATAACGACGGAAAGGAGAGGATACCGGTGCTCAGCAATGAGGAAGTCACCATACGCTTACTGTTAGCCTGTTTTGTCGGCTGCGGTTTGGGCTTTCAGCGGCGCAAAAGCCATAAACCGGTGGGCAAACGCACCCATGTGCTCATCAGCGTCGCCTCCTGTTTATTGACTATGGTCTCCGCCTATGGCTTTACCGATTTATGCGATTCTCCCAACGTCTCTGTGGATCTGGCCCGTTTGGTGGTGGGCATTATGACCGGCATCGGTTTTATCGGCGCGGGCATTATTTGGAGAGGCTCCACCGGCAGCGTGCAGGGCATCACCACGGCGGCGGATATTCTGCTTCTGGCAGTGATCGGCATCACCATCGGATTGGGGCTTTATTACCCGGCTATGGTCGCTTTTGTCATCGCCATGGTGGCCTTGGAATCCAATACCATAGAAGACCGGTTCAAGCGCAGAATGGCCAAACGCGCCCAGGCCAAAGCCGAAAAGGCGCTGCAGGAAAAGGCCGCCCTGGAACCGCCGGAAAACGCGCCTGCCCTGGAACCGCCGGAAAACGCGGCATCTTCGGAAGCGCAGGAAAGCGCCGCTGCAGAACAAAAGTAAAGCTGCCGTACCTGCCGGCGCGATCTACATAAAGCGTCATCCGCATTCAACGCATTTTGCCGCAAGCAACAGAAAGGCGCGTTCCGCCGCCGGTCTGTTGCTTGCGCTGTTTACCAAACAGCCGCTCAGCCAGGATCAAGCCGCGGAAGGCCCCGTGCGGCAACGCTGCTTCCGCTTTTTATATAAGTATTCATTATCATCAATTCTTGAAGATTTTCTTATGCTTTCTTTAAAATACTATACAAAAAAGATGTTGGACGCTATGTTTTTTCCATATCTCGCTTAAAACAGGGCAAAGGATTTGCCGTTGACAGGATAGACGGAAAGTCATACAATATATAATGTGCATTCTATATTAGATTGCATGCGATATAATGTACGTTACTAGCAAACGCAAATGGAATTGGATAAACGATCGAGGTACCTTCATGGATATTTTTAAAAAATGCGACGAATTTACATTAGCCAACGAATACAGGCAAATGGGCATATATCCCTATTTCCGTTCTTTGCAATCCAAACAGGATATCGAAGTCATCATGGAAGGCAAAAGAAGGATCATGCTGGGTTCCAATAATTATTTGGGACTGACCACCCATCCGGAGATCATCGCCGCCGCCCATCAGGCTTTGGATCAATACGGGACCGGCTGCTCCGGCTCCCGCTTTCTCAACGGCACCCTGGAGCTGCATTGGCAGCTGGAAAAAAAGCTGGCCGGTTTTGTGGGCAAAGAGGACGCCGTCACCTTTTCCACCGGTTTTCAAAGCAATTTGGGGGCGATCAGCGCCATCGTCGGCCGGCATGACTATGTCATCTGCGACGCGGAAAACCATGCCAGCATATACGACGGCTGCAAATTAAGCTATGGGACCATGCTGCGCTACCATCACAACGACATGGCCTCTCTGGAACGGGCTTTGCAAAAGGTACCGGAAACATCCGGCTGCCTCATCGTGGTGGACGGCGTGTTCTCCATGGGCGGCGATATCGCCGATTTGCCCAATATCGTCCGTTTGGCCAGAGAGTACGGGGCCCGGGTGATGGTGGACGACGCCCACGGCTTGGGCGTTATCGGCAACGGCGGCCGCGGCACGGCGGATCATTTCGGCTTGACCGATCAGGTGGACATCATCATGGGCACCTTCTCCAAATCCCTGGCCAGCCTGGGCGGATATATCGCCGCCGACGCCAATGTGGTGGATTATATTCGTCACAATTCCCGGCCCTTCATCTTTTCCGCCTCCATTCCCCCGGCCAATACGGCGGTGGCCATCGCCGCTTTGGATTATATTCAGGCGCATCCGCAAATCGTCCAAAGACTGGCCGGTTTGTGCCAATATGTGCGGAATGGCCTGAAAGCGCGGCATATCAAAATCAAAGAATCCCAAACGCCCATCATTCCCATTTATACATACGACGCCATCGAAACCCTGCAGATATCCAAAGAATTGTATGAAGAAGGGGTTTATGTCAACTCCGTTCTGCCGCCTGCCACCTCCCCCAAAGAATGCCTGCTGCGCACCAGCTATATGGCCACCCATACGGAAGATATACTGGACGAAGCCATGGATATCATCGCCAGGGTGCTGTCGAGGCACGCCCTATGAAAAAGACGGCGATCATCACCGGCGGCAGTTCCGGTATCGGCTTGGCCACAGCCCATTTGCTGGCGGCCGACCATTGGCAGGTATTCGAGTTCAGCCGGCGGGGGCTGGCGGAACCGGGCGTCATCCATATCGACGCGGATCTGAGGGACGAACAGTCCATCCAGGCCGCTTTCGACCAATTTGCCCTGCATAGCGATACTTTGGATTTGTTGATCAACAATGCGGGCTTCGGCATATCCGGGCCGGTGGAATATACCCCGTTGAGCCAGGCCAAAGAACAGTTCGAGGTCAATTTCTTCGCCGGCGTTTCCTGCATGCAAAAGGCTTTGCCCTATTTGCGCCAAAGCCGGGGCCAAATCATCAATGTCAGCTCCGTGGCCGCGCCCCTGTCCATTCCCTTCCAGGCATTCTATTCCGCCAGCAAAAGCGCGATCAACGCTTTGACTTTGGCTCTGGCCAATGAAGTAAAGGACTCCGCCGTGCGGGTCAGCGCGGTGATGCCGGGAGACGTACGCACCGGTTTTACCGCAGCCCGGCGCAAAATCGCAAAGGGTGAAGCGGTGTACGGCTCCGCGGCAGGCCAGGCGGTCAGCGCCATGGAAAAAGATGAACAAAACGGCATGTCCCCGGAATACGTGGCCAAAATCATTTACAAAATCTGCCAAAAGAAGCATCCCAAGCCCCTGTACGTTGCCGGCGGCAAATACAAGCTATTCTATGTTCTCGGCAAGATATTACCCGCTTCCCTGACCAATCGCTTGATCCGGGGCATATACATGAAATAAAAAAACTATAAAAAATCGCCTTCCTGATCCGTATCCATGAAGGCGATTTTTTTTGCGATTTTTCAGGGGTATTCTCCGCACCCTCCGGTCAAACCGCCCGGCACAGGGCTAAATAATAACCGAATCTCCGCCGTTGGGGGCCCGCCTCCTGGCGGCAGCCGGGGCTGCCGCCCAAAAACGGCCGCCAAAAATCCAAGGCGCTGCCATTATCCATGATCAGCTGGGCAATCAGGCTTTTGTAAAGCGGCGTATGATCCTCAAAACACTGCGGCAAAAAGCCGGCGGCGGCAAAGCATTCCAGTATCTCCCTTTTGCCCGCCGCCCCCTGCAAACAACTGCCCCGGGGTAAAGGGCCGGCCTGCGGCTCCTGTTCGCCGCTGCGGATATAGACATCGCTGACGATCAGCGCGCCCCCCGGACGCAAGCAACGGCGTATCTCCGCCAGCGCCCTATGGGGATGTTCCGCCAAAGACAAAACGCATTCCGCCAAAGCTGCGGCAAAAACGCCGTCCCCATAAGGCAGCTTTTCCATATCGCCCACCTGCAGCGGCAAACCGGGAAACTTTTGCTTACCCAGGGCGATCAGGGCCGGAGAAATATCCACGCCCACGGCCTCTATCGCCAATTCCGACCGCAAAAGATGCACGGTCTCCCCGCTGCCGCAGCCCACGTCGATCACAGCGTCGCCGGCCCTCAACCCGGCCAACCGCACCGCCTTTCGGGTCAGTTCTGCCCCGCCCGGCCTGCGCCAGCCGCCTGCGGCGCGGGGCAGCATATCGCTTTCATAAAAATGCGATTCGTTCATCCAACAAACCTCCGTCGGCAAAACCGCCGCTTTTTGCATCATCTTCGCCTATGCCCAATCCGCATGCGACAAAGCGCCTTCCGCCCCTTGGATGGGGCCGGAAGGCGCAAAAGGTTATGTGGATCGAAGGGGCAAGGGGGTCAGGACAAAGGCTCAAAATCCTCCGCGCCATGTTTGCACAGGGGGCAAATGAAATCCGGCGGCAAGACGTCGCCTTCATACACATAACCGCAGATCTTGCAGACAAAGCCTTTTTTCTTTTCGGCGGTAGGCTGCGGTTTGGGTTTCACATGCTTGAAGTAATAATCATAGGTGATGGAAGTAACGTCGCTGAGCTTTTGCGCTTCCGTGATATCCGCCGTAAACAGGGTATGGCTGCCGTTGTCCACCGCCGCCACGATTTTACCGGAAATAAAGGCGTTGGTGGCCTGGGTGATATAATAGACGCCGTTGGCGCTGCGCTTGGCCTCCGTCCAGTCGGCGAATTTGTCGGTATCCCGGCCGCTTTGGAAACCGAAATGGCGGAACAGGCTGAAGGGAACGTCTTCGCTGAGGATGGATATATTAAACACACCGGTCCGCATCAGCATATCATGGCTGTAGTTGGCTTTGTTCACCGCGAAGCTGATCCGTTTGGGCTTATCGGCGATTTGGATGGCCGTATTGATGATGCAGCCGCTGTCTTTGCCCTCTTCATGCAGGGTCAGTACGAACAGGCCGTAGGACAGTTTGAACATGGCCGTATTATCGATGGTCCCTGCGGCGGCAGGCTTAGCGGCGGCATTGGCAAACTGGCCGGGGAAATCCGCGGCGATGGCCGCCGTCAAGGCTTCGATCTCTTCCTCCTGGGATTCCTTCAAAGCGGATTTGAGTGTAAGGTCTTGCTCGATAAAGGTAATGTTTTTCATGGTGGAGAGGATTTCCTTCATCAATTTGCCGCTGGCAGGCGCCCAGGAACCGTTTTGTACGATGGCCACGGTACGGTTTTGCAGATTATGCGCCGCCAAATCCCGCAGCAATTCATCCATGCTGACAAAGACGCCCGCATTATAGGTGGTGGAAGCAAATACCAAATGGCTGTAACGGAAAGCCGCGGCGATGATTTCCGAGGCCGGCGTGACCGATACGTCAAACATAACGGTGGGAACGCCTTTGTCCCGCAAACGGCAGGCCAGGATATCCGCGGCGTTTTCCGTATGCCCGTAAACGGAAGCGTAAGCGATCATGACCCCTTTTTCTTCCGGGATATAGGCGCTCCATTTTTGGTATTTCTCAATGAAATCGCCAAGGTGTTTGCGGTGCACAAAACCGTGCAAAGGACAAATCATCTCAATGTCCAAACCGGCGGCTTTTTGCAACAACGCCTGCACCTGCTGGCCGTATTTACCGACGATATTGCAGTAATAGCGGCGGGCTTCGTCCATATAATCTCCATAGAAATCCACTTCGTCGGCAAAAAGCGCGCCGTTCAATGCGCCAAAGGTGCCGAAAGCATCGGCGGAAAAGAGGATTCTATCGGTTTGATCATAGGTGACCATCACTTCCGGCCAATGCACCATCGGCGCCATAACGAAAGCAAAGGTATGCTTGCCGCTGGAGAAGGTATCCCCTTCTTTGACGATGAGCGCCCGGTCCCGGACATCCACGTCAAAATATTGCTGTATCATAACGGCGATTTTCTCATTGCAAACCAGGCGGACCTGGGGATATTTGCACAGCAATTCTCCCAAAGTGGCGGAATGATCCGGCTCCATATGCTGGATCACGACGTAATCCAGATCCCGGCCGGCCAAGGCATAGCGGATGTTCTCAAAAAAAGCCTGCGATACCGCCTGATCTACCGTATCGAACAGCACCGTTTTCTCATCCAGCAACAAATAGGAATTGTAGGATACGCCCTTGGGTACCGCATACACCCCTTCAAAAAGCGACAAACGCCGGTCGTTGGCGCCTACCCAATACAAATCCTCTTGAACTTTTCTTGTGCAATGCATATACGCCCCTCCTGTTATGATTTTTATTTATTTTAATGAAGAAAGCATTCAAAAGCAGCCTGAAAATCCGATTCCGCGAAACCGAATAAACAGATTGTCTATATTATAAATCATAAAGCAAAGAAAAGCAAAAGTCAATATATCGATAATAATTATCATTAATTTAACATATTGTACACCGGTTCCTTTCCCCGCCACAAAAGGCATGGGTACGGCGTTGGCATTGCCAAACCGGAGGAAAACAGAGATTCCCGGGGCGCTTAGGATTGACAATCCTCTTCTGAATATGATAAAATAACTTGTATTTCCAGGCGTATCCGGCGTTTGGCCGCGCTTTTTCGGAGGCATTTGCGGAATTATGCCGGGAAGTCGCTTTGCGACGGTCGCCTGCAAAACCCATACTCCATTTCAACCAGCGAAAACCTCTGTCCTTGCATCGCTGCTCAAGGGCAGATTTTTTTTAAAACCAACAGAAAAGGATAACGGTAATGAAAGAATTGCTAATGGGAAATGAAGCCGTGGCCTGGGGCGCTTTGGCTGCCGGCGTATCGGTAGCCTGCGGCTATCCCGGCACGCCCTCCACCGAGACCCTGGAAACTTTGGCCAAAATCAATCCCGGCTGGGTGCATGTAGAATGGTCAGTCAATGAAAAATCCGCTGCGGAAGTGGCCGTGGGGGCAGCCTATACCGGGGCCAGAGCCTTGGTCACCATGAAGCAAGTGGGGCTGAACGTAGCCGCCGACCCCGTGATGTGCGTCAATTACGTGGGGATAAAAGGCGGGCTGGTCATTTATGTCGCCGACGATCCAGGCCCCATTTCTTCCCAAACGGAGCAGGATACGCGGCATTTCGCCCAATATGCCCGCATCCCGGTATTCGACTGCTCTTCGCCGGAAGAAGCCTTCTATATGGTGCAGGATGCCTTTGCCTATTCGGAAAAATACGGCGGGCCGGTGATCCTGCGCTCCACCACCAGGGTTTGCCATTCCTGCGCGCCGGTGGAGATCCCCCAGATCTCCCCGCCCAAAGGGGAAACGGCTTTTGAAAAAGGCAGCCAATGGGTGATTTTTCCCCGTCTTTCCTATATAAATAAGCAAAAACTGGTAGCCCGGGAACCGGAAATCGGCCGGGACTTTTGCGGCTATCCTTTCAACCAGCGCATCGGCGCCGGGAAAACCGGCATCGCCTGCGGCGGCGTCAGCTATGCCTATGTGCAGGAAGCTATTGAAGGCCGGGAGCATCTGTTTCAAGTTTTGAAAATCGCCACTCCCTATCCATTTCCCGAGGATTTGGCCCTATCTTTTTTGAAAGAAACGGAAAGAGTCTTTGTTTTCGAGGAATTGGACCCGGTGATCGAAGACGAGCTCATCTATTTATGCGGCAAGAACGGCATACGCGCCCAAATCTCCGGCAAACGGGATCATAGCGTAGCCGTGGCCGGGGAATTGAGCGCCGCGGCCATTGGCAAGATCCTGTCCGCTCACGGCGTATGCGAAGCCCCGCCGGAGCCGCAGCCCGGAGCAGATCTGCCGCCTGTTCCCACCCGGCCGCCGGTGTTATGCGCCGGTTGCCCCCACCGGGCTTCCTTTTACGCCGTGAAAAAAGCCTGTGCTGGCCAATCGGCTATCTTTTGCGGCGATATCGGCTGCTATACTCTGGGCAACGCGCCGCCTTTGCATATGGTGGATACCTGTCTGTGCATGGGCGCCGGCGTCACCATGGCCCAGGGGCTTTTCCACTCGAAGATCCGGGATATCCCCTTCGCCTTTATCGGCGATTCCACGTTTTTTGCTTCGGGCATCAACGGCGTTGTCAACGCCTTGACCAATCAGGCCCAGCTGATCCTGATCGTATTGGATAACGGCACCACCGCCATGACCGGCAATCAAAGCCATCCCGGTATGGGAAAAACCATTTCCGGCCAAAAGGTAGCGCCGGTCAGCATTGAAAAAGTCCTGACCGCCCTGGGGGTGGAACATGTTCAGACGGTAGACCCTCTGGAGCATAAGCAAGCGGTGGCCGCCGTCAAAACGGCTCTGAGGCAGGAGGGCGTACGGGCCATTGTTTTCCGTTCCCCCTGCGCAGCCTTGCTCAAAAATACAAAACCGCTGAAAGTAGACGCCGGCCGCTGCAGCGGCTGCCGCCTTTGCCTGCGGCAGCTGGGCTGTCCCGCATTGAGCTTCGGCCCGGAGGACCGGGCGGTGATCGACGCCAGCTTATGCAACGGCTGCGGCCTGTGCCGGCAAATCTGCCCGCAAGCATGTATCATACAGGAGGAAAGCTAAATGAAAAGCTGTCTTTTATGCGGCGTTGGCGGCCAGGGCACGGTGCTTGCCTCCCGCATCATCGCCGGGGCCGCTTTGGAAAAGGACTGGTTTGCCAGAACGGCGGAAACCATCGGCATGGCGCAACGGGGCGGCTGCGTGGTCAGCCATGTGCGCATCGGCGAAAAGGTGGCCTCGCCGCTGATCCCGCCGGGAAAAGCCGATTTGATCATCGGTTTCGAGCCCGGCGAAGCGGTAAGGAACCTGCATTATTTAAAAAAAGACGGCGCGGTCATCGTTTGCGATAAAACCGTGCAGCCCATCGCCGCCTGCTCTGCCCAGCCCTATGACGGCGGCGAGATGCTGGCCTATTTGCAGCAAAACGCCGGCCGCTGTCATATCATCCCCTGTCAAGCCGTTTACGACGCCTGCGGCACGCTGAAGGCGCTGAATATCGCCTTATTGGGCGCCATGGCCCAAAGCGGCGTCATGGATCTGACTTTGGAAAACATACAAAACGCCCTGCAAAGAAAAATAAAACCGCAACTGTTGGCCCTGAACAGGCAAGCCTTAGCCATAGGCGCCAAGTTGCTTTAGGAGAGAAACGCCATGAAAATGTCCGACCAAACCCTGGAACAAATCCGCACCCAACTGAAACGTGTGAACCGGGCCGGCGGTTTTTACGCCAAAAAATTAGCCGGCGTCGATCCGGACGATATCCGCAGCCAGGAAGACTTTCAACGCCTCCCCTTTTCGGAAAAAAGCGATTTGCGGGACGCCTATCCCCTGGGTTTAGCCGCCGTACCGGAAGAAGAGATCGTCCGTATCCACTCCTCCAGCGGCACCACCGGGGTGCCGGTGATCATCCCCTATACAAAAAAAGACGTGGACGACTGGGCGCTGCTGTTTCACAGATGTTATGAGATCGCCGGTCTGACCAAAAAAGACCGGATCCATATCACCCCCGGCTACGGTTTGTGGACCGCGGGCATCGGCTTTCAGTTGGGAGCCGAACGTTTGGGCGCGATGGCGCTGCCCATGGGCCCCGGCAACACGGATAAGCAAATACAGTTTATGAAAGATATGCGCTCCACCGTATTGTGCGCCACCTCTTCTTACGCCCTGCTGCTGGCGGAAGAAATCGAAAAGCGGGGCTGCAAAAGCGAGATTTGCCTGCGCAAAGGCATTATCGGCTCGGAACGCTGGGGCGAAAAGATGCGCCATCGCATCGCCGGGGAATTGGGCGTAGAATTATACGATATTTACGGGCTGACCGAAGTATACGGCCCGGGCATCGCCATCAACTGCGAATACAATACCGGCATGCATTATTTCGACGATTATCTGTATTTTGAAATCATCAATTCCAAAACCGGTGAAAACCTGGAAGACGGCGAATTGGGCGAATTGGTGATCACCACCCTGCAAAAGGAAGGCGCGCCCCTGATCCGCTACCGCACCCACGACCTGACCCGGATCATCCCCGACGATACGCCCTGCCCCTGCGGACGGCGCTATCCCCGGATAGACGTGATTTTGGGCCGCACCGACGACATGGTAAAAGTCAAAGGGGTCAACATTTTCCCGGGACAAATCGACGATATCCTGAAAACCATTCCCGACGCTTCCAGCGAATACCAGGTTTTTATCGATCATGAACACGGAAAAGACAGGATCACCGTATTTGTGGAAACCGCCGTGGTGGACGCGGAAGAACAGAAACAGCATTTTGAAAAGACTTTAAAAGATGCGATCAAATCCGCAATCAACATCACCGTGGTTCCCAAAGCCGTGGCCCTGGGCGAACTGCCCAGAAGCGAAAAAAAATCCACCCGCATTTTTGACTATCGCTATTGACCCGAAAGCGCGACCAATACAAAGGCCGCGCTTTTTGATTGTCAAAACCGAAAAACCGCTGCGGCGGGCCGGCATACCCGGCTTTTTCCCAGGCAGAAAGGTTTTTTCAGGCCTGCCCGCCCGCACAGAATATTTAGCCGCCGTTTCCGCCATGCCGCCCGCAGGCAAAAATTTATAGAATTTTCAGAATACATTTGAGGCGGACAAAAAGATCCGGTAAAATAACCAAAAAAAATAAAAAAATTTTTATACATTTTAACGTATATTTTTTCCCTACATTGATCGACGGATCCTCCCAAATATCGACCGTTACAATACTTGGACAATGAAAAAAATTAAGACAATTTAAAAAACATCGCCTTCTATTTTCCCGGATTTGTAAATAAAATATTCTGACTTATGCAGGTATTCTTTTAATATAAAAATAGTATCGACTCCAATTATTTTCATATAGCCAAACTATTTTTTTTATATGAAATGCTTAATGCTGGGATTGGATACCGGCGCATACCGTTTTTCCGGCTTTGCAAAGGTATTCAAAATCCCGAAAATTATTGATAACGCCTATTGATTACCGTATTTTTAACGCTTGTTTTGCCATAAGAACCATGCTATAATGGTTTTGTATTTGGAAACAATTTTAAAGTTTTTAAAAAATTAATCAAATATACATGTAATATATCTAACAAACGGTTCAATACCGCCCCATCACAACCGCAGGCCCTTGCGGATTTTGTCTTGACAAAATTTGCTATATTTTCACACTAATTTATATATATAGCCTCGGTTTGCATATTGTTTTGATTTTTCTTTCCCTCGCCGGTACGTGATACGGTACATCGGCAATTTGATTTATACCTTTGCTTTTTCCAACAGATCCACCACATAATCAACAAAACACTTTTCCAGCGAACACGGTTTTCCTTACGGTTCGGCCTAGGCCGGAATAACCGGCATTGCGGCGGGATCGTTAAAACAATAGTTTTCTGTTTCTGTACACATTGCTCGCCACACAAGAAAGGGGGGTAGCGAAAGGCAAGCAATTCAGCATGGAGGGTATCATAATTTTTGATTAAATGATTCGTAATTAAAACTAGTAAACGGGAGGCTTCACAATGAGATATAATGTCAGCGTAACCAGCGAATATCTCCAACCGGAAATCGAAACCATGCCGGTGGAACAAATCAGAGAAATGCAACTGAAAAAGGTGCAGAATATCGTTAAAAAAGCTTACGCCACCAATGCCTACTACAAAAAATTGTTGGTAGAAAAAGGCGTTACCCCCGACGATATCAAAGTTTATGAAGACATTCAAAAACTGCCCTTCCTGGAAAAGAAAATCGTTCGCAGCGCTTATCCTTTTGAACTGCTGATGGCGGATCAAAAAGACGTCCGCGAATATCACACCACCTCCGGCACCACCGGTAAAGCGATCGCCATTTGCGCCACCCAACAGGATATGGACAACTGGGCGATGGTCAACGCCCGTGAGCTGTGGGCCTGCGGCTGCCGCCCCGGCGACTTGCTGATCATGTCCTTCGCTTATGGTCTTGCCACCGGTATCGGCTTCCACTATGGCGCGCAGTCCATGGATATGGGCGTTGTGCCCGGCGGTATCGGCCGTACCGAATTCCTGGTTGACCTGATCAAAGACTTTGGCGTAACCACCCTGACCACCACGCCTACCTACGGTATGTACATGGTTGAAAAAGCCTTGGAAAAAGGCATCGATCTTGCGCATGATTCCAAACTGAAAAACGGTCTGTTCGGCGCCGAACCCTGGCCCGAAAGCACCCGCGCCAGATTGGAAGAATCCCTGGGAATCAAAGCCTATAACGAATTCGGTATGGGCGAATTCCTTGGCCCAGGCATGGCCTGCGAATGTAAAGAACAAAACGGCATGCACGTTTGGGCGGATCATATCCTGGTTGAATGCATCAATCCGGAAACCGGCGAATGGGTCGGCGACGGCGAACAAGGCGAAGTGGTATTCTCCTGGATCGGTTCCGACAGCTGCGCTATGCTGAGATACCGCAGCCACGACGTGGCCAGCATTTCTTGGGAACCCTGCGCTTGCGGACGTACCCATCCCAAGATGGGCCGTATCTTAGGCCGCAGCGACGACGCGCTGTCCATCTCCGGCTATGTTGTATTCCCCAGCAAAGTGGAAGAAACCTTGGATCACATCAAAGGTATCGGCAATAACTTCCGGATGATCATCGAAACCGTCCATGAAAAAGACCATCTGACCATTTTGGCGGAAGTCGAAAACAACGACATCCTGAACAATGAAGTTGAAGCCGCCAAACTGAACAAAGAAGTTGTCAGCCAGTGCAAGACGCATCTGGGCATGACCCCCACCGTCGAGCTGAAACCCGCCGGCAGCCTGCCGCGCGATGCGGAACACGGTAAAACCGCCAGCAAACGTGTGGAAGACAGACGTGCTCCGATCGTCTAATATAATATAACGAAGCAAACCCGAACGGCTAGTTCCATCCTCTATTCATCTAGCCGTTCGGGCCTTTCGATATATTGCAGTAGGGATAGCGTGAAAATGGACGCGCATCCCCTGTCTTCATCCGGTATTGTCTGCATACGACGGGTAAAAGACTTATAAGTAAAGGACTTATATCTTATAGAAAATGGAGGAGAAAACATGAGTAAATTATTTGGCGATTATTATAAGGGAATGTTCCTTATTTCCGTTCTCGTCATGATCGGTTTGGTCATATTTGCTATCGCCATTCCCGATACGTTTAACACCTTCTGGAGCGGATTAAACGACGGCATCGTGACCAACTTCGGTTGGTGGTATGCCATCCTGGCAAACAGCGTTTGCTTCTTCCTGTTGTATCTGTTGGTCAGCAAATACGGTAAACTCCGCGTCGGTAAGATGAGCGACCGTCCGGAGCACAGCACCTTCTCCTGGATCGCTATGCTGTTCAGCTCCAACGTGGGCGTCGGCTTGATCTTCTGGGGCGTTGCCGAACCGATCCTGCACTTGCATGACAGAGTGTATCTGCTGGCGGATCCCGCGACCGAAGAAAGCTTGTCCGCCTCTCTGGCCATCAGCACGTCCCACTGGGGCATCGTGGCCTGGGGCCCCTGCACCCTGGCGGCTTTGGCCATCGGTTTTGCCGCCTACCGTCACGGTCAGCCCTTGACCATGGCCGGCGCGCTGTACGGCGTATTGGGCGACAAAGTGCATGGACCTTGGGGTAAAGTCATCGACACCCTGTCCGTCATCGCCACCATCGCCGGTATCTGCACCACCATCGGTTTGGGCGTTATGTCCGTTTCTTACGGCGCCAACTACATGTTCGGTATTGAAAACTCCGTAATGCTGAACATCGTGATCATGCTTTTGGTTGTGGCGACCTTCCTGCTTTCCAGCTCCGTTGGTATCGGCAGAGGCATCAAACGTCTGAGTACCGCCAATGTGTATCTGTCCCTCGCCATGATGGCACTGATCCTGATTTTGGGCCCCACCCGCTTCATCCTCAACGCCACCGTTACCAATATCGGCGGCTACCTGGATCACTTCTTCCAAATCCACTTCTTCCTGGATACTGTGGAAACCAGCGGTTGGCTGAATTGGTGGACCATTTTCTATTGGGGCTGGTGGCTGTGCTGGACGCCTTTCGTGGGCGGCTTCATTGCCAAGATCTCCAAAGGCCGCACCATTCGCGAATTTATCATGGGCGCCCTGATCGCTCCCACCATCTTGACCGTACTTTGGTTCGGCATTTTGGGCGGCGCTGCGATCTTCTCCGACATCAACAATATCGCGCCTATGTATGAAACCATTTCCGAATACTCGCAATCCGGCTTGTACGTCCTGTTCAGCACCTATCCCGCAGGAATATTCCTCTCCCTGTTGGTACTGATCAACATGGTCGTGTTCGTCTGCACCTCCGCCGACGCGGCTTCCTTCTATTGCGCGGCCTGCATCAACAAAGGCAGCGTAACGCCGAAGGTTGGCACCAAGGTAACGATGGGTATCATCATCGGTATCTCCGGTTTGGTGCTGATGCAGACCGGCGGATTGAGCGCCCTGCAAACGGTTTCCATCGTCTTTGCCTTCCCCTTCTCCTTCGTGGTTGCGCTGATGCCGTTCTCCACGATGAAGATGTTGAACAAAGAATACTTGGAAGTTTTCGGCGACGACAGAATCCCCCACAAACTGCCGGAATCCGAAGAAACCATTGCTTAATCTAGGTATGCGTTACCTGTAAGACTGTTACCCGCTCTATGCTTGAATGAGCCGGCGGTTGTTCGCAGCCGCCGGCTCACCAATTAAAAGGGATCGAAGCTTTTCTGGAAAAAGCTGTCGATCGTTTTCCTTTGCAGGCACAACAATTGTTTTTATATTTGAAAACATATTGAAAAGCGGGGCTGTTTTATGTTATATTAAATATATCTACTTTCGGAGGAGGATCAAGTATGAAAGCTTTGTTATCCGGCAATGAAGCAATTGCCCGCGGCGCTTATGAATACGGCGTCAAAGTTGCTTCCGCCTATCCCGGAACGCCCAGCAGCGAAATTCTCAAGAATACCGCTGAATACAAAGACGTGATTTATGTCGAATGGGCCACCAACGAAAAGGTCGCCACCGAAGTTGCCATCGGCGCTTCTTTCGGCGGCAGCCGTACCATGACTACCATGAAAAGCGCCGGCGCCAACGTGGCCTGCGATCCCTTGGTAGCCTTCACCCATGCCGGCGTAAACGGCGGCTTTGTCATGGTCATTTGCGGCGATCCCGGTATGGCCAGTTCCTCTACGGAACAAGATGACCGCTATTTCGCCAAATTGGCGCGCTGCCCGATTTTGGAACCCAGCGACAGCCAGGAAGCGAAAGAATTTGTCGGTTTGGCCCTGGATTTGAGCGAAAAATTCGATATCCCGGTCATTCTGCGCAGCACCACCGGTCTTTCCCACTCCAAATCTTTGGTAGAATTGGGCGAACGCACCGAGCATGAATGCAAAGGCTTTGAGCGGAATATTGCCAAGAATTGCTTGCTGCCCGCTTATGCCCGCAAACTGCGTACCTGGTTGATCGAAAGAGAAAGATTGCTGACCGAATGGGGCAATGAATCCGACATCAACCGCATCGAACCCGGCGACAAAAAGATCGGTATCATCAGCAGCGGCGTCACCTATCAGGCCGCCAAAGAAGTTATGCCCAATGCCAGCTTCCTCAAATTGGGTATGACCTTCCCCCTGCCGATGGAAAAGATCAAAAAATTCGCCGCTTCGGTGGAAAAATTGTTCGTAGTTGAAGAATTGGAGCCCTTCATCGAAGAACATATCAAAGCCGCCGGCATCCCCGTCATCGGCAAAGAAGTGCTCCCCATGGAAGGCGAATTCACCCCCGATCGTATCGCCGCCGGCTTTATAAAAGCGGGTATCGACCTGCCCAGATGGAAAGACATGGCGAACATCGTGGCCAACCCGCCCAAGAGCGTTCCGCGTATGCCCGTCCAATGCGCCGGCTGCCCCCACAGAGGCATTTCCATGGCCATCAAAAAATTGGACCTCAACGTTTGCGGCGATATCGGTTGCTACGACCTGATCACCCTGCCGCCGTTTGAAATCATGCATACCGACCTGGAAATGGGCGGCAGCGTCAGCAACGCCGTTGGCGTTGTCCGTGCCGGCAAACAGGACAAACCTACCGTTGCGGTCATCGGCGACTCCACCTTCTTCCATTCCGGCATGACCGGTTTGTTGAACGCCGCTTACAATAAGAGCAATCTCACCCTGTTGATCTTCAACAACAGCATCACGGGTATGACCGGCGGTCAGTTCAACCCCGGCACCGAATACACCCTTTCCGGCGTACCGGCTGACCCGGTAAGCATTCCGGAAATTTGTAAAGCTTTGGGCGTAAAAGACGTTCATGTCGTGGATCCCTACGACTACAAAGCCTGCCTGGATGTTTTGAAAGAAACCACCGCTCATGAAGGCGTTTCCGTGGTCATGACCAACCGTCCCTGCATGCTCTATCCTAAGAAATACGTCGCTCCCCAAAAATGCGAAGTGGTTGCGGACAAATGCATCGGCTGCCATATCTGCCTCAAACAGTGCACCTGCCCGGCCTTTGAACTGACCGAGCAAACCACCGACAAAGGCAAATTGATTCCTCGCATCAACCCCGACGACTGTGTCGGTTGCACCATTTGTGCGCAGATCTGCCCCAAAGACGCGATTCGGGAGGTGAAATAACAATGGCTAATTACAAAGAAACACAAAACGTTCTTATCGTTGGTTGCGGCGGTCAAGGCGTTATTTTAGCCAGTAATATTCTGTCCGACGTATTAAGCTGCATCGACGGAATGGATGTTAAAAAAGCGGAAACCCATGGTATGAGCCAAAGGGGCGGCAGCGTTCACGCGCAGGTCCGTTTCGGCGAAAAAGTATACGCACCTTTCATCAGCCCCGGCGAAGCCCAAGTCATTTTGGCTTTTGAAGAAGCCGAAGGTTTGCGCTGGAACCATTATCTGGCCAAAGACGGCGTGATGATTCTCAATCAGGATCGGATCATTCCGCCTCTGGCTTTCGTCGGCATGGCCGATTATCCGGATGATGCTCTGGTCGAGCTGAAAAAACGGGATGACGTCAAATGCATCGACGCCAACAAAATGGCCAAAGAAATCGGTAACGTAAAGGTTGCCAGCGTTGTTCTGTTGGGCGCTCTGGCCGCCATGCTGGACTTCCCGGAAAATGTCTGGAAAGAAAACCTGCAAAAACGCGTTCCCGCCAAAGCTTTGGAAGCCAATATGAAAGCTTTTGACGCCGGTTTTGCGGCGATGAAAGCCCTGTAAGGTAACCGACCCTTCATGGCGTCTTCCCTTTCGGGGAAGATGTAGGTAACGGTTTATAGCAAGCATAAGAACCGGCCGGTCTGATGAGACCGGCCGGTTTTTTGTCTTACGACTTCCGTAACCTAAAGGCGCGTAGCGCGTCGTTTGCTATCGTTTATCTTTCCGTGCCGAAGAAGAACAGGGCCAGGGTGCCTACGCCGCTGTGGGCGCCGATAATGGGGCCGATGGGCATAATGGTGATTTCCGCCCGGGGGCAGCGCTGCAGCACCATTTGCCGCAAAGCCTCCGCATCTTCCGGGCAGGCCCCGTGGCCGATGAAAACGGTGGTATCCGCATCCGGCAACCAGGTTTTTTGCATCATCTCCGCCATAGCCAGCATAGCCTTTTTGCGTCCATGGGCTTTGGCCACGTTGATCAGATGTCCTTCGTTATCCACATGCATCACCGGTTTGATTTGGATCACCGTGCCCAGAGTGGCGGAGGTGGCGGAAATGCGGCCGCCCCGGCGCAAATAGGACAAATCGTCTACGGTGAACCAATGGCAGAAATGCAGCTTATTCTCTTCCACCCAGGCGTAAAGGGTATCGATATCCATGCCTGCCTGGCGTTTCTTGGCGGCGGCATACAGCAGCATCCCTTCCCCCACCGAGGCGGATAAGGAGTCCACGCAATACATCCGCCGATCCGGATACTGCTGCGCCAACTCCTTCAGGCAATTGTCCCCGGCCAGCACGGAATTGCTTAAACCGGAAGAAAAGCCGATATAAAGGATATCGTAACCCTCTTGCAAATACTTTTGGAACACTTCATTGTACACCGCGCCGTTGATCTGGGACGTATGCACGGATTTGCCCGCTTTTTGCAGGGCGTAAAACGTTTCCGTATCGATATTGCCGTCTTCAGGGATGGGCGAATACAGATAGGAATCCTCCTCTACCCCTACTGGCATGGGAATGATATGTACGTCTGCCTGACGCGCCAATTCCGGCGCCAAATCCGAGGTCGCTTCGCTGATAATCACATAATTGGCTTTATCCATATAAAAGTATTGAACCTCCTATTGACCTATAATCTTGCGATAAACGGTTTGCATCATACGCATTCTTTATTATTATAAAGGAATTCCGCCAATATGTCTATGGGAAAACTGTACAAAATGACCAACAGTGTAAAAAAACGGGGTCTGCGAATTGACAAACACCGCCCCATCGGTTAAAATATAAGTAGTATATTTTGCCTGTTCGGACGGCTGCAGGGCCGTCCTTTCCCTATAAAAAAGCGAGGTACTATGGCGAACTTCCAATCGACAGCCGTCAAAGCCTACGGCTATCTAATGACGTTTTGCTGCGCCGTTATTATGGGCACGGAAGCCGTTTTGGCCCAATTGTGCTATGCCGGGGGCTTTTCCGTTATTACCATACTGGCGGTGCGCTATGTAATGGCCGCCGCAATCTTTGTGGCGGTGGCCCGCATAAAAAAGCTGGATTTCACCATCCCCAAAGCAGAAAGAAAAATCGTGCTGCTCCTGGGCATGATGACCGTATTCGGCATTACCGTTCTTTTCCTGGCTTTCGCCCTGTTGCCGGCGGCTTTGGCCATTCTTTTTTTATACGCCTACCCTTCCCTCACCGCCCTGGTGGCAAAGCTGTTTTTCCATCAAAAGCTAAACAAAATATCCATCATCGCTTTGGCCTTTTCCGCCATCGGTTTGGTTATGCTCTATTGGACGTCGGCGGCAGGCTTATCCGTCCTCGGCGTGGTTTTGGCTTTGCTGGCGGCATTGAATCAATCCTTCAAGCTCAATATTCTGGAAAAGCATTTGCCGAATCTCAATCTGATTGTCTATAATTCGATCATTATGCTGATTGCCGCCGCCGTTTTTTTAGCGGCCGCCCCTTTCTCCAAAAGCTTTTCCCTGGCGGTGGAGCCAAAAGCCTGGCTATACGCTGCGTTGCTGGGCGTGGGCGTAACCGTGATCAGCAACTTTTTCATGACCGTAGGGGTGAACATCATCGGCGCGGTAGAAGCCGGCATTATTTTCCTGGCCGAACCGCCCACCACCGCTTTGTTGGCCTTTCTGCTCTTTGGCGATCAACTGACCCTGGGGCAAATGGCCGGCGGCATATTGATCCTGTTGGCTGCCGGGCTGCCCTCTTGCTACAGTTTGATCATGGCCAAAAAGCACAGCGCAGCCCCGTAAACGCCTAGCATCCAGCCTTATGAAATACATATGGAAGGCCAAAACCACTGCAGCGGTCATTCCCGGCCGCCACTTTATAAGCAAACGGAGTCCTACTCAATGAACCGGATCGCCTCGCCGCAAGAAAAATTATGGCACAAATCCTTTGTTGTGCTGTTTTTGATGAACCTGTGCCAATTCATCAGCTTTCATATGCAAGTCGCCACCTTCTCCTTTTTTATCAAAGACTTGGGCGGCAACGACGCAGTCGCCGGCCTGGCTTCGGGCATGTTTTCTATCGCCGCCCTGGCCACCCGCCCCTTTGCCGGCCGCTTATTTGACCGGCACAGCAAAAAGATGACGTTTTTCATCGGCCTCGCCGGCATGCTGGCGCTGCCGCTGTCCTATATCTCCATACGGATCATCGCCCTGCTGTTGATGCTGCGCTTGCTGCACGGCGTTTTTTGGTCCATGTCCTCCACCGCCGTCAACAGCGAGGTGGTGGGCATCATCCCCCGCAAACGTTTCAGCGAAGGCATGGGCTATTTCGGCGTCACCGCCGCGCTTTCCATGTCCGTATCGCCGGCTTTGGGCTTGTCGGTGATGAACCGTTGGGGCTTTACCGCCATGTTCCTGTTGGCCGCCGGTATGTCGGCGGCGGCCATAGGCCTGGCTTTTGTCTATGGCGTCGGCAAGCAAGCCCCGCCGCCGGCTGCCGCTCCATCAAAAAGCGGTTTGGCCGCCTTTGTCCGCAGCCTTTTCGCCAAGGAGGCCCTGCCGGCTTCCATCATTATCTTTTTCTGCTTGATCCCCCATGGGGCCATCATGACCTTTATCGCCTTATATGCCAGAGATAATGGGCTGGGCGACGGCGGCGGCTTTTTTATGTTTATGGCGGCCGCCACCATCCTGATGCGGGTCAGCACCGGCAAGATCAGCGACCGTAACGGGGAAAAAAGCGCTGTATACGCCTCCGCCAGCTGCATCGGTCTATCCACCGTCCTGCTGGGCTTATATCCCCATCCCCTGGCCTTTTACGGGGCCGCTGTGCTGTACGGCATGGGCTTTGGCATGATCACCCCGGCCATGCAGGCTATGGCGTTGCGCACTGCCCCGGCGGATAAACGGGGGGCAGCCACTTCCACTTATCTATGCGCCTTCGATTTGGGCATCGGCTGCGGCGGCATCCTGGCCGGCCTGCTGGTGGACGCCTTCGGCAGCTACGCCCATATGTACCTGGCGCTGTGCCTGACCACCATCCTGGCCGCCGCCTATTATCTGTTTTGGGGCAGCAAAAGCCCCTCCGCTTTTCGAAACTGTACGCCCCGGCCGTAAGCGGCGGAGGGATATTCCCTTCTTTATATCTGTCTATAGAAAAACCGGGAGGCGATCTGATATGTACCCAGTTTCCTGGACACATTGATTTATGACCGAGGCTCAACAGGTGGATGCCATTCTGTACTTTACAGGTGGCATCCATTTTGTTTTTGCCTGGATGCGCTCGTTATTGTAGTAGTCAATATAATCCGCT